>NZ_JAVTDB010000001.1:0-29112 GCF_032139365.1 Staphylococcus kloosii
AAAAAGATTATTTTGTTCTAGAATCAACTCATGGTGCATCTGTAGGAGGGCATATTTATTATTTAATTGAAGAAATTCAGAAAGAAGTCCCTAATAGTAAAATTTTTATTGCTTCTAAAAAACCAGAGAAACATAAAAAGTTTTTAGAAAATAGAGGGTTCAAGAATATTACTATAATTAAACATTTATCCGTAGAATATTATCATTTATTAGCTGTAAGTGAATATTTAATAAATGATACTACTTTTTATCCTTTCTTTAGTAAAAGAAAAGGCCAAAAATACTATATAATTTGGCATGGAACTCCATTAAAAAATATGGGAAAAGATATGAAAGATCTTTTAAGTGTTTCGAATGTACAAAGAAACTTTTATATGGCTGATAAAATAATTGTTAGTAACGAATATACGAAAGAAATTTTAATTAACTCACATAATTTAAAAAATGTATATAAAGGGAAAGTGGTCGTAGGACCATCACCAAGAAATAGTGTGTTTTATGATGAAGAGAAAAGAAAAGAGATTCGTAGAAAGTTAAATTTAAATGATAAAAAAATCATTGCATATATGCCAACTTGGAGAGGAAGAGTAGGTAAAGTAGAAAAATCAACAAATGTTGAACAAATGTTAAGCTACTTAGATAAATATTTAGATGAAAATACAGTTTTATATGTAAAATTACATGATTTTGAAAGAAATACCGTAAAATCTAAATTTGAAAACATTCGTTTTTTCCCAGAAGAATACGAAACATATGAATTTTTAACTGCAACTGATCTGTTAATTACAGATTATTCTTCTGTGATGTATGATTATTTAAATCTTAATAAACCTGTTATTTTATATGCTTATGATAAAGAAGATTATATTGAAAATAGAGGTATGTATGAAAATATAGAATCATACCCATTTGAATTAGTATCAAGTGTAGAAGAACTTGAATATGCTATAGATTCAAGTAAAAAAGAATTTGACTATATTAATTTGAATAATAGATTTATTTCTAGTGACAGCGAAGTAGGCGCAAAAAAAATTGTTAAAAATATTATGGATAATTATATAGATGATTCGATAATTGAGCATAATGTACATAATGGGAAAGAAACGGTTGCTATTTTAAGTGGTGGTTTTTGGAATAATGGTGTAACTACAGCTCTAATAAATACATTAGAAAATATTGATACTAGCAAAAGGAATTATATATGTTTTTTTGAAAAAAGTAAGATAAAGACAGAACACTATTACCGCTTGTTGGAATTACCGGAAAATGTTTTATTTTATCCGACTACTGGTGAAGTAAACGGAAATGTTTCTGATCGCTTGTTATTAAAGAAATATTTGTGGGACGAAAAATATTCTGGTAAATCAAGAAGAAAACAACTCAGAAAAATTTATAGAGAAGAATTTGATCGATTATTTGGTGATTTACAAGTTGATTGGTTTGTTCACTATACTGGGTTTGAGAGAATAGAAGCAGAGATGATGAGACATATAGATTCTAAAAAAGCTATTTGGGTGCATACCGATATGTTTGAAGAATTTAAAGTTAAAAATAATTTTAGTAGAAAAATTGTATTTGGTGCATATAAAGATGCTGATAAAATTGTGACCGTACATGATAATTTGAATGGAAACTTGAGTGAAAATATAAAAGGAATTAGTAATAAAGTAATCACTGTAAATAATTTTTTGGGGGAAAAGAGAACAAGTGAACTTAGTAAAATTGGACTATATAGTTCGCTTGAAGGTGTTAAAGTTGATTATTCGTTTAATGATAATGCTTATAAAACAGAAAACCAAATTTATTTGGAACAATTTAAAAATGAAATCGAAAATTTA
This sequence comes from Staphylococcus kloosii, assembly GCF_032139365.1. Lineage (GTDB taxonomy): Bacteria > Bacillota > Bacilli > Staphylococcales > Staphylococcaceae > Staphylococcus > Staphylococcus kloosii_A. Next base: position 1,839 of record NZ_JAVTDB010000001.1, read on the forward strand.
TTTACAATTGCTAACGGTGATAAACATATAGATTATAAATCAATCTTGACTCAAATATATGAAATTAGTTATAAATACAAAGAAAGTGAATATTTGAATTATCTAATTTCAAAAGAGTTAAAGATGTTGGAAGATATAGTTCAAGAACTAAAAAATATATTTGAAGATAATGATAACTTAGTTTATCAACTAGCATATAATGAGTTTAAAAATTATATTGTACCTAGATTAAAAAACAATGAAGACGAACTACATTTTTATTTTCCAAAGCTTGAAGAAAGATTAATAGAATATAAAGCAAGACATTTAAATGAAGTTGATGATGTTGCTACATCTCAAAATAATCATTCTAACCAAATAAATATTAGCGAAAAATATCTAAAAGAAAATGAGAAAATTATAAAAGAGAAATACCAAACATTAAAAAAAGAAAAAGAGTTAAGCGATAAATTTAAGTCTATATTTGTAAATCGTCAACAAGAGGTTGTTTCTTATGTAAATGATGAAATTTTAACATCAGATAACAAAGCTTCACAGAATCCAACGTTTGATTTTTATAATCATTTTAGAATTTCTAAAGTTAAATTATTGAATGCTATATTCGATGAAAATATAAAGGTATATATAAATATTGGACGATATGATTATCAAAAGGGACATGACAAATTAATTAATGCATTTGAGCGAACTTTCAAAGATAATCAAAATATTTTTCTAGTATTAGTTTGTCCTCATGGACCCTTAAAGTCAAAAATAATTAATAGAGTAAGAAATTCTATCGCTAGAGAAAATATAGTTATTCTTGGCGGTATGAACAATCCATATCCATTACTTGCACATTGTGATGCGTTTGTTTTGTCATCAAATTATGAAGGGCTTGGGTTAGTTGTTTATGAAGCCTTAGCAGTAGATACTGATGTGATTACTGTTAATTTACCTGAAACTATTCAATATTTAAATAATAATGAAGCAATTATAGTAGATAATACGGTTAGTGGTTTAACTGAAGGATTTAAATTGCATTTAGATAAAATTAATAATTTAAATCGTTTTGATTTTAATCCTATGAGAGAAAAGTCAATCAATGAATTTGAAAAAGTTTTTAAATAAAAAATAAAAAGGTGTATTGTTGGGGGTTTAATTCCAACAGTACACCTTTTTGGAAATACAACAAAATAAAAGCCAAGTAACGGTTACTTGGCTTTTACGGGAAATGAATTAAATGTATGTTAAAAGCAAGGACTAGGTACTTATAACATACTTCGAGCAAAAATTTGTTTTTGTTTGTTACTATAAACAACACAAAGGAGATGGCTTCTTATTGGGTTTCAATAAGAAGATAAATAACATTATAGCAAGGTATAAAACATAAGTAAATAGAAAATTCAGAATTTTTTAAATTATAAGTGTTTAATAGTATTAATTAGTGCTGTTGAGGTATTTAGTTTAATTTGCTACTATTTTATTAATTGAACTATGAATTCGGGAGGTTGGAAAATGTGAACAAGACTTTAAGAGATATTGCTTTAGTAGTCATAGGGTCATTTATTTTTGCAGCAGGTGTTAATACATTTATTATTTCGGCAAATCTTGGCGAAGGTGGCGTAACAGGTTTAGCTATCGTACTGTATTATGGCCTCCATGTATCACCGGGTCTTACTAACTTTGTACTGAATGCTATTTTAATAGGTTTAGGATATAAGTTTTTAAGTAAACGTAGCATGTATCTTACTATATTAGCTACTGTATTAATTTCAGTATTCTTATCACTTACGCATACTTGGCGAGTTGAAACTGACAATATATTAGTTAATGCTATTTTTGGCGGAACTTGTGTTGGTATAGGCATTGGTATCATTGTTCTAGCAGGAGGTACAACTGCGGGTACGACTATTCTTGCTAAAATAGCAACAAAATATTTAGATGTTAGTACACCTTACGCATTACTATTCTTTGATTTACTTGTCGTATTAATTTCACTCACACAAATTAAATTATCCAGTGCTTTAGTGACAGTTATTTCATTATATATTGGCACAAAAGTAATGGAATTTGTAATTGAAGGTCTAAATACGAAAAAAGCAATGACAATTATTTCCAGTCACCCCGATGAGGTTGCTAAAGTTATTGATGAGAAGGTCGGCAGAGGATTAACGATTTTAAACGGTAGAGGTTATTTCTCAAAACAAGAAAAAGATGTTTTGTATGTTGTAATTTCTAAAACACAAGTGACTAGAGCCAAACGTTTAATTCGAAAAATAGATGAAAATGCCTTCCTCGTAATACATGATGTACGTGATGTTTATGGTAATGGTTTTTTAGTCGATGAACATTAAATAACATGAAACAGGGTTACGCCTAAATTAGCAATTGGCGTAGCCCTTTTTTTGATTGGATTTAAAAAGGGCAAGTGAAATTGTTGCTGTTCTGTAATAGTCAATGAATATAAAAAATGATATAATATTTATCATGATAATGATTATCATTTACTACTGACTTATTAAAAATAATAACTTTAGCTCTTATATATAACGATTATTAATATGTCGATACCAAGTTTTTTATGCTTATTATTTAGGAAGAAGGGTATGTATGACGCGTTTAAATGGAAATCAAGTTACTATTAGTTACGGCGATAACGTTATTGTCGATAATCTAGATGTTACAATACCAGATGGTCAAATTACTTCTATAATTGGTCCAAATGGTTGTGGGAAGTCAACGTTACTTAAAGCATTATCAAGACTATTATCTATTTCAAATGGAGATATTATTTTAGATGGTAAAAGCATTCATTCTCAGTCTACGAAAGATATTGCCAAAAAGATTGCTATCTTACCTCAATCACCAGAAGTAGCAGATGGATTAACTGTAGGGGAGCTTGTGTCGTATGGTCGCTTTCCTCATCAAAAAGGGTTCGGACGTCTTTCTGCAGAAGATAAGAAGGAAATAGATTGGGCTTTAAATGTTACTGGCACTTATGATTTTAAAGATCGCTCAATCAATGACTTGAGTGGTGGTCAAAGACAACGTGTATGGATAGCGATGGCTTTAGCACAAAGAACAGATATTATTTTCTTAGATGAGCCAACAACTTACTTAGATATTTCACATCAATTAGAAATATTAGAGCTTATTACTCAGTTAAATCAAGAACAAGGTTGTACGATTGTAATGGTATTACATGATATTAACCAAGCAGTACGTTTTTCAGATCACCTTATTACTATGAAAAATGGTGATATAGTTGCAGACGGCTCAACTGAAAATGTCTTAACTAAAGATATTTTAGAGAAAGTATTTAACATTGATGTAGAAATTAGTGAAGATCCACGCACAGGTAAACCAATGCTAGTCACATATGATTTATGTCGTCGTAGCTATTCGCAAGTATAGGGGTATAATCATGACTACACAGAACAGAAAAAAATATAGCTTTACGACAATTTTTACTATTGCCGTAATATTGTTAGTGGTTATGTTATTTGTATCCATTTTATTAGGAGACGCTAAAATAAATATCGGTACCATTATGCAAGCGATTTTCAATTATGATTCTAGTAATCAACAACATAATATTATTAGCGAAATTCGAATACCGAGAGATGTTGGTGCTGTTTTAGTAGGAATGGCATTGGCAACTGCTGGTGCTGTTATACAAGGCGTAACAAAGAACGGATTAGCAGACCCTAGTTTGATTGGTTTAAACTCTGGTGCGTCATTCATGTTAGCGCTAACTTATGCAATGTTACCTAAAGCACCTTTCTTATTATTAATGGTTGCAGGATTTGTAGGTGCTTTGCTCGGTGGCTTTATCGTGTTGATGATTGGACGCTCTCGTAGCGATGGCTTTAACCCGATGCGAATCATTTTAGCAGGCGCTGCAGTTAGCGCTCTATTAACAGCATTAAGTCAAGGTATTGCATTAATGTTCAGATTAAATCAAAGCTTAACATTTTGGAGCGCTGGGGGAGTCTCAGGTACGACTTGGCCACAACTGTTTTGGGCTGCGCCATTTATATTAGTCGCACTCATTATACTCATTTCAATTAGTAAACAACTAACTATTTTGAACTTAGGTGAAACGTTAGCTAAAGGGCTAGGGCAAAATGTGACTGCAATTCGAGGTACTACTTTAGTACTGTCTATGATTTTAGCTGGTATAGCAGTTGCAATGGTAGGACAAATTGCCTTTGTTGGTTTAATGGTACCTCATATCGTACGTTATATTGTAGGAACAGATTATGCGCGTGTTATTCCGTTAACGGCAGTGCTTGGTGGATTGCTTGTATTAGTTGCCGATACTTTAGCTAGAATGCTTGGCGAAGCGCCTGTGGGTGCAATTATTTCATTTATTGGTGTACCTTACTTTTTATATTTAGTTAAAAAAGGAGGGCGCTTCTCATGATTAACCCTAAACTAAGACATAAGCAATGGTTAACAATGATAATTTTATTAGTATTACTATTGTTGGCATGCGCTTGGAGTATGACTTCTGGTGAATATAAAATGTCGATGGGGGATTTTTTCAAAACTTTATTTGGACAAGGTAACTATACAGATTCCTTGATTTTATTAGATTTTAGATTGCCGAGAATGCTCATTACAATATTAGCTGGTATTGCATTAGCTATGAGTGGTGCAGTAATACAAAGTGTTACGCGTAATCCATTGGCTGAACCAGGTATTTTAGGTATTAACGCAGGCAGTGGATTTGCGATCGCCTTGTTTATTGTTATTGGTCAAGTCAATGCCGATAATTTTGTCTATGTACTACCCATTATTAGTATGATTGGCGGTGTTGGTACAGCATTATTAATCTTTACTTTTAGTTATAACAAAGGTGAAGGTATTACGCCTGCTAGTATGGTACTTATAGGTGTTGGTTTAGCAACTGCACTAAGTGGTGGTTCACTAACATTAATGTCTAAATTTGATAAAGATCAATCAGAATTTATAGCTTCATGGCTAGCTGGCAACATATGGGGAGACGAATGGTCATTTGTTATTGCATTTGTGCCATGGTTAATTATTATTATTCCATTCTTATTAATGAAATCTAATGTACTGAATTTATTAAGCGTACATGAGCATATAGCGCATGGTGTAGGCGTTAAAGTAAACAGGGAACGTATTATCTTATTAATATTAGCAGTCATTTTATCTTCAGCGGCGGTATCTGTGGCTGGTGCGATTGGTTTTATTGGTTTGATGGGACCGCATATTGCTAAATCTATTGTCGGTCCACGCCATCAGCTGTTTTTACCAATATCCATTGTTCTTGGTGCATTATTATTAGTAGTATCAGATACTATAGGACAAGTGATATTGCAACCGAGTGGCATTCCAGCAGGCATAATTGTCGCAATTATTGGCGCACCTTACTTCTTATTCTTAATGTATAAATCGAAAACAGTATAATATAAATCGAATTAAGTGCGCGATACTTAATTCGATTTTTTAATTTTTAAATGATAGCGTTTGCATTTGATAGTTGGGTATAATATAAAGTGAATAGTTAATATTAGGGAGGGATTTATATGAAAAAGTTAATTAAAGATAAAACAAATTATTTACAAGATATGTTATCAGGTATGCAAGTCTCTTCAGATAATATCGAAGTTATATCAGATTCAGTGGTCATTAAAAAAGATAAAAAACAACAAGGCCCAACGCTAGTTTCGGGAGGAGGAAGCGGTCATGAGCCCGCGCATGCTGGGTTCGTAGCACAAGGGATGTTAGATGCAGCAGTTTGTGGAGAAATTTTCACGTCTCCAACTCCTGATAAAATATTAAATGCTATCAAAGCAGTAGATAATGGTGATGGCGTCTTACTCATTGTTAAAAACTATGCTGGAGATGTAATGAACTTTGAAATGGCACAAGATATGGCGAAAATGGAAGATATCAACGTTGCCATGGTAGTAGTCAAAGATGATATTGCTGTAGATGAGGAAGCACAAAGACGTGGTGTAGCTGGTACAGTATTAGTACATAAATATGCCGGTTATTTAGCACAACAAGGTGAAAGTCTTGATAATCTCCAACAAAAGGTTCAACAATTCATCGATGGTATTAAAACGATTGGTATGGCATTAACTGCGCCTTTAGTTCCTTCAACAGGTAAATATGGTTTTGATATTGCTGAAGATGAAATTGAAATTGGTATAGGAATTCATGGTGAAAGAGGTATATCAAAAGAACGCATCGCACCCGTAGATGAAATTGTAGACAAATTAACGAGTGAGTTAGTCAAAGAAATAACTGATAAAGCGTTAATTGTTATGGTTAATGGCATGGGGGGACGCCATTATCTGAATTAGATATAGTGACGAAATACGTAACTGAAAACTTATCAAACCGTGGTTTGAATGTTAGACATTGGATAGTTGGAGAATATATGACTTCTTTAGATATGCAAGGTTTTTCAATTACAATGGCCCCCCATTCTGAAGAACTTGAAACAGCATTGAAAGCACCGACAGCAAGTCGCTATTTTGAATAGTTTATTTAAGGAGGAACCATGATGGATGCACAAACTTTATCACAAAATTTATTAAATCTCGTAGATACTTTTACAGAACAAGAAGACAATTTAACAGAATTAGACCGTGCAATTGGTGACGGTGACCATGGCGTAAATATGTTGAGAGGTTTTAAAGCTTTACCTGAAAAGATTGATACACAATCTGTAGCTTCAGTATTAAAATCAACGGGTATGACTTTAATGTCAAATATCGGTGGCGCTTCTGGCCCGTTATACGGTTTTAGTTTTGTTAAAATGTCGCAAGTAGCTGAAGATGAAATTACAGCAGATAATTTGAAACAACTGTTACAAGCATTTTCAGATGCAATAGCTGAAAGAGGGAAAGTTTCATTAAATGAAAAAACAATGTTTGATGTGATTGAACGAACAAGACAAGCAGTTGCTGAAGGTAATACGGTGACATTAGATAGGTTACAAGGATTTGCTGATGACACTAAAGATATAGTTGCGACTAAAGGTAGAGCGGCATACTTTAAAGAAGATTCTAAAGGTCACATCGATCCTGGCGCACAAAGTAGTGTCTATATTTTAAACGCTTTAATAGGAGATGAATAACTATGACAGCCATTGTATTAGTCAGTCACAGTGAAGATATTGCACAAGGCACTAAAGCATTATTAGCACAAATGGCACAAAGTGTTACTGTATTTGCACAAGGGGGGACGAACGGAGAAATTGGTACATCTTTTGATGATATTCAAAAAACATTAACTTCCCTTGAAGAAGATGCCATTTGTTTTTATGATATTGGTTCTGCTGAAATGAACTTAGATATGGCTATTGATATGTATGACGGCGATTATAGAGTTGAAAAAGCGACGGCACCAATTGTAGAAGGTAGCTTCACGGCGGCAGTGAAACTGTCAGTTGGTGGCTCTATCGATGAAACGTTGGAAGAATTAAAAAATAATTTCACAAAATAAATAAGTTCCAAAAAAAATCACTATTTTGTCTGATATATCTTGTTATTTACTAAAATTTATAGAATTTAATGTATTACAAATGATTAAATTTTAAAATTGTGCTAAAATATAGACTAAATGTAGAAGGAATGTGGACTATAGGAGGACATTGCCATGCAAGATTTAATAAAGAAACATGTCTTAAACGGCGAATTTGAGTCAGTTAAAAGTTTAATGTCCGAAGCAGATTTTATGGAATTTGAAGAAGCTTATATTTCTAGCGCGCATGAAGTCGAAAGTATGATGTTTTATACATGTATATTAGATATGTTGAAAAAAGAAGAAACATCAGAAATGCATGACTTAGCATTTTTACTTTTAGTTTATCCATTAAGCGAGACACAAGGTGCTTTAGACTCTGCTTATTATCACGCTGAATCATCCATAAAGCTCACTGACGGTAAAGAAGTTAAAAGTTTATTACAGATGTTATTACTACATGCTGTGCCAGAACCAGTTATTTCAGATAAAAAAGCTTTTGATATATCAAGACAAATATTGAAACTTGATCCATCGAATAGTGTCGCACGTAATGTGTTGAAAGAAACAGCTAAACGTATGGATGATGTAGTAGTAGACTTTAATGAACTTAATCGTGGTAAAACCGCCGATTAATTGTTTATTACATGTAACTATTATTTGTTAATTTAATAAAATTGAAATTAAAGTAACTGTTGTGTGTTAAATATGCAATGGTTACTTTTTTTATCATTTGCTTTATAATAATACTTCCCAAAAGAGTGTTAGTAATATAGAAGTATAGTTTCTTTGCTTGTTCAAACTATAAACAAACGGTTTTTATTTAAATGAAAAATAGGTTAATTAGAATTCACCTATAATTTGTACATTAGAAATTATAAATATGGTACAATGCTTCCGAAAGGAAAGGTCAGTCATGAATAAAAAACAGAAATGGATAGTTATTACAATTGTAGTAATTGTAGTAGTTGCCACAGTGGTTGGCTTATTGTTGAAAAGACATTTTGACCAGCAACATACGCAACAAGTAAAAGAGAGAGTACAAATTAACAATAAAAACGTCAATGCGTTTACGAATATTACATATAGTAAAGGTTGGACAAATAGTCGGTTAGATATTTTAACCCCAACAGATCTTGATAAAGATAACAAGTTACCTGTTATTTTTTGGATGCATGGTGGCGGGTATATTGCCGGTGACAAACAATATAAAAACCCATTATTAGCTAAAATAGCAGAACAAGGCTATATCGTAGTAAATATTAATTATGCGTTAGCACCAGATTTTAAGTATCCAAGTCAATTACATCAAATTGACCAAGCAGTTCAATTCATTAAACGAAATAAGCATGAGTTGCCTATTGATTTTGACCAAGTTATTTTTGGCGGGGATTCAGCTGGTGCTCAAATGTCGAGTCAATATACGGCTATGCAAACGAATAAGTCATTACGAAATGAAATGAATTTTAAACAACGTTTTGATAATGATCAAATAAAAGCAGCAATATTTTTCGGTGGTTTTTATGATATGAAAACAGTAAGACAAACAGAATTTCCTAGAATTCAATTGTTTATGCAAAGTTATACTGGTGAAAGAAACTGGGAACAACAATTTAAAAATATTTCGCAAATGTCGACAATAAATCAAGTTACAAAAAATTATCCACCTACCTATCTATCGGTAGGAGATGCAGATCCGTTTTATAGTCAAAATATCGCATTTAAGAAAAAATTAAAAGAAGAAAAAGTGCCTGTAGATGACCTTTTTTATGACGGAACACATCATTTAAGACATCAATATCAATTTCATTTAGAGTTACCTGAGTCTAAACAAAATATGAAAGACGTTTTAGGATTCTTGAGTCGTAACACAAGTTCTTCTGGTGTTGAAACAAAAGTAAATAACGAGGATAGTAATCCAAATGGTGTAGATTTAAATCCATATTAAAAAGAAAGGGTATAAAACTTAGCGTTTTATACCCTTTCAACATGTTATAATTAAAGTAATAATTTTGACATTACATATTCATTATAATATTTATTATCGATGAAAAGTTTGTCTCTTAGTTCGCCTTCAATTTGATAACCAGCAGCTTTGAATATATCAACTGCGGCAACATTTTCAGTGACGACGGTAACTTCAATACGTCTAATATTATGGTTTAGACACCAAGCCTCTACTGAATTAATAAGTGATTGTCCAAGACCTTTTTCTCTATAAAATTTAACGACACCCATAGAAAATTTAGCTTCATGTTTTGCACGTTCATAGGCTTCAGTTGTAACCGTAGCAAAACCTACAAGTTCACTGTTATATTCTGCTACATAGATAGCATTTGTAGGGGAAGTAATAAAATGTTCTAATTTACTTAAAGCATCAGTGATTGATGGTGCATATTCACCTGGATTATATATCATAAAATCAGACTCATCATATATAGACTTTAATAATTTAATAAAGTCTTGGACGTCATTGATACCAATTTCGCGTATTTGATGGACCATGGTTTTAAACACCTCATTTCTGGGCAATTTATATTTAGTATAATATAAATTGCAAAGATAATCTTTAGTTTTCTCAAAACAATATAATTTATTAATAAAAAGGAGTGGCGTCGATGAAGCCTAAAGTGCTACTTGCAGGAGCTACAGGGTATATAGGAAAAAATTTAATAGCTTCGATAAAATCAGAAGCGCAACTGTATACATTATCTAAATATCCAAAAGAAGAAGAAGTGCAAGAAGTCATTTGGTTGAAAAAAGATATTTATAATTATCAAGACGTTGTTAGTGCAATGGAGGGAATGAATATTGCCGTTTATTATTTAGATCCTACTAAGCATTCGGCAAAGCTTACAGACGCTACTGCGAAAGATTTAAATATTATCGCGGCAGATAATTTTGGGCGTGCCGCAGCAATTAATAAAGTAACGAAAATTATTTATATCGGCGGCAGTCGTTTTGATCGCGAAACCGTTGAAAGATTATCAGCTTATGGTGTTAAAGTAGAAGAAACGGAAAATAGAGTCGTACGACCTAATGTTTCTGCTGAATTACAAGTGTCAAAATATGATGATGTACGTGCAGCAATGAACATGCAATTACCCGTTAATTGGACATTAGACCATATGGTGAAAGCGTATATGTCATGGCTAAATGAAACTAAGGGAACTATTATTCATAGCTACAATGAAGGCGACAACTTTTTTATTTATTTAAAACGTAAAGATAGACCGTTATTAATATTACACAAAGTGCAAACTGCGGAAGATATTATTACTATGCATTTAGTTGGCGGGAGCCTTACTAAACCGAATATCCAAAAACAAGGTAAGTTAGAATTTAGAGCATTAAAAGGATCTTCTAAGGTAATGGCCCATTTATATGACTATATCCCTAAAGTGATATGGCCCATTTATTACGTTTCGCAAGCACCATTTCAAAAAATGATGTTACGCGGCTTCGACGTTAATTGTCGTATTAAAAATTTTCAACAACGACTACGTTCGGGTGAAAATATGAAATACACTAAATAATTATTGGAGGCATCGTGTGTGAAAGTATTATTAGTTGAAGATGATAAGACATTATTTAATGAATTAAGTAAAGAATTAATTCAATGGGATTTTGAGGTAGAAAGTGTAGCAGACTTTTCAGATGTCGTTGCATCTTTTGAACGAGTAAAACCGAAAATCATTATCATGGATATTCAATTACCTAAATATGATGGGTTCCATTGGACGAGAAAAATCCGCCAATCTTCCAATGTTCCTATACTATTTCTATCTTCAAGAGATAGCCCTATGGATCAAGTGATGGGTATGGAACTTGGTGCAGATGATTACGTACAAAAACCATTTAATACGAATGTACTTATTGCCAAATTGCAGGCTATTTATCGCAGAGTATATGAATTTAGTACTGAAGATAAAAGAAATATCGACTGGCAAGGTGCGACGTTAGATTTAACGAAAGACGTTATTAGTAAAGGTAATCAAGATATTATGTTATCTAAAACAGAAATGATTATTTTAGAAATGCTTGTACGAAAACAAAATCAAATCGTAACGAGAGATACAATTATAACGGCCTTATGGGACGATGAGGCATTTGTGAGCGATAATACATTAACGGTAAACGTTAATCGCTTACGTAAGAAATTAAAAGATATAGGCATGGATAATGAAATTGAAACTAAAGTCGGTAGAGGATACTTAGCACATGGGTAATGTGAAATTGCTGTGGATGTATTTGATTTCACGATTGCGCTGGATCTTATGGATCATTTTTTTAAACATCATTATTCTTGTCATCGCTGCACTTGATTATAATATCGATATCGGCAGTGTATTATATATAGTTATTTTGAATATGGGTTTAACTATAGTTTATCTCATCTTTTCGTTTATTAAAGAAACACAGTTTATACGACATATTATAAATAATGAAGAGATTGAAGAGATTAAACATAAAAATTTAGCCGATACACCTTTTCAAAGAGAAGTAGTCACATTTTTATATAATAATATAGCAAATCAAAAAGCTATCTTGAGTCAACAACGACAACAAATTAAGACATACGAGCAATCACTGACGACTTTTGTTCACGACATAAAAACACCTGTGACTTCAATGAAATTATTAATAGATAAAGAGCAAGATAGTGAGCGTAAGCAATCATTAATGTATGAGTGGTCCCGTATCAATGCTATGTTAGATATGCAACTGTATTTAACACGTATGCAATCTCAAAATAAAGATTTATATTTTGAACATGTCGCTTTAAGAAAATTAGTAATAGAAGAAATTCAATTAACGCGCTTTATTAGTCAAGCGAGAGGTATAGGTTTTGATTTATTAATCGATGACCAGATGCAGATTTATACAGATACTAAATTATGTCGCATGATGATTAGACAGACGTTATCAAACGCTATTAAATATAGTGAAAACAGTACGATTATCATAGAGGCAAGATTAATAAATAATCACGTTACATTAAGTGTTAAAGACGAAGGAAGAGGAATTAGTGCTAAAGATTTACCACGTGTATTTGAAAGAGGTTTTACATCTACTTCATTTCACGATGATTCGGCATCGTCCGGGATTGGTCTATACTTAGTAAATGAATTAAAGAAAGCACTGAAAGTAACAGTAAAGATTAACTCAGAGTTAAATAATGGGACGGAAGTTATCTTTACGTTTCCTGAACAAAACGATATTGTGAAACGGCTCTCTCAACACGCAGAAAATTAACTTATAATTTATTTATATATGTATTTGTAAAAATAGAAATTAATAGGTTTTGGACTTATTAATGATGTTTTATTTTAAATTGATGAAATGAATGTTAAGAATTTGTAAATACAATTGTAGTATTGTAAATTTTGTGCTATTTTCAAATAAGGCAAAACAAGTTCTGCAAGTTAGTATTATGGGTAGTATGCAATATTCATTGAATGAACAATTTACTACATATATAATTTATTTTTATGCATAGTAACTGAGGACAGATGTTTAGCTGTAAAGGCTTTAAATTATTAAATTTATTGATGGTGATTATTAGCGATCGCTGTAAATGGAGGATTTTTTGAATGTTTAATAAGAAAAAAGACAAATTCATGGTACAACTAGAGGAAATGGTGTTTAATCTAGACCGCGCTGCGATTGAATTTGGAAAAATGGATTTTAATACACACTTAGATTTAAAAGCGTATTCAGACAATATTAAGACTTATGAATCACACGGTGACGAATTAATGCATCAAGTGATTTCAGATTTGAATCAAACATTCATTACACCTATTGAACGTGAAGATATTTTATCTTTATGTAATGCAATTGATGATGTGCTTGATGCAATTGAAGAAACATCTGGCATGTTCGAAATGTACTCAATAGAATATACTGATGAGTATATGGCGGAATTTGTTGATAATATCCAAAAAGCAGTAGCTGAAATGAAGTTAGCTGTAGGACTATTAGTAGATAAAAAATTATCTCACATGCGTATTCATTCTATTAATATTAAAGAATTTGAAACGAATTGTGATGGTATTTTACGTCAATCTATCAAACATATTTTCAATAGTGAAACAGATCCTATTACATTAATTAAAATTAAAGAAATATACGAAAGTTTAGAAGATATTGCCGATAAATGCCAAGTCGTGGCAAATAATTTTGAAACAATTATTATGAAAAATAGCTAAGGAGTCTTAATTTATGGAATATATTTTAATTGTCACTATAGCTATCGTAATATTTTCTCTATTATTTGACTTTATCAATGGCTTTCATGATACTGCCAATGCTGTAGCGACTGCCGTTTCAACTAGAGCACTCACGCCTAAAACCGCAATCTTTGTTGCCGCAATAATGAACTTTATTGGTGCATTAACTTTTACTGGTGTTGCAGGTACAATCACGAAGGATATTGTAGATCCGTTCAAACTTGAAAATGGACTTGTCGTAGTGTTGTCAGCTATTATCGCCGCAATTATTTGGAACTTAATTACATGGTTGTATGGTATTCCAAGTTCCTCTTCGCATGCGTTAATTGGTTCTATCGCGGGTGCGGCTATTGCGTCGCAAGGCTCATTTGCGGTCTTACACTACGAAGGATTTACTAAAATTATCGTAGTATTATTGTTATCACCAGTTATTGCGTTTATAGTCGGCTTTATCATTTATTCAATTGTTAAAGTTATTTTTAAAAATGCAAATTTAACGAAAACGAACCGTAACTTTAGATTTTTCCAAATATTTACTGCATCATTACAATCATTCTCACATGGTACTAACGATGCGCAAAAATCTATGGGTATTATTACGTTAGCGCTTATTGTTGCAAACATTCAAACAGGTTCAAGTGTTGAACCGCAATTATGGGTAAAAATTGCCTGTGCCACTGCGATGGGTCTAGGAACTGCAGTAGGTGGTTGGAAAATCATCAAAACTGTGGGTGGTAATATTATGAAAATACGACCAGCAAATGGGGCGGCAGCAGACTTATCTTCTGCTTTAACTATATTTGTAGCATCATCACTGCACTTCCCATTATCAACAACACACGTTGTATCATCTTCAATACTAGGGGTAGGTTCATCTAATCGTATTAAAGGTGTGAAATGGAAAACTGCACAACGTATGATTATAACTTGGGTTATAACATTACCGATTTCAGCTATTTTAGCTGCATTGATTTTCTACATTGTAAATTTTATTATCTAATTGTAAATAATCATCAACAGACATATATATATAACCATTGTTATTAAAAGTGGAAAGATACTTTTAGTAGCAATGGTTTTTTTAATGGCTAAACAAAACGCCAGAACATTTAACAATAGATGTTCTGGCGTTTTTGATAATATATTATATTGTCACATGCTTAGTGAATGTAGTTATAGCTTGATGCTTGAGAAGCTGGAATAGTACGGTATCCAACTGTACCTGGTGCAGTGTTGTAGTTCATTTCTGAAACCATGATGCTACCGTCTGGATTAACGCGTTCAACATAAGCTACATGACCTACAGGGCCTTCATATGTTTGTAAGATTGAACCAACGCTAGGGCTATTGTTTACTGTGTAGCCATCGTTGGCCGCGTTGTTAGCCCAGTCTTGAGCATTGTACCAGTAAGTACTGATTGGGTTCCCTGCTTCAGCACGACGATTAAATACGTGCCAAGTACACTGTCCCCAGTCATATAAATTTGAACTGTTTGCAGATTGACTTGGTGCTGGGCTTGTAGATGTATCTCCACCACCTGCACCGCCACCAGTTGAACCAGCGCCCGGTATTTGTAATGTTTGGTTTGGTTGAATAATATAGTTGTTTAAATTGTTAGCTGACATTAATTCATCAACTGAAACACCATATTTATTAGCGATTACTGCTAAAGTTTCTCCAGATTGAACAGTGTGCGTTGAACCACCAGATACCTCAGAAGAAGTGTTTGAAGTTGTGTTAGAGCTAGAGCCTTGTGATCCGCTACCACCAATTTCAATGACTTGTCCTGGGAATACAATATTGTTACTAATATTATTATTCTTTTTGATTTCATCTACTGAAGTATTATATTTTTGAGCGATTGACCAAAGCGACTCACCTGATTTTACAGTATGTTGCGTAGATGCATGTGCATCATGATTTGCTAAAATAGCAGCTGTCCCTGATGCAGCAGTAACTGCAAATGCTAACTTTTTCAAAATTACTCCTCCTTAATGTCTCTATGAATGTATGTAAATTTAAAAAGTTCATAGAACGTCCATATATTGTTAATTCACAACCTATACTAACAGAAAAATGGTGGTTTATGTTTGATGTTATAAATTTGTAATATTAGCAATATATTAGTGTAAAATTACAATTACGTTTGACTGTGCCTTTTTACGCCTTTTATAAGTTATTTTACATTATATTGGGCTTGATAATTTTAAGATTTGTAATATTAAGTAATACAAAATGCCGAAGATTCAAATACACATCTATTATTATGTGTTATTTTATATATATGTTAATTTAAAAACAATAATAAGTTTAAAGGTAGGGAAGAACATGGCGGAAGCATCGCAACAAACAAAGAATTATAATATGAAGAAAAATAAAGACCAGGCAAAAGCTTACGGAAAAGTATGGTTATTCTTTGTATACTATTGGATAATCTTTGGTATCGGTTGTTATTTTGGACAGTTTTTACCGATGTCTTGGCGTAAACCGTTATCCATTGCACTATTAGTGCTAGTGTTAGTTACCTTATTTACTAATCGAGCGCGTAAGTCAGGTTTAATAATATCTCACATTTATACTGTTGTAGTCGGTTTATTGGCATATGCCACATTTACCAGTTACTTACAAAATTTAGGTGAAGAGGTATTTTACAAAAACGTTATTTTAGCAATAGCTGCATTTATTATTTTCGGACTTATCGGTTATTTCTTAATCGGAGATGCCTCTAGTATGGGCAAATATTTATTCGTAACCTTAATAGCATTAGTCATAGCAGGTATCGTAGGAATGTTTATTCATAATCCAATACTCCATACTATTATAACGATAGTTGGTTTATTCTTGTTCTTACTATATACACTATACGATTTCAACCGTATGAAGCGTGGTAAATTCTCACCTAGAGAAATGGGATTCAACTTATTTATTAACTTACTACACATCATCAAATACGTACTAAACTTAGCTGTACGAATGAACAGAAAATAATATGTAACCAAATTAAATATTATATAGAAGAGACGGGTTTTGTTGTACGTTAACGACATACGCGTCTCTTTTATGTTTAAATAATTAGTGGACTTATAAATACAAAGATTATAGCTTTTCAACTATATAATAAGCGTGATTTACGCTATAATATAAATGTTACAATTAGAGGATTAAGAAAGTGAGATGAAATTATGGGTCGTAAATGGAATAATATTAAAGAGAAAAAAGCCCAAAAAGATAAAAATACAAGTCGTATTTATGCGAAATTCGGTAAAGAAATTTATGTTGCTGCAAAATCAGGAGAACCTGATCCAGAATCAAATCAAACTTTACGCTTAACTTTAGAAAGAGCCAAAACGTATTCTGTGCCAAATCATATCATTGAAAAAGCGATTGAAAAGGCTAAAGGTGCAGGAGAAGAAAACTACGATCATTTAAGATATGAAGGTTTTGGACCAAGTGGTTCAATGATTATTGTTGATGCATTAACAAACAATGTAAATAGAACAGCCTCTGACGTAAGAGCTGCTTTCGGTAAAAATGGCGGCAATATGGGCGTGTCTGGTTCTGTGGCGTATATGTTTGACCATACTGCAGTATTTGGCTTCGAAGGTTATGCTGCAGATGATATTTTAGAACAATTAATGGAACAAGATATCGATGTAAAAGACGTTGTTGAAGAAGAAGATTTAACAATTGTTTATGCTGAGCCGGAGCAATTTGCACAAGTACAAGATGCATTAAAAGAATATGGTGTAGCAGAATTTAAAGTAGCAGAATTCGAAATGTTACCACAAAGTGACGTTGAATTATCTGCTGAAGATCAAGAAGTATTTGAAAAACTAATTGATGCTTTAGAGGATTTGGAAGATGTTCAAAATGTTTTCCATAATGTGGCGTTAAATTAATGACTCAAAATATTGAGCAGTGGATTGAACAATTGAGTTTAACACCACATCCTGAAGGTGGTTATTATAAAGAAATCATTACTGGTATGAGTTCCAATTCAACGCGCGCGCCATATTCTAGTATTTACTTCTTATTATCTCATGACAATATATCGCATTTTCATCGCATAGACGCTGATGAAATATGGTACCATCATGAGGGCCACACGTTATTAGTGCATATGATTGACCCTGATGGTCAATATAAATGTATAAGACTAGGTAAGAATACAGGCGAAGGTGACGTATTGCAATATGTGGTGCCTAAAGGTACAATATTTGCGTCATCGCTAGCCAATGAAGAAGGTTATGCTCTAGTGGGATGTATGTGCCAACCCGCATTTGATTTCAATCACTTTGAAATGTTTACCAAAACTGAATTAAAGCAGTTATATCCACATTTAAATGAGGTTATAGATCGTTATGCTTTGACAGAAAAATAACAAATTAAAAAACAGCTTCCCAACAATTAAATTTTGGGGAAGCTGTTTTATATTATCAACATAGTACAGCGTACTTATTTTGAAGTGTTAAAGACGTCGTTAGCAATTTCTACGACATAAGCTAATTTTTTCCATTGCTCCTCTTCAGTTAATTTGTTTCCTTCTTCAGTCGAAGCAAATCCACATTGAGGACTTAAACATATTTGATCTTCGCTAATATAATTTTTAGCTTCTGCAATACGTGCTAAAATTGTTTCTTTATTTTCTAAATCACCACTTTTAGAAGTAAATAGACCTAATACAGCTGCACTATTTTCTGGGAAATAACGTAACGGCTCAAAATCACCTGAACGGTCGTCATCATATTCAAGGAAAAAACCACCTAATTTTTCTTTAAATAAATAAGGCGCTATTGGTTCATAACCGCCAGAAATGGCCCAAGTAGATTTGTAATTACCGCGACAAATATGTGTAGTGATTAATAAATCTTCTGGTAAACCTTGAATCGCCTCGTTAATAACTGCGTATGCTAATTGTCTTGCGCGTTCTTTTTCATCCTCAGAACGATCACGTCCGCGTGTTTTTTGAGTGCCGGAAGTTAAATTAGCCCAATAAACATCGTCTAACTGGATATAGCGTGCACCTAAATCATAAAATTTTTGCAATGATTCATGATAAGCTTGGGCCACATCATGTGCAAAATCTTTAATGTTTGGATAAATCGCTTCATTTAAAATGTTTGGATGGAACAATTGATTAGGACTTGGAATAGACACTTTTGCTATGCCACGGTCCCCAACTTTATCATATAAAAATTTGAAATGCTCAAAATGAGGATGGTTTGGATTGAAACTTACTTTGTCTGTAATACGTACATTATGACTACGTGTTTCCACGCCTTCGAATGATAATCCGTGTTCTGGCGTATATCCTTGAACACCATCTAAATTTTCCAAGAAATCGAAATGCCACCAACTTCTTCTGAATTCACCATCTGTAATGCTATGTAAACCTACTTCTAGTTGTTTTTCTATGATGCGTTCGATTTCTTCATCTTCGACTTTTTGTAAATCTGTAGCGGTAATTTCATTATTTTGAAATTGTGTTCTCGCTTCTTTTAATCTTTCTGGTCTTAGCAAACTGCCAACGTGGTCAGCACGAAATGGTCGTTGTAGTACTGTCATTCATTTTTCCCCCAATAGTTGTAATTTTCTGAAAATATACTCCAATTTAACAAAATAGCCAGAGGTTGTCAATTTAGCTTTATTGCTATGAAATATAGTACAATAGTTACAATTAAAATTTGGCGTTCAATTCATTGATACTATGGATGACATTATGAAATCAGTTTTATATAATAAGAGCAAGGAGTTGGTGACAGTGAAAGTAAAATATATCGATAAACGTCACTGGCGTCGAATCGTAGATAGAGAATATGTAGAAGTAAAAGTGAATAATAATAAATTCAAAGGTATTATTGGCTTAGTTACTATGAAAAAGGTACGTGAACCACTCGAGGTTTCGGTAGTTGGCCAAAAAATTACTGTTGCAGATGATAACTATCAGTGGTTACAAATACTACCGGAAAAAAAGCGTTATAGTATCACCGTTATGATTGATAGCGAGGGAAATCCGCTAGAATTTTATTTTGATATTAATATTAAAAATATTACCCAAAAAGGTAATGCAAGAACGTTAGATTTATTTTTAGATGTTTTAGTATTGCCGAACGGCGAGTATGAGTTAGTTGATGAAGAAGATTTACAGCGTGCTTTAGAACAAGGTCAAATAACAAAACAGCAATATCATGAAGCATATGTGATTGCACATCAGTTAATGATTAAAATCGACAAAGATTTTCCACAAATGCAAGAAAAAATTATGTATTGTTTCCACAAAATTAAACATAAAACGCCTGCACATAAACCAAACAAGTTTAATAAAGTGAAACCCCATCATAAAAAGCACCAAAGACATAAAGAAAATAGACAAAGCGAGAGTTAGATCATGGCTTCATTACGGGTATTGATATGACGCATGAAGAATGAATTGTGCATTTTTTTAAGTAGTTATTATAACGTTAGTAAGTATTTAAAATTTATTTATTAAAAGTTATAAATAAATTTTAATAATCACAACGTAAATAGTTAACTAAAAAACGAATGAATACACATCATCTAAAGAAGAATAAAAACTTATATATAAAAGCTTTAGGGGGTTATTATGAAGATTGACGATTATCGTTTAATTACGACTTTAGATGAAACTAAAACGTTAAGAAAAGCTGCCGAAATATTATATATTTCTCAACCAGCTGTGACACAAAGGTTAAAAGCAATAGAAAATGCTTTTGGTGTCGATATTTTTATACGTACGAAAAAACAATTAATAACAACCACAGAGGGTTCAATGATTATTGAACATGCAAAAGAGATGTTAAAAAAAGAAAGATTATTTTTAGATAAAATGCAAGCACATATAGGTGAAGTCAACGGTACGATATCAATAGGTTGTTCGTCTCTAATTGGACAAACGTTATTACCAGAAGTACTTAACTTATATACGCGTCAATTTCCAAACGTTGAAATACAAGTGCAAGTAGGTTCAAGTGAACAAATTAAAGCCAACCATAGAGATTATCATGTAATGATTATTAGAGGAAATAAATTGATGAACTTAAATAATACGCATTTATTTAATGATGAACATTATTTTATTCATCCTCACCATAGACGTGATGAAGTAAATAAACTTCCATTCATTGAGTTTCAAGCCGACCCAGTATACATAAACCAAATTAAAGAATGGTACAACAATCACTTAGGACAAGATTATCACGCTATGATAACGGTCGATCAAGTGGCAACATGTAAAGAAATGCTTCTAAACGGTGTAGGAGTTACAATTTTACCTGAAATTATGATGAAAAATATGGATAAAGAACAATTTGATTTTAAACGTGTCGATATAGAGTCACAGCCTTTAATTCGTTCTACTTATTTAAGTTATGATGCGAGTATGGTACAACTTCCACAAGTAGAATCATTTATTAATTTGGTGATGGAATACGTTAAATAAAGCTAATTAGGATTGAGGGTAAATAAATGTTTATACAGTTGTTACACATAAAAAACTATAAATTATTTGTATTCAATATGATGTTACTAGGTATGGGCATTGCAATCACTCTCCCTTATCTCGTACTTTTTGCGACAAACGATTTAGGTATGACGACGACGCAATATGGGTTATTATTGGCATTAGCAGCTATTAGTCAATTTACTGTTAATTCCATCGTTGCGCGGTTCTCAGATACGAAAAATATCAATCGTAAATTTTTAATTATTGCGGCACTCTTTATGGGCGCAATGAGTTTTAGTATTTATTTCTATATTAGAGAAATTTGGATTTTTATAGCAATGTACGCAATATTCCAAGGTTTATTTGCACCTGCAATGCCACAAATGTACGCATCTGCAAGAGAATCCATCAATGCATCTACTTCAAAAGATAGAGCGAAATTTGCAAACGCAGTATTACGATCAATGTTTTCATTCGGCTTTTTATTTGGTCCATTAATAGGTAATGGTTTGTTAGCTCTAAAAGGTTATTCAGGATTATTTGGTGGTACAATAGGCATTATTTTATTCACTTTAATATTACAAGTGGTTTTCTTTAGAGATATTAAATCAGCACCTAAAACTACCGATAAAAATTATGTAGAAGCGGCAGCACCAAACATGCTTAGAGATAAATCATTAATCGTGCCATTTTTAGCTTTTATTTTATTACATATAGGACAATGGATGTATACATTGAATATGCCCTTATTTGTAACGAAATATTTAGGAGAAAGTGAAAGATATGTAGGATATTTAGCTAGTTTATGTGCAGGTTTAGAAGTGCCGTTTATGGTAGTCTTAGGCGTTTTATCTGCCAAATTACAAACAAGAACCTTATTAATGTCTGGTGGACTTTTTGGCGGTTTGTTTTTCCTAAGTATCGGTTTTTTTGATAGTGTAGCAATGATGTTAGTAGGACAAGTGTTCTTGGCTATTTTCTTAGCTATTTTATTAGGGTTAGGCATTAGTTACTTTCAAGATATTTTACCTGCCTTCCCTGGGTATGCATCTACATTGTTCGCAAATGCGATGGTCATAGGTCAATTGTGTGGTAACTTATTAGGTGGAGCAATGAGTCATTGGGTAGGTTTAGGTAATGTATTCTATGTCTCAGCCATATCATTATTTATCGGTATGGTATTAATATTCTTTACGAAAGACCACAAATATACAGAAGAAGTTACGGAGTAGATAGTATGTCAGTTTTAATATGGTTATTAATTATCATAGCTTTTGCATTAGCATTTATAGGGTTAATTAAACCTATAATCCCGTCAGTACTTATGTTATGGGTAGGTTTCTTAATTTACCAATTTGGCATTTACAATAGCCACCTTTCTTGGGTCTTCTATGTTTCGATGTTGCTATTTACAATATTTATTTTAGTTGCAGATTTTATTATGAATAAATACTTTGTTAATAAATTTGGTGGTTCTAAAATAAGCGAATACGTTGCATTAATCGGAGTATTAGTAGGCTGTTTTGTATTTCCACCATTTGGCATTATCATCATTCCATTTATCGCAGTACTTGTAGTTGAATTAATATTAGAATCTAACTTCAAACAAGCGTTAAGTGCTAGTTTTGGCTCAGTTATTGCCTTTTTAGCTAGTTCGATCGCACAAGCTATCATCATGATTATTATGGTAATTTGGTTTTTCATTGAAGTATTAATTTAATATGATAGTAAAAGTAGTCAAATCTTATTGAGTTTTTGGCTGCTTTTATTTTTATCCGACAATTTATATAATTTCAGGCATTGAAATGAAAATTTATAAAAATATTTAAGCAATGCACTTGTTTCTGAAGCTTGTTTTTTAGTATAATCTCACTCATGTGCAAAAAATGAAATAGGAGGTACTGCAAATGAAATATCCAATAGCAATATGGATGTTGGCAATTGGCGCTTTTGCTATAGGTATGACAGAATTCGTAATCATGGGTCTTTTACCAAACGTAGCTAGAGACTTTGGTGTTTCAGTAAGCCAAGCGGGACAATTAATTACTGGATATGCGTTAGGCGTTGCCATTGGTGGACCTATATTAGTGATGCTAACAATTAAATGGAATCGTAAAATGCTGTTACTCGTGTTAATGGCAATATTTGTTTTCGGGAATATTGTAGCATCATTAAGTCCAACGTATGGAGTTATGCTAACAAGTAGAATCATAACATCATTAGCCCATGGTTCATTTTTCGGAATTGGTTCAATATTAGCAGCAAGTATGGTCAAACCAGCATATAGAGCAAGTGCGATGGCGTTAATGTTTATGGGCTTAAGTCTCAGTAATATTTTAGGTGTACCATTTGGTACGTTAATCGGACAACATTTTGGATGGCAAATGACTTTTGTTATAATCGCAATAATTGGCGTTTGTGCGTTTATAGGAATTATCTTTTTTGTACCTAAAACAAAACCTAATAAAGACGCATCGGTACTTAATGAACTTAAGATATTGAAAGAAAAACGCTTATGGCTAACATTAGCAGTTACACTATTTGGATTTAGTAGTGTGTTTGCTTATTTCACTTACATTTCCTCAGTTTTAATAGATGTATCACATGTAGCTGAAAATTTAATTTCCTATATATTAATTATTTTTGGTGTGGGTGTAACGCTCGGTAATATCGTTGGCGGCAAATTAGCAGATTTGAATTTAAATAAGGCATTAAAAATTATCTTTGTCACATTCATTCTTTACTTTATTTTATTGTATTTCATACAAATGAATGGATTCTTAATGGTAGCCGGCGTCTTCTTCTTTGGTTTAATTGGATTTAGTATGAGTCCATCATTACAATTTAAAAGTACATTGATTTCACAAGACGCACCGACGCTTGCAAGTACGTTAAATCAATCGGCTTTTAATTTAGGCAATGCATTAGGAGCATTTTTAGGAGGCGTAGTTGTAACACAATTACCAGTTGCTTCATTAAGCTTAATAGCGCCTATTTTAACGCTTATTGGACTTATCTTTTTAATAATTAGTATCCAAGTTGAGAAAAAAGATCAGCAAACAGCATAAAATAAAAAAACAGAGACTCTTCGTTGAGCCTCTGTTTTTTTATAAACTTGTATTGGCATTTTTATTTGAATAGTGATGATCAATATATAAGGATATCGGCACAATAATTAAAGATATTATAATAAATGTCCAATTGCCGATAAATATGTGGGGTCCAAATGCTAAATAGGATTGAGGCATAAAGAACACATAAAAAATGGTACATATAAGTACAATAATAACGAAATAAGTTAATAACCAACTGAGATGAGATCTACTAAAACATTGCATTTGTATTGCTTTAAAAATCATCCAAATAAATAAAAACACAATAAATATACCGATGATTAAAATAATAGGGAACGTATATAAATAAATATTTTTGGCACCAATGAAAAAACCAATGAACCCTTTTAAAAAGCAAAAGATACCTACTAATAAAATGAAATGTTCAACGATATATTTAAAAATATTGATTATCGTCTCGTTAGGTAGGGCTTTTAATTCTCTTTTGGCATGATTTTTCGGATCGTGATCAAAGAAATCCATAGCGTGTATTCCGCGATCTTCGGCGTTGAGCAATTGTTTTAAGATACGATTCAACATCTTTTCAGAATCAAGTGGATTTACACTTAAATCAGCTCTGACATACGTCATATAGTTTTCAAAAATTTCTCTATCTGTATTATTTAAGCGTAACGATTTAACGTTGTTTTCCCTTGTTAATTTGTCAGTAGATTTCATTTGAATTTAAGTTCCTTTTATTAGAATATTGATTTCTACACAATTATGACTAATATTAATACAGAAATCAATACTATATAGAGAGGCTTGTATGAGAAAATTAAACCTAGAAGATAAACAATTTATAAAGCAAATAGCATATATTCACGAGTCTGAGTTGACGAAGCAAGCATATGCGCAAGAACTTACTACATTTGCCATAAGTTTACGAGAAGAAATGATTATTCGTCGCTTAAAACATATGAATGATGTTATATTTTGTTACCTTAGAGAAGACCGTCTTATTGGCTTTATTTGGGGACACTGTCAAAAAGAAGATAAAGCAGTAGTGATTGAAATGCTATTTGTCTCGCATGATTATAGACATAAACAAATAGCAACAGAATTAAAGCAAGCAATTGAACAGTGGGCGATTGAAAACCACATCTATAAAGTTATCGGTACTGTAGCTATAGATAATGAAGCGATGATTCAATTAAATAATAAATTAGGCTACAATACTGAAAAAATGATAATGTCTAAAGAACTTACAACAATGGATGAACAACGTAGAGAATAATGGTAAAATAATGCTTGATAGTATAATGATAAGGAGCTCACGTATGAAAAAGTGGATTATTCTAATTTTAGCTTCGACCATCGCTTTATCTGGTTGTGGCAAGAGTGCAGAAAAAGAATCATTACAAAAAGACATTAGTAAATTAGAGAAAGAAAATAAAGAATTAAAACAACAAAAGGAAAAATTATCCAAGCAACAAGATAAATTGAAAGATCAAGCAGATCAACTAGAAAAGGACATTGACAGTGGTTCAACTAGTGACGATAGTAGTGACAAGAAAAAAGATTCGGATAAAGAGAAAGATAAGTAAACGAACGAATCATTAACGATACTTAAAATATATATGTATAACTAATAGAAAAATTATTTAATTAATATTAGCAAATATGTTACAATATTTCCTGTAAAATAATTTGTAAGGGTTTTAGCTTCAACATTAAAGGGTATTAACTTGTCATAAAAATAAAAATTGAAGTAAAAGATTAAGTGATTCATGAGTTATCACAATAAATGAAAAATATTAACGTTAAACTTTTAAATGAATTCGTAATAAATAGCAATAATTTGAGGACATGTGAAGAAAGCGAGGGAGTATTCATGCATGAACAAGATTTCAATATTTTAGAAGGCCGTTCAATTACATTACCTGAACTAGGTAAAGAATTAGAAAATATTACAGGAAGACAAATCAAAGATTCTACTGGTGAAATTAAACGTGTCGTTGCGCATTTACCTAATTTTGAATCAGATACTGATACATTCGTAGCTACTTATAGACTAGATCATCAAAATGATTTAATAGATGCTACATTTACAGCTCCAAAAAGCGAAAGAAACAGATTAAAAGAAGTAGCTGTTAACGTAGAATTAATTAGTTATATTACTAAGGCATAACAGCAATTTTACTTATAAAAACTATTACGTAGCGCGATATGATTAGTCATAACGCGTTATTTTTTTATAATACTACAATTACCATTAGCAATAACGGGGTGTGCATTATGACAATTTATATCGAAACTGATCGTCTTATTTTAAGAGATTGGCATGAAGATGATTTATTACCATTTCAACAAATGAATGCGAATCAACAAGTGAGACGTTTCTTTCCTAGCTTATTAAGTTATCGCCGTTCTGAATTAGATATGCATAAGATGGATGAAATTATTAAAGAACATGGTATAGGACTATTTGCTGTCGAACTAAAAGAAACAGGAGGATGGCTAGGGTTTATAGGTGTGAATTATATAGCCACAAACAGTAAATATAGCTTTGAAGAATTGCCGTTTTATGAAATTGGATGGAGATTAATACCTGAAGTATGGGGCAACGGTATTGCTTCAGAAGGTGCAACAGCGGTGTTAGCTTATGCAGCAACACAAGGTATCGACGAAGTTTATGCCTTAACTGCAGAACAAAATGTGAGTTCTATTAAAGTAATGGAAAAAATAAACATGCAATTTTATGACCATTTTGACTATCCCAATTTAAGTAATTATAATCCGTTAAAAAAACATGTTAGATACTATAAAAAATTAAACAAATAAAAAGAATGTAGCCAATAAGCTACATTTCAGAGTGTCGACAAAGTCTAAGACTTTGCCGGCATTTTTTAAGCGCATGCTTTCCACGGGCATGTTCTCAGACTGTAGTCTTCGAATCATGCTGCTCCCGCAGGAGTCGGCGCTAAAAAACACCAAATATTAACAATATATTTTATAATATAGATGAAATTTTATTT
>NZ_JAVTDB010000002.1:0-959 GCF_032139365.1 Staphylococcus kloosii
AAAAATTAACAAAGTAGGTTTTAAATTAAATTTTTATGTTTTCCCAGCTATATATGTACAAATGAACGAAATTTATATGATTTCTAGAAAAGAAAAAATTATAGTACATTCATTTGGTTTGTTTGTTAATTTTACTTTTATAAATTTAGTACAAATAATCAATGAATTTACAGTTAATAACGTGAGTTTAACCATTGCATTTATGCTATTTTCTTCAACTATGATTTGGAATTTAATTCCAATGCTTAACTCTGATGGTTACAAAGTTTTACTTGCAATTTTATATTTAGATGAATATAACAACTTTATTAAAAATCATTGGTTAGTTTTAAGTATTCAAATATTAGGAGTACTTATAGCGCTCAATACATTAATACATTGGATAAAATATTGGTTGAAATATTTAATTTAATAGGAGTTGATGGTTTTGGAAATAAACGATTATTCATTAAAGGTCAAAGGAAACAGTTTAATAGAAGGTTCTAATTTACATTTTTATGAAAGTACCATAAACCATATAGTAGGTAAAAATGGAGTAGGTAAATCTCAATTAGCTAAGGATTTCTTATTAAATATTAGTGGTCAAATTACCCCCGAAATACAATCTAATACTACTTTAATTTCGAGTTCTTCTAATATTCCAAGTGATTTAAGTAAAGAATTTTTAATGAAAATTTTAAAGAACAAGTTTGATAACCATAATAAAATGTTTGAACTTTCGCAAATGCTAAATTTAGAAGATATTCCAAATAAAATTATGATAAAAAACTTAAGTGATGGACAAAAGCAAAAATTAAAACTATTTAGCTTTCTAATGCAAGATAAAAATATAATTATCTTTGATGAAATAACAAACGCTTTAGACAAAACAACGATTAATGAAATTTACAGTTTTATAAACAAATTTATAGCTATGCATCCCTCGAAAGTAATTATTAATATTACTCATAATTTAGCAG
>NZ_JAVTDB010000003.1:0-88899 GCF_032139365.1 Staphylococcus kloosii
AAACTGAGTACCTAAAGATCACTTGTTGAGAAAAGTAGATAAGGTATTAGATTTAAACTTCGTTTATGAACTCGTTGAAGATAAATACTGTCTAGATAACGGACGTCCTTCTATTGATCCAGTTATCTTAGTTAAGAGTTTACTTATTTAAAGATTATTTGGCATAAAATCAATGAGACAAACTATTAAAGAAATTGAGACTAACGTAGCTTACCGTAGACTATGGACAATAAGCTACATTCTTTTTTTAATCATAAGTACGTATACCGAGTGGTTTATATTGTTCTAAAGCAGTAAGTAAATCCTCTTTTGTATTACATAGAGGCGCTAATTGTTTATATTTGTAGTCGATAAATCCTTCGTCAATCATATGTAATAATAAATCTTTTAACGGGTCAAAAAAATTATTGATATTGAACATTGCGATTGGTTTTTGATGAATTCCTATTTGTGACCAACTATACATTTCGAAAAATTCTTCTAAAGAACCGGCACCACCAGGAGCCATAACGAAAGCATCGGCCAATTCTGCCATTTTATTTTTACGTTCGTGCATAGAATCAACAAGTATCAGTTCGCTTACTTTTTGACTCGTAATTTCACGCTCATCAAGCATTTTGGGCATTACACCTGTTACTTTACCCCCAGCATCTAATACGCCGTCTTGAATTGCTCCCATAATACCAACTGATCCGGCACCAAATATTAACTCATAACCTTTTGCAGCCATATATTTTCCTAAATTATACGCTTCTTTGACGTATATAGGGTTGTTACCTTTACTTGCACCACAATATACTGCAATTTTTTTCATGATTATTACTCCTTTGCTGTGTCATCTTTTAAAATTTGTGCTAGTTTCACTTTAAATTGCGCTTGATCTTCAGAAGTGAATTTAGAAGGGCCTTTAGTTCTTCCGCCACTTTTTCTAAATTGAGCGCTGGCGTGCCGCTGTGCGAGTAAAGTGTCGATATTGTCATTTGTATAATGACGACCAGAGTGATGTAACACCATTGCGACTTTATTTAGAAGTAAACTAGCTAATCCATAGTCTTGTGTAATAACGATATCATTAGGTTTTGTGATTTGTACAATCTTGTAATCGACGGCTTCTGGGCCACTATCGACATAAATGGTACGAACATGGTCGGGCTGGATAGTTGTAGAAAAGTGGCTGAAACTGCGTACAATGATAACAAAAATGCCTGTCCCTGTAGTCATTTCAATAACTGAATGAGTAACAGGACAAGCATCTCCATCTATTATAATTCTAGTCATAAATCGCTTATTCGTCTTGCTCTTTATTTTGTTTTACGACGCTTTTAGCGTCATAATTTTTATACTTTTTAAATTCAGCAAGGCGTGCTTTTTTATTCTTTTCCAGCTCTTTTTCTTCTTCTTTGTGTCTCTTGGCGATGCGTTTTTGTAAAATTTTATCTAACTTACTAATTTCTTTACGATTTTCCTTGGCAAGTTTGTCACCTTTTTTCTCGGTTTCTTTATCAACTTTACCAGGGCTTAAACCAACTTCATCCATATATTTGTTGGCTTTCTTAATACTTTTGATGCGTTCAGATTGATTCGCTGCACGTAATTTTTCTTCTTCTTTATGACGTTTTTCAATACGTTTTTGTAATTTTTTATCTAACTTTTCAGCTTCTTTACGTCTTTCTTGAGCAGCTTTTTCTTCTTGCTTTTCGATATAAGCTGGATCGCTCTCTTTGGCGATTTGTTTAAGCTGACGTTTTTCGTCCAAATGCTGTTTTTTTTCAACAACATAATCTTTTGCATCACCTGATTTATCTACAACAGCATCTTTGAACTGAACAGATTTATGTGCTACTGTTTTTGAAGCTTTTACTGTAGCATCAGTTGCTTTTTTAACATCTGGCTGTTCATTAATACGTTTACGTTCTAAAACAAGTGGAACGAGAAAGATTGGTAAAACGTTAATTAATGTTTTCACTAAATTCTTTTTGTCCATAACGTTGCCTCCATATAAATATACTATGTAACATTTACCCTGTGTATCACCACAATAAACGCTACAAATGAATTATCAAATATTCGTTTACTTAAGGTTTAATATTAACATTTCTAATATAAAAGGGACATTAATCTTAACATTTAAAGTTGAAAAATAATGTCCCAAAAGATTATGCACTTGTAATATGATGACCTATACCAAAACCAAAATAAAGGATCGCAATAATGATTACTATAATGATTCTATAAATAGCGAAAGGTAATAGTTTAACTTTACTGATAAGATGTAAGAATAATTTGATGGTAATTAATCCAAATACAAATGCTGCTAAAAATCCTAAGATGTAGAAAGGTAATTGATTTAAATGAATAAATTCAATATTTTTTATTAATGACAAACAACTTGCACCAAGCATAATTGGCACAGACATCATAAATGTAAAGTCTGAAGCTGCTTTATGATTCATTTTCATAAGTACACCCGTTGATATAGTAGAGCCAGATCTACTGAAACCAGGCCACATAGCTATGGCTTGTGATAATCCAATAATAAAAGCTTGTAAATAATTTATTTGATCTACTGTTTTAGGATTAGGTACTTTTTTGCTATAAACATCGGCAATAATCATGTAAACAGCACCAATCAACAAACCAATCATTACAGTTGGCACACTAAATAAATACTTTTCAATAACATCATCGAATAGTAGCCCCAACACGCCTGCAGGTATCATACCTACTAAAATGTGTAATAAATTTAAGCGTTTAGGTTTATGCCTTAGACCATCGATAGGTTGGGATTTATATTTTCCAATATGAAGCATTTCAAAATAACGTTCTCTAAAGACCCATGCAGCTGCAAATACAGAACCGAGCTGAATGACTACTTTAAAAGTGAATGCCGATTCAGACCCTAAAAATGCACTTGATTTTAACCACATATCATCAACTAAAATCATATGTCCAGTAGAGGAAACCGGTGCGAATTCTGTTAAACCTTCAACAATGCCTAATATAATTCCTTTAATCAATTCAAGAATGAACATAAGTTACCTACTTTCATAGCTATTATTAATTTTTACATTTCGTTACTTATAATATCATGAAATTATGCAAAGATATATTAATAATAGTAAGACACTTCACGTTTGTATAAAACACTAAATGAAAGTTTATGTCCATTGTGAAATATGGATATAACATTTGTGACGAAAATATGTAAAGACTGATGAATTTGATGTTAAATACAAACCTTATTCATTTAAAAATATAACAAAGAGACTATAATGTAATTTAGGTGATACTTGTGAAAAGATTAACAAAGATAGCGATGGCATATAAAATATATTTAA
The DNA here is from genome assembly GCF_032139365.1 of Staphylococcus kloosii. GTDB lineage: Bacteria > Bacillota > Bacilli > Staphylococcales > Staphylococcaceae > Staphylococcus > Staphylococcus kloosii_A. The sequence goes on from NZ_JAVTDB010000003.1 coordinate 3,339, forward strand.
TAGGCATGGCGATTATAAGCATGTTTTTAGCTTTAACAGTTGTGATACAAAATATAGCAATTGCTAAAGTTTTAAATGAAGTATTAATAAATAAATATTTTCAAATATATGGATTACTCAGTTTAACTGGTGTGGTTTTACTATTAAGGGCTACTTTCAATATGTTAAATCTGAACTTAGGTAACCGTATGGCTTCCAAAGTCGCACAATATTTTCGACAACAGGCAATTGCTAAAAATTCGAACACGCCAATTGGTAGTCAAGTCAATGTTGTCACTGAAATTATAGACGGCATACTACCATTTTTTAATAGTTATTTTCCTCAAGTGTTTAAGTCAATGATGATACCATTATTTATCATTGTTGCAATGTGCTTTATACACTTAAATACTGCTTTAATTATGTTTGTAACGGCGCCCTTCATTCCGCTGTTTTATATTGTTTTCGGATTGAAAACACGTGATGAAGCTAAAGATAAAATGACTTATTTAAATCAATTTAGTCAACAATTTTTAAATAAAGTAAAAGGCTTAGTCACTTTGAAGTTATTCAACCGTACTGCACAAACAGAACGTGAATTATATGAAGAAAGCACACATTTTAGAACTTTAACAATGAAAATTTTACGCAGTGCATTCTTGTCTGGTTTAATGCTAGAATTCATTACTATGTTAGGTATTGGTTTAGTCGCATTGGAAGTAGGTTTGGGACTTGTGGTGTTTCACAATATAAATTTTGAAACAGCAGCCATTGCTATTATTTTGGCACCTGAATTTTACAATGCTATTAAAGACTTAGGTCAGTCATTCCATACAGGTAAACAAAGTGAAGGTTCTAGCGATGTCTTATTCGATTTTCTAGATGGTGCTGAGCCTCACGTTGTAGCTCAACCGCAAGTCATATCTTCAAATGATATTATAGCGCTACAAAACGTTTGGTTTAAGTATAATGAAAAGGCAAGCTATGTGTTACAAGATATCAATCTGAAGATTAAACGTGGTGACAAAATCGCATTAGTGGGACCAAGCGGTGCTGGGAAGTCCACTTTAGCTAAAATAATCAGTCAACAATTGCAACCATCGAGTGGTGAATTGTACACGAATGAGACAACGATTAACTTCGGTGTGTTAAGTCAACATCCTTATATTTTTAATACGTCAATTAGAAATAATGTAACGATGTTTGATGACACTATAGCAGATGAAGTTATTATTAATGTGTTAACAGAAGTGAACTTAAAGGACAAAATTTGCCAATTAACAGAAGGTATAGACACACACATTGGTGAAGGTGGAGAAATGTTATCTGGTGGAGAAATGAGAAGAATTGAGCTAGCAAGAGTCTTATTACTACAACCCGATGTAGTGATTTTTGATGAACCTACGACAGGCTTAGATATTCGCACTGAAAAAATTATCCAGGCGGCGATAGCACGTCATTTCCAACAACAAACAATTATATTTATTGCACACAGAGATAGCACAATACGCCAAGCAGATATGATTATTGAACTTAGTCAAGGTAAGATGCAAAATGTTGATGGCTTAACATCTGCAATAAAGTTAAAAGGTGATGATTTACAATGAAACCACGCATTCATATTAAAATAGACAAAGATCTAATACTTGCAGTTGTCGTAGGTGTGCTTGGCAGTTTAGTAGCGCTAGCGATGTTTTTCTTGAGTGGCTATATGGTTACACAAAGCGCGCTCGGTGCACCGTTATTTGCGTTAATGGTGTTTATCGTTTCTGTAAAAATGTTCGGTTTTTTGCGCGCGATTTTTAGATATATTGAACGATTATTATCACATAGAACAACTTTTACGATGTTGAGAGACGTAAGGGTTCAGTTTTTTAAAGGCTTGATTCCAGTTGTTCCGGATATTTATAGAAAGTTTAAATCTACAGAATTATTATCTAATATGATAGGACGTATTGAAGCCTTACAAAATATTTATTTGCGTGTATACTATCCGCCAATCGTAATAGGGTTAACGTCAATCGTATCTGTAAGCGTCTTGTTTGCTTTTTCTTATGTACATGCTGCGATTATTTTTATTAGTATGCTAATTACGTTAGGTATAGTGCCCTGGATTAGCGCCAAAAGGGCGAGTAAAATAAAACAAATTAAACGAGCATCTGAAAAAGACTTTATGGATTATTATTATGATTATAAAGCAGGTTATGCTGAATTAAATCGTTTTAGTAAGATTGACGAATATAAAGGTAAAGTACAACATGCATTGGAACACTACAGTCATGCACAAGATAAAGAGCAACAATTTTTAACGCGTTATGATTTCTTGTTAAACTTGATAGCCATGGCAGCGCTCTTTTTCACTTTACTGTTAGGCGTGTTACAAGTGCAAAAAGGAAGTTTGGATGTTGTTTATTTAACAAGCATTGTTTTAATGATGTTGACGTTATTTGAGCAAGCTGTACCTATGAGTAATGTTGCTTATTTTAAAGCAGATACAGATGATGCATTGAACAGCGTTAATAATATAATGGCGCACCCAGTAGAGCAAGGTAATGAGAACTTAGTAACAAAAACTGACAGCGATAAGCCAATACTAGAATTTAATAACGTTACTTTTAAATATTGGCAACAGCATTTACCTGTCATTAATAATGTGAATTTAAAAATTACAAAAGGATCGCATGTAGCAATTGTTGGTCCTTCAGGTTCTGGTAAAAGTACACTGTTGAATCTAATGTTAGGTTTATACACTGCCGATCAAGGTAATGTAAAATATCAACAACAAGAGATTCATCATATAAAAAACGAGCAAAAATATGCTTCAATCAATGCGTTATTACAATCGCAGCAAATATTCGATGGCACGCTCAGAGATAATTTATTTACTCAACGAAGCGATGACGAAATAAGAAAAGTGTTAGATTTAGTTGGACTATCTGATATGCCACTCGATAAAGAACTTGATCTTAGTGGTAACAATGTCTCAGGAGGAGAATTGCAACGTATTAGTATTGCTAGATTATTATTAAAAGAAAGTGATTTATGGATAATGGATGAGCCAACGACTGCATTAGATATTTATAATACAGATAAAATTATGTCAGTGATTCATGATTATGCTGAAACGCTTGTTGTAGCAACACACGACTTACGTTTATTACCTTATTTCGATGAGATTATTGTAATGGTTGAAGGTGAAATTATAGAACGCGGTCGTTACGATAAATTAATAACACAACGAGGTTATTTATATGAGGTCTTTAAATTAAATGATGTTCAGTAAAAATAGGCGTGAATTTAAAAATGGGTGCGGGACAAAAATCATATGTTTATAAGAAGATTTTGTAGTCTCGACCCGGCAAAGATGACGAGCTCATTTTCAATTCAGTCATCTACTGCCTATATAAATATAAAAATAGAGCCTGAAGACAATATTATGTCCCAGGCTCATTCAAATTTACATTTATTGATGTCAATTACAATAACTTCTACGATATTTTAGCATGTACCCTAATTACTCATTTTCGTATTCAGTAAATGCATTTATTACTTTGCCAAGTAATCTATTAAGTTCGGCTGCTTCATCTGTATCAAGTGAAGATGCTACTGCCACATCTTGACATGCAGTTTCTAATTCAGGACGAATTGCTTCACTTTTATCTGTTAAATGAATAAATACCTCGCGTTGATCGACTTCTGATCTTTCGCGTTTAATTAAATCAACCTGCTCCATACGTTTTAATAACGGTGAAACAGTACCTGTATCTAATGCTAATTCGGTAACGACCTTTTTAACATTAACTGGTGATTCGGTCCACAAGATAGTTAAAACTAAGAATTGTGGATAAGTTAGTTTATACTTTTTAAAGACATTATTTGAATAGTAGCGATTTACTTGTCTTTGTGCGTTGTATAAACTGAAACATAATTGTTCCTTCAAATTTAGTTGCTCAGACATTAAGTTCTCCTCCAGACATCCTAATCCGTATTTTTCTCTGTGCATCGGAATTAAATCCGTCTATGTTGTTTAGATTCCATTTGCAAACACACTTTTATACTTTGCCATGCTAAAATATTCAGTGTAATTAAAGTGTAGAAGATATTTAATTTTTTATCAAGTAAAAGGTTAATTATAGGTTTAATTTATTATTTATGCAAACATTAAATTTTGAAATGAGTGATTTCTATGACAGGTTTAAAGAAAGAAAAGCTAGCCGTTACTATTGTAACTGGTTTTTTGGGCAGTGGGAAAACAACATTTCTTGATAATTATATTCAATATTTATTACACCAAGATGAAAAACCACAGCTCATTGTCAATGAAGTAGGTAATTTTGATGCTAATAACCAATTGTCACATGACATTAACGTGATTCCTATATTAAATGGTTGCGTTTGTTGTGACTTGAAACAAGATTTATTAATACAAATGAAACAACTTATTGCTAACAGACAAACTGATCATATCGTAATAGAGGCAACCGGTATTGCCAATCCGATAGAAATTGTAGCCGCTTGCCAAGATCCAGATATCATTGATGAAGTAGCTCAGCCATTTATTATTGGGATAGCAGATGCTTCAACATTTATGGCAAGAGAAAGCTATACCCAACAGACTAAACAGCTTATGGAAGAACAATTAAAGGTATGTAGCTTAATTTTAGTAAATAAAATGGATTTGATATCAAACGCTTCACGTGAAAATCTATCACTATTGCGCACGATTAACGACAAGGCGACCATATTCTATACGAAATACGGGCAAATTACTGAAGCGCAACTCAATACCGTTAGTCACCAAAATGTTCAATTTGAACATATACACGGTAATCATCTTAATATTAATACTTTAAATTATACGTTTACTAGTCCTATTGATAGACGTCTGTTTTATCAGTTTATTTTACGTTTACCAGAAAATGTTTTGAGACTTAAAGGGTTTGTAAAATTTCGCGACGAGCCTGAGATTATTTATGAATTTCAATATGCGTTTGGTGTACCGAATTACCAACCGATAGAATGTGATAAAAATTTAACAATTGTGATTATTGGAGAATATTTAGATGTTGAGAGAATAAAAAATAAGTTAGACATGTTACAATTTACGTAATTAACAAAACGTTATAAAGGATGTGTTTTAGGTGGATAGAGTTACAATTAATCAGCACGTTTCTTTTTCGAAAATTATACAAGGTTTTTGGCGGGCGAATTCGTGGAATTGGTCGTCGCAACAATTAAATAAATATTTACATGAATTAGTAGATAGAGGTATTACTACTATGGATCATGCAGACATTTATGGTGATTATTCATGTGAGGGCATATTTGGAGAAGCGTTAAAATTATCTCCTGAACTTCGAGATAAGATAGAGATAGTGTCTAAATGTGGTATAGTATTGCCTTCTGACAAATTGTCATGGACGAATGGACATCGTTATGATCATTCTCAACAACATATAGAGCAATCAGTAAATAGGTCGTTATCAGAGTTGAACGTTGATTATCTTGACTCTTTACTTATTCATCGACCATCGCCATTAATGGATCCAAATGAAATTACCGAGGCATTAAAAAATTTAGTGACAGCCGGAAAGGTTAAATCATTTGGCGTATCTAATTTTAATAAGTCTCAATATGATTTATTGAATAAGCACTTAGTATGTGACAAGTTACATATTACACTAAATCAATTAGAATTATCGCCATACACGCTCGACGTGTTAGAAGATGGTACAATTAATCATATGTATAAAGACGATGTTAAAATAATGGCATGGAGTCCTCTTGCTGGCGGTAAGCTATTTAATGCTGATGATGCTAAAGCACAACGTGTAATGACTAAGATTGAATCACTAGCACAAAAATATCAAGTTACAACTTCAGGGATAATCATGGCGTGGCTTAATAAACATCCGTCCCAAGTCATGCCAGTTTTAGGCACGCACCAAATGAACCGGGTAGATGATGCACTTGTAGGAATGAATATTACGCTAAGTGACCAAGAATGGTTTGATGTTTATACTGCGTCACTCGGCCACGATATTCCATAATTAAAAGGAGAAATAGAAAATGAGTCAAAAGAACGAACAACACCAAGAGAAAGAAACAAAATTTCAACGAAACCTAATTAGTTTTCCATTTTTAGGTTTTGCTGTAGTTATACTAATACTAAATATTGCATATCCTGATATCAATATTTTTCTAGCATTATTTGGTTTGTTTTTCTTATATAATGGCGGATTACTATTCGTCTCATTTGTTAAACATTATAAACGTACAATGTTGCAAGCATTGATACTAACAGTATTATCAGGTGCAATATTTGGTACACTGATATATTTATATGCTTCATTTAATAATTTGTTCTAAAAATCAATTATTATTAGGAGAAAATGAATGGAAAAATGGATAATTCATTTTATGGAACAATATGGTTATTTCGGTATAGCGTGGTTAATTTTTTTAGAAAATGTTTTTCCACCTATACCGTCTGAAATCATTTTAACTTTTGGTGGTTTTATGACGACGAAAACTGACTTAACATTCTTTGGCGTCGTCATAACCTCTACAGTTGGTTCTGTAATTGGGGCTATCGCCCTGTATGGTATAGGTATGTGGATTGGGGAAAATAAATTATACAAATTAGTGCAAAAGTACGGTAAATTTCTACGTGTGACAACAGAAGATTTAACAAAAACTTTTAAGTGGTTTGAACGGTTTGGATATTGGACAATTTTCTTTTGTAGATTTATTCCTTTAATAAGAAGTCTTATTTCAATTCCCGCCGGGATTACGCGCATGAATATATGGATTTTTATTATTTTTACGACGATTGGTACGCTATTATGGAATATTATTTTAATTTATTTAGGACAAACAGTAGGTGGCAATTGGCACGTTATTGTTAATTATATGGATATTTATTCTAAAATTATTTATGTCTTATTATTGCTTCTAGTTATATATATATTATTTAAATGGTTAAAAAGAATACGACAAAAATAATAGATAAGTGAATATTACAATAACGACGTAAAATCATATATCAATGCGACGTATTTTGGCGAGACGTATGAGGGAACAGGGGAAACTGAAGGCTACAGGCTGAAGCTATCCGAGCCTATAATACGAGATGTTGAACAAAAATGAAGCACTCAGATGAATTCAATTTAATCATCTGAGTGCTATTTTTCTGCGATTTATGTTCCGGGTTCGGTTTTAATCTTTAAAATAAACAAACATAAACGGCAACGTATTCGAAGAAAGTAATGATATACATATATTTTAATCTTAATTTTACTTTTAAAGGAACTGACCATTCTGGGTAGCGCTGCTCATAATAAAACAATTGTAAGAAGAACAGTCCTATACCTAATGGGAATAGCATTAAAATTATACTGTGGGGTAGAGAAAATCCTACTTCGTGTAAAAAATGACCGATAATGAGTTGGAGTAAGATAATGATAACTAACAAAATTATAATTTTTGTGATCATTTTGCCATGCGAACTCCTTTCATAAACAATACAAGCAGTAATTGTAAGCAAACCATCAATAATACGAAAATAATTGTATCGACGTTAAAAATTGCTACGAATACTTCTCTGATAATTCTTAATGGTTCGTTGATTAAGTATACTGAATGAACACGTAAAAATCTGCCCATATATATACCTAGCCCATTTAAAAACATCATGATTAAAATAATTGTACGATTTAACCACATATAATGTGTAAATGTACTCATTTCTAGGAATATCAAAACTAAACAATAGAGAGCGAAAAATACTGCAGCAACTAAATATGAAAAGTATTTCCATTCGGTAATGTTCAAACCAGCATAAAAGTTAAAAGCGAATTGATTTAAATGTATTAAATCAGTAATCATATAAAATGTATTAGGCACCATAAAGACGAAAATAAGTGAAAAAATAGCGAATAAGGGCCATTCAAATTTACGTCTAGGTTTAAACAATTTAAGTAATAAACATAATTCCAAAGGAATATATGCTAAAAATAGATTGAGTGTCATAAAACCATAAACATTATTTTTTAAAATAGAAATGATTATGAGTAATAAAAATACAATACGTGCTATATATCTTACTTTATATTTAAAGTTCATAAGACTTACCTTCCTTAATTAAAACGACTATTTTGACTATATACTAATAATATAAAGTGTGTTTGAGAATATGAGATTTAATAATACATGTTTTGGTTTTTATAATCAATTAAAAAGAAATATAATAGCAGGCTTCTTTTAACCTTCAATAGCTATGTAGTCTGTTTAAAGTAATTTTATGAGCAATTCAATAATTCATATTACTTAAACATATAAAAACAGAGGTGACGACGCATTATTGCAAGTGTCACCTCTGTATGATTTTATGGTTATAAATTATGAATCCGATGATAAATCTAATAAATTTAAGCCAATTTTACTATTATGCTTACGGTTGATATCTACATTAGTCATTGTAATAACAATTTCTGCAGTTGCAGAGACGATTGCTTTAGTTAAATGACCACTCAATGTTTGATATTGGTTTGTACCAAAAGTAGCATGTAAATGAGCGAATGGTTTATCGTCAACATGTGAAATATTACCGAGCAAACTTATAAGTTCTAGTGGCTCTTTCACTTCTCGTTTTTCATATGTTTGCGTTTCAAGATTATAAAAATTTAATTCTACGCCTTGGCAAGCGCCAATACCACTAACAGAACCAAATTTACCATGTTGTCGTTGCGCTATTGTAGTTACTTGTTCAACAATGTCTTCGCCTTGTTCTAATACTAAAATAATAGTTTGACCATCAACTTTATAGTTCATATAACTCCCACCTATTTGTTTATTTCTGTATAATTATTACTTACCCAGAGTGGTTTTCTTTATAACTCGAAAAATTTAAATTTTTCTATTGTGTTCATTATGATAGTTGTAATAAAATATTGTAATATTATGCAAAATATGCACGTTGATAAATTGTATAATAATCCAATTAAAAACCTTTAATTTGAGTGTGGGGAGAGTGAATTATGAATAAACAGTTTTACGTCTTATATTTTAATATATTTTTAGTTTTCTTAGGTATAGGGTTAATCGTTCCTGTATTACCAGTATATTTGAAAGATTTAGGCTTAAAAGGTAGCGATTTAGGAATCTTAGTAGCTGTCTTTGCATTGGCTCAAATGATCATATCACCTTTTGGTGGTACGCTAGCCGATAAACTTGGTAAAAAGCTAATCATATGTATTGGTTTGCTACTTTTCGCAATTTCAGAATTTCTCTTTGCGATTAGTCACTCCTTCACCTTATTAATTGTATCAAGAATATTAGGTGGTTTTAGTGCAGGTATGGTAATGCCAGGTGTAACAGGCTTAATAGCTGATATATCACCTGCAGGAGATAAAGCTAAGAATTTTGGTTATATGTCTGCCATTATTAATTCTGGTTTTATTTTAGGACCTGGATTAGGTGGATTTTTAGCTGAATTTTCACACCGTTTACCATTCTTCGTTGCAGGTTTTAGTGGCATTTTAGCTTTAATTTTATCTATTATACTTATTCATAATCCTAAGAAAGCGACGACGGCTGGTTTTACAAATTATCAGCCGGAGATGTTGAGTAAAATAAAGTGGAAAGTATTTTTAACACCAATCATTTTAACGCTCGTTTTAGCATTTGGGTTGTCTTCATTTGAGACATTGTTTCCATTATATACTGCAGATAAGGCTCACTATTCACCATTGGATATTTCTATTGCTGTTACTGGTGGTGGGATTGCAGGTGCAGTATTCCAAGTGTTCTTTTTTGATAAATTCATGAAATATTTCAGTGAACTCAATTTTATAATTTATGCATTGATATATTCTGCTATTGTTTTAGTCGCATTGACGATAACGCAAAGTTATTGGGGCATTATGATAGTCAGTTTCATCGTCTTTATTGGATTTGACATGATTCGTCCAGCAATTACGAATTACTTTTCAAATATCGCAGGAGATCGTCAAGGCTTTGCGGGTGGTTTAAACTCTACGTTTACGAGTATGGGTAATTTTATTGGGCCATTAGTGGCAGGTTCACTTTTTGATGTTAATTTTGAATTACCACTATATATGTCAGTAGTCGTTATGATTTTAGGAATAATTGTAATCTTCATTGAAAAAGCGTTTAGAATGAAACGTAAAAAAGCACAAGCTTAATTAAGTTATTAACCAACACTTTTATCTAATAATAAAGATAAGAGTGTTTTTTTGAGGAATTTAAAATATTAGTGATGAAGTGACAATTTTGTTATAGTAATTTTTAAATTCGTAATAAATATGTTACATACATTACAATTTTTTTAAATTGCACTACACTTACCGTTATATACCTTTTTTTATGTTACTATTTATTAAAATAAATCAGTGACGGGGAGGTAAGTTATGAAAAATTTAATGTTAGGGTTAGTAACTTTTTTACTAGCGTGCTTTCTAGCCTTCCTGTTATTTATCTCAATGAATCAAAATGCGCTTGTAAAAGTTCATGAATTGATTTGTAGTAAACCCACAGTAAAAAAAGTTGTTGTTAATAAAGTTGAAAGTATTTTTGCATATCATCATACAATTGATGCAGCTATTCAACCTTCAGGTTTAAATAATCCGCGCAATGATAAATATGCTACGCCTATTGCCCAAAATACTACTCAAGTATCTAATAATGATGAAATAGCAAATAAACACTTACCTCCATTTACTTCAAGTTTAGGTTCCGCCCAATCATTAGTAAATAGTACGAATCAAACTCATAATCGATATAATGACTATGCCATCGATAAAAGTTATAAAGGTAAATATTATTATGTTTTCACTTTTGAAAATGCTAAAAAACAGGGCACTTATTATAGAGTGACAGTGGATGCTCAAAATAAGGCGCATATTTATGATGACGCATTCAAACCAAATAAAACTGAGGGACATAATATTACTGTGTCTAAACAAGAAATGGGCGTCATAGCACAGCGATACGCGCAAGATCAATTGTCACCCCAAGCGACATTAAGTCATATCAGTCGTACTACAAAAGGGATGACTTATTTATTTGTTAATCCATTAAATCACAAACGCTTAAAAGCACATGTAACAAATTCAGGTAGTGTAGTTAATTTACCAACAATGAAGTAGCCGACGTGTTTTAAAAAATGTTATGATTCACATAAATCAAACTCGATTTATGTGAATTTTTTATTCCATAAAAGAATCAATGATACGATATTGATGAATAAAGTATATATTATGAAAAGGGTGAACTTTGTGAAAAAGATAAAAAAAGCAATCATACCTGCTGCGGGGTTAGGTACAAGATTTTTACCAGCAACGAAAGCAATGCCTAAAGAAATGTTGCCTATATTAGACAAACCGACAATTCAATACATAGTGGAAGAAGCGGCAAAAGCTGGAATCGAAGACATTATTATCGTTACAGGTAAACATAAAAGAGCGATAGAAGATCATTTTGATAACCAAAAAGAATTAGAAATGATTTTAGAAGAAAAAGGGAAAGATGATTTATTAGAACGCGTAAAATATTCAACTGAATTAGCCAATATTTTCTATGTAAGACAAAAAGAACAAAAGGGATTAGGGCATGCTATTTATTCAGCACGTCAATTTATAGGTGATGAACCATTCGCTGTATTGTTAGGTGATGATATCGTTGAATCGGATACGCCCGCAATCAAACAACTTATGGATATTTATGAACAAACTGAAAAGTCAGTGATAGGTGTTCAAGAAGTTCCAGAAGAAGAAACGCATAGATATGGCATCATTGACCCTATAGCACAACAAGGTCGACGCTATGAAGTGAAACAGTTTGTTGAAAAACCAGCTGAAGGCACTGCGCCTTCGAATTTAGCAATAATGGGACGTTACGTCCTTACAGCAGAAATATTCAATTATTTAGAGACACAAGGTAAAGGTGCAGGTGGCGAAATACAGCTAACAGATGCGATTGAACGTTTGAACAAAGATGATCAAGTTTTTGCATATGATTTCGAAGGTGACCGTTTTGACGTTGGTGAAAAGTTAGGTTTTGTTAAAACAACGATTGAATTTGCACTAAAAGATCAATCGATGAATGATGAATTGAAAACATTTATCAAATCACTCAACCTTGATTAAATGAATAGTGAAGTTAAATATTGTTGCTTTTAACATCTAACGTTTGAAGTAACATTGAAAATAACTCTAGAAGGTGTCTCTTATGAAACATAAAAAAACTAATGCGATGCGTATATTAGAAAAAGCTAACATTGATTATGAGATAAACAAATATGAGGTTACGAATAAACATATGGATGGGGCTACGGTTGCGCAAATTGTTGGTGTAGATGTTAAGTTCGTGTATAAAACGCTAGTATTAGAAAATGCACAACATGAATGTTTTGTATTTGTAATTCCAGTCGAGAAAACGTTGAATATGAAACAGGCAGCGCATACCGCACAACAAAAGAAATTAACATTATTACCACTTGAGCGTCTGAAACAAGTTACAGGTTATGTGAGAGGTGGTTGTTCACCTATAGGTATGAAAAAGCAATTTCCAACCTATATTGACGAAAGTGCATTACAGTTGCAAGATGTTTATGTTAGTGGCGGAGAACGAGGCATGCAAATTAAAATAAATAGCCAAGATTTGATTCATATAGCAGAAGCAGCAACTGCCAATATAATAGAATAATGAGTTACAACGTGATTATAAGTTGCAATGTGACTACAAAAGCAGTAGCAATTCAGTATTAAAATTGAATTGCTACTGTTTTTTTATTTCTTATGCAAAGTGGCTGGCAGTAAATGGTTGATTTTGAATGATTTCAGCTTAAATCATCGATTAATATGATTGTTTTTGAATGAAAATGATAAAAAATGATTGCTTAAAGAAAACGTATACATTATACTAATCGTGAGATGAGGTGGGAAGATGATTACAGAAAAACGTCATGAATTGATTTTGAATGAACTTTCAAAAAAGGATTTCTTATCATTACAAGAATTAATCGACAATATAGGCTGTAGTGCATCTACTATACGTAGAGATTTATCTAAGTTGCAACAATTAGGAAAATTAACGCGTTTACATGGTGGTGCTACATTAAACCAGTCAGTTGTCTTAGAACCTAATCTTATGGATAAACGTAGCCAAAATCTTCAAGAAAAGAAAGATATAGCACGAATAGCTTCTGAATTAATCGAAGATAACGATTGTGTATTTTTAGATGCTGGTTCGTCTACGTTAGAAATGATTCCTTTTATTACTAGCAGTAACATTACAGTCGTAACCAATGGACTTACCCACGTTGAAGAATTAATCAAAAATGGTATTAAAACGATAACAATTGGTGGTCAAGTTAAACCCAATACATTTGCTACTGTCGGACCTAGTGCCATTGAGACGCTTGGGCGTTATCGATTTGATAAGGCATTTATAGGTATTAATGGTATCGATATAAACTATGGTTTAACTACACCAGATGATCAAGAAGCTTTTGTTAAAAAATATGCATTGAAACAAGCGTTAAATAAATTCGTTGTTGCTGACAGCTCAAAATTTAATAACGTCTTTTTCACCAATGTACCTATTGATCAAGATGTATCGATAATCACTTCAGAAAAAATTAAACAAATTGAAAATTATGATTTATTTAGTCGTCATTATGACATATTAGGAGGAAAACGATGATTTATACAGTAACTTTTAACCCATCAATAGATTATATTATGGTCTCAAAAGACTTCCAAATTGATGGTTTAAATCGTGCCTCATCGACGCATAAATTTGCTGGGGGAAAAGGCATTAATGTTTCAAGAGTTCTGCAAACATTAAATGTCGCATCAACCGCTTTAGGATTTGTAGGTGGCTTTCCAGGAAACTTTATTAAAGATACGTTATTAAACAGTAACATTAACACGGATTTCGTCACTGTGGATGAGGACACGCGTATCAATGTGAAATTAAAAACTGACAATGAAACAGAAATCAATGCACCAGGTCCTCAAATTACTGAGGAACAATTAAATACATTACTTGAAAAAATTAAAAATACTACGGCTGACGATATTGTTATCGTGGCGGGTAGTGTACCGAAAAGTATTGGTAATAATGTTTATGAAAAAATAGCTGCTATTACTAAAACGACAGGTGCTCAATTAGTCGTAGATGCTGAGAAACACTTAGTTGAAAGTGTATTACCATTTGGTCCGTTATTTATTAAGCCTAATAAAGACGAATTAGAGGTTATGTTTGATGTTTCGCTTAACAGTGACAGAGAAGTTGTTAAGTATGGCCGTGAAATATTAGCACAGGGTGCAAAATCAGTGATTGTGTCACTTGGGGGAGAAGGAGCAATTTACGTTGACCATCAGCAAAGCTTCAAAGCCACAGTTCCTAAAGGAAAAGTCATAAATACTGTTGGATCGGGTGATAGCACAGTAGCGGGGATGGTTGCTGGTTTAACGAGTGGCTATTCAGTGTCATCCGCATTTAAGTTAGCAGTTGCTGCGGGGACGGCAACAGCATTTAATGATGACTTAGCACAAAGTGAAGCAATTAAAAATATAGAATCACAAGTTGAAATTCATAAACTTGATGGGAGTGATTAAGATGAGAATAACTGAATTATTAACAAAAGATACGATAGCAATGGAGTTAAATGCCACGGAGAAAAATGGGGTCATAGATGAGCTAGTAACGCAACTCGATGAAGCGGGAATTTTAAATGATGCTGAAGCATTTAAATCAGCTATATTTGATCGCGAAGCTCAAAGTACTACTGGTATTGGTGAAGGTATTGCCATACCACATGCTAAAGTTGCGGCTGTAAATAAACCGGCTATCGCCTTTGGTAAATCACAAAGTGGTGTTGATTATCAAAGTCTTGATATGCAACCAGCTCATTTATTCTTTATGATTGCAGCCCCAGAAGGAGGGGCACAAACGCATCTCGATGCCTTAGCTAAGTTATCAGGTATATTGATGGACGATAAAGTTAGAGCAGATTTATTAGCGGCCCAATCACCTGAAGAAGTACTACAGATTATTGACCGTGCAGATGATGAAGCAACTGAAGAAGAAAACGCTGAGCAACAAGGCGTGGCTACAACTAGATCAACAGATGATGAAGCAAACGATGAACCTTATATATTAGCTGTAACTGCTTGTCCAACTGGTATTGCTCATACTTATATGGCAAGAGATTCATTGAAAAAACAAGCTAAACAAATGGGTGTACAAATAAAAGTAGAAACAAATGGATCAGGTGGTGTGAAAAACGCATTGACTGATGATGATATTGCTAAAGCTACCGGCATTATTGTTGCGGCTGATGTACACGTTGAAACAGACCGTTTCGACGGTAAAAATGTAGTAGAAGTACCTGTAGCAGATGGTATAAAACGACCAGAGACATTAATAAATTTAGCGCAAGATACATCTAGGAAACCATTTGTGGCTTCCGGTGGTAAACGTAGCCAAGCTACTGAGGACAATAACCAAGGTGTAGGGAAAACTATCTACAAACATCTTATGAATGGTGTATCGAATATGTTACCATTAGTTATTTCTGGTGGTATCTTGATGGCAATCGTCTTTTTATTTGGTGCCAACTCTTTCGATCCGAAAAGTTCTGAACATAATGCATTCGCAGAACAGCTGTGGAATATTGGTAAAAATAGTGCATTTGCATTAATTATTCCAATTTTAGCAGGTTACATTGCTAGAAGTATCGCCGATAAACCAGGTTTCGCTGCTGGTTTAGTAGGTGGTATGTTAGCTATATCAGGTGATGCAGGGTTTATTGGTGGTATTTTAGCAGGTTTCTTAGCAGGTTACTTAACTCAAGGTGTTAAACGTCTAGTTAGTGGTTTACCTCAATCTTTAGAAGGTCTAAAACCAACTTTAATTTATCCGGTATTATCAGTTACGATAACTGGACTATTAATGGTATACGTTATTAATCCACCTGCTTCATGGTTAAATAACTTATTATTAAATGGTCTAAACGGTCTATCTGGCGCTAATATTGTGTTACTTGGTTTAGTCATTGGCGCAATGATGGCGATTGATATGGGCGGTCCATTTAATAAAGCCGCATATGTATTTGCGACTGCTGCATTAACTGAAGGTAATAGCGCGCCTATTACAGCAGCAATGATTGGTGGTATGGTGCCTCCAATCGCAATTTCAATTGCTATGCTGATGTTCCGTAAGAAATTTACAAAAGAACAAAAAGGGTCAATTATTCCTAACTTTGTTATGGGCTTCTCATTTATAACTGAAGGTGCGATACCATTTGCAGCTGCTGATCCACTACGCGTTATCCCATCAATGATGGTTGGATCAGGTGTAGCAGGAGCTATCGCATTAGGTTTGGGTTCAGCAATACAAGCGCCACATGGTGGTATTATCGTTATCCTCGCAACAGATATAACACACGCATTGCAATCATTAATTGCGATAATCATAGGTGCAGTTGTGGCAGCTATGATATACGGTTTATTAAAACCAAAAGTGACACAAGTAGAAGCAGAAGCGTCAGAAGCTATGAACGAATAATGATAAAATTAATAAAACGTTACCACCTAATGCAGATTAGGTGGTAACGTTTTGTTGTGTAAAGATTGCTAATAATAGTAACTATTAGATGTGTTTATTTTAGTGATAAATATTGTTATTAAATTAATGCGCAATGTTACAACTTGCAGTTATGATATGATAAAATAAAATTCATACGTCAATTTTTTGGGAGGTGTTACAATGGGAAGGATTTAGTCTTTATTACGAGTAATTATCAAAATTTAAAACGAAGACGGTCATCTATTGTGACACGTAAAATTTGGAGGTGAATCCCTAGTAATAGGGAGTTAATTGGAAACAGTACCCATATTAAACTTAGTAATATTTTTTCTTTTAATTGCATTGACCACTGTATTCGTAGGTTCGGAATTCGCGTTAGTTAAAGTGAGAGCAACAAAAATTGAACAATTAGCAGCAGAAGGTAATGGTAATGCTAAAGTTGTGAAAAAAATGATTAGTAATTTAGATTATTACTTATCTGCTTGTCAACTTGGTATCACTGTAACATCACTTGGATTAGGTTGGTTAGGGGAACCGACTTTTGACAAATTATTACACCCATTATTTGAATTATTACATTTGCCTGAACCCCTAACTACGACAATTTCATTCATTATTGCATTCATTGTTGTAACATATTTACACGTTGTATTAGGTGAATTAGCACCTAAAACATTAGCAATTCAATACACAGAAAAATTAGCGCTTATCTATTCAAGACCGCTTTATTATTTTGGTATCGTTATGAAACCATTAATTTGGTTAATGAATGGTTCAGCGCGTGTGATTATACGTATGCTTGGTGTTAATCCTGATGCAAATAATGACGCGATGTCAGAAGAAGAAATTAAAATTATTATAAATAATAGTTATAACGGTGGAGAAATAAACCAAACTGAATTGGCTTATATGCAAAATATTTTTTCGTTTGATGAACGCCATGCGAAAGATATTATGGTTCCTAGAACTCAAATGATAACTATGAATGAGCCATTCAATGTGGATGAATTATTAGAAACGATCAAAGAATATCAGTTCACACGTTATCCGATTACCGAAGATGGTGATAAAGATCATGTCAAAGGTTTTATAAATGTTAAAGAGTTTTTAACTGAGTATGCTTCAGGCAAACCTATTAAAATAGGCAACTTTGTACATGAGTTACCAATGATTTCAGAAACAACTCGTATTAGTGATGCTTTAGTTAGAATGCAACGTGAACATGTTCATATTAGTTTAATTATTGATGAATATGGCGGTACGGCAGGTATTTTGACAATGGAAGATATCCTAGAAGAGATAGTTGGAGAAATACGTGATGAATTTGACGACGACGAAGTAAACGATATCGTTAAAAAAGACGATAAAACATATCAAATAAATGGTCGCGTATTGTTAGATGATTTAAATGAACAATTCGACATTGAATTTAAAGATTCTGAAGATATTGATACAATTGGTGGATGGTTACAAGCACATAACACTAATTTGCAACAAAAAGATTATGTCGATACCGAATTCGATCGCTGGATTATTTCAGAAATTGAAAATCATCAGATTATCTCAGTAATATTAAAAATTGAATATAATAAAGAACGCGTAGCTGATACCGAGAATGAAGAAGAATCAGACGCAGACTAATATACGAAGCATGATAAATCTTGTTTAAAGGGATTTATCGTGCTTTTACTTTTAGATAACTAGTGTGATAACTGTTGAGAAAATGTCGTTTATTATCAATGCAACAAAGTAATAAACGTAATAAACTACTTTTAAATGTTGAAAGTTACTAAAATCTGTGGAATGAAAAATAAACAATATAACAGTACTACTATATTATTACTTAAAATTACGTAATGTAGTGAAATCGTAATGATTAAATTTATAAAAACTGGAAATATAGTAAATGTATTATTTTAATATTTTTATTGACTGAGAGGAGAATAGCTATGGGCAATGACATATATTATTTAAACAATGGCTACCCTATGCCTAAAATTGGTTTAGGGGTATATAAAATTACAGATGAGGAAATGGAGATAGCTGTCCATAGTGCATTAGAGGCTGGTTACCGTGCTTTTGATACTGCATATTTTTATGATAATGAACAAGCTCTAGGACAAGCTTTACGCAGTGCAGATATCGATAGAGAAGACTTATTTATAACTTCTAAACTATGGAATGACTATCAAGGTTACAATAGTACAAAAGAATATTTTAATAAAACGTTAAAAAATTTAGGAACAGATTATCTAGATTTATATTTAATACATTGGCCATGTGAAGAAGATGGGCTATTTATTGAAAGTTACAAAGCGATGGAAGCGTTGTATGAAGAAGGAAAAATAAAAGCAATAGGCGTATGTAATTTCGAACAACATCATTTAGAAACTTTAATGAAAGAAACTAAAGTTAAGCCAGCAGTGAATCAGATTGAAGTACACCCTTATTTTGATCAACGTGAGTTACAAGCATATTGTGATGATAAAGATATTGCAGTGACAGCTTGGATGCCTCTAATGAGAAATAAAGGTTTATTAGAACATCCTACAATTGTTAATATTGCTAAAGCATATGACAAGACGCCAGCTCAAATAGTACTTAGGTGGCATTTAGCACATAATAGATTGGTTATACCAAAATCAAAAACTCCAGCACGTATTAAAGAAAATTATAATATATTAGACTTCAATTTAGAACTAACAGATATCGCAGAAATTGATAGTTTAAATAGAAATCAACGCCAAGGTAACAATCCTAATGATGTATGTATGGGTACTTTAAAATAACAGTGTCATTTAAATAGGATATTGAAAAATAAGATGAAAGTATTACAATGATTTGATTTAGCTATGATACTTAATTTGCTAAAATAAATATACTTTTTGAAAGGACTATAAGTATCAATTTTACGATTAGAACAAGCGAACACAACTATTAGTTTAGTGTAAATCGGCTTATTATAACGATGGTATAGGATTGGAAATGTAAGTAAAAATAAAGAATGAGGGTGGCAAATGCATGAACATAAGGGTCATTGTACCTTGTTATAATGAAGGTGAAGTTATTGTAAATACCTATAAGCGATTAACTGAAATGTTAGCGCAAGACAGTGAACGTCGACAATATGACTATGAAGTGCTCTTTGTCGATGATGGTAGCAAAGATGCTACTATAAATTATATTCAAGATATTGCCAATAAAGACAGACATATCAAGTTTATTTCTTTTAGTAGAAATTTTGGTAAAGAGTCTGCCATGCTTGCAGGTTATCAATATAGTACTGACTGTGATGCTGTAATTATGATAGATGCGGATTTACAACATCCTCCTGAATTCATACCTCAAATGATAGAAGGTTACTTGGATGGCTACGATCAAGTCATTGCTAAACGTAATCGTGAAGGCGAGAAAAAACCAAGAAAATTACTGACACGTAGTTACTATAAAATAATTAATTATTTTGTAGATATTAATCTTGAAGATGGTGTTGGTGATTTCAGACTGTTGAGTAATAGGGCAGTGAAATCTATTGCTTCATTAGAAGAATACAATCGATTTTCCAAAGGGTTATATGAATGGATTGGCTATAATACAAAAGTTTTCACTTATGAAAATGTTGAACGAGAAGAAGGCGAATCCAAATGGTCTTTTGGCAATCTATTAAATTATGCAATTGATGGACTTATTTCTTTTAACAATAAGCCGTTAAGAGCAGTAATATATTTAGGTTTGTTTGTCTCTTTTATTAGTATGTTATATATTATATACATTTTTTGCGGCATTTTAATTGATGGTATAGATACACCGGGGTATTTCTCCACTATCGCCGCTATTCTACTGCTTGGTGGTATTCAGCTTATATCGATTGGTATCATCGGAGAATATATTGGTCGCATTTATTACGAGGTTAAACAAAGACCT
Organism: Staphylococcus kloosii; assembly: GCF_032139365.1. GTDB lineage: Bacteria > Bacillota > Bacilli > Staphylococcales > Staphylococcaceae > Staphylococcus > Staphylococcus kloosii_A. The sequence goes on from NZ_JAVTDB010000003.1 coordinate 23,859, forward strand.
AAATATATCGTGTTAGCAACGAATATTAATGATCAGTCTAGAGATGGTGATCAAATGGACGTGGATTATACACAAGACCTTGAAGAAGCTGCCAGACGTCAATCAAATAAGACGACTATTGATAATAAATAAGTGACTATAGGTTATCACGAGTCATATCTAATATAAGCGTAAGATTTTAAATAATAAGAGGGATCGGGACAAAAATCTTATTTTTATAAGAAGATTTTGTAGTCCCGCCCCGGCAAAGATGACTAGCGTTAAAAGCGGCTAGATATAAGCGCAATTTCAATTCAGTCGTCTACTGCCCATATAAAAGTAGAGCCTGAAGACAATATAATCTCCAGGCTCTCTTATTTTGAGTATGAATAATTGATAACCATGCACGTATTATTTTTTACGTAATTTGCCTATTATAAACGACACAACAGCTACTAGAATAATTGTACCAATCAGTGCTGGGAAGATTGCGATGCCACCTAAATGCCAGCCCCAATCACCTAGTAACCAAGAACCTAAAGCTGAACCTACAATACCAGCAATTATATTACCAAGAATACCCCCAGGAATATCTTTGCCTAAAATACCACCAGCGATCCAACCTATTAAACCGCCAACGATTAACATGAGTATAAAGCCCATAAAAATCGGCCTCCTTTTTGTAATTTAATTATTATTTATATATACCACTAAAGTAAATTAAATAATCATTTTAATTTTTAAATATCTTTTGCCATAAAATAAATAAAATGAAAATGATGTATATTAAAATGAAGGCATACCAATATGGCGTCAATAACATCATTACCGCAAAGGATAGAATATAAAGTATATGGCCCACTAAAATTGGATTTTTAACGCGTTTAATAAAGGGCAATTGTGCTTGTTCAGTAGGTTTAAAAGTACTGTAAAAGAGCAAGATTGCGCCAATTAATGAAATGGTAGGTGCTAGATATGGGACAGACATATAATAGGAGTCGTGGCTCGTATCATAAGCAAGAATAGTAGATGTGCTTAAAATAATTGTAAGTACAGCTGCTATGAATTTTTGATTTTCAATAAATAAGACGCGAACTTTATTATTTATGTAAAGTTGTAGTAGTGTCCAAATAATTAATGACAATATAAAAGTGAATGTAATAAAATCATATTCACCGCTTATAAATAAATTAACAAGACCATTAACAGTAATTGCAATGAGAATAGCGCTATACTTGAGTTGTTTAAAATTCTGGCGAAACAGGTCAAAACTTAATATGACGACTGTAACTATTATGTTGATGATAACAGATATTAGCATTTTGGTCTCCTTACATTAATAGTTCATTGCAGTATTATACCAATATATGTCCCTTTAAGCATTTAATAACAATAAATATTGTAAACTTTTATCTTTTATTAGTGTTTGCATTATTAAAACATTCTACAATCCAAGTAATTAAGCACTATAAATTATTAATTGCGATAAATAGTATAAGTAGCCAATCGTAGTTGTAAAATGAATATATTTTTATAACATAGCGTAAAAGTTAGTATAATATGCTCAAAAAGGGGACTATACCCCTTTTTTATTACTCCACAATAATGTATGAAGTTGAGGTAAAACATAGACATTGTTCATATCGCTACTTTCCATAACACGAGTGACAAGATCTTCATATAACGATAAAAGTTTTTCAGTATGTTGCGCTACGTGTTCACCGTCTAAATATGGATTACCTACTTGTAAATAAAATGGTATGGATGGGTAGCGGTGATGAATCATTTTTGCGAAGTCATAATCTTCATCATCAAATATAACTACTTTTAAATTCAAAGTGTCATGTTTACATTGTTCGATGACTTCATCTAAGACTAATAAATTAGGTTTCATTTTAGAACTAGGGGGTTTTGGACTAATAGTTAAGTCGTCGATTTGTGTCATCCATGGTTGGAATTTACTGCCTTGTGTTTCCAATGCACTATAAATATTTTTTGTTTCAAATAAATCTACTAACTCTTGAATACCTTTAATCAGTGCAGGATTACCGCCTGAAATAGTTACATGATTAAACATGTCTCCACCAATTTCATAGAGCTCTGCATAAATTTCTTCGGCAGTCATCATGCGAATATCTTCTTTTGCGCTTCCGTCCCAAGTAAAGCTAGAATCACACCAACTACAACGATAATCACAACCAGCCGTTCTTACAAACATCGTCTTACGTCCGATTACTCTGCCTTCACCTTGAATTGTAGGTCCAAATATTTCGAGAACAGGAATTTTAGCCATTGTGATGCTCCTTTGGTCGATAGACAACGTAACTAGTTGGCGTTTCACGAACATATACTTGTAAGCAGTGAGGCTTGTTTGAGCGAGCGTCTAAGTTATTTTGTATTATTTCATAAATTGTTTGTGCCACTACTTCTGTTGATGGACTTTTATCTTTGAACATTGGCAATTCATTTAATAATTGATGATCGAATGAACCGTGAACAAGTTTTTTTAAATCACTAAAATTAACTAAAAAACCGTTGTGATCAAGTTCATTACCAGCTATTGTTAAGTTTACAAAATAAGTATGTCCGTGTGTGCGCATACATTTTCCAGCATCTTCACTTGGAATATAATGGGCAGCTGAAAAGTTAAAGTCCTTATTTAATTCGAATACATAGTTATGATTTACTTGAGGATAATTTTGTTGAAACATTAGTTATTCGCTCCTTTTTCAACCAAATAATTGTTCAAACCACGTGCACGTAACTTACATGCTGGACACGTGCCACAGCCATCGCCAATAATACCGTTATAACAAGTTAATGTACGTTCTCTTACGTAATCAAGTACACCTAAATCATCACTCAATGCCCAAGTCTCTTTTTTATCTAACCACATTAATGGCGTATGAATTACAAAGTTTTTATCCATTGATAAATTTAAAGTAACATTCATAGATTTAACAAAACTATCACGACAATCAGGGTAACCAGAAAAATCTGTTTCACATACACCTGTGATTATATTTTTCGCATTAAGTTGATAAGCTAAGGCGCCAGCAAAAGATAAAAATAATAAATTGCGAGCAGGGACAAAAGTATTTGGAATTTCATCGTCGTTTGCTTCAATAGCCATATTAGGGTCTGTTAAAGCGTTAGGTGTTAATTGAGATAATAAAGACATATCCAGAACATGATGTTTAAGTTGTTGCTCTTCTGCTATAGCTTGTGCAACTTCAATTTCTTGTGCATGTCTTTGTCCGTATTTAAAAGTTACTAATTCAACTTCATCAAAATGTTTCTTGGCCCAAAATAAACATGTCGTGCTATCTTGGCCACCACTAAACACTACAATGGCTTTATTATTATCTAGTAATTGTTCGGTCATTTAAAAATTCGCTCTCCTTAAAAGTAACTACTGTAATAAGACGTAAAAAAACGTCTATCTCTATAAAAAGATAGACGCGTTAAGTCTAGTTTTTTATAGAGGGTGTCAGCTAGAAACCTCTGTTTATTCATTTACATGATGACTAGAATAATATATTTAAACTGTAAAATCAAGTTGATATTTGGCATAATAGCACTAATCGGCTAACAATAGAATGATATGAAAGAGGTAGTAATATGATTATCGTCATCGACAATAAGGATTCATTTACATATAATCTTGTTGATTATACTAAAAATATTTCTCAGCAACCAGTCAAAGTCATTGATGTGGATCAAGTTGATATAACGACATTGCAATACTTAAAACCTGAAGCAATTATTATCTCGCCAGGACCAGGTAAACCAAGTGATTATCCCATATTGACGCATGTAATTACAACTTTTGCAGCAACTACGCCTATTCTCGGTGTTTGTTTAGGCTTTCAATTAATCGTTGAGTACTATGGGGGGAAAGTAATTAAGAGTGATAAGCCCGTACATGGTCATGTAACGACGTTAACGCATACAAGCAGTGGCATTTTTAAAGGTCTAAAGCAAAATTTTCAAGTTATGCGATACCATTCATTGATTGCACATACGGCGTCACTACCATCTGAGTTAAATATTGTAGCTTTCAATGAAGAACAAATTATTATGGCAGTTGAGCATGAAGGATTGCCGTTATATGGTGTTCAATATCATCCTGAATCCATTTTAAGTGAGAATGGCCATAAACAGTTACAATTATTCTTAGCGAAAGCGGGCGAACATTGTGCATATTCAATTTAATTATCGTTATATGAACGACGAAAATGATTTTGAAACTTATCATATCGAATGTACAGATTATAGTGCTAAAAAAATAGCTTGGACTATAGATGAGGTAGGTGCTGTAGTGTCGTTTGCTGAAATGATGCAAAAACAAAATAAATATGTGGCGCTTTATTTACCATATGAAGCGGCTAATTTTTATAATGAAGATATGGCAGTCGTGAACGTCCAAGATCCATATGTATACGCAGTTGCTTATGTCTTTGATTCAGTCAAACAAGTAATTGGACAGGGTCCGAATACGTATGCTAAATGTCACAATTTCCAATTTTTAGAATCTAATGAAATATTAAAGAAAAATATAGAACGTATACAGCAAGAAATTATTAAAGGTAATACGTATCAAGTTAATTACACTACACGACTAACTGACAATATTCGACGACCTATTTATGATTTGTATCAACAATTGCAACTTGCTAATAATGGAAATTATTCGGTAATGATAGATACTGATGAATTAAAAATAGCCTCGGCTTCACCTGAATTATTCTTTCAACAAGGTACTTTTAAAAATAACGACAATGTTATTGTGAGTAAACCGATGAAAGGGACAATATCTCGTGGCGTTACACCTGCTGATGATGAAATGCAATATAAAACGTTGGCCCAATCTCAGAAAGATAAAGCCGAAAATGTCATGATTGTGGATTTATTAAGGAATGACATTGCACGTATTGCAGCAACGAATAGCGTGAATGTTTACAAATTATTTCATATTGAAAAATATGATACTGTATTTCAGATGACATCTATGGTCACGGGACAACTTGCTAAAACGACATCATTGAATAAAATATTGGCATCACTGTTTCCGTGTGGCTCAATTACCGGCGCACCTAAAGTCAATACAATGAAATTTATTAAAACATTAGAGCAAGTACCGAGACATGTATATTGTGGAACAATCGGGTTGCTAATGCCTAACGGGAAGTCAATTTTTAATGTGCCAATACGTACCATTCAATATATAGGAGAACAAGCAATTTACGGTGTAGGTGCGGGTATAACGATAGATTCGCAAGCGGATAAAGAAATAATAGAATTTAACGACAAAGTAAAAATATTGGAGCGTTTATAATGAAATTATTTGAAACAATGAGATTAGAAAACAATGAAATTAAACGATTATCCTTACATAAAGAGAGAATTCAAGATTCTTGTAAAGCATTGGGAATAAATTTTGATACTAAACAGTGGAACGATGTGATTACTCACATTTTAGAAAATTATCCTAATCAACTTAAACGATTAAAAATGATGATTGATCAACAGGGAGAAGTGTCATATGAAATAGCTGAATTACCTGACAAACAACACTTTACTGCGCGTTTAGTTCAGTTAGATAAAGTAGTTAAAGAACAAGACCTTATTCATAAAACAACACACCGAGATCATCTACAACACAATCATTCAACAGATCTTATTTTATTACATGATGACAAAGGTAAAATTTTAGAATTTGATATTGGTAATGTAATGGTAGAAGAAGACGAGCAATGGTATACCCCAGAATTCGAACATGATTTTTTACGCGGTACGATGAGGAGAGCTTTGATCGAACAAGGTTCGCTAGCAATTAAAAATTATGATGTGGCTACTTTCGTACGTAAACTACAAAATAATGAGATAAAAGTTTTTCTATTAAATAGTTTACGTGAGGTTGCCGATGTAGAAATTTATCTATAGAATATATAAAGAAAAAAGGTAAACTATTACTATCCACAGTTTATTTATGAATGTAATTACTAAAGTGAACAACGATGATGCTATAGTTATAGAAAAGAAATTATATTGTTAAATTTAACTAACAACCCGAACGGAGAAAATAATGATAATTTTATGGCTACTATTAATTATTGGAGTAACGATAATTGCTAAGTGGGTTATTAATCTCAACCATAAAGACGATGCTACGATTGTGAATTATTGTGTGCTTATGGTTTTTTGCTTAATACAATTTGTATTAGTTTATTTTTTGGTTGGCAATATTATTCAACTTTTAGTCAAAGGATTAAATGTTTTTTATCATTAAGAAATTATGATGAGGTGCAAGTATGAAAATATATAGTCAAGGGGATCAAGCTATAGTGGTTTCTATAGAAAAAAAGGTATCAAAGGATTTAACTGAAGACTTATTAGCATTAAAGTCCTATCTTTTAGAACGCAACATCCCATTTATAACAGAAATTGTACCAACTGAATCAGATATGATGATTTGTTATGATGCGCGCAGTATGATTAAGCATTACCATATTCCATCACCTTTTCAATATATGAAAGACTTAGTTTATTCAATTAGGTTAGAAATTGTGCATGATGATACACCTGAAGGAATAACTCATATTCCAGTCATATATGGTGGAGAATATGGACCTGATTTAGAGCAACTATTGCAATACTATGATATTGATTTAGAGACTTTTATTAATCGACATACAAATTGTACTTACTTTGTATCTACGATGGGATATTCTCCAGGCTTTCCTTATTTAACAGGCATGGATGAACGCTTATTTGTAAATCATACAGGAAAACAGAAGTCTTTTATTCCAGCAGGTGCCGTTATTATTGAAGGGAAAAAAACAGGCATTAATACTACAGATACATATGGAGATTGGCTTGTTATTGGTTATACGCCCGAAACTTTATTTAATCCTGAGAAAGATGATTTTACTAAGCTTACACTTGGCGATAATGTAAGATTTATACCGTGTAAGGAAAATGAAATAGATTTAGGGGGCTTCAAACCATGTCAATCATAATAGAGGACGAAGGATTATTTTCAAGCTTTCAAGACTTTGGTAGACAAGGTTATGAAGACCGAGGTGTCATTCCTGGTGGCGCCTTAGACACATTGTCTCACGAAATTGCTAACCGACTTGTAGCAAATGACAAACATGAAGCAACGCTTGAAATGACTAATAGAATGGCTCGTATACGTTTTACTGAGCCAACATTGATTGCTTTAAGCGGTGGGACATTTAAGGCGACGACTGATGATTTAACCGTATTACCAAATAAATTATACTTGATGTTAAAAGGTGATGTCTTACGATTTGTTGAGACACAACGCACATCAAGAGTCTATTTAGCCGTAGGTGGTGGCTTTGAATTAGATGAATGGCTAGGGTCAAGCGCTACAGATTTTCAAGCTAAAATTGGTGGATTCCATGGACGAAGTTTGAAAAAAGGTGACGAAATTAATATGAAACGTAATTATTCTAAACGTCATCACAAACTATTTGAGAATTTAGAGCATACGAGACAAACAAATTGGGGCATAGATGGCTATGCACTGTCATTCAATTATATGTCTGATGTATTTCACGTTATCAAAAATAAAGGTACTGAGGATTTTGACCAAGATACATTAGATCGTTTCACTTTGAGTGAATATAAAGTTACAAGTAAAGCTAATCGGGTAGGTATGTTAGTTGAAGGTCAGTCTGTTAAAGCGTATTACGAAGATATGCCTTTACATCAATCTGTTAAACGTGGCACGATACAAGTCAAAAGAGATGGCACTCCCATTATTTTATTAAATGACCATTACACGTTAGGTAGTTATCCTCAATTAGGAACGATTGCAACTTACCACTTAACTAAATTAGGACAAAAGCATCAAGGAGAAAGATTGAAATTCCAATTTATCGATGTTGAGACGGCGGAAGAAAATTTAATTAAGTTTAATAACTGGTTAAATCAATTATTCCACGGTATAGAATATAGAATGCAACTTGAAATGCAAAAATAAATAGAGGTGGGGTTCTACAATAGAACTTCATCTCTATTTTTTTGTGCAGCAAGTTAATATTTGCTTCTCAATGAATGTCGATAATTGTTATTAAATATTAGTTGAGGGTTCAACAATGTTAAAATATAAATATTTTTCTATGCATTAAAATCTGATTTGTAAACCAGTGAACAATTTGCATTACAATTATTTATAAAAGTGAGATATTGCACTTTAATTTCTAAGTCTGTGGTCTGATTAATTAGTGGAAAAATTTAAGTATAATCTGTTGATGACTTTAATTTTGAAAACTTAAATTATGAATATAGGTGATGTGTATTTCATGTTTAAATCACCCTAACACTTGATATTTGTTGATTATTACTATATATTTATAAATTGAACTATGTGCGTTTTTTACAAAAAGGTTACAAAACGCTATAATTGTAAGAGTGTTTTTACAATTATTAACATAAATTTATATCAGTCATTAACTAGAATTAAAAATTATTAAATTAAATCAAATTATGAGTTTGGATTGGGCTTAATAGCAACTTGTGTTGTGCAATGTTAAGTGTAATGTTAAACTCGTCGAATGTCACTTTAGCCAACAGTAATACATAACTTTGCACTAAGTTATCAGTTTTGCTTAATTATTTATTAAAGCAATAGTTAAATGTATTAATATGGATAGGAAATTTTAATCTCCGTCCTGTAAATTGATAATATCGGGGGAAACGATCATGAGTTTACACAAGAAGAAATTAACGCTATTTGCGTTTTTTATACTAACAGTGTTGACTGTTACTTTAAAAACGTATTTTTCTTATTATGTTGATTTTTCTTTAGGTGTTAAAGGATTAGTTCAAAACTTAATTCTTTTAATGAATCCATATAGTTTGATAGCACTAATATTAAGTGTGTTCTTATTCTTTAAAGGTAAAAAAGCATTTTGGTTTATCTTTATAGGTGGATTTTTACTTAGTTTCTTACTTTACGCGAATGTTGTTTATTTCAGATTTTTCTCTGACTTTTTAACATTTAGTACTTTAAATCAAGTAGGAAACGTTGATTCAATGGGTGGCGCAGTAACTGCATCATTTAAATGGTATGACTTTATATACTTTATCGATACGATTATTTACTTATTCGTATTAATATTCAAGCACAAATGGTTAGATAGACGTGTATTTAGCAAAAAGTTTGTTCCGGTAGTAATGGCAGCATCAGTAGCGCTATTTTTCTTAAATTTAGCATTTGCAGAATCTGATCGTCCTCAATTATTATCACGTACTTTTGATCATAAATACTTAGTTAAATATTTAGGGCCATACAACTTCACTGTTTATGACGGTGTTAAAACAATTCAAAACAGCCAACAAAAAGCATTGGCTAATGAAGATGATTTAACTAAAGTCTTAAACTACACAAAACAAAAACGTACAACACCAAATAAAGAATATTATGGTGTGGCTAAGAAGAAAAATATTATCAAAATTCACTTAGAAAGTTTCCAAACTTTCTTAATTAATAAGAGAGTAAATGGACAAGAAGTAACACCATTCTTAAACAAACTATCGTCTGGTAAACAAGATTTCAGATACTATCCAAACTTCTTCCACCAAACTGGTCAAGGTAAAACATCTGACTCAGAGTTTATGATGGATAACAGTTTGTATGGTTTACCACAAGGTTCTGCTTATTCTCTTAAAGGAAACAACACGTTCCAATCATTACCAGCTATTTTAGACCAACAACAAGGTTATACATCAAGCGTAATGCATGGTGACTACAAAACGTTCTGGAACCGTGACCAAATATATAGACACTTTGGTATCGATAAGTTCTATGATGCAACATACTACGATATGTCACAAAAGAATATCCAAAACTTAGGTCTTAAAGATAAAGAGTTCTTTAAAGAATCAGTTGATTACTTAGCAAAAGAAAAACAACCATTCTACAATCATTTGATTACATTAACGAACCATTACCCATTCACTTTATCACCTCAAGATGCTTCAATTGAAAAACCACACACTGGTGATTCAACTGTAGATGGATATATTCAAACGGCAAATTATTTAGACCAATCATTAGAACAATTTATCGGTGATCTTAAGAAAAAAGGCTTATACAAAGACTCTGTAATTATGATTTATGGTGACCACTATGGTATTTCTGAAAATCATAACAAAGCAATGGAAAAACTATTAGGCGAAAAAATTGACTCAGCTAAATTCACAGACTTAAACCGTACAGGTTTCTGGCTGAAAATACCTGGCAAAAAAGGTACAATTGATAAAACTTACGCTGGTCAACAAGACGTTATGCCTACAGTATTACACTTATTAGGTATCGATTCTAAAAACTACTTGATGATGGGTACTGACTTATTATCTAAAGATCACAACGATACAGTACCATTCAGAAATGGTGACTTTGTGACTAAAGATTATAAATATGTAAATGGTAGAATCTATTCAAACAAAGATAACAAACCAATGACGACTAAACCGAAAGACTTTGAAAAACGTAAACAGCAAACAGATAAAGACTTAGAAATGAGTGACAATGTCTTAAACGGTGATTTATTCAGATTCTACAAAAACCCAGACTTCAAAAAAGTAAATCCAGCAAAATATGAATATAAATCTGGTCCTAAGGGACAAGAGAAAAAATAATAAAGTTTTTAGAGCCTGGGACTATTGTCTTCAGGCTCTAATTTTATATAGGCAGTAAATGACTGAATTGAAAATGTGCTTGTATCAAGCTGCTTTCAACACTAGTCATCCGTGCTGGGACGGGACTATAAAATCTTCTTATAAAAAAAGATTTTTCCCGTTCCTTTTTTTATAGCTAAAAGTGATAAGGCTTTCATTCAATGGCAAATCATTATTAACATCAAGATAGTTACTTAACTGGAAAATCTAATCGATATTACCGCGAGAGTATCATTTAGCTACTAAAAGGTGTATAATATATAGAACTGAAAATTAATTAAATAGAGATAATCAGAATATTCGATATTAAAAGGATGTTGCATGTTGGAAGCATATAAAATTGAACATTTACATAAATCTTATGCCGACAAAATAATTTTTGATGACTTACAATTATCAATCTCTAGTGGCGAAAAGATTGGATTAGTTGGTATTAATGGTACTGGAAAAAGTACTTTATTAAAGGTAATGGCTGGGATAGACGAAGATTTTGAAGCAGATATCAATCATCCTAACGATTATCGTATTCGTTATTCATCTCAGAAACAGTCATTTGATGAAGATGTGTCTGTTTTTGAAGCCGTATTAAACTCCGACACTACAACATTAAAAGTAATACAACGCTATGAACTGGCGGTTAAACAATATAGCGAAACACAAAGTGACACAGATTTTCAAAGTATGATGCAAGCACAAGAAGCGATGGATGCAAACGACGCTTGGGATTACAATGCTGAAATTAAAACGATTTTATCAAAATTAGGTCTTGTTGATACGACAAAAAAAGTAAATGAGTTATCTGGTGGTCAACAAAAGCGCGTAGGTTTAGCTAAAACATTAATAGAACAACCGGATTTATTATTACTAGATGAGCCGACGAACCATTTAGACTTTGAATCAATTAATTGGTTGATCAATTATGTAAAACAATATCCGCATACTGTATTGTTTGTAACCCATGATCGATATTTTTTAAATGAGGTTTCAACGAGAATTATCGAATTAGATCGTGGTCGCCTCACGTCATATCCAGGCAATTATGAAAGTTATATTGCGATGAGAGCTGAGAATGAACTTATAGAACAAAAGCAACAACAAAAGCAAAAGGCTTTATATAAGCAAGAGCTGGCTTGGATGCGTGCAGGTGCGAAGGCTAGATCGACGAAACAACAAGCACGTATTAATCGCTTTAATGATTTAGAACAAGACGTAAAAGAGCAACATCAACAAGATAAAGGGTCTCTGAATTTAGCTTATTCTAGATTAGGTAAACAAGTATTTGAATTAGAACATGTGACTAAACAAATTAATCAGCGTACATTATTTGCGGATGTTACTGAAATTATTCAAAATGGCCAACGTATAGGTATCGTAGGCGCTAACGGTGTAGGTAAGACAACGTTACTTAATATTTTAAATAATGATGATCAACAGTATGAAGGTACATTGAAAATTGGTCAGACAGTTAAAGTGGCTTACTTCAAACAAACCGATGAGCGCTTAGATAGAGATATCAGGATGATTGATTACTTAAGAGAAGAAAGTGAAATGGCACGTGAACAAGATGGGACAACGGTGTCAGTGACACAGCTTTTAGAGCGCTTCTTATTTCCAAGTGCTACACATGGCAAAAAGTTATTTAAACTTTCTGGTGGCGAGCAGAAACGTTTATATTTATTAAAATTACTTGTACATCAACCTAATGTATTATTATTAGATGAACCGACAAATGACTTAGATACTGAAACATTAACAATTTTAGAGGATTACATTAGCTCTTTTGGGGGTACAGTAATCACTGTTAGCCATGATCGTTACTTTTTAAATAAAGTTGCACAAGAATATTGGTATATTCATGACGGTAAGATAGAACGTATAATTGGTAGTTTTGAAGATTATGAAGCACATAAAAAAGCGCAAGATAAATCGAGTGCTAGTAATAAAGTGCAACATAAGCAAAAGACATCGCAACCGACGAAACGTAAAAAAGGTTTATCTTATAAAGAACAAAAAGAGTTCGACACGATAATCGATAGAATAGATCAAACTGAAGAACGATTAAATAATATTGAACAAGAAATGATAGATGCCAGTTCTGATTATGGTAAAATCAAAGAATTAAACGAGGAACAACAACAACTTCAGCAGCTATATGATGAAGATATTACGAGATGGGCCGAGCTTGAAGAATTAAAAGAACAATGAGGGATTTTATAACATGGAAGCAACTTTATCACATTATTTTGGTTACGACACCTTCCGTCCTGGCCAAAAAGAAATCATAAGTAAAATTATATCTCATCGTAATGTGTTAGGTGTATTACCTACAGGTGGGGGAAAATCAATTTGTTATCAAGTACCAGGTTTAATGCTGGGAGGGACGACGATTGTTATCAGTCCGTTAATTTCATTAATGAAAGACCAAGTAGACCAATTAAAAGCGTCAGGCATTAGTGCTGCGTTTTTAAATAGTAGTTTGACTCAAAAACAACAAAAAGCAATAGAACAACAATTGCTAAAAGGTGAAATACAGTTTTTATATGTAGCGCCAGAACGTTTTGATAATGATTATTTTATTAGCCTATTACAACAACTTCCTATTCGATTAGTTGCGTTTGATGAGGCACACTGTATATCAAAATGGGGACATGACTTCAGACCAAGTTATCAAGATGTCATTTATAAAGTTTTTGATTTGCCACAGGATTTTGCCATCGTAGCTTTAACGGCAACAGCAACTGCAGAAGTTCAAAAAGATATTATGTCACGCTTGAATATTAATAAAGCTGATGAAGTAAAAACAAGTACTAAACGACGAAATTTAGTATTTAAAGTAAACCCTACATATCAACGACAAAAATTTGTGATTGATTATGTAAGTCATCATAAACAAGAAGCGGGTATTATTTATTGTTCGACGCGTAAACAAGTAGAAGAATTACATGAGGCGCTTGAAGATAATAATGTTAATAGCACGATTTATCATGCTGGTTTGACGAACAAAGAACGAGAACGAGCTCAAAATGACTTTGTCTATGACCGTGTGAGAGTCGTAGTAGCCACGAATGCCTTTGGTATGGGAATAGATAAATCTAACGTACGTTTTGTTATTCACTACAACATGCCAGGAGATATGGAATCATATTACCAAGAGGCAGGACGTGCAGGTCGTGACGGCTTGAAAAGTGATTGTATTTTACTCTTTAGTGAACGTGATATCGGATTACATCAATACTTTATTTCATCATCTAAAGCTGACGATGATTATAAAGACAAGATGGGCGAAAAATTAACTAAAATGATTCAATATACGAAAACTAAAAAATGTTTAGAAGCGACGTTAGTACATTACTTTGAACCTAACGAAAAGTTAGAAGAATGCCAACAATGTAGTAATTGTGTGCGTGAAAATAAAACTTATGATATGACGCATGAAGCGAAAATGATTATTAGCTGTATTGCACGCATGAAGCAACAAGAAAGCTATGGTGTGATTATTCAAGTGTTACGCGGTGAAGTAACTGATTATATTCGTTATTGTGAATATGATAAGTTATCGACGCATGGCATTATGAAAGATTATACGACTTCTGATTTAAGTCATTTAATCGATGAATTACGATTTAAAGGTTATTTAAATGAAAATGATGAGATTCTTACATGTGATAGTAACGTTAAGTCATTATTAAACGCAGAAAAAGTCGTGTTTACGACACCCTTTAAACGTAAGTCGAAAGAGAAAGTTAGCATCAATACTGTTGAAGGTGTAGATAAAGCTTTATTCGATGAATTAAAAGGTGTACGTCAAAAACTAAGTGAACAATTGGATATTGCGCCAGTAAGCGTATTTTCTGATTATACGTTAGAGGAATTTGCTAAACGTAAACCGGAATCCAAACAAGATATGATTTCTATTGATGGTGTAGGTAGCTATAAATTAAAACATTATTGCCCCAAATTTTTAGAAACGATTCAATCATATAAAGCTCAAATTTAATTTAAACTTAGTTACATTTGAAAAGTTAATAATAACGTATAAGCGTTTGCGTAGTTAGGCAGTAAAGTTTAGCTATGCAAACGTTTTTTATAAAAAAGAAATATAGAAATGTGAATTTTTATATTTAATACTTTTTTATACGGGTATATGTAGAACGATATAAATATAAATGATATGGAATTGTACTTTAGGAAATAAAAATTGAAGGTGACGATATGATTAAATTTAATAACGTGTCAAAACGTTATGGGGATAAATTAGCAGTAGAAGATGTGAGTTTTAATATAGAACAAGGGGAGTTCTTTGTCTTGATTGGGCCTTCAGGGTGTGGAAAAACCACAACTTTGAAAATGATTAATCGCTTGATTGCCTTAACGGATGGTTATATTTACTTTAATGATAAACCTATTAGTGATTATCCAGTCTATGAAATGCGTTGGGATATAGGCTATGTATTACAACAAATTGCGTTGTTTCCGCATATGACGATAAAAGAAAATATTGCGCAAGTACCACAAATGAAAAAGTGGAAACAAAAAGACATCGATAACCGTGTGGATGAATTACTCAATATGGTAAATATGGATCCAGAACAATTTAAAAATCGTAAACCTGATGAATTGTCTGGGGGGCAACGCCAAAGAATTGGTGTTATTCGTGCATTAGCAGCAGATCCGCCTGTAATCTTAATGGACGAGCCATTTAGTGCATTGGATCCAATTAGTCGTGAGAAGTTACAAGACGACTTGATAGAATTACAGCAAAAAATTAAGAAAACTATCGTATTTGTTACACATGACATTGAGGAAGCAATGAAATTAGGGGATAGAATTTGTTTAATGAATGAGGGGAAAGTTGAACAAATAGATACACCGGAAGGATTTATGACCCATCCACAAAGTGACTTTGTAAAACAATTTATGGGTAGTCATTTAGAACGCGATACACGCAATATAAAATTACGTGATGTTATTAACCATGATGTTGAACAAGTGGATGATCTGAATAATGAATATCCAACACTTGATGGTGAAGCTACCATTAAAGATGCGTATGCTTATCTTGCGCAACATCCTGCAGTTATTGTCACTAATCAACAACATAATCAACAACATATTTTAAAACGAGAAGATATGTTTAATTATTTAGCAGAAGCTAAAGGAGGGAGCAACTAATGCATGAGTTAATTCAAACGCTCTCTGACCGTAAAGGACAACTTGTAACGACAATATTTGAACATATACAACTGTCATTTATTGCCTTACTGATTGCTGCCTTAATTGGTGTGCCACTAGGAATAGTATTAACAAAAACTAAAAAACTATCAGAAATAGTTATGAATATCGCTGCTGTGTTACAGACTATACCTTCCTTAGCATTATTAGGATTGATGATTCCGTTATTTGGTATAGGTAAAATACCCGCAGTCATTGCGCTTGTCGTATATGCATTATTACCAATATTACGAAATACATATACTGGTATAGATGAAGTGGATCCTTCTTTAGTCGAAGCGGCAAAAGGGATCGGTATGAAGCCTGGGCGTAGACTCGCTAAAGTTGAACTACCAATAGCTATGCCTGTAATTATGGCAGGTATTAGAACTGCGATGGTACTTATTATCGGTACTGCAACATTAGCAGCCTTAATTGGTGCGGGTGGTCTTGGTGACCTTATTTTACTAGGGATTGACCGTAACAATTCATCGCTCATATTAATTGGTGCCATTCCGGCAGCATTACTTGCGATCTTATTTGATTTAGTATTGCGTTTTATGCAAAAGCTATCATACAAAAAACTAATTATTTCTTTAGTTTCTATAGCGGTAATCTTATTACTTGTTATTATAGGCCCAATGTTAGCCCATAAAGGTGATAAAGTAACTATCGCTGGTAAATTAGGTTCTGAACCATCAGTTATCACAAATATGTATAAGATTCTTATAGAGGAAAATACGAATGATACTGTCGATGTGAAAGATGGAATGGGCAAAACGTCATTCTTATTCAACGCTTTAAAATCAGACGATATAGATGGCTATTTAGAATTTACTGGTACTGTATTAGGTGAATTAACAAAAGAGAAATTAACATCTAAAGAAGAACCAAAAGTATATAATCAAGCTAAAACAAGCTTAGAACATAAATATAATATGACGATGTTAAAACCAATGAAATATAATAATACTTATACATTGGCTGTGAAGGAAGACTTCGCGAAGAAAAATAATATCAAAACCATTGATGATTTAAACAAAGTGAAAGATAAAATAAAGCCTGGTTTTACTTTAGAATTTAATGACCGTGGTGATGGTTATCCAGCAGTTAAAAAAGCTTATGGTTTAGATCTAGGTAAAGTTAGAACAATGGAACCTAAATTGAGATATCAGGCCGTTCAAAAAGGTGATATTAATCTGATAGATGCATACTCTACAGATGCTGAATTAAAACAGTATCATATGGTTGCATTAAAAGATAATAAACACGTTTTCCCACCTTATCAGGGCGCGCCAATGTTTAAACAGTCATACTTGAAAAAGCATCCTGAAATAAAAGCACCATTGAACAAATTAGCCGGTAAAATTTCTGATGAAGATATGCAAGAAATGAATTATCAAGTCACTGTTAAAAACAAAGACCCATATACCGTAGCCAAAAATTATTTAAAAAAGCATCATTTAATTAAATAACTAGAGACGAGTTGAACGATTGGAAGATAATCGTTCAGCTCAATTTTTTATGTTTAATAGCTGATGTTATTGCTTTTCATTCTGTTAAAGCGTTATAATAACGGATAAGTTTTTATTATGAAATTTCAAAAGGGGGACCAACATCAAGATGAAAAAACAAATAGAACAACTATCAGCTTATCAACCAGGTTTGTCGCCACGTGCGCTAAAAGCGGCTTATGGCATTGAAGGAGAATTATATAAATTAGCTTCAAACGAAAATTTACATGGGCCTTCACCAAAAGTGAAAGAAGCGATTACAGCACATTTAGATGAATTATATTACTATCCTGAAACAGGGTCTCCATTATTAAGAGAAACAATAAGTAATGAATTAAATATTGATGAAAGTCGCATTTTATTTGGTGCAGGTCTAGACGAAGTTATTTTAATGATTTCAAGAGCGGTGCTAACGCCTGGAGATAATATTGTAACGAGTGAGATGACATTCGGTCAATATACCCACAATGCCGTTGTCGAAGCGGCGGAAGTAAAACAAGTACCTTTAAATGATGGTCATTTTGACTTAGAAGGTATTTTGAATGCCGTGGATGAACGTACTAAATTAATCTGGCTATGTAATCCTAACAATCCAACAGGTACATATTTTACGCATGAAGAGTTGAAACATTTCTTGAATGAAGCACCAAGTAATATACCGGTACTCATTGATGAAGCCTACGCTGAATTTGTAACAGCTGATGATTTTCCAAATGCTTTAGCTCTTCAACAAGAACATGATAATGCCTTTTTACTAAGAACATTTTCCAAAGCATACGGTTTGGCTGGCTTACGCGTAGGTTATGTGATTGCAGCTAAAGAAGCTATAGAAAAATGGAATATTATAAGACCACCATTTAACGTAGGTCGTTTATCAGAATATGCAGCGATAGCGGCATTTAAAGATCAAGTTTATCTTAAATCTATAACTGACTATAATGCTAAAGAGAGAGAAAAGTTCTATGCCATTCCTCAGAGCGAGCATTTTTATCCAAGTCAAACGAACTTTGTGTTCGTTAATACTACTCGTCCAAATGCTTTATATGAAGCGCTTCTTAAAGTAGGATGTATTACTAGACCATTCCCAAATGGAGTCAGAATAACGATTGGTTTTCCTGAACAAAATGATAAAATGATAGAAGTATTAAAATCTTTCGATTACTAAGCGTAATCGAAAGATTAATAAAGACACAGTAAGCATAGCTTATAAAAGGGAGTAGACTGATTAATGACTAGAGAATCAATTGCAATTGATATGGATGAAGTATTAGCAGATACTGTGGGGTCACTTATAGAACGCCTTAATGACCGTATGGACTTGAGTATCACTTATGAAATGTTGGAAGGTAAGAAATTACGTCATGCGATGCCTGAACATGATGGCTTATTAACTGAAATATTAAGAGAACCTGGCTTTTTCAGACAACTTGAAGTGATGTCAGGTGCACAAGATGTAGTGAAAAAGCTAACTGCTCATTATGATGTATATATTGCTACGGCAGCGATGGACGTACCAACGTCGTTCCATGATAAATATGAATGGTTAAGACAACATTTTCCATTTTTAGACCCACAACATTTTGTATTTTGTGGTCGTAAAAACATAGTCAAAGCAGATTATTTAATTGATGATAATCCTCGACAATTAAGTATTTTTACAGGCAAACCTATTATGTATACAGCGTCTCATAATGTTGATGATAATAGATTTGCACGCGTTAATAATTGGGAAGATGTGGAAGATTATTTCTTGGGAAATAAATAATAAAAGACAAGTCTAGGACATAAAGTGCTTGGACAAGTGAAACAAGGCAATTGCTATTGAAATAATATAGAAATTGCCTTGTTTATAATTATTTTGATCATATGCAGCTCGTTGAGCTGCTATTTTTCTTATATTAAATGCCTTTAATATAAATCCAAGTTCTCTTTTGACTTTATTTATTCTTTGAATGGACATTCAAGTGAAACCCAAAATAACTTTCATAACTCCAAAAAACAAGACCTACATTAATTTTTTCTTTGACTGTAGCTATTTTTTGTGTCCGGTTCAGAAAGCTTTTTGTTGATTTGCCCTTTAAAATATTTCAAGTTATAATTTTTCATTATTTTTAAGCATTTCAATGTAAAATTATATATAAATACAAAGTATTTTGGCTAGACTCTTGAGGGCACAGGACAAGCTGAAGACTACAGGCTGAATCTGTCCCCTAAGAAAGCAAGCCAACAATACATAGTATTGTAAATAAAGAAGCCAGTAAATGAATTCATAAAAAACTCATTTACTGGCTATTTCTCTGGGAATTATGTCCCAGCACCGTCTTTTTAATTATTTGTTGGTTCCTCAAAAAGCGTTAATATTTTAATGGCTTGAGGAATAATTTGAATATTTAATGGTGTCGTTAAGGCAATTTCACCATCGATATCTACTTTATGTGTGTCATCTGTTTCTATAGTTATTTCTTTTGCAAGTAAATGCGTTATCCCTTTTGTCATATTATTCCAATTTAAACTATCACGTTGTTTAAAGACATCAGTAAATATATTAAATTTTTGGTCATCAAAAATAAAAGTATTTAAATAGCCATCGTCTGGAGCTAAATCAGTTAATGGAATACGATTGCCGCCAATAAATGGTCCATTTGCCACTAATATCATTGATGATTCATCACTTAGTTCTTTACCGTCTACCTTCACTTTGTAATTAAATTTCACAGGATCTACAAGTGTTTTCATTGTCGAACTAACATAACTTAATTTGCCGAATAAATCTTTATTACCGTCTTGAACATTTAAAGCATTTTGAACGATTAATCCGAGACCTACAAAATTTAAGGCGTATCGATCATTAACTTTCATAACATCATATGATTTCAATTTAGTTTCTGTTAATTGTTGACTAGCAACTTTAAAGTCATTATTTAAATTCAACGTTTTAGTAAAATCATTGAATGTGCCACCTGGAATGATACCGATAGGGATATTTAATTCATGCTGCATGACGCCATTGATCAATTCGTTAACGGTACCGTCACCGCCCAGAATGAAAATAATATCTACATCATCGCTATATTGTTGTGATTTGATAGATTCACAAAATGTTACGATATTTCCTTCATCTTCACTCAGCTGTATAGATAAGTGTTTACATATGGTAGTTAAAGATTTAGCTACTTCTCCCAAGCCTTCGTATATATCTTTAATACCAGAATGTTCATGGTAAAATAAAACGCCATGATTGTATGTTTGAGTCATTGTAGTTCCTCCTAGATAGTACGTAACAGTATTATACTATATTTGAAAGAATATAATAAAACACCACGATTATTTTAAATAACCGTGGTGTAGTGCACTATATATTTAGTTAATCTATTATCTGATACCACGCATACCTTTAACGATTTTAGGGATAAAGACGATTACAATTATACTTATTACAACTGTAATGATACCTAAAAACAGGAAGTAATTATTGTCACCTAATGGTGCTCTTAATTTTACTAACGTACCATTAATCGCTTGCGCAGTTGCATTTGTAAGCAGCCATAAACTCATCATTTGTGAATTAAAGGCTTTTGGCGCTAATTTTACGGCAGCACTGTTTCCGGTAGGTGATAGGCACAGTTCGCCCACAACACAAATGATATAAGATAAGACTATCCAGTTTACGCTAAATTGTGCTCCGCCAGATGCATGTCCAATTGCTGCAACTAAGAGGTAAGATACACCAGCTAACAATGCACCTAATACGAATTTAGTAGGCAAACTTGGTTGTTTAGAGTCAAGTTTTTTCCAAATTGCTGAAACTACTGGTGCGAATAATAAGATGAATAATGGGTTGATTGATTGGAATATAGCCATTCCAAATGGAATATGCCAGCCAAAAATATTTAACGACATGTCAGAATGTTTAATAGCGTAAATATTCAACACATTTGAACCTTGTTCTTGTATCGACCAAAAAAGTACACCCAATATAAATAATGGAATAAAGGCAAATACTCTTGAACGTTCATCGTCTGTTACGTCTTTACTTTTTATCATAATTATAAAATAACCAATTGGTAATGCTATACCTAAAATTAAAACTGTAACACTTACTAAGTTAAAAGATAATGTGTGAGTTAAGCTAGCAATTATAACAACAATAATAATAAGTGCGATGATACTAGTGAATATACTTATGTATTTTTTACGTTCATCTTCTGTTAATGGATTTGATGGAGCCATTCCAACTTGTCCTAAATTTTTACGATTAAATAATACATACCAGATTAGACCTAATAGCATTCCAAATGCTGCAATAGAGAACCCTATGTGGAAATTACCACCGTCAATAAATTGATTAAGAATAGCTGGAGCAACTAATGCACCACTATTAACTGCCATATAGAAAATTACAAAGCCGGCATCCATTCTTTTATCATCTTTAGGATAAAGACGTCCTACGATATTAGAAATATTGGGTTTCATTAAGCCTGAACCAACGATAATAAAGAACATCGATAAAAATAGTCCAGAAATACCTAAAGGCAAACTTAAACATACATGTCCGACTATAATTAAAACAGCACCTATAATTGTAGCGCCACGTGTTCCAGTGATACGATCGGCAACCCAACCACCAAGTACTGAAGTCATAAATATTAGTGAACCATAAATGGACATGATAGACTGAGCAGTCGTTTCATCTATTCCTAGTCCACCTTTTGTAACTGTAAAGTACATATAAAAGATTAGTAACGCACGCATGCCGTAATAACTAAAGCGCTCCCAAAATTCGACGAAAAATAGTACGCCTAATCCTCTTGGATGTCCAAAGAACCCTTTCTGTGGAATCCCGTCAAGCTGTTGTTTGTATGTGCTATCGTTATGCATAAACATTCAACCTTTCTTCTGCAATTATGTATAAAAGGGATTTTACTCTTAAATAAAATTAATTGCAATAATATTCTAATAATAATAATATTCTAAAGATTCAGTTTATTTTAGTTATAAGTTTTTAAACAATGAAAATTAAAAATTGTTAATTATTACACAACAAAAAACGGTCAACCTAAATGATTGACCGTTAAATAATATATTAGTAAACGCCTTTCATAGCACGTTTTACAAGTGGTGAAATAATTAACAATACGACACCGATAACTACTGCAAATGCACCTGAGTACATGAAATAATCGCTTTGATTTATCTTTGTATAAACGACTACAAGTTGGGCATTTATACCTTGAGCTGTCGCATTACTTAACATCCATAAAGCCATCATACGAGCCGTAAAGCTTAACGGCGCTAATTTAGTCGTAGTAGATAGACCGACTGGTGAAATACATAGTTCTCCAATTGTGATTAGTAAAAAGCTTAATACTAACCACAGTGGGTTTATTAATGCTGCACCTGTAGCTAATGGAATAATCATTACTAGATATGATAATCCGGCAATGATTGTACCGTAAGCGAACTTATGTACAGTAGGTGGGTTACGCTTGCCTAATTTTACCCATAGCGTAGCGAAAATAGGTGCTAGTACTACGATAAATATAGGGTTAAGTGATTGGGCCCATGACGCCGGTATAGAGAAATCTATTAAACCATTCGTTAAAGCAGACATTTCTAGTTGTGTTTTTTTATCTGCAAAGTTGGCTAGTACAGTAGAACCTTGTTCCTGAATCATCCAAAATGCTACTGAAGCTATGTACAATGGTATATAACTAAATACACGAGATTTTTCATCCTTAGTAACATCCTTGCTGGCTATCATATTTATAATAATACCAATAGGTAATACGATACCTATAATGGTAACAAGTAGACTGAAGTTTTCTAATGTTAGTGCATTGTTTAATTTAAGCACTAGTAAATAGATAAGGAATAAAACGACTACGATACCAGCTAATAGACTAATACGTTTAATTTCACGTTTTGTTAACGGGTTAGGGACATTTAAGCCTGCTAAACCTAACGTACCTTTACGTCTGATGATGAATACAACTAGACCACAGAACATCCCGATAGCTGCGACTAAAAATCCAGCATGAAAACCTACTCGGGTTTGTAAAAATCCAGTGATTAAAGGTGCTAATAAACCACCTAAGTTAATCCCCATGTAAAATATTGTAAATGCAGAGTCTGTACGGACATCATTACGATCGTATAACTCGCCGACAGTAGTTGATATATTAGGTTTTAATAAACCAGTTCCGGCAATAATGAATAATAAAGCAACCATTACAAGTGTTAAATTATTTGGTAATGATAGCAAAATATGACCGATCATTATTAAAACGCCACCAAAGAATAGGGCATGTTGTGTGCCTGTAATTCGGTCAGCGATCCATCCTCCTATAGCACCAGACATATAAATGAGTGTCCCGTATAGCGCGACGATTTGTAATGCTACGGCTTCATCTAAACCAAAACCGCCTTTTGCGACGCTATAGTATAAATAATAAATCAGTATTGCTTTCATTCCATAGTAACTGAATCTCTCCCAAAATTCAGTGAAGAATAAAGTACTTAGTCCTTTCGGATGTCCGAAAAAACCTGTTCTTGGTGTACTTTTCATTATTTCTTCGTGTGTATAACTAATTTTCCTCATTTGTTCACTCCCCTTAAATAGTTGAACTAATTCTATACTGTTTTTATATAAAAAACAAGTGTATTTTTTGTAGCTACATATTAATGATTAATTTTATTAAATTTGTTTGAAAGAAAAATCTCCGTAATAAACTTAGTTTATTACGGAGATTTCATATTAACGATTATCTATTTTTTCTGGATATAAATCATGGTTCATTAAGCGATGTTCGGCCATTTGTTCATATTTACTATTAGGTCTGCCGTAATTTGTATAAGGGTCTATCGAAATACCTCCACGAGGAGTGAATTTTCCCCAAACTTCTATATAATGTGGATCCATCAAGTCAATTAAATCATTCATGATAATATTCATACAGTCTTCATGGAAGTCACCGTGATTTCTAAAACTGAACAAGTAAAGCTTTAAAGATTTAGACTCTACCATTTTAATATTAGGTATATATGAGATATAAATTGTAGCAAAATCAGGTTGACCTGTGATAGGGCATAAAGATGTGAACTCAGGGCAGTTGAATTTCACGAAATAATCTCGACCTTGATGTTTGTTATCGAATGATTCTAATACTTCAGGGGTATAATCAAAGTCATATTTGTTATTTTGGTTACCTAAAAGTGTTATATTTTGTAATTCTTCATTATTTCGGCCTTGTGCCAATTTGATTACCTCCTTTAAAATTATTTACTTACGTTGGTTTTCTTTAACGGCAGCAATATTTTGACGTCGAGCTTTTTCAAACATATAGTAACTTGCACCAATAATTATAATATAACCTAGGACAGCATATACATCTGGAGATTCTCCAAAGATAATTAAACCGAAAAAGGCAGTAAAGAGAATAGAAGCATAAGTAAAGATTGAAATATCTTTTGCCGGTGCGTAACTATATGCCAATGTAATACCTATTTGACCTACGGCAGCTGATAAACCAGCGCCTATTAAATAAAGCAATTGCAACCAAGTCATAGGCTCATACGTGAAAATAGTAAATGGTATGAGTACTATGACTGAGAATAATGAAAAATAAAATACAATCGTATAGGGTGCTTCACGCGTACTTAAAGCACGTACACATGTATAAGCACTTGCGGCAAAAATACCAGATAATAGGCCACCGACTCCCGGTATCATAGCAGATGAAAATTCTGGTTTGACTACGAAAAGCATACCACCAATTGCAACAATCATCGCGATGACTTGATAATTTCGGACTTTCTCATTTAAGAAAATAAGACTAAGCAAAATCGTCCAAAATGGATTTAACTTCATTAACGTGTCGGCATCACTTAGTACCATATGGTCAATTGCATAGATGTTTAACAGCACACCAATGAGACCAAGTGTCGAACGAGAAACTAACAGTGGCTGACTACTTAATTTACCGAATAGTGGTTGCTTGTATTTAATTATGAAATATAAAGGTATAAATAACGATACTAAATTTCTGGCAAGTGATTTTTGGAAAACAGGAAGATCACCGGCTAATCTAAAAAATACGGACATAAAACTAAAGCCAATTGCAGAAATTAATATAGCAATGATACCTTTTATTTTTGGATTCACTGTATATCGCCTCATTCATAAAATTTTAACGTATTTATATTAGCACAAATATTCTTAAAATGTACACATGCGCTTGCAATAAATATAAAAGTATATTATTATATTTATACGAACAAATGTTCTGTTTTAAGACGCTAATTTACAAAACTATTGAGTAATAAATTTATTTAATAAAATTAGAAATTTAAAGCAAGGGTCTAGAAGCTACGTGTGCCAACGAGTTGAGATTTTCCAAAAAAAATCAACTGAAATACCTTATAATTTTAGAAAAAAATTTTTTTCGTTTTGTAACGTTGAAATGGTGCCATTTATGCTGTTTAGTTAGTAATTTAATAATTCTTAAGCCTTTAAAAGTAATTGGTTGTTATGTATAATTAAACACATAATATAGTACTGGTTGAAAAACAACGCTACTATATGTTGTGTTTTTAAACAGTATTAATAATTGTAAAAATACAAATTTACAAACTAATTATTATGAAAATTTAGTGGAAACATGACAAATTAAGGTTTTTAAAGCACTTAATTGTTCCATATATAGACAGTTTTTAGTTAATTACACTATATATTGTGTTTGCCATATAAGTTTTGTGTTTGAAAAACGTTAGTGTGAGTTAACGTTTTATTTTTAAATGTTCAATGTTGATTTAGAAAGAAGGTGTACCAATGAAAGTTGTATTCTTTTCATTTTCGGGTAATGTCAGAAGATTTATCAACAAAGCAGAAATAACAAACACGATGGAAATTACACAAACGAATTGTTCAGAACGTATTGATGAACCTTTCATTTTGGTCACTGGGACAATAGGATTTGGCGAGATCCCTCAACCAGTACAGTCATTTTTAAATACAAACGGCGACTTGTTAAAAGCCG
Organism: Staphylococcus kloosii; assembly: GCF_032139365.1. GTDB lineage: Bacteria > Bacillota > Bacilli > Staphylococcales > Staphylococcaceae > Staphylococcus > Staphylococcus kloosii_A. Next base: position 50,314 of record NZ_JAVTDB010000003.1, read on the forward strand.
TAGCCGCAAGCGGAAATCGTAATTGGGGCCAAAATTTTGCCAAAGCCGGACGAAGTATAGCTGAAAGCTATCAAGTACCGTTATTAATAAAGTTTGAAGTACAAGGGACATCTAATGATGTAGAACAATTTAAGGATAAGGTGGGGCAATTCTATGAAGACTATAGACGAGAAGAAATACAATCATATTGAATTAAATAATGAAGTGACTAAACGGAAAGAGAATGGCTTTTTTAATTTAGAAAAAGATCAAGAAGCCTTAGCTGTATATTTAGAAGAAATTCAAGATAATACAATTTATTTTGAAACTGAACTTGAACGTCTGCATTATTTAGTAGATAATGATTTTTATTTTGATGCTTTTGAAAAATATTCAGAGGCAGAACTAGAAGAAGTGACAGAATACGCACGTAGCTTCGACTTCAAATTTGCTAGTTACATGTCTGCAAGTAAATTTTTTAAAGATTATGCGTTGAAAACAAATGATAAACAACAATATTTAGAAGACTACAACCAACACGTGGCAATCGTTTCTTTATATTTAGCGAATGGTGACAAAAAGACTGCGAAGCAATTCATCTCAGCGATGATTGAACAACGTTACCAGCCCGCAACACCTACATTTTTAAATGCTGGACGTGCGCGTCGTGGTGAACTTGTTTCTTGTTTCCTACTAGAAGTAGATGACAGCTTGAATTCTATTAACTTTATCGATGCTACAGCTAAACAATTAAGTAAAATTGGAGGCGGTGTTGCAATTAATTTATCTAAATTACGTGCGCGTGGAGAAGCAATCAAAGGTATTAAAGGTGTAGCAAAAGGCGTACTACCAGTTGCTAAATCACTAGAAGGTGGTTTTAGTTATGCAGACCAACTTGGGCAACGTCCTGGTGCAGGTGCAGTATACTTAAATATTTTCCATCATGACGTAGAAGAATTTTTAGATACTAAAAAAGTAAATGCTGACGAAGACTTGAGACTATCTACAATTTCAACTGGTTTAATCGTTCCCGCTAAATTTTTTGAACTAGCTAAAGAAGGTAAAGACTTCCATATGTTTGCACCACATACGATATACAATGAATACGGGGTAACGCTAGATGATATCGATTTAGATGCTTATTATGATGAACTTGTAGCTAATCCTAATGTGGACAAAAAGAAAAAAGATGCGCGTGAAATGCTAAATACAATCGCTCAAACTCAATTACAATCAGGTTATCCTTATTTAATGTTTAAAGACAACGCCAATAAAGTCCACGCTAACTCTAATATTGGCCAAATTAAAATGAGTAACTTATGTACCGAAATTTTCCAATTACAGGAAACTTCTATAATTAACGATTATGGTACCGAAGACGAAATCAAACGTGACATTTCATGTAATTTAGGTTCATTAAACATCGTTAATGTGATGGAATCTGGTAAATTTAGAGATTCTGTACACACTGGTATGGACGCATTAACGGTTGTGAGTGATGAAGCAGATATTAAAAATGCGCCAGGAGTAAGAAAAGCTAACAGTGAATTACATTCAGTTGGTCTGGGTGTTATGAACTTACATGGTTATTTAGCGAAAAATAAAATTAATTACGAATCAGAAGAAGCTAAAGATTTTGCCAATACATTCTTTATGATTATGAACTATTATTCTCTTGAACGTTCAATGGAAATAGCTAAAGCACGTGGCGAGGTATACAAAGACTTTGATAAATCAGATTACGCTAACGGAAAATATTTTGAATTTTACACTTCTCAATCATTTAAACCAAAATATGACAAAGTTAGTAGATTATTTGATGGTTTAGAAATACCAACACCTGAAGATTGGAAAGCACTACAACAAAAAGTCGAAACACATGGTTTATTCCATGCTTATCGTCTAGCGATTGCACCAACGCAAAGTATTTCTTACGTACAAAATGCGACAAGTTCTGTAATGCCAATCGTTGATCAAATTGAACGTCGTACTTATGGTAATGCTGAAACATTTTATCCTATGCCTTTCTTATCACCAGAAACAATGTGGTATTACAAATCAGCGTTCAATACGGATCAAATGAAACTGATTGATTTAGTTTCTACTATACAAACTCACGTAGACCAAGGTATTTCTACTATTTTATATGTGAATTCCGAGATTTCTACACGTGAACTTTCTAGATTATATGTATATGCACACCATAAAGGCCTTAAATCACTATATTATACACGTAATAAATTATTAAGTGTTGAAGAGTGTACAAGCTGTGCAATTTAACTAAGCATTAAGAAATGACCACAAGCAATGGTGCAGGGATTAGATCATTTACTAATCTCTGCATATCATTGTTTATTTTAAAAAATAGATTGGAGCATTAAACTTATGAAAGCAGTCAATTGGAATACGCAAGAAGATATGACGAATATGTTTTGGCGCCAAAACATCTCGCAAATGTGGGTTGAAACTGAATTTAAAGTATCAAAAGATATCGCAAGTTGGAAAACATTAACAGATGCTGAAAAAGACGCTTTTAAAAAGGCTCTAGCTGGTTTGACAGGATTGGATACACATCAAGCTGATGATGGTATGCCACTAATTATGCTACATACGACGGATTTACGTAAGAAAGCCGTTTATTCATTTATGGCTATGATGGAACAAATTCATGCTAAAAGCTATTCACATATATTTACGACATTACTACCGTCTAGCGAAACTAACTATTTATTAGATAAATGGGTTATTGAGGAACCACATTTAAAATTTAAATCAGATAAAATTATTGCAAACTATCACAAGTTATGGGGAAAAGAAGCCTCAATTTTTGATCAATATATGGCACGTGTTTCAAGTGTGTTTTTAGAGACATTCTTGTTCTATTCAGGTTTCTATTATCCACTATATCTAGCTGGACAAGGACGCATGACAACATCTGGCGAAATTATTCGTAAAATTTTATTAGATGAATCTATTCATGGTGTATTCACTGGTATGGATGCTCAAAGTTTACGTAATGAGTTATCAGAAAGTGAAAAGCAGCAAGCAGATCAAGAAATGTATAAATTGCTAGATGAATTATATAAAAATGAAGTGTCATATACACATGGACTTTACGATGACATTGGGATTGCAGAAGATGTATTAAATTACGTAAGATATAACGGTAATAAAGCATTATCAAACTTAGGTTTCGAACCATATTTCGAAGAACGTGAATTTAACCCAATAATTGAAAATGCGTTAGATACTTCAACAAAAAATCATGATTTCTTTTCAGTTAAAGGTGATGGTTATACTTTAGCGTTAAACGTTGAAGCGTTAAAAGATGAAGATTTTATTTTTGAAGACTAAATGAAATTATTATAAGGGAGCGGGACAAAAATCTTATTTTTATAAGAACATTTTGTAGACCTGCTTCCTTTTTTTAGTTAAGCAAAAAGGTTAGGTTATCCATTTAAGGAAGCCTAACCTTTTAATATTTAAATTACAAAATAAAGATGATAATGAAACTTACAGCGATTGTTAAAATGCGCGTTACAATTTGGGCATGTTTCTGTCATCATATATTCATTTATTGTAAGTTCGTGTCTACAAACGCCACATAGTATCGCTTGTTGGTCAAACTCAGTTGACTCCCAGCGTACTATTCGATGTGATTCATGTTCGTTATGACATTTATAACAAGGATAATATTTATCGCAACATTTAAATTTAATAGCGATGACATCTAATGGTGTTTGATAGTGTATACATCTTGTTTCATCGTCTACTGTAGAACCATATACTTTAACCATACAATGTCTCCTATTAATTTATGGGATGTTCACCAATTATTCTAACTTCAGGGTTAAGTTCAATATCGAACTTAGCTTTGACGGTTTGTTGGACATAATGAATAAGATTTTCGTAATCAGTTGCAGTTCCGTTATCTACATTAACCATAAAGCCGGCATGTTTCGTAGAAACTTCAACACCACCGATGCGATAGCCTTGTAGGTTGGAATCTTGAATTAATTTTCCTGCGAAGTGACCTGGTGGTCTTTGGAAAACACTGCCACAAGAAGGATACTCTAATGGTTGTTTAGATTCACGGCGATCCGTTAAATCATCCATCTTGCTTTGGATTTCTGTTTTGTCGCCAGGCGTAAGTGAGAATGAAGCCTCAAGGACGACTAAATTTTGTTTTTGTACAATACTATTACGATAGTCTAATTCTAGTTCATTAGTTGTTAGCGTAATAAGATCGCCTTGTTCATTAACGCATAATGCATAATCAATACAATCTTTTACTTCGCCACCATAAGCGCCAGCATTCATAAATACAGCGCCTCCGATTGAGCCAGGTATACCACATGCAAATTCTAAACCTGTAAGTGAATGATCTCTTGCTTTACGTGAAACATCAATTATAGCAGCACCACTACCAGTAATAATGACATTATCTGACACTTCAATATGATCTAATGACAATAAACTTATAACGATGCCTCTAATGCCGCCTTCTCGAATAATAATATTAGAACCATTACCTAAATAAGTCACGGGTATGCTATTTTTATATGCGAAACGCAGAATTGCTTGTACATGTTCGTTAGAAGTTGGAGTTAAATAATAATCTGCTTTACCTCCAGTTTCTGTATAAGTGTAGCGTTTGAGCGGCTCGTCAACTTTGATAATACTTTCAGGAACAAGCGCTTCTAGTTCTTTTAAGATAGTATCTTTATGCACTACTAGAACATCCTTTCTGAATGAATTCATTTATTTATTATAGCAACTATTAACTAAATATGCTAAATTGTAACGCATTATTTTATAGTAATAATTATATAGTTAGACTTAATTGTAAAGGCTAAAATTATTTTTTAGTTATTTGTTGATATAAAGTAGAGAAGACTTGCTGTTTTTGATTTTCATACGCACGTATGGTTACTACATTATTTAATATTTCTTGTTTACGCTGCGCAAATGACATTGCTACACTTTGATCATTAGATAAGTAATCATTCATCGTTAAATATTGTTCGAATATATCGCTATCTTGTTGCAATATATGTAAGCGAACAAGTTGTTTTAAATCAATTAAATTATTAAATTTTGCCATAAGGACTTTCTTTTTATATGAGTGATGTAATCTGTAAAAACCTTCATAATTTAAACGTTTTTCATCTAAAGCAGTAATATCATGTAAGTTATTTACGCCAACTAAAATATCTAAAATAGGTTCAGTTGCATAATTAAAATGACTGGTACCACCGATATGATATGTAGATTTAACTGGTGAATCTAATAAATTAAATAACACAGCTTGAATCTCTTTATATTGTTGTTTAAAATCTGGATTGTTAGACAAAGTTATAAGTGGTTGAACGTTGCTATACATATACAATCATAGCTCCTTTGTATGCTGTTAAGGAATGAGTAAATTCTGAAATAATATATCATATATCATTTTCAAGTTAAATATGTTTATGTATAATACGAATAATAAGGAGTGCGAAGATGAAAAAAATCATAAGTTTAATCTTATTTGCCTGTCTCATTTTTATACTAAGTGCTTGCGGTAATAAACATGATGATAATTTTAAAGACTTTCAATCGTCATTAAATGAATCGAAAAGTAAAGAACATGAAGTAAAAAAGACACTTAATAAAATACATATCGAAAAATTAGATTCATTAAGAAAAACGGATACTACAGATGAAAATAAAAAAGAAATTAATGATATACAAAATGAAATTAATAGTGATTTAGTACCTAAAATAAAAGCGTATGAAAAGTCTACAAATGATCTTAAAGCTAAGACGAGTGAATTAAAAGGATTAAAGAAAACGTATAAGAAAGATGTAAAAAAACAAGTTTATGCGTTGAACGAACTTAAAAGATTTGTTGATTTATGTAATCAATCTATTAAGGCTAACGAAGACATATTAGATTACACTAAATTATTTGAAAAAAATAGATCTATCGTTGAAAATAATATGAAAACAGCCGAAAAATCAGGTGATAGTACCGATGTAGCAACGATTACTAAAAAAATAGAAGATAATAATAAAGAATTAAAACAAACAGCAGTAAAGAGTACGCAAACTTCAAATCCAAAAGAAATAAAAGCGTCAATTAACAATGACATTATGCCGCTAATTAATAAACAAATTAAAGATTTGAATCAAACAAATATTAGTGATGAACACGTTAACGCAGCGCGCAAACATACGATAGAAATGTACTATAGTTTACAAAACTACTATGAAACGAGAGAAGAGACTTTAGATATTGGTCAAAAATTATCGACAATTGATTACAAACAATTGCCTAAAGAAGGTAAAGATTTAGATAAATATCAGGATGATTTCGCTAAAGAATTCAAAAAAATAAAGTCTAAATACAATTAAATAACTTTTAAATAGGTGGTTAACAACAAAAAGTTATTTGTGTATAATGGGAAGCGTTGATATGAAAATATCTTATAACTTACACACTGTTATTCAGTAACGGTGCGTTAAATCTTTTTAGAGGTGAATAGAATGGCTATAAAGCTGAGTTCGATTGACCAGTTTGAACAAGTCGTCAATGAAAATAAATATGCTTTTGTGTTTAAGCATAGTGAAACATGCCCAATATCAGCAAACGCATATGATCAATTCAATAAATTTTTATATGAAAGAGATATGGATGGATACTATTTAGTAGTCCAACAAGAACGTAAATTATCCGATTATATTGAAGAACAAACACAAGTGAAACACGAATCACCACAAGCGTTTTATTTCGTAGATGGAAAAGCAATATGGAGTGCGAGTCATGAACAAATTAATGTTTCATCATTAGCTAAAGCAGAAGAATAAAAATCACATAATCATTAAACTTTGCTTGTTATGTCTTACTAAATCATTTAGTGGCTAACAAGCTTTTTCTTTTGATGTGAAATATTTTGATACTACATGTATAATATAACAATGAACTTATCAATATAGATAACAGTTAAATTAATGCAAATAACAACCAATAAATTAGTAAGTTAATAGTTGGATAACAAGATAGTAGAAAAATAATAAAAGTGCAACTATGTTAAATATGAGGTGACAAAAATGAAAGTATTAGTAGCTATGGATGAATTTAATGGAATAATTTCTAGTTATCAAGCCAATAGATATGTGGAAGAAGCAATTGCTAATAAAATACCAAAAGCTGACATCGTTCAAGTGCCATTGTTTAATGGACGCCATGAATTAATGGATTCGGTATTTTTATGGCAATCAGGGACGAAATATAGAGTGACGGCACACGATGCAGATATGAATGAAGTAGAAGCAGTTTATGGCATTACAGATAATAATATGACGGTTATTGAAGGGAATTTATTCCTCAAAGGTCATAAGCCTACACGTGAACGATCTAGTTATGGTATGGGAGAAGTGATTGCTGATGCTTTAAATAATCAATCGGAACATATCATTATCTCTTTAGGTGGCATAGATAGCTTTGATGGCGGTGCAGGTATGTTACAAGCATTAGGCGTTAAATTTTATGATGATGAGGCAGTAGAAGTCGATACGCGTCAAGGTACACATATTTTAAAACAAATACGCAGTGTTGACTTTTCTAATATACATCCCCGCTTAAAAAACGTAAATTTCCAGTTGATGTCAGATTTTGATAGTAAATTATATGGTAAGAAAAGTGAAATTATGCAGATTTATGAAGCGAAGCATATGCGTCGCGAAGAAGCGGTTGAGATTGATAATTTAATTTGGTATTTCAGTGAAATTTTAAAAGGGGAGTTACATAGTGCTATTGGTTTAGTAGAGCGTGGTGGCGCTGGTGGCGGTATCGCTTCTCTTTTAAGTCACTTGTATCAAGCTGAAATATTAACGAGTCATGAACTCGTAGATCAACTCACGCATTTAGAATCATTAATTGAACAAGCGGACTTAATTATTTTTGGTGAAGGTGTGAATGAAGATGACCAGTTGTTAGAAACAACAACGATTCGTATTGCTGAATTAGCGACGAAACACCAAAAGCCAGCTATTGCTGTCTGTGCAACGAGTGATAAATTTGATCAATTTGAAACGATGGGTGTTACGGCTATGTTTAATACATTTATTGAAATGCCAAAAAGTTACACTGATTTTAAAATGGGTATTCAAATTAGACATTATACGATACAAGCTCTGAAATTATTACAAACCCCATTTAATGTTAAGTAAATGATAACTATATAAATACGAAAACACTTTAAATGATGTCAGACATGATATCATTTAAAGGTTTTTCATATTGTGTTATTTTCACTAAATTAAGAAAATATAAAGAAGCGTCAAACACAATAGCGTTTGACGCTTCTTTTGAATTAAAACACTTTACGTGATTAACTTTATTCATTACTGCTCATCGTAGTAATGAACTACTTCTGCAGCAATATTCACAATCACGGATACTGCTTGTTCCATAACATCGATAGAAGCATATTCGAATGGACCATGGAAGTTAGCACAACCAGTAAAAATGTTTGGCGTAGGTAATCCTTTATAAGATAATTGTGAACCATCTGTACCGCCACGAATAGGTTCAGTGTTAGGTTCGATATTTAATTTTGCAAAGACTCTTTTTGGAATGTCAATAACGTGTGGATTAGGTTCGATTTTTTCACCCATATTATAATATTGATCCTCGATTGAAACTTGGACTGGCTCGTTTTCATAATGAGCGTTAATGTTATCTGCAATTTCAAGCATTTGCTTTTTACGTAATTCAAATTGTTGGTGATCGTGGTCACGAATAATGTATTGCAGTGTAGCTTTTTCTACGTCGCCATTAAATTGCATTAAATGATAAAATCCTTCATATCCTTCAGTTCTTTCTGGAACTTCATTTTGAGGTAATAAAGCATTAAATTGATTGCCAAGTAAGATGGCATTAATCATAGCGTTTTTAGCTGAACCAGGATGTACATTTACGCCATGTGTTGTCACAACAGCCGAAGCAGCATTGAAACTTTCGTATTGTAATTCACCTAATTCACTACCGTCCATTGTATAAGCAAAATGCGCATTGAATTTTTCAACATCGAACTTATGAGGGCCGCGACCAATTTCTTCATCAGGTGTAAATCCGACGCGAATACGGCCGTGCTTGACTTCAGGGTGTGTAATTAAATATTTTAATGCTTCCATAATTTCTACGACACCGGCTTTATCATCAGCACCTAATAACGATGTGCCATCAGTTACCATTAATGTATGTCCTTCAACTTTGCGCATAGCAGGGAAAGTATCTTGACTTAACACTCGATTTGTATGACCTAATTTAATCGGTTGACCGTCATAATCTTCTATAATCTGAGGATTTACGTTAGTTGCGTTAAAGTCAGGTGATGTATCGACATGAGCTAAAAATCCAACTGTAGGTAAATCATAAGCAACATTGCTTTCTAACGTTGCAAATAAATAACCATTGTCGTCTAATTCTGTTGTAAGACCGAAATCTTGTAATTCTTGCTCTAATAAATGTAATAAATCCCATTGTTTGTCAGTTGATGGCGTATTTTCAGATTCTGGATTAGATTGAGTGTCAATTTGGACGTATCGTTTTAATCTTTCTATTATTTCTGATTTCATTTTTGCACCCCTTAAGCTCTGTTATTTATATCATAAGACTTTTTATATGTTTTGCCCTTCATTTTACCATAATATTGCTTGATTCGCGTATATATGTAATACAATATTTCTGCACATAATATACCGAAAGCAATAGCGCCAGAAATAAGCGTTACTTCTAGAAACGTGTTCACGGCATGTGTATAGTTATTTGAAACAAGCAATCTTGTTGCTTCATAAGCTAAACCACCAGGTACAAGCGGAATAAGTCCAGGTACGATAAATATAATTACCGGTCGTTTATAACGACGGCTCATTGTATGACTCATGACGCCTAATATTAAACTTCCTAAAAAAGCTGCCATTACTTTACCGAGGTCTGCATCAAGTGTAAATTTATAAATAATCCAACCCATGGCGCCAACAAATCCACATGCCAATAATAGGCGACGAGGCGCATTAAAGATAATGGAGAAGAGCGTCGTGGCTATGAAACTAATAACAAATTGACTTAAATAATATAGCAAAACCATGATTCATTCCTCCTTAAAATATCAATAATACGATTGCTACACCTGCACCTATAGCAAAAGCAGTAAGCGCCGCTTCAACGCCACGTGACATACCGGCTAATAATTCACCAGCTAATAAATCACGAATCGCGTTGGTAATTAAAATACCGGGGACTAACGGCATTACACCGGCAATGGTTATCGTATCTTGGTTTAATGCGAATCCCAATTTTGTACAAACGGCACCAAATGTAATGACGACTGCAGCACTAATAAATTCGGAGAAGAATTTAATCTGAATGAATTTTTGCACGAAGCCAAAAGTTAAAAAGGCTAGTGCGCCGGCGATAGCTGCAAATATAAAATCATGTGCAACGCCACCAAACATAAATAAGAAAAATCCACAAGCAATCATTACGGCAAAAAATTGTGTGTAAAATGAATATTGTAAAGATGAACGATGTAATTCAATAAGTTCATTTTTAGCTTCATCAATCGTTATTTCATTATTTGAAATTTTACGCGATAAACTATTAGTTAGCGCAATTTTTTCTAAATCTGTAGTTCGCTCTCTTATACGAATTAATCTCGTATTTGTACGATTATTTAACGAAAAAATAATAGCAGTGGAAGTTACAAAGCTATATGTATCTTCAAGGCCATAACTTGCGGCCATGCGATTCATTGTATCTTCGACACGATAAGTTTCAGCACCGCTTTCAAGTAGTATTCTACCTGCAATAAGCACTAGGTCAATCACTTTATTTTCATCAATAATGGTGATTGATTCGGACATTGATGCCACCTCCAACTTGGATAATAGAACAATTGAAAGTTTACAACCTCTCTACACAACTTTCAATAGTCAACAACAAGGTTATAATCTTTATTCAGTAGTTAAAAAACTTAATATTGATATTGTACCCTAAAAAAACAGCAATCCATATAATAAATAATGAATTGCTGTTTCCGGAATTATAATTTAACGATAGGATTAAACATGACTTGATTGCGTCCTTCTTTTTTTGCTACATGTAGCATATCATCTGCATCTTTGAATACTTTGCGTTGAGATTTATAATCATCCTTTGTTAAAAATCCAACGCCGATAGAAACTGACAGTTTAATAACTGCTTTATCTGGTAAGTGGAATGATGATTGTTCCACACCCGTACGAATTGATTCACTTAATTTTACACATTGATCTAAGGTATAGTCTCTAAGTACAATTGAAAATTCTTCTCCGCCGTTACGGTAAATTTTAAAATGCTGTGGCACATAGTTTATAAGTAACTGTGCCATTTGTCTTAGCACTGCATCCCCAGCTTTATGGGAATATTGATCGTTTACATCTTTGAAGCCATCTATATCAATAAGTAATAAACCTAAACTTTCGTTATTTTGTTCAGCTATGCTTGAGATCTCATTTAAATGTCTATCAAACTCTTTAACATTGCCTAATCCAGTTAAATAATCAATACTATCTTCATGCTCATATCTGTTAACTAATGAGAAGAAATGCCAAATATCAACAAAGGTAATAGACGATGTTAACGTTAAAACGAATGAAATCGGTATTAAGAACAATACTTCCATTAATTCAACATAAGGACTAATCAAAGCTAAAATTAAGTAGATAATTAAACTGATCCCATTTAGAATTTGTACTGCCATGATGTCACTTTGTTTTAAAAATGGACCTATAGTACTTACGATAATCGCAATAACAATTAAAATGATGCCACTTATGATCGAATGGTCGAAAATAAAAATATTAACCAATGACACGATAACCGCTGCGGCAACTGTATATACAGCATTCGTATATCTTCCTATAAATAGTAATGGCACAAAAGTTAATTCGAGATAATAGGTATTAAATAATGGAATAGGATAAGCTGATAGTAATAACGCTAAAATAGTCATTAATACGGATACATATTCTTTAGAAAAAACCATAATTTTGTTTTCTGAGTATTGTAGCCGGTGGAATAAATAAATACCAGCTACTGTAACTGCAATATTATAAACAATAGCTTCAAACATTAATTTTTTACGCTCCTTTAAAAAGACACTTTGTTATTGTAAGTGAAAACTTACATTTTGTCATTAATATTCCTGCAATTTCATAACATGGCATTATTTTCATGTTAAATGAACTTTGTGAATGATATAATAAATTAAACTAAAAATAATTTGATAATAGACATTAAGAATATTTTTATTTTTTTCTAGTTACATAAGTATTTGTGTTCGTAAATACATATAAGTTATATTAGTTAGGTGAGTATTAAGATACTACTAGTATATATGACAATATTCAAACAGTGTTGGTGAATTTATTATTAGATACTAAATAGCAAAGTATCTTAATAAATAAATCGGTAATAAGATTTGAAAATATTCAGAATTAAAATAATGAAGGTGAACTGATGTATACATTATTATTAATCATTTTCTCAATGATCGTCAGTTTAATACTTACACCAATAATTATAAAAGTATCGCAAAAAATGGATATTGTAGATAAACCCAATTATAGAAAAGTACATACCAAGCCAGTATCTGTACTGGGGGGTACTGTTATTCTGTTTTCTTTTCTACTGGGCATCTGGTTAGGACATCCGATTGAAACGGAGGTTAAACCGCTAGTCATTGGTTCTGTATTAATCTATCTTGTCGGTTTAATTGATGATATATATGATTTGAAACCAATAATTAAATTGATTGGTCAGATTGTTGCAGCAATCGTTGTTGTTTATTATGGTGTAACAATTGACTTTATTTCATTACCTATTGGTCCGACGATTCATTTTGGTATTTTAAGTGTACCAATTACTATTATATGGATTGTAGCAATTACTAATGCCATAAATTTAATAGACGGCCTCGATGGTCTTGCGTCTGGCGTTTCTGCTATCGCATTAGCAACTATAGGTTTTATCGCTATTTTACAAGCTAACATATTTATTATTATGATTTGTAGTGTGTTAATTGGTGCATTGTTAGGCTTTTTATGTTTCAACTTTCACCCAGCTAAAATTTTCTTAGGTGATAGTGGCGCGTTACTTATAGGTTTTATAGTTGGATTTTTATCATTACTAGGCTTTAAAAATATAACATTCGTGTCGCTGTTTTTCCCAATCGTCATCTTAGCGGTGCCTTTTATAGATACGCTTTTCGCTATGATTAGACGTGTGAAAAAAGGTCAACATATTATGCAAGCTGATAAATCGCACTTACATCATAAATTATTAGACTTAGGCTATTCACATAGACAAACAGTATTGCTTATTTATTCGATCGCCATATTATTTAGTCTTTCAAGTATCATATTGTATTTGTCTCAATCATGGGGCGTAATTATGATGTTGATTTTAATCGTTATCACTATCGAATTAATAGTAGAATTTACGGGACTAATTGATGATGAATATCGCCCGTTATTAAAATTAATAGAGAAAAAAGAACATCAAGATTAACGATGAAAATAAACTCTGAGATTATTTTATGTAACGCTAACCTGCTTTATGCAAGGTAGTCTTACATAATAATCTTGGAGTTTTTTTGTTTCATGGTGTTTCAATGTCGAATGGAAGGCGCTTAACATCTTCCTCAGTTATTTCGAAGTTGCTCCCAGTTATGCGGTTTAAAAATGCAATGAAATCATCATACTCAGTAGCTAACACATCTATAAAATAGCTTACTTTATCAGTATATTCCGTATCGCGATGAATAAAAGTAGTGCCAGCAAGTTCATGTTCAAATTTACCGGTTAAATCGTAAGCGATTGTTACTTTAGTAGGTATCGCCGGTAATAACTGTACGCGACCGAGATCGTTGATCACATCTCTGACGGCACCGCTATATGCACGAATAAGACCACCGCCACCTAATTTAATACCGCCAAAGTACCTTGTAACGACGACGCATGCATTATGAATATCTAACTTTTTTAATATTTCCAGCATCGGAACGCCGGCAGTACCACTAGGTTCTCCATCATCATTTGCTTTTTGTACGTTCATATTATCTCCAACTGTATAGGCAGAACAATTGTGCGTCGCTTCTTTATGATGTTGTTTTACTTCATCAATAAACTGCTTAGCCTCTTCTTCTGACTTAACAGGTTTAATCTGAGCTATAAAGCGTGATTTACTAATAACATTTTCTATAGTATGTGCTTTTTTAATAGTAATAATTGATTGTTGTTCCATCGTAAGACCACCCGTAGTTTATTTAAGTATATTATAATTATGTAGCGCGATATATAATGCTATATTACTTACAATAGGTGTAAGTGAGAAATAATACAAAGCAAAACCTTGTGTGGAAGATTTTGTGTAATTATTATACACTGTTTGCAATATCAAAATAAATGTAAAATCGATTTTAAATTAAAAGAAATTAAGGTATGATTGTGGTAAGTATAATTACATTGGGAGGTTTGACATGAAGATAGCTGTGATAACAGACTCTACAAGCTACTTGAGTGAGTCTATTTTAAAGAAACATAATATACCTATAGCTCCTCTAAGTGTTACTTTTGATAATGGTGATAACTATATAGAAAATGAAACGATCTTTGCGCCAGAATTCCAAGAACGTATGAAAAAATCGAAGACGATTCCTACAACAAGTCAACCTGCTATTGGTGAGTTTATCAAGAAATATGAGCAATTGAGAGATCAAGGATATACAGATATTATCGGCGTATTTCTGTCTTCAGGTATTAGTGGTAGTTATCAAACGGCTACACAAGCGGCAGAATTAGTTGAAGGCGTTAATGTACATACATTTGACTCAAAATTAGCAGCTATGGTCGAAGGTTCTTATGTGTTAAGAGCAATTGAACTGATTAACAAAGGATTACAACCAAAAGATATAATCGATGATTTAACTAATATGCGTGAAAACACCGGTGCCTTTTTAATGGTAGATGATTTGAAAAATCTACAAAAGAGTGGGCGAATTACTGGAGCACAAGCTTGGATTGGTACAATGTTAAAAATGAAACCTGTACTTAAATTTGATGACGGTAAAATTGTTCCAGAAGAAAAAGTACGTACAAAGAAAAAAGCATTGCTTGCACTTGAAAGTAAAGTGATTGAACAGGTTAAAGAACTAGATACTTTCACGATTTTCGTTATAGGCGGAGATAAGAAAGAGGACTCTGAATGGTTGTATAATGATTTGAAACAAAAATATCCAGACTATAAAATCATATATTCTGAATTTGGACCTGTCATTCTTGCACATTTAGGTTCAGGTGGCATAGGTCTGGGCTATGTAAGTAGAGATATCATTGAAGCATAAAAACTAAGATGAAGACTAGCATACATAGGGTGTGGGACAAAAATCTTAATTTTATAAGAAGATTTTGTAGTCCCGCCCTGGCAAAGATGACTAGCGTTGACAGCAGCTTGATATAAGCACATTTTCAATTCAGTCATCTACTGCCCCTATAAAAGTAGAGCCTGAAGACATATGATGTCCCGGGCTCTTAACAGCGTGCTAGTCTCTTTCTATAGGAGTTGATAAAAATAAAATTATACGGAAAGTTAATTACTGATAGGCAACAACTTACAACTGAAAGTATCGCCCAAAAATGTAAGGGCGTTTTAAAAAAAGACGGTGTATGGATATGTGTGCAATGTGGCACTAATGAAGCACAGGATTTTTATTCGTACCGTTCAAATTTTAGTGGTGAGAAGATAACATATTGCAGACGTTGTTTGTTTTTAGGGCGTATGGATAATGTAAATTCAGTAGTAATAACAACAAGTGTTAAACATCAGTCTATTGCACAGTATCAATTGCAATTTTCGTTAACTGAACAACAATTATACGCTGCTAATAAAATAGTGAAAGCTATAAAGATGCAAGAGAATTTATTACTGGATGCTGTAACTGGTGCTGGTAAAACAGAAATGATATTTAAAGGTATACAGTATGCTAGACAACACGGTTTGAATGTTGCAGTCGTGTCGCCACGTGTAGACGTTGTAATTGAAGTAAGCATGAGACTCGTAGATGCATTCAAATATGAAGATATAGATATAATATATGAAGGGCATCCACAACAATTTAACGGTCATTTGGTAGTAGCGACAGTGCAACAATTATTGCGCTTTAAAGAACACTTTGATGTAATATTTATCGATGAAGTAGATGCTTTTCCATTAGCGATGGACCCCATACTTATGAAAGCACTCGCTCTAGCTTCTTGCCAAAAATACAGTCATATTTATATGACTGCCACGCCTCCAAAACAACTGCTTAAAACAATCCCCGCACGCAATCAAATAAAATTACCCTCACGTTATCACCGTCATTTATTACCTGTCCCCACATTTAAATATTTAAAGCTGTATACGCATAAAATTCATCCAACTTTATTACAAATACTGAAACAACAAATACAAAATAAGCGTATAACACTTGTATTCGTAAATAATATTGTTGATATGAAGAAATTGTATCAATTATATCGATCCTATATAGAAGAACTTAACTATGTATATAGTGACGATAATAAGAGATACGAAAAAATTGCTGACTTAAGGGCAGGAAAGTATAAAGTTATATTTACAACTACCATTTTAGAAAGAGGCTTCACGATGGCACATATAGATGTCATAGTACTACAAAGTCATTTGTTTCTTACTTCGGCATTAATACAAATTGCAGGCAGAGTAGGAAGGAAGCTACATGCATGTGATGGTTTAGTTTTATTTTGTCATCAAGGTGTTTCCTGGTCTATGATAGCTGCTCGCAGAAAAATAAAACACATGAATCATTTAGCCGTAAAGAAAGGGTGGAGCGATGCCTAAATGTATACAATGTCGAACTCCTTTTATAGAGCAACTAGATATCATTAACTTATTTAAGTGTGCCAATAATATTTGCGAAAGTTGCAAATTGCAATGGGCAGAAGCTCAAATTAATGTAACGGGGCATTGTAAAAGATGTTTAAAACGTAAGTGTAATAGTGATGTAGTATGTGAAGATTGCTTATATCTAGCACAACGCTATAACTTAATGGCACAACTTTATTGCCAGTATAATTATAGTGGCGTAGTAAAAAAAACATTACAACAATATAAATTTATGAGAGATTACGCATTAAAAGAAGTCATTGCACAGAGCATAACATTTCCCCCAAATAAATATGATTACATTATACCAATACCTTCCCCGAGAGACAGAGACATAGAGCGCACCTTCAATGTAGTGACCACTGTGTTAGATGAGCTAGATATAAAATATTTACCATGCGTCGAAGCAAAGTATAAATTAAAACAATCTTCATTAACTAAAAAGCAAAGAGCAAAACAAGTTAATCCTTTCGAAATAATTTCAATTCATGATTTTACTGATAAATACATTTTACTTGTTGATGATATTTATACAACTGGCATTACAGTTCACCAAGTAGCGTGTAAATTTTTTGAGAGAAAAATCAGAAAATTCGATGTGTTTACGTTTGCACGTTAGGTTAAACGTGGTATTATAAAGTTAAGCAACATTACCAATATAGGGGTTTTAAAGGAGTCGATTACTATGATCAGATTTGAAATTCACGGAGAGAACCTCACTATTACAGATGCTATTCGCAACTATATTGAGGATAAGATTGGTAAACTAGAACGTTATTTTAACGATGTGCCAGATGCTACTGCACACGTCAAAGTGAAGACGTATACTAATTCAACTACTAAAATTGAAGTTACTATCCCACTTAAAAATGTGACGTTAAGAGCAGAAGAACGAAATGATGATTTATATGCAGGTATTGATTTGATTAACAGCAAGTTAGAACGTCAAGTTAGAAAATATAAAACACGTGTGAATCGCAAACATAGAGATCGCGGTGAACCTGACGTTTTTGCTGAAATTACAGAATCAAATAATGATACTAAAGAAGACAGTTCTGAAGATACAGATTTCGAAATTATACGTTCTAAACAATTTAGCTTAAAGCCAATGGATTCTGAAGAGGCAGTGCTACAAATGGATTTATTGGGGCATGATTTCTTTATTTTCACAGATCGTGAAACAGATGGGACAAGTATTGTTTACAAACGTAAAGATGGTAAATACGGATTAATCGAAACATCTGAATAATCATTTTAAATTTATAATTCTAGCGTCCAAGATGTGTTAAATCTTGGACGCTTAATTTTTGTTATGTTAATATGTAATAATTTGAAAGTAAAAAGTAGCTTTCATAGAGAATTATAACTATAACTTTGAAACGCAATTTAAAAAATATAAAAATAAGCAACAACTAATTTTAAGTAACGGTAATATAAGTGTAAATTTATGCTTATAAGTGGTAATATAAATTGTTGTAAGGAAAAGAGTTAATAAGCTAAAGGAGCGAACATAATGGGTTTTTTATCAAAGATTGCTGATGGCAATAATAAAGAAATAAAACGCCTTGGTAAATTAGCAGACAAAGTGCTCTCATTAGAAGAGGATATAACAATACTAACTGATGAAGAGATTCGTAATAAAACTGCAGAATTTCAAGAGAAATTGCAAGCAGAAGACGATATCAAAAAACAAGAAAAAATATTGGAAGATATCTTGCCAGAAGCCTTTGCTTTAGTACGCGAAGGATCTAAGCGTGTTTTCAACATGATTCCTTATCGTGTCCAAGTAATGGGTGGTATTGCTATCCATAAAGGTGATATTGCAGAAATGCGTACGGGTGAAGGTAAAACGTTAACGGCTACTATGCCTACTTATTTAAATGCCTTAGCAGGACGAGGCGTTCACGTAATTACAGTCAACGAATATTTAGCGAGTTCACAAAGTGAAGAGATGGCTGAACTATACAACTTTTTAGGTTTATCAGTGGGTCTAAATTTAAACAGTAAATCAACTGAAGAGAAACGTGCGGCATATGCTGATGATATAACTTACAGCACTAACAACGAATTAGGTTTTGATTACTTGCGTGATAACATGGTGAACTATGCCGAAGAACGTGTAATGCGTCCATTGAACTTTGCAATCATTGACGAAGTGGACTCAATTTTAATTGATGAAGCACGTACACCATTAATTATTTCAGGAGAAGCTGAAAAATCTACTTCTCTATATACCCAAGCTAATGTTTTTGCAAAAATGTTAAAAAATGAAGAAGACTATAACTATGATGAAAAAACAAAAGCTGTTCAGTTAACTGAACAAGGTATTGATAAAGCAGAACGTATGTTTAAAATCGATAACTTATATGATGTGAAAAACGTTGAAATCATTAGTCATATCAATACAGCATTACGTGCACATGTAACGTTACAACGTGATGTAGACTATATGATTAATGATGGTGAAATTTTAATTGTAGACCAATTTACAGGTCGTACAATGCCAGGTCGTCGTTTCTCTGAAGGTTTACATCAAGCGATTGAAGCTAAAGAGGGCGTAAAAATTCAAAACGAATCTAAAACGATGGCTTCTATAACGTTCCAAAACTTCTTTAGAATGTACAACAAATTATCTGGTATGACTGGTACAGCTAAAACTGAAGAAGAAGAATTTAGAAATATTTATAATATGACGGTTACACAAATACCAACGAATAAACCGGTACAACGTATCGATAAGCCAGACTTAATCTATATTAGTCAAAAAGGGAAATTTGATGCGGTTGTCGAAGATGTTATTGAAAAGCATAAAGAAGGGCAACCTGTACTTTTAGGTACTGTAGCAGTTGAAACAAGTGAATATATTTCTAATTTACTTAAAAAACGTGGTATCCGACACGATGTATTAAATGCTAAAAACCACGAACGCGAAGCGGAAATCGTTGCAAACGCTGGTCAACGTGGCGCTGTTACAATTGCTACAAACATGGCGGGTCGTGGTACAGACATCAAACTTGGTGATGGCGTCGAAGAATTAGGTGGATTAGCAGTTATTGGTACTGAACGTCACGAATCTAGACGTATTGATGACCAATTAAGAGGTCGTTCTGGTCGTCAAGGTGACCGCGGTGATAGTCGTTTTTATTTATCATTACAGGACGAATTAATGGTACGTTTTGGTTCTGAAAGATTGCAAAAAATGATGGACCGTTTAGGTATGGACGATTCAACGCCGATAGAATCTAAAATGGTATCTCGTGCTGTTGAATCTGCACAAAAACGTGTTGAAGGTAATAACTTTGATGCGCGTAAACGTATCCTTGAATATGATGATGTATTACGTAAACAACGTGAAATCATATATAGTGAACGTAACAGCATTATCGATAGCGAAAATAGTAGTGAACTTGTCAATTCTATGTTGCAATCAACATTAGAACGTAGCGTTGCACATTATATTAACGATGATGAAGAGAATCCAGACTACGAACCATTCGTAAATTATGTCGACGATGTATTTTTAAATGAAAATGAATTAAACGTATCTGAAATAAAAGGTAAAGATAGCGAAGATATTTATCAACTTGTATGGGAAAAAGTAGAAAAGGCATTAGCTCAACAAAAAGAAGCAATTGGTGAGCAATTTGATGAATTTGAACGTATGATATTATTACGTTCTATCGATACACATTGGACAGACCATATTGATACAATGGATCAACTTAGAGAAGGTATTCACTTACGTTCTTATGGTCAACAAAACCCATTACGCGACTATCAAAACGAAGGTCATCAACTATTTGACTCAATGATGCAACAAATCGAAGAAGATGTTAGTAAATATATCTTAAAATCTGTCGTTACGGTAGAAGATGATGTAGAAAGAGATAAATCTACTGATTTTGGTAAGGCTGAACATGTTTCAGCTGAAGACGGCAAAGAAAAAGCTAAAGCGCAACCTTATGTTAAAGATGAACATATTGGCCGAAATGATCCATGCCCTTGTGGTAGTGGGAAAAAATACAAAAACTGTCACGGCGCGTAAAATGACTCTACTGGAGTATGTTAATAATTTTTAACATACTCCAGTTTTTTACAATGCACAGACAATGTTTTGAAATGTTGTTTATAATGATATACTTTTAAAGTGAACAGTTTATTAAAAAGTGAAAGTTAATTAAACGCTAATAGGAGCGATGTACAATGGAATTATTAGAAATGAAAAGAAAGTTAGATAGTTACGAAGCTAAATTAGAACAACTTAGGGGGTCTCTTTGACTTAGAGGAAAAAGAGACAAATATTCAAGAATACGAAGAAATGATGGCGGATCCAACATTTTGGGATGATCAAAATAAAGCGCAAGAAATTATCGATAAAAATAATGCCTTAAAATCTGTGGTTAATGATTTTACTAGTTTGACTGATGAATTAGATGATATGTCTGCAACGCATGAGCTATTGGTAGAAGAAAATGATGACGATATGAAAGAAGCACTAGAAAGTCAAATCACGGGATTTAATGATAAAATTGAGCACTTTGAATTACAGTTATTACTAGATGGTCCTTATGATGCAAATAACGCAATTTTAGAATTACATCCGGGTGCAGGCGGTACAGAGTCTCAAGATTGGACGAGCATGCTTTTAAGAATGTACCAACGTTATTGTGAACAACAAGGCTATAAAGTAGAAACAGCTGATTATCAACCCGGGGATGAAGCAGGCGTGAAGAGTGTGACAATCATCGTTAAAGGTCACAATGCCTATGGTTATTTAAAAGCGGAAAAAGGTGTGCATAGATTGGTGCGTATCTCACCATTTGATTCTTCTGGTAGACGTCATACTTCATTTGCCTCATGTGACGTAATTCCTGAATTTAATAATAATGAGATAGAAATTGAAATCAATCCAGACGATATAACAATTGATACGTTCAGAGCTTCTGGTGCAGGTGGTCAGCACATAAACAAAACTGAATCAGCAATCCGTATTACGCACCATCCAACTGGCATTGTTGTTAATAACCAAAACGAACGCTCACAAATTAAAAACCGTGAAGCTGCTTTAAAAATGTTAAAAGCCAAATTATATCAATTAGAATTAGAAGAACAAGAAAAGCAAATGGCTGAAATTCGTGATGAACAAAAAGAAATTGGTTGGGGTAGCCAAATTAGATCTTATGTTTTCCATCCCTATTCAATGGTAAAAGATCATCGAACTAATGAAGAAACTGGTAAGGTTGATGCAGTAATGGATGGAGATATTGGTCCATTCATGGAAGCATATTTACGTAATCAAATGGCAAATGCAGAAAAATAAAAAATTAATTACTTAAAAAAATTAAGTCGCAATCTCATTTCTATCACGAAGCTGTTAAATATGACGCTAAGATGATAAGTAGTTGAGGTGCGACTTTTTTTATCGAGTTAATTCATACTGTAGTGCAGGAATTATAACTTTTTTAGTTTGAAAAATATTATGATTTTATATGTGATTTTCAATTAGATTTATTAATCGACTGATGACGTTGATTTCCTTAAACGTTGATGTAATGCATGATTTCATTGTTTTTCAAGTTGCATTTTATCTATAAAAGTAACGCTTTTATTACAGCTTGATAACAGTACTACGTGGTTATAAAAAGTGTGCTATATTAAAATCACAAAATCGGTTAAAAAGGATTGAACATCACCATGAAAAAAACGATCACGAGTTCTATTGTTTCTTTATCATTAATTGGTTTAATGGATCATACAGCTTCGGCAAGTCAGAGTCACCAAGTTGCCGAGGAAGAAACACAACTTAGTACATTAGCAGAAAAATATGCTTCAACAACGTCAGATATTATTAACTTGAATGGTCTAGCGGAAAATACGACACATGTCGCTAAAGGTACAACACTATTATTACCTGACCAAGATATTGTAGAGGTAAAAACGGGTGACACTTTATATAAAATAGGTGAAAAGTATAAGGTTTCTTTAGAAAAAATTTATAATTTAAACCCTAACGTGACCGAAACGATTCACGCAGGACAACTTATCGCAATTACGGAAAAAGGCTCTGCACATTTAGCGCCATTCAATAGTGATTTAAGTACTACCGTGCAATCAAATCAAAGTACCATTACGTATACAAACAACTTAAAAGATTCTAGTAATCAGTATGCAAGTTCATACGCCACACAATATACTAGTAACTACTATGTCAATACACAGCCGAATAATTATAATGTAAATCAATCTAGCCCTTATCAACAGCCATCCTACAATGCACAAAGCACTAATTTTGCAGGACATAATAATTATTATGATTGGGGGCAATGTACATATTATGCCTTTAATCGTCGCCAACAATTAGGCAAATCAATTAGTACGTTATGGGGCAATGCTAACAATTGGGCTTCAGCAGCGCAAAGTCAAGGATTCACAGTAAATAATCAGCCTGCAGTAGGTGCAGTTTTTCAAACAACTGCGGGGCCGTTTGGTCATGTAGGTATAGTTGAAAAAGCAAATCAAGATGGGTCTATTGTCGTTTCTGAAATGAATTGGCAAGGTTTAGGACAAAAATCATATCGTACTATAACGAACGCTAGCGCATATCAATATATTCATTAATTTAAATTATGGCTATAACTATTATATGTTCGTGCTTATGATTAATTATTTAAAACAGAATTATGTTTTAAATAAACAAGCACGTAAATATGTTAGTTATAGTCGTTTTATTTTTGAAAATTACACCTAAACACTGCATAATTTAATATAAGTAAATACGATATATTGTCTAGCAATATCAATCACATTTGCTTCAATTAATAGAAACTAGTATAATCTTTATTTAAATATACGAGGAGGCAAGTGTCATGGGTGTACATCAATATTTCAAACGTTTATCCGACTTAGAAACGTTAATAAGACTACCAGGGAAGTTTAAATATTTTGAACATAATGTAGCGGCGCACTCGTTTAAAGTTACGAAAATCGCGCAATATTTAGGTACCGTAGAAGAGTATCGAGGTAGTACTGTAGATTGGAAGAGTTTATATGAAAAAGCACTAAACCATGACTTTGCTGAAATATTTACCGGGGATATCAAAACACCTGTGAAATATGCGAGTGGTGAACTAAAAAAATTATTCTCGCAAGTTGAAGAAGAAATGGTCGACACATTTATTAGTGAAGAAATACCAGAACATTTTCAAAATATTTATCGTGAACGCCTACAAGAAGGTAAAGATGATTCGTTAGAAGGCCAAATCCTATCAGTAGCAGATAAGATTGATTTATTATATGAAACATTAGGTGAAATACAAAAACGAAATCCAGAACCACTGTTTTTTGAAATTTATGAATTGTCTCTAGAAACTATTATGCAATTTGATCACCTTTATTCGGTGCAAGATTTTATAGCGCATATCATTCCAGAAATGTTACAAGAAAAATATATTCCAAAGTCAGAATTATATGATACAACGATGCGTATTATCAATAAAAGAAATGAGTGAATAATATGATATGGTACATACTTGCTTCATTTTTTCCATGTGTATTAGTCATTTTATTTAGCGTATTAACTAGAAGTAAATGGGTTGGAACACTTTTAACGTTAGTATTAATAGGTGTATCCGTTCAAAAGGGTTTTTTTCACAATGAATGGATCATTTTTATCGATGTAGTATCCATTTTGGCAGGCTACATAATTATAGATAATTTAAAATTTCATAAAAAAGATGATGATTACGATTAAAAGATACAACAAACAATAAAATTGATTGTTTTGTCTATATCCATTTATACTATATATATTCGAAAACAAACATAGTGCACAACCTATGTTTGTTTTTTATTTGAACAAAAGTAAACTTAAAACAACGAACAAATGTTTGTATAAAAGTGACTGAATCTGTTAAAATAGACTGTAACTAATGCAGATTTATGTAAAATAACATGTTATATACGAACAAGTCTAATGATAAAAAGACATGTAATGCGATAATAAATAGGAGGCATGTGTCATATATGGAACATTACCCATTTAAATTAGCTTCTGATTTTAAACCCGAAGGCGATCAACCACAAGCTATACAAAAAATTGTAGATGGCATCAATGAAGGTAAAAGGCATCAGACATTATTAGGTGCGACAGGTACGGGTAAAACGTTCACAATGAGTAACGTTATTAAAGAGGTTGGCAAACCCACACTCATTATTGCTCACAATAAAACATTGGCAGGCCAATTATATAGTGAGTTTAAAGAATTTTTCCCTGAAAATAGAGTCGAATATTTCGTTAGTTATTATGACTATTACCAACCAGAAGCGTATGTGCCATCTACAGATACATTTATTGAAAAAGATGCTTCAATTAACGATGAAATAGATCAATTACGTCACTCTGCAACGAGTGCTTTGTTTGAACGCGACGACGTTATCATTATTGCCAGCGTAAGTTGTATTTATGGTTTAGGTAATCCAGATGAATATCGCGACTTAGTAGTTAGTGTAAGAGTTGGCATGGAAATGGATAGAAGTGAATTGTTACGTCAATTAGTAGATGTACAGTATACACGTAATGACATTGACTTTCGTCGGGGGACTTTTCGAGTACGCGGTGATGTCGTTGAAATTTTCCCAGCTTCTCGTGAAGAAATGTGTATCCGAGTTGAATTTTTCGGTGACGAAATAGATAGAATTAGAGAAGTGAATTACTTAACTGGAGAAGTTATACGTGAACGTGAACACTTTGCTATCTTCCCAGCGTCTCACTTCGTAACTCGTGAAGAAAAGATGAAATCAGCTATCCAACGTATAGAAGATGAATTAGCCGAACGATTAGAAGAATTAAGATCTGAAAATAAATTATTAGAAGCACAAAGACTTGAACAACGTACGAACTATGATTTAGAGATGATGCGTGAAATGGGCTTCTGTTCAGGTATTGAAAACTATTCAGTTCATTTAACTTTAAGACCATTAGGTTCGACGCCATATACATTATTAGATTACTTTGGCGATGATTGGCTTATTATGGTCGATGAATCACATGTTACTTTGCCACAAGTACGAGGCATGTATAACGGAGATAGAGCGCGTAAACAAGTACTGGTTGATCATGGCTTTAGATTACCTAGTGCTTTAGACAATAGACCGCTAAAATTTGAAGAATTCGAAGAAAAAACGAATCAACTTGTATATGTGTCTGCTACACCTGGACCTTATGAATTAGATCATACAGACGAAATGGTAGAACAAATTATTCGCCCAACTGGATTGCTAGATCCTAAAATTGAAGTGCGTCCAACCGAAAATCAAATTGATGACTTATTGGGTGAAATTCAGGAACGTATCGACAAAAATGAACGTGTACTCGTTACAACTTTAACGAAAAAAATGAGTGAAGATTTGACGACTTATATGAAAGAAGCGGGTATTAAAGTCAATTATCTACATTCCGAAATTAAAACATTAGAGCGTATTGAAATTATAAGAGATTTACGTATGGGAACTTATGATGTTGTTGTCGGAATTAACTTATTAAGAGAGGGTATAGATATTCCAGAAGTTTCATTAGTAGTTATTTTAGATGCTGATAAGGAAGGTTTTTTACGTTCAGAACGTTCGTTAGTACAAACAATTGGTCGTGCAGCACGTAACAGTGAAGGTGAAGTAATTATGTATGGTGACAAAATAACTGATTCAATGCGTTATGCTATTGATGAAACTGAGCGTCGCCGAGAAATACAAACGGCATATAATGAAAAATATGGCATTACACCGACTACAATTAACAAAAAAATTCACGATGTTATTAGTGCTACTGTTGAAAGCGATGATACTAATGAACAACAACAAAAAGAACTACCTAAGAAAATGACTAAGAAAGAACGTGAAAAAACAATTCAAAATATAGAAAAAGAAATGAAACAAGCTGCCAAAGACTTAGATTTTGAAAAAGCTACTGAACTAAGAGATATGTTATTTGAATTAAAAGCAGAAGGGTGACATTAATATATGAAAGAACCATCTATTGTCGTTAAAGGGGCGCGTGCCCATAATTTAAAAAGTGTAGATATTGAAATTCCTAAAAATAAATTGATTGTCATGACAGGTCTTTCTGGGTCAGGTAAATCTTCACTTGCTTTCGATACGATTTATGCAGAAGGTCAACGACGTTATGTTGAATCGCTAAGTGCGTACGCACGCCAATTTTTAGGTCAAATGGATAAACCGGATGTTGATACGATAGAAGGTTTGTCGCCTGCAATATCTATTGATCAAAAGACTACAAGTAAAAATCCTAGATCTATCGTAGCAACAGTAACTGAAATATATGATTACATTCGTTTATTATATGCACGTGTAGGTAAAGCATACTGTCCTAATCATAATATTGAAATAGAATCACAAACAGTACAACAAATGACGGATAGAATATTGAATTTAGAAGAACGCACTAAAATTCAATTACTTGCGCCTGTCGTTTCACATCGTAAAGGATCACACGAAAAATTAATCGACGATATTATCAAAAAAGGTTACGTTCGTGTACGCGTGGATGGTGAAATTACAGACGTTAACGAAGTGCCAGAGCTCGATAAAAATAAAAATCATACCATTGAAGTTGTCGTTGATCGACTCGTTGTTAAAGAAGGTATTGAAACGCGTTTAGCAGACTCTATAGAAACTGCTTTACGTTTAGCAGAAGGAAACTTAGTTGTCGATGTTATCGGTGACGAAGAATTAAAATTCTCGGAAAATCATGCTTGCCCAATTTGTGGTTTTTCGATTGGTGAATTGGAACCAAGAATGTTTAGTTTTAATAGCCCATTTGGTGCGTGCCCAACGTGTGATGGTCTAGGTCAAAAACTAACTGTAGATATGGACTTAGTTGTACCTGATAAAAGTTTAACACTTAATGAAGGTGCCATCGTACCTTGGGAACCAACAAGTTCTGATTTTTATCCAACATTATTAAAACGCGTATGTGAAGTTTATAAAATAAATATGGATAAACCATACAACAAATTAACAGAAAGACAAAAAGATATTTTAATGAATGGCTCTCAAGGGAAAGAAATAGCATTTACTTTTAAACAACGTAACGGTCAAACTAGAACACGTACGATGGAATTTGAAGGCGTAATTAATAATATCAATCGACGTTATCATGATTCTCCATCAGAATATGTCCGTGAAATGATGAGTAAATATATGACAGAATTGCCTTGTGAAACTTGTCATGGGCAACGTTTAAGTAGAGAGGCGTTATCTGTTTATGTATCAGGCCATAATATTGGTGAGGTAATTAATAAATCTATTAAAGAAGCACTTGAGTACTATGAAAATATTGACCTTTCTAACCAAGATAGAACAATAGCAAACCAAATATTAAAAGAAATTATTTCACGATTGAAATTCTTATTTAATGTTGGCTTAGAATATTTAACGTTAAATCGTTCTTCTGGTACGCTTTCTGGCGGAGAAGCACAACGTATTAGATTAGCTACGCAAATAGGTTCAAGATTATCAGGCGTGCTTTATGTATTAGATGAGCCTTCTATCGGCTTGCATCAACGTGATAATGATCGTCTAATCGAAACGTTAAAAGAAATGAGAGATTTGGGTAACACGCTAATCGTCGTCGAACATGATGACGATACGATGCGTGCTGCGGATTATTTAGTCGATGTTGGTCCAGGTGCAGGCGAACATGGTGGCGAAATTGTTGCTAGTGGGACACCAAAACAAGTGATGAAGAGTAAAGACTCATTAACTGGTCAATATTTGAGTGGCAAAAAGCGCATAGATGTACCTGAGCATCGACGAGAAATAACAAATAGAAAAATAAGCGTTAAAGGTGCGCGTAGCAATAACTTGAAAAATGTTGATGTTGATTTTCCATTATCAACGATGACTGTTGTTACAGGCGTCTCTGGCTCTGGTAAAAGCTCACTTGTAAACCAAGTGCTATATAAATCTTTAGCAAAAGAAATAAATAAATCTAAAGTGAAACCAGGAGATTGTGATGCAGTCGAAGGCATTGACCAATTGGAACGCATAATCGATATTGATCAATCACCAATAGGTCGTACACCTCGTTCTAATCCTGCCACTTATACAGGCGTTTTTGACGATATTAGAGATATATTCGCACAAACTAATGAAGCAAAAGTACGTGGTTACTCTAAAGGTAGATTTAGTTTCAACGTGAAAGGCGGACGTTGTGAAGCGTGTAAAGGCGATGGCATTATTAAAATAGAAATGCACTTTTTACCTGATGTTTATGTGCCTTGTGAAGTATGTGATGGTTCACGATACAATCGTGAGACGCTTGAAGTTACGTATAAAGGTAAAAATATTGCTGATGTACTTAGGATGACAGCTGAAGAAGCAACATACTTCTTCGAGAACGTACCAAAAATATATCGTAAATTAAAAACATTAGTCGATGTTGGGCTAGGGTATGTGACATTAGGTCAACCGGCCACTACTTTATCTGGTGGGGAAGCGCAACGTGTTAAATTAGCATCCGAACTACACAAACGTTCAACTGGTAAATCTATTTATATTTTAGATGAACCGACAACTGGACTACATGTTGATGATATTGGTCGATTGTTAAACGTCTTAAATACTTTGGTCGAAAATGGTGATACGGTCGTTATTATCGAACATAATTTAGACGTGATTAAAACGGCAGACCATATTATTGATTTAGGTCCTGAAGGTGGCGACGGTGGTGGTACGATTATCGCTACAGGTACACCAGAAGACATCGCACAAGTTGAATCGAGTTATACAGGACAATATTTAAAACACGTCTTAGAACGTGATAGTGTGCACAATTAATAAAGAACTTATAGCAAAATGGGAGTGGGACAAAATCTTATTTTTTTAAGAAGATTTTGTCCCACTCCGGTAAGGATGATTAGCGTTGAAAGCGGCTTGATAAAAGCGCATTTTCCATTCAACCATCTACTGTCTATATAAAAGTAGAGCCTGAAGATAATATGATATCTCAGGCTCCTTTTTAATTTATAGTAGCGTCTACTTCACGTTATTAATTAGCATTAATTTCAGTATAAATGGTCAATATATTTAGACGCTAATGTGACGAATCGTATATAATTAATAGATAGATGATTTAAATACGTATGCAGTCACACATTTTACACATATTTTAATTATGTTTAATAGTGACTTTTTGATATGATATGAACATAATACGTATAGGAAAAATATTATTGAGGTGAACCTATGTTAACTACTAAAGATCTAGTGGAACGGTTTGAACTTGAACTGATAGCCGGCGAGGCCGGATTAAATAAGCAAATTAAAAATACAGATATTTCTAGACCGGGATTAGAGATGGCAGGTTACTTTTCTCACTATGCATCTGATCGTATTCAATTATTAGGTACTACTGAATTATCTTTTTATAATTTACTCCCGGATGAAGAACGACAAGGAAGAATGAGAAAGTTATGTCGCCCCGAAACACCGGCTATTATTGTGACGAGAGATTTAGAACCCCCTGAAGAATTAATAGAAGCTGCAAAAGAATTAGAGACCCCGTTAATTATGTCTACGGTTGCTACGACACAATTGATGAGTCGTTTAACAACATTTTTAGAACATGAACTTGCACGTACGACATCATTACATGGCGTGCTAGTAGATGTATATGGCGTAGGTGTTATGATTACAGGAGATTCAGGCATAGGTAAAAGTGAAACAGCTTTAGAACTTGTTAAACGTGGGCATAGACTTGTAGCTGATGATAATGTCGAGATTAGAGAAGTGAGTAAAGATGAGTTGATTGGTAAACCGCCTAAATTAATCGAACACCTTTTAGAAATTCGTGGATTGGGTATTATCAACGTTATGACATTATTTGGCGCTGGCTCTATCTTGACTGAAAAGAGAATTCGTTTGAATATACATTTAGAAAATTGGCATAAAGATAAACTTTATGATCGTGTAGGTTTAAATGAAGAAACATTACGTATTCTAGATAATGAAATTACGAAAAAAACTATTCCAGTAAGACCTGGTCGTAACGTTGCAGTTATTTTAGAAGTAGCGGCTATGAACTATCGACTTAATATTATGGGCATTAATACTGCTGAAGAGTTTAACGATAGATTGAATGCTGAGATATTGCGCAATAGTAATAACAACAACGAAGGAGATTTACCTCAATGATGTTAAGTTATATCAATCCAGTCGCCATAGAATTAGGACCACTTTCAATAAGATGGTATGGCATTATTATTGCGACAGGTATTCTACTTGGATACTTTATTGCACAAGCTGGCGTCAAACGTATTGGTCATGATAAAGATACACTTGTTGATATTATTTTTTGGAGTGCGATTTTTGGCTTTATTGTAGCGCGTTTATATTTTGTGATTTTTCAGTTACCTTATTATATACAAAATCCAATTGAGATACCGATGATTTGGCACGGTGGTATTGCTATTCACGGGGGATTGATTGGTGGTTTTGCTACAGGCGTTATACTTTGTAAAAAGAAAAATTACAACCCGTTTCAAATAGGAGACGTTATCGCACCGAGTATGATTTTAGGACAAGGTATTGGTAGATGGGGCAACTTTATGAATCATGAGGCGCACGGGGGTCCTGTTTCTCGTGCTGTACTTGAACATTTACATATTCCGGAATTTATAATTAGAAATATGTATATTGATGGCCAGTATTATCAACCCACCTTCTTATATGAGTCTATATGGGATATTTTAGGTTTTATTATTTTGATTACGTTACGAAAGCATTTGAAAATTGGGGAAACATTTTGTTTATATTTAATTTGGTATTCTATTGGCAGATTTTTTGTCGAAGGTATGCGTACAGATAGTTTAATGTTGACTGAACATATTAGAGTAGCACAATTAATGTCTGTCATACTCGTTATAATTGGTATAGCGAGTATAATTTATAGAAGAATAAAATATAATCCAGTGCAATATAAAAATGCGGGTCCATTATCTTGGCCGAAAACAAAAGCGAAGTGATTAAGTGAGAAATATTAACAAGCAACGTGTTGCAAATACCAATCCTTTATGGACGATGTATCGACACGTAAGTAGATTTAAAGTTTTAAAACAAACAATTGTTATAGAGATTTGCCGCTATTTACCTAGTTTGAAATTAAAAAGGTGGATGTATAGGCACCTATTAAAGATGACCGTTGGTGAGCATACTGCTTTTGCATATAAAGTTTTGCCTGATATTATGTATCCTGAGTACATTTATATCGGTCATAATAGTATTGTTGGCTATAATACGGTGTTGTTAACACATGAGTTTTTAGTGGATGAATTGCGCACTGGAAAGATTTACATTGGTAATAATACGATGATAGGCGCCAATGTAACAATTTTACCGGGTGTTACTATAGGCTCCAACGTTAAAGTTGGGGCAGGTTGTATCGTCAATAAGGATATACCTAATAATGTTTTAGCATATGGTAATCCACTACAAATTGTTAGCGAAAGAGATAAATAAAAAAGGAGGTGTACATGGATGGCACAAAATGACAACATAATCCCAATGAATTTTGATGCGGACTTTTATAAAAAAATGGGAAATCAAAAATTACAGCAACAAGCATATACAAAAGCTGCTGAATATTTCGGTAAAGTGCTAGAAATGTCACCTCAAGATTTTGATGTAACAGTAAATTATGCATTATGCTTGTCAAAAATCGGGAATGGTCAACGCGCCGAAACACTTTTTTATGAATACATTATTAAAGATGCGTTTGTAGCGCAAAGTTTTTTCCAATTAAGTCAGTTAAACATCGAATTGAATGAACCAAACAAGGCTTTCTTGTTTGGTATTAATTATGTATTAATAAGTGAAGATGAAGCATACTATGAAGAATTAGAAAATATGTTTGAGGTTTCTTATAATTCTGGGCATGACATTAACTTAGAAAGTCAATTATTTGCAGTACAATTGATCTTTCAATATTTATTCTCACAAGGTAGGTTGCCTGAGGCGAAAGATTATATTAAGCGGCAAGAGGATGAAGTCCAACAACATAGAATCATACGTAATTTGTTAGCAATGTGTTATTTATATTTAAGTGAATATGATATTGCGAAAGAGATGTTTGAAACTTTACTTGCTGAAGATAAATCAGATATGCATGCATTATGCCATTATACTTTATTACTATATAATATTAATGAGACAGAAAAGTATCAAAAGTATATTCAGCTTTTAAGTAAAGTGATGCCGATGAATGAAGATGAATCGTTTAAACTTGGTATCGTACTAAGTTATTTAAAAGAATACAATGTTTCACAAAGATTGCTAGTCCCACTCTATAAAAAAGGTAAATTTTTATCTTTGCAAATGTATAATGCATTAAGTTTTAATTATTATTATTTAGGTGAACGAGAAAAAAGTGAATTTTTTTGGTCAAAACTACAAGAAATTTCAAAAGTTGATATAGGGTATGCGCC
Organism: Staphylococcus kloosii; assembly: GCF_032139365.1. Classification (GTDB taxonomy): domain Bacteria; phylum Bacillota; class Bacilli; order Staphylococcales; family Staphylococcaceae; genus Staphylococcus; species Staphylococcus kloosii_A. The sequence continues at coordinate 83,782 of NZ_JAVTDB010000003.1, forward strand.
ATGGAAGATTGAAGAAAGCAAAACCTTCTTTAATCAACATATTTTACCTTTATTACTAAATGATGATAGCCATCGTCGCCTTTACGGTATTTTTTTACTCAATCAATTAAAAGGGCGAGAAGTATTGTTGACTGAAGAAATTTGGTCTATTTTAGAAGGTATGAACGATTACGAAAAACTTTATTTGACATATCTAATTCAAGATTTGAAATTAAATAAGCTAGATTTCGTGCATAGAGGTCTAGTACAACTTTACAATATCGAAAGCTTGAAAGATAATGAAGAATTGTTTATTGTATGGATTGATCAAGCAGAAGCAATTATCGCAGAAAATGTAGATTTAACGCATGTGAACCATTATGTTGCAGCTTTTGTTTATCACTATTATCAAAATAGTGATAGCAAAGTTTCGAAACGACAAGTAATGGATTGGTTTGATGTAACACGTTATCGCTTGAGTAAAGCGATAGATTATCTGTTAAGCATATAGTTTTGAGAAATTTAATAATTACTGTATAATTCGCATAATGAATTAATAAATAGGAGGCTATGAAATGACTGAACAAGTGGATTATGACGTTGCTATTATAGGCGCTGGACCTGCAGGTATGACGGCTGCTGTTTACGCATCTAGAGCAAACTTAAGCACTGTTATGATTGAGAGAGGTATGCCAGGCGGACAAATGGCAAATACGGAAGAAGTAGAAAATTTCCCAGGATTTGAAATGGTAACGGGTCCTGATTTATCTACTAAAATGTTTGAGCATGCGAAAAAATTTGGTGCAAAATATCAGTATGGTGATATTAAATCAGTCGAAGACAAAGGTGACTATAAAGTTGTTGACCTTGGCAATAGTCAAATTACTGCACATGCCGTTATCATTACAACGGGTGCAGAATATAAAAAAATCGGTGTACCAGGCGAACAAGAACTAGGCGGTAGAGGCGTTAGTTATTGTGCGGTATGTGACGGTGCATTCTTTAAAGGTAAAAAATTATTCGTCATTGGCGGTGGTGACTCAGCAGTTGAAGAAGGTACATTCTTAACAAAATTTGCTGACAGCGTAACAGTAGTTCATAGAAGAGATGAATTACGTGCTCAAAAAATATTACAAGATCGTGCATTTAAAAATGACAAAATTGATTTTATCTGGAATCATACGCTTAAAACAATCAATGAAAAAGATGGTAAAGTCGGTTCAGTAACTTTAGCTTCTACGATTGATGGTACAGAAGAAACTTTAGACGCTGATGGTGTTTTTGTATATATCGGTATGAAACCATTAACTGCACCATTTGAAAATCTTGGTATTACGAATGAAGTGGGTTACATTCTAACTGATGATGATATGAAAACTTCAGTACCAGGTATCTATGCTGCCGGTGATGTAAGAGAAAAAGGCTTACGCCAAATTGTTACAGCAACTGGCGACGGTAGTATCGCAGCACAAAGCGTGCAAGCTTATATCGAAGAATTAAAAGATAAAATGGAAGTTTAAGCTAATATCAATAAAATAACAGCTAGGATAATTGACTTACGAGTGGGTAGGTTAATTTATCTTAGCTGTTTTTTTATAACTATAATACTATGATGAAACTATTATTTAATGTAAAATGTATCATGATATAGTATATAGATTTTTACTTGTAATATTCAGGAATTAAAATTTAAGTGGATGGTGTAGTAAAAGATGCAAAAAAGCGAAAAAGATAATGTTAAAAGTGAATTATTATTAATAACTGGTATGTCAGGTGCCGGGAAATCACTTGTTATTCAAAGTTTAGAAGACATTGGTTACTTTTGTGTTGATAACCTACCACCTATCTTATTACCAAAGTTTGTCGAGTTAATGGAACAAGGTAATCCTTCGTTGAAAAAAGTGGCGATTGCTATTGATTTGCGTGGTAAAGAATTATTTAAATCATTCGTCAAAGAAGTAGATGCGATTAAAAGCAAAAATGACGTAATCGTAGATCTTATCTTTTTAGAAGCAAGTAAAGAACGCCTAATTTCGAGATATAAGGAAACGCGTAGAGCGCATCCATTAAATGAAAATGGGCAACGTTCTTTGATAGAATCAATCGAAGAAGAACATCATTTATTAACAGAAATTAGAAGCTGTGCAAATTATATTATCGATACTTCTTATTTTACACCGAAGGAATTAAAAAAGCGTATCAATGATTATTTTAATAGTAGAAATTATGAACCCTTTAGCGTCAATGTGACGAGTTTTGGTTTTAAACATGGTATTCAAATGGACGCAGATTTAGTATTTGATGTTAGGTTTTTACCCAATCCATACTATGTAGAAGAATTAAGGCCTTTAACAGGCGAAGATAAGCTAGTTTATGATTACGTAATGAAATGGCAAGAAACTGAAACGTTTTACGAAAAATTAATCGATTTATTAAAATACATGATACCCGGTTACAAAAAGGAAGGCAAAACACAGTTAGTTATTGCTATGGGGTGTACAGGAGGTCAACACCGTTCTGTAGCTTTGGCTAAAAGAATTGGTGAAGAATTAAAAGAAAGCTTTGACTATAATGTATATGTACATCATCGTGATGCACATATTGAAAGTGGCGAGGAAAATGGAAAAAATTAAACTTGTACTTATCGGCGGTGGCACTGGATTATCAGTTTTAGCACGTGGATTAAGAGATTATAATATCGATATTACTACTATCGTTACTGTTGCAGATGATGGTGGTAGTACAGGTAAGATACGTGACGAAATGAATATTCCAGCACCTGGAGATATTCGTAATGTCATATCAGCATTAAGTGAAGCAGAGCCTATATTGGAAGAGTTATTTAAATATCGATTTCAAAAAAACCAAATCGAAGGGCACTCGTTAGGAAATTTATTAATAGCTGCGTTGACTAATATTACAGATGATTTTGGACACGCGGTTAAAGAATTAAGTAAAATTTTAAATATTAAAGGTAGGGTTATACCTTCTACAAATGCGAGTGTCCAGCTAAATGCTGTTATGGAAGACGGCGAAATTGTCTATGGAGAATCTAATATACCTAAGCAAAACAAAAAGATTAAGCATGTCTTTTTGGAACCCAAACATGTTCAACCAATGGCAGAGGCATTAGACGCTTTATCAGAAGCTGATTTAATTGTATTAGGGCCTGGGTCTTTATATACTAGTGTAATATCAAATTTATGTGTAGAAGGTATTGCAGAAGCTGTTATTAACAGTGAAGCACCTAAGTTATATGTTACTAACGTTATGACTCAACCAGGAGAGACAAATAATTATTCAGCATATGATCATATTAAAGCGATTCATGACCATGTAGGTAAAGAATTTATTGATTATGCGATATGTAATGAAGAAACATTTAACCGCGACGTGCTAGACAGATATGAAAAAGAAAACGCGGGCCCGGTAAAAAATGATAGAGAAGAATTGGATAAAGCAGGTATTAGTGTGTTCTCACATGATAACTTAGTAGAAATTTCATCAGAACATTACGTACGTCATAATAATAAAGTGTTATCAAATATGATTTATGAAATTGCATTAGATACTACGGAAACGATTAAGTTTAAGCGTAAGTGATGTGTAGCATAGGAAATAATTTGTAGTAAAGAAAAGGAATGAGTACATATGAGCTTTGCATCAGACATGAAAAATGAATTAACGAGAATTGAAGTTGATATAGACAACGCAAAAGCAGAGCTCAGTGCCTTGATAAGAATGAATGGCGCACTCAGTTTGGCTAATCAACAATTCGTAATTAATGTACAAACAGAGAATGCGACAACAGCTAGAAGAATCTATTCATTAATTAAAAAAATATTTAACGTTGAAGTTGAAATTTTGGTGCGAAAAAAAATGAAATTAAAGAAAAATAACATCTATATTTGTAGAGTGAAGATGAAAGCTAAGGAAATTTTAAATGACTTAGGCATTTTAAAAAATGGTATTTTTACGCATGAAATTGATGAGGCGATCATTGAAGATGATGAAATGCGTCGCAGTTACTTAAGAGGTGCATTTTTAGCGGGTGGATCAGTCAATAATCCAGAAACTTCATCCTACCATTTAGAAATATTTTCTTTATACGAAAATCATTCAGAAGGCCTAACTAAGTTAATGAATGGCTATGAATTGAACGCCAAACATTTAGAACGCAAAAAAGGAAGTATTGTCTATTTGAAAGAGGCTGAAAAAATATCCGATTTTTTAAGTTTAATCGGAGGTTATCAAGCGCTTCTTAAATTTGAAGATGTCCGCATTGTTCGCGACATGAGAAATTCAGTTAACAGACTTGTTAATTGTGAAACTGCTAATTTAAACAAAACTGTGAGTGCGGCTATGAAACAAGTAGAAAGCATACAATTAATAGATCGAGAGATAGGACTAGATAATTTACCAGATCGCTTAAGAGAAATTGCGAAATTACGGGTAGAACATCAAGAAATTTCTTTGAAGGAATTGGGTGAAATGGTATCAACAGGTACAATTTCAAAATCTGGAGTGAATCATCGACTGCGTAAGTTAAATGAAATGGCTGACAAAATAAGAAGCGGTGAAGATATAGATTCTTTGTAGTTAAACATAGATAGAAAAATAATATTAGTAAAATGGCTAGCTATAAGGCAATTGTTGCCTAGCTAGTTTTTTTATTTGATGTAAAAAGAAAATAAGTTGCATAAAATTGTAAAAGTTTATGTTGCGATATTTAATTTTGCAGAGCATAATAAATTATGCTTCAAATTAAAATAACACGTGAAGGAAGTAAATATATGGGTACTTTATTTATGTATTTAGCATTTATTCTATTCATTGCTATTCTATTTTTACTAATATTAAGTGGTGTGATGAATTTTGGGAATAAGAAAAACGTATTGTTTTTAGTAACTATAGTAGTATTAATTATTGGAGTCGTAGCGTTGTATGAAAAAGGGTCAGAAATGCGTAAACACGAAATCGATCCATTAGAATATAAAGGTTAATAAAACTAAAAAATGTGTAAGTCTTCAAATCATTTTGAAGGCTTATTTATGTGGGATAATGGGCTTAAATAGGTTGATAAAATTAATAAAGAAGCTAGAAAGTATTTATCCTTTCTAGCTTCTTTATAGTATTAAC
>NZ_JAVTDB010000004.1:0-660 GCF_032139365.1 Staphylococcus kloosii
AAATACTAGATGAATAATTAAAAGTACTAAATATGTAACTAGATAAACTAAAACTATGTGAAGCGAAGTATTTACCAAGAACAATTCATAGTTAACACATAAAGTATTAAAGTTATAAACACAATAAACTTCACAAATATAAAAAAGAGGACATGTAACGTATATTTACCTTCTATATATAACTTCCTATAATATATATTATGTAAACTAAAATGAAATTCAAATCTGTAGTTAGTAATTAACTATGTAATAACGTCATTATCTTAAATATAAACATGCTGCACTATATACAGCGATTTAAAACTATGTTTAACAAATCTTTCATTGATTATCTTATTATGTAGTTTATAGCAACTAACTTATTTACAGAGTGCTTATAAACTACATTTATATAAAATATCTACACAATTTACGACTCATGTAGTTAGCATATTATGTACCATTTATATATGTTAATGTGTGTAACTTTAATGGATAAGTATCCACGACCTATACTTTAAATGCTCAGAAATCAAAATCTCAGCGTCTCAAAATTATTTTAATATCATATAATACAGTTATTTATAATAATTAGCTACAAATGTAATAATTGAACACAGATTAACTAAAAACGCTAAATTATGAGCAACAAAATTTAATATATCAAGATAATACTTAGAA
>NZ_JAVTDB010000005.1:0-2653 GCF_032139365.1 Staphylococcus kloosii
AAATTAATAATAAAAGAAATATAGATAATAACAAAGCTTTTATAGAGATAGTGAATATAAATACTCAAATATATAAAGTCATATTGGGGGAGATATATAATGAAAATAAAAAAAGCAATTATTCCAGCTGCTGGGCTAGGTACTCGGTTTTTGCCAGCAACAAAGGCAATGCCAAAAGAAATGTTACCTATTTTAGATAAGCCTACTATTCAATATATCGTAGAGGAAGCAGTTGCGGCAGGTATTGAAGATATTATTATTGTAACTGGGAAACATAAAAGAGCTATTGAGGATCATTTTGATAACCAAAAAGAATTAGAAATGGTATTAGAATCAAGTGGGAAAAATGAACTGCTTGATAAAGTCAATTATTCTAGCAATTTAGCTAATATGTTTTATGTAAGACAAAAAGAACAAAAGGGATTAGGACACGCGATTTGGACTGCGAAGCAATTTATAGGTGATGAGCCATTTGCTGTCTTATTAGGCGATGACATTGTTGAATCAACGACACCAGCTATAAAACAATTGATGGAACAATATGAAAGTACTAATAAATCAGTAATTGGGGTGCAAACAGTTAACGAAAAAGAAACGCATCGGTATGGAATCATAGATCCCATAGATTCTAATGGACGATTGTATAGTGTTAATAAATTTGTAGAAAAACCTAAACCGGGAACTGCACCTTCAAATTTAGCTATTATGGGTCGTTATATATTAACTCCTGAAATCTTTAATTATCTAGAAAATCAAGAAATTGGTGCAGGAGGCGAAATTCAATTAACTGATGCTATTGAACATTTAAATAGTGATAATTGTGTTTATGCTTATGATTTTGATGGTGATCGTTATGATGTTGGAGAGAAATTAGGATTCGTCAAAACAACTATCCAATTTGCATTAAATAATGATGAAATGACTGAGGATATCAAAACATTTTTAAAATCTATTAAATTATAAACAGGGGAAAAATATGAAAACGAAATGGGAAAATGTTTTAGAAAGTAGTCTTGTAAAATATTTTTATGAAAATCAATCATTAGAAGAGAAAAATGAAGGTTATAATAATCAGCTATCATTTGGGACTGCAGGTATTAGAGGGAAATTTGGATTAGGAGAAGGTCGCTTAAATAAATTTACTATTCAAAAAGTGGCTTTAGGACTAGCAAATTATTTAAATGAATATGAACGTGATCCTTCAATAGTGATTCACTATGATACGAGACATTTATCTACAGAGTTTGCTCAAATTATTGCAGAGATTTTAGCGAGTCATAAAATCAAAGTATTTTTAGCAGACACATACAAAACAACACCTGATTTATCTTATGCTGTTAGGTATTTACAAACAAGCGCAGGGGTTATGATAACTGCGAGTCATAATCCTAAAGATTATAATGGAGTGAAAGTTTATGGAAAAGATGGAGCACAATTAGGTACAGAATCGTCTGAGATATTAAGTGAATATATTAATAAATCAGGTGATCCTCTAACGTTAAATATCAATATAAATTCCATTGAAATTCAAGATAATATTTATAAGGTTGAGGATAAGATTTAAGAAAAATATTTCGAAGAAGTATATGAATTAGTAGGAGAAATACCTAATTCAGATTTGAAAGTTGTATTTACGAGTTTACATGGCACAAGTGTTCCAACAGTACCAGAATTATTAACATCACTAGACTTTAAAAATTATACATTGGTTGATGAACAGTGTAGCCCCGATCCAAATTTTAGTTCTGTTGAAAGTGCTAATCCTGAAGACCATCAAGCATTTAAGCAAGCAATAAAAAAAGCTAATGAACTAGAAGCAGATTTATTAATATCAACAGATCCAGACGCAGACCGGATAGGTATTGTTGAAAGAGACATAAAAGGTAACATCTATTACTTTAATGGGAATCAAATTGGGGCATTATTATTATCTTATAGAATAAGGCAAACTGAGCATTTAAATAATAGAGTAATATTCCAATCTATAGTGAGTAGCGGATTAAGTAAAATGATGGCTACAAAATATAATATCAAATGCCAAGAAGTTTTAACGGGATTTAAATATATTGCTGAAGGCATACGTAATTTAAATTCTGAAGATAATTTTATTTTAGGTTATGAGGAAAGTTATGGCTTTTTAGCTAAGCCATTTGTAAGAGATAAAGATGCAATTCAAATTGTCCCGTTAATTATTAAGTATGCTTCAGAATTAAAAAATGAAGGTTTAATGTTAAAAGATGAACTAAAAGCTATTTACAAAGAAGTCGGTCATCATCAAGATAAACTCTTTGCGCATACATTTGAAGGTGAAAGTGGTAAAACTAAAATTGATATGATTATGACTAATATGAGAAATAATCCACCAAAATCGATAGCTAATTTAAATGTATTAGTTGTTGAGGATTTTCAGAAGCAGCAAAGTATAGATATGGTTGAAAATACTAAACGATCAATCATGTTGCCGAAAGCTAACGTTATTAAGATACATTTCCCTGAAGGTTTCATTGCATTAAGACCTTCAGGGACAGAACCAAAAATTAAAGTATATGTATCGTTAAAAGTGGAAAACTTCGATGCTTTAGCACAAAAAATAAATGAATTTATAATTAAAATTTAAAGTTTGCGAGGTATGAATGTGAAAAAAAATGACATG
>NZ_JAVTDB010000006.1:0-8646 GCF_032139365.1 Staphylococcus kloosii
AACAAAATTTGATGCATTTAAAATAATAAGAGACATATTAAAATGACAAGCAGTTGAATTTAGTATAATTACTTCGCTACTAATTATGTTTTTTATTAACTAAGGCAAGTGCTTTATTACGGTTGGCAAAATGTTTTTTCGTCATATCATCTAGTACATTGATATCCCAACGTTCAATTATTTTTGCTGCACTCAAGTCTACTTTGTTACTTGCTCCTTTAGGCAACGTTGTATTGAGTTTTTTTGATAAGTGATCCATATTTTTAACAAACGCATATCGTGATATGATACTTGCTGCTGCGATGGCTAAAGATTTTGATTCACCTTTAGTTTCAAAACAAGTCCGTTCTTCGAAAGGGAGGTTTGTTAACGCATATCTTTTATAAACGTTAGGTTCTGCGAATTGATCGATAACGATATAGTCTAAAGCGTCAGTCTCTATTTTGGCAGTAACATTTTTAATTGCTTCATTATGTAACACGGCTTTCATTTTAACTTGTGACCAACCACTAGCTTGTTTGATATTATAATTTTTATTATCCAATGTTAATAATGAGTGTGGTATAAATGTAACGAGTTGTTCAGCGAGTTCTACTATTTTAGTGTCTGTAAGTTTCTTCGAATCGTCAACACCTAAAGTTTTTAACACTTGGCAATGTTCTTTAGATACGTATGCGGCACAAACAGTTAAAGGGCCAAAAAAATCTCCACTACCTGCTTCATCGCTGCCGATACAATTATGCTTGTTAAAAGGTGGGTGTGATGCAGTTTTTTTAGTAGGCGATTTAGTAGATGATGAACTTTTAGAAGCATGCTTTGGACTGACATTAGGTAACAGTTCGTGTGCAGTGCTTTCCGCATTGTTTCCTTGGAACATCACTTTATTTGAGTTGTATATAGAAATAACCGTTCCTTTATATTTCAGTTTAGCTTTCATACCTTGAGGAAGGTTAGATGTTTCAAAATCTAAACGACTCATTAATTGGTTTACTTCCGATGCTGATAATTTATGTACAATATTACTCATTTTATTCACCACTTCGCAAAATTTCTTCAAAAACACTAGTAATCTTATCATAAAGTAATGATGATAGCACTTTGATCATTTAGATTTCTAAAAATATATCATATTAAAGTGAATTTACTAATTAAATCACAGGTCTTACAAAATATTATACAGTATTGTATAATGACTGATGATAAATATTTTTAATATATGTAGTTGATAAACGCTATTTTGAATAAATAACTACGAACTATAATATAAAAGGTAGGAGCTATCATATGGGTGAGTTTAAGAATAGAATCAACGTAATTATAAATGATAAACATTATACTATTGTAGGAACTGATAATCCTGAACATATACGCTATGTAGCGAATTTGGTTGATGAAAAGTTAAAAGAACTAGGCCGTAAAAATGCAGGATTAGATACTACGCGTAAAGCGGTTCTTACTGCAGTCAATGTCATGCACGAAAAAGTGCAATTAGAAGAAGAAAACTATCGACTGCAACAAGAATTACAGCAATATAAAAATAGAGAAAATCAATGATTATAGATTTAGCTGTAGCGCTTGTTTTTTTATACATGGCAGTTATAGGCTTTAGACGTGGTTTTGTTTTTAGTGTATTACATGGGGCTTGTACAGTAGTAGCCTTAATTATTAGCAATGCATACTATCTAATGATTGCACGTCGTTTAGAATTATTTGTTCCGTTTCCGAAAACGTTGGCATATGATATGAAATTTGCCGTACCGTTAGAGCAGTTGCAACAACGATTTTATCATATTATTGCATTTATTTTTATTGCTATCATTGGGAAGTTGATTCTCTATGCTATTGTAGCTGTATTTGATAATATGATAAAGCAATCTCATATGACGCTATGGCGTAGAATTATTGGCGTGATCATTAGTATAATTACTTCATTAATAGTAGTGAATTTAGCGCTTTATGTTTTAGCAATCTATCCAAATGAAATAGTGCAATCACAACTTTCAATATCTTTGATAGCTAAGCCATTAATTTTAAACATACCATTTTTATCACACTTTATTTTAAAAATATAATAGCTTATTGAAACTGAGAAATTTATTATCCAGGAGGTCAAGACGCAAGGTTTATACTGTTGCATATCGCACATGTTAACTTGTCTTGCCCTTTTTTTATGAGGAGAATTAATATGACAAAAAAAGACGTAATCCAATTATTAGAAAAAATCGCTACTTATATGGAATTAAAAGGCGAGAATACATTTAAAGTTTCAGCTTATAGAAAAGCAGCGCAAAGTTTAGAAATAGATGAACGTCCTTTAGAAGAAATTGAAGATGTTACTGAACTTAAAGGTATCGGCAAAGGTGTGGGCGAAGTAATTGACGAATATAGACAGACTAATGAATCGACGACATTAGCACAACTAGAACAAGAAGTTCCAGCCGGTTTAGTACCATTGTTAAAAATACAAGGTTTAGGTAGTAAAAAAATTGCTAAGTTATATAAAGAATTAAATATCACTGATAAATTAGCACTACAAAATGCCTGTGAACAAGGAAAAGTGAGTGAACTTAGCGGTTTTGCTAAAAAAACAGAACAAAATATTTTAGAAGCCGTAAAAGCGCTAGGAGCTAAGAAAGATCATTATCCTATCGATCAAATGCGAGGATTAAGTGCAGAAATAAATGAATTTTTAGATACTATTGATGACATTGATAAATACGAAGTTGCTGGTAGCTTCAGAAGATATAAAGAAGTCAGTAAAGATTTAGATTATATTATTAGCACGACAAAGCCACAGTCAGTTCAAGCAGCGTTAATCAAAATACCAAATAAACAAAAAGACGTAGCAGTTGGTTCTACAAAAGTGTCACTTGAGGTTAGCTATGATGACGAAACCATAGGTGTAGATTTCAGACTTATCGAACCAGTAGCTTTTTATCATACGTTACAACACTTTTCAGGTTCTAAGGATCACAATATTAGAATTCGTCAGATGGCAAAAGATAAAAATGAAAAAATTAGTGAGTATGGTATAGAACAAGCGGATGGCAATTTAATCCAATATCAAAGCGAAGAAGAAATTTACCAACATTTTGACGTAAATTGGATTGCGCCTGCAATGCGTGAAGATGGTAGTGAATTTGATAAAGACTTATCAAATGTAATTACGCTTAATGATATAAATGGTGATATCCACATGCATACAACTTATAGTGATGGCGCATTCAGCATAAAAGATATGATCGAAGCAAACATCAAAAAAGGGTATGAGTTTATGGTAATCACTGACCACTCTCAAAGTTTAAAAGTTGCCAATGGCTTGTCCGAAGAGCGATTATTACGACAAAATGAAGAAATAAAACAACTTAATAAACAATACGAGGAAATAGATATTTATTCTGGTATAGAGATGGATATTTTACCAGATGGAAGTTTAGATTACAGTGATGAAGTATTAGCTAAGCTAGATTATGTTATTGCAGCGATTCATCAAAGCTTTAATCAAAGTGAAGCGGAAATTATGCAACGTTTAGAAAATGCTTGTCGCAATCCTTATGTAAGACACATCGCGCACCCTACAGGACGTATTATTGGTCGACGACCTGGTTACGAACCGAATATTGATAAGTTATGTGCATTAGCAGAAGAAACAAACACTATATTAGAAATTAATGCCAATCCAAAGCGTCTTGATTTAAATGCAGACGTTGTTAAAAAACATCCAAATGTTCAATTAACAATTAATACTGACGCACATCACGTAGATCATTTAGAATTTATGAAATACGGTGTGGCTACAGCACAAAAAGGATTTGTTCATAAAGATAGAGTCATTAATACTATGACGAGAGAATCATTTAAATCATTGATTGAAAACAATATTAAATTGAAGAAATAGAGGGATTACATGAGACAGAAATCATTAGATGTCTTAGAATTCGATAAAATTAAAGCTTTAGTAGAGAAAGAAACCATTAGTGATATAGGTCGCGAAAAAGCGCAGAACATGTCACCAGCAATTGATATAAATACCGTTCAATTTCAAATTGATGAGACAGACGAATTATCCCAAATCTATAATAAACACAGATTACCTAGTTTGAGTGGTCTTTCAAAAGTTTCACAATTAATTCATAGAGCAACAATTGGTGGTGTACTAAATGTTAGTGAACTGAATTTAATTAAACGATTAATTCAAGTACAGAACCAATTCAAAACATTTTATAATCAGTTAATAGAAGAAGATGAAGCGGTTTTATATCCAATTTTGCATGGCAGAATGGATCAATTACCTGTATTAACGGATTTGTATCAAACAATTCACCAAAAATGTGATACGTATGATTTATATGATAATGCGAGTTATGAATTGCAAGGCATTCGCAGTAAGATTGCTAGCACTACACAAAAGATAAAGCAAAATCTTGATAGCATTGTTAAAAGTCAAAGCAATCAAAAGAAATTATCTGACGCTTTAGTTACAGTTAGAAATGACCGAAATGTTATTCCCGTTAAAGCAGAATACCGTCAAGATTTTAATGGGATCGTGCATGATCAATCCGCATCAGGCCAAACATTATATATAGAACCCAATTCTGTAGTAGAAATGAACAATACAATCAGTAGATTGAAAAATGATGAAGCGGTTGAAAGGGAACGTATTTTAATCGAATTAACGGCAGAAGTTGCAACTGAAGCAGAAGGTTGTTTAACGGCTGAAAATGTAATGGGGCAAATTGACTTTTTAATCGCGAAAGCGCGTTATGCTAGTTCTATTAAAGCAACAAAACCAACATTTAATACAGAACGGACTGTTTATTTACCTAAAGCATTTCATCCATTATTGGATCAAGAAACCGTTGTTGCAAATACGATCGAATTTGCCGAAGATATCTCAACAGTAATTATTACAGGGCCAAATACTGGTGGTAAAACAGTTACTTTAAAAACGCTAGGACTTATCGTTGTTATGGCGCAATCAGGTCTATTAATACCTACTTTAGATGGTAGTCAGCTAAGTATCTTTGAGAATGTCTTTTGCGATATTGGGGATGAGCAATCTATTGAGCAATCACTTTCAACTTTCTCATCACATATGAAAAACATAGTTGAAATATTACAAGAAGCGACAGCAGATAGTTTAATTTTATTCGATGAGTTAGGTGCAGGAACGGACCCTAGTGAAGGTGCAGCACTTGCCATGAGTATTTTAGATTATGCGCACAATGTTAATAGTTTAGTAATGGCTACGACACATTATCCAGAATTAAAAGCATATAGCTATAATAGAGATGGTGTTATGAATGCGAGTGTTGAATTTGATGTAACTACATTAAGTCCAACATTTAAATTATTAATGGGTGTACCAGGACGTTCAAATGCTTTTGATATATCAAGCAAATTAGGCTTGGATAAAACGATTATCCAACAAGCTCAATCTATGATTGGTCAAGATGAACAAGAAATTAACGAAATGATAGCTTCGCTTGAAAGTAATTCTAAACGCGTCGATGATCAGCGTATAGAACTCGATAGATTATTAAGAGAAGCACAAGAAACACATGATAACTTAGAGAAAAAATACGAACAATATCAAGCTTATGAAAAACGTCTGATGGATGAAGCTAAAGATAAGGCCAATCAGCGTGTTAGAACTGCAACACAAGAAGCGGATCAAATATTAAAAGATTTAAGAACGTTACGCGATAAAAAAGGTGCCGACGTAAAAGAACACGAACTTATAGATAAGAAAAAACAACTTGATGATCAATATGAAGCAAAAGATATAAAACAACAGGTTAAAAAACAAAAATGGGATGAGATTCGTGTAGGCGATGAAGTCAAAGTATTAACATATGGTCAAAAAGGTGAAGTACTAGAAGTTGTATCCAATGATGAAGCAATAGTTCAAATGGGAATCATTAAAATGAAACTTCCTTTAAGCGACTTAGAAAAAACTAAAAAGACACAAGAAGCACCTACTAAAATGGTTAAGCGTCAAAATAGACAAAATGTAAAAATGGATTTAGACTTAAGAGGTTATCGTTATGAAGAAGCACTTAATGAACTGGACCAATACATTGATCAAGCTGTATTAAGCAATTATCAGCAAGTCAATATTATTCATGGGAAAGGGACAGGTGCTTTGCAAAAAGGTGTGCAGAACTATTTGAAAAACCATAAAAGTGTGGCATCATATAGAAATGGAATGCCAAGCGAAGGTGGTTTCGGCGTTACGGTAGTAGAACTAAAATAATAGTGAGCAAGGGCTATGCAGAATAAATTAAATTCTGTTATAATTTGCTCATCATTTGAAAATAAGGAGGATTGGCATTTATGGCAATCGTAAAAGCAACTGATTCAAACTTTGATGAAAACATTAAATCTGGTGTTAATTTAGTAGATTTTTGGGCAACTTGGTGTGGACCTTGTAAAATGATAGCACCAGTGCTAGAAGAACTTGCTGGTGACTATGATGGAAAAGCAAATATCTTAAAATTAGACGTTGATGAAAACCCATCAACTGCAGCTAAATTTGAAGTTATGAGTATTCCAACTCTAATTGTGTTCAAAGATGGAGAACCAGTTGATAAAGTTGTTGGTTTCCAACCTAAAGAAAACTTAGCAGAAGTTATCGATAAACATCTATAAGCTAAATGCTTAAAGCTGGTACATTAATTATTAATGTATCAGCTTTAATTTTGTAATAAACAGTGAATAATGTTTTATAATATATACATTCATAAAATATATCATTACGATAAACTGACTTATGTAAAGGAAGGAGGTATATCATGGAAACTTATCAAGAGCAAATAAAGCAAAAATTAACAGTTGTACCGATGGAACCGGGTTGTTATTTAATGAAAGATAGAAATAACCAAGTTATCTATGTGGGAAAAGCAAAAAAATTAAGAAATAGATTACGTTCTTATTTTACTGGTGCACATGATGCAAAAACAACACGACTTGTCAGTGAAATTAGAAATTTTGAATATATCGTAACTTCTAGTGAAACTGAGTCATTGTTACTAGAGTTAAACTTAATCAAACAATATCAACCGCGTTATAACATATTGTTGAAAGATGATAAAAGCTATCCATTTATTAAAATAACTAAAGAGAAACATCCGAAATTAATTGTTACACGTACTGTAAAAAAAGGTACCGGTAAATATTTCGGACCTTATCCCAATGCTTATTCAGCACAAGAAACAAAAAAATTACTCGACCGTATTTATCCATTTAGAAAATGTGATAAAATGCCTGACAAACTATGCCTTTATTATCATATTGGGCAATGCATGGGGCCTTGTGTGTATCCTGTAGATCAAAGTAAATACGCCGAAATGACACGAGAAATATCCGATTTTCTTAATGGTGAAGATAAAACTATCTTACGTAATTTGGAAGAACGTATGCAAAAAGCAAGTGAAGAATTAGACTTTGAGCGTGCAAAAGAATATAGAGATTTAATTGAGCATATAAACAACTTAACGAAGAAGCAAAAAATTATTTCAAAAGACTATACTGTTAGAGACGTTTTTGGATACAGCGTATCTAAAGGTTGGATGTGTATCCAAGTCTTTTTCGTACGACAAGGAAATATGATAAAACGTGATGCTACGATGATTCCATTACAACAAACGGAAGAAGAAGAATTTTATACGTTTATCGGACAGTTTTATGAATTAAATCAACACATTTTACCTAAAGAAGTTCACGTCCCTAAAAATCTAAATAAAGATGTGATTAATTCGGTTGTTGATACGAAAATTGTACAACCACAAAAAGGTAAGAAAAAAGAAATGGTAGATTTAGCGAATCATAATGCAGAAATTACGTTAGATAATAAATTCGAACTTATTGCAAAAGATGAATCTCGTACCGTTAAAGCGATAGAAGAATTAGGCGATAGAATGGGTATTCAAACACCAATTCGAATTGAAGCTTTTGATAATTCGAATATTCAAGGTGTAGATCCAGTTTCTGCTATGGTGTCATTTGTTGATGGTAAACCTAATAAAAAAGGATACCGAAAATACAAAATAAAAAGCGTAGAAGGCCCTGATGACTATAAGTCTATGCGAGAAGTCGTTAGAAGAAGATACACTCGGGTACTAAATGAAGGTACACCTTTGCCGGACCTTATTATTGTTGATGGTGGTAAAGGGCATATGAGTGGTGTGATTGATGTTTTAGAAAATGAACTTGGTTTAGATATTCCTGTGGCAGGATTAAAGAAAAATGATAAACACCAAACCTCTGATTTACTTTATGGTGCAAGCGCAGAAGTCGTACCTTTGAAGAAAAATAGCCAAGCATTTTATTTGTTACATCGTATTCAAGATGAAGTGCATAGATTTGCTATTACTTTCCACCGTCAAACTAGACAAAAAACAGGATTACAATCAGTTCTCGATACAGTAGATGGTATTGGTGCGAAAAGAAAAACGAAATTGTTAAGAACCTTTGGATCGATTAAAAAAATGAAAGAGGCTTCCGTCGAAGATTTTACAACAACAGGGTTACCAAAAAATGTTGCTAAAAACCTTTATGATGCACTTAATAATTAGCAAATCAAAAAAAAGTGGGTGTGAGAATCATTCTCATGCCCAAATTTACTTTATTTAGTGTTACAATAAT
>NZ_JAVTDB010000007.1:0-520 GCF_032139365.1 Staphylococcus kloosii
AACATGTGAATACATAGCATGTTTGAAGGCATACCCGGAGAACTGAAACATCTTAGTACCCGGAGGAAGAGAAAGAAAAATCGATTCCCTGAGTAGCGGCGAGCGAAACGGGAACAGCCCAAACCAACAAGCTTGCTTGTTGGGGTTGTAGGACACTCTATACGGAGTTACAAAAGTTATGGTTAGACGAAGTATCTGGAAAGATACATCAAAGAAGGTAATAATCCTGTAGTCGAAAACGATAACCCTCTTGAGTGGATCCTGAGTACGACGGAGCACGTGAAATTCCGTCGGAATCTGGGAGGACCATCTCCCAAGGCTAAATACTCTCTAGTGACCGATAGTGAACCAGTACCGTGAGGGAAAGGTGAAAAGTACCCCGGAAGGGGAGTGAAAGAGAACTTGAAACCGTGTGCTTACAAGTAGTCAGAGCCCGTTAATGGGTGATGGCGTGCCTTTTGTAGAATGAACCGGCGAGTTACGATTTGATGCAAGGTTAAGCAGGAAATGTGGAGCCGTA
>NZ_JAVTDB010000008.1:0-12225 GCF_032139365.1 Staphylococcus kloosii
AACGTTTTCATATAAAAAAAGAAACCGGTTTTATTTACTATACTATTAATTTAATTTAATATATCTAGTTGTAGCTATTTTAAACGTATAGCTCCCACATAAAATATTAGAGAGAGAAGTGAGTAGTAATATGGATTTTTTAATAGCGCTACTACCTGCAATATTCTGGGGTAGTGTAGTATTAATTAACGTATTAGTCGGAGGTGGCCCTTTTAACCAAATTAGAGGGACTACTTTAGGTACGCTAATCATTGGTATTATTTTACTATTATCCGGTCAAGCACAATTCGATCACCCCATTGTAATTGTTGTTGGCTTAATATCAGGTGTTTTCTGGGCATTAGGACAGGGTTATCAATTGAAGTCAGTTAATTTAATTGGCGTTTCGAAAACTATGCCTATTTCTACAGGTATGCAATTAGTCGGTACAACACTATTTAGTGCTATTTTCTTAGGAGAATGGAGCACTGGGACACAAGTGATTTTAGGTTTATTATCCATGGTCTTATTAGTAATTGGTATTGCATTAACATCATTAAAAGGTAGAAATGAAGCTTCGGGAAGCAATAGTAACTTTGGTAAAGCAATGATGATTTTATTAATTTCAACTGTTGGTTATGTCGTTTATGTCGTTGTAGCACAAATCTTTGGTGTGGACGGAACAAGCGCATTATTCTTCCAATCAATAGGTATGGCTATTGGTGGCTTTATCTTATCTATGAAACATGAAACTTCTATCAAGAGTACTACTTTAAATTTAATACCAGGTGTCGTATGGGGTATTGGTAACTTATTTATGTTCTACTCTCAACCTAGAGTTGGTGTAGCAACAAGTTTCTCATTTTCACAATTACTCGTTATCGTATCAACATTAGGTGGAATTTATTTATTAGGCGAACGTAAAGACAAACGTCAAATGATTGGCATATGGTCAGGTATCGTATTAATCATTGTTGCTGCTTTTATCTTAGGAAATTTAAAAGCGTAATAACTTAAGGAGGACAACGGAATGTTCAAAGATTTAGAAAACAAAGTAGTCGTAATTACTGGTGCAGGAAGTGGATTAGGTAAAGCTTTCTCAGAAGAATTTGGAAAATTAAAAGCTAAAGTAGTAATGAACTATTTAAGTGATAATCATTTAGATGATGTAAATGAAACAATTAAATTAATCGAAGATGCTGGCGGCCAAGCTATTAAAGTTCAAGGCGATGTATCTGTTGAAGATGACGTTAATAACCTTGTACAAACTGCTGTTAAAGAATTCGGCACACTAGATGTAATGATAAACAATGCTGGTTTCGAAAAACCGATTCCAACTCACGAAATGTCAGTTTCAGAGTGGCAAAAAGTTATTGATATTAACTTAACTGGTGCATTTATGGGTGCGAAAGCAGCTGTAAATCAATTTTTAAAAGAAGATAAAAAAGGTGTTATTTTAAACACTTCTAGTGTACATGATACTATTCCTTGGCCAAACTACGTTAACTACGCAGCTAGTAAAGGCGGCTTAAAGTTAATGATGGAAACAATGTCAATGGAATACGCACAATATGGTATTCGTATCAATAATATTTCACCGGGAGCTATTGTTACAGAACATACACGCGAAAAATTCTCTGATCCAACTACACGTGCTGAAACATTAGAAATGATTCCAGCAAAAGAAATTGGAGAAGCACACCAAGTGGCTAACGTTGCATTATTCTTAGCTTCTGAGTTCTCAGATTACATTCACGGTACTACAATTTATGTAGATGGCGGTATGACAAACTACCCTGCATTTATGGGCGGTAAAGGTTAATATAATCTTATTGTAATATTAAAATAATAGAACTATTAATTCATAGTTTTAACTAAACAGATGAAACACTTACAACCATAAGTGTTTCATCTGTTTTTGTTTTAGCACAAATATAGTTGTTATGATGGTGTTAAAAATTAATCTACCTACAAATAAATCATGCATCCTATAAAACTTTAATTCGAATTAGTACGATGTTTTACACTCAAAAACTATAACTACGATAATGATTCAAAGCACTATGCTCATGAATAAAAACTAATCTCATTCCTATTTGGAAAGCGATCCAATGTATAAAAATCTAATTTAATGATACTAGTGGCAATGACATTATATGTTTAGCGGGACACCTAAGGACACAGGACAAGCTGAAAACTACTCGTTGAAGCTGTCCCCTAGAAAAGTAAGCCAAAAAAAATACGAACCCACAACTACAGATTCGCATTTCATTTTAAAATTTTGTTGTCCCTAATTATTAAACAAAAATCGCTTGATACACATACAATATTATTATACTAATCACTATAGTCAAATTAGTTACCATGCCAATAATGGGTAAGGTTCTGTATTTAAATTGAATCGCATAAGGAATAACAGACACACCGACAGGCAATAACCATGCAACTTGCAATGTCGTTTTTATCATTTCATCGTGGACTGGTAACAAATAATGCACCAATAAACCAGCTATTAACGCGATACCATAATGTAAAACTAAATATTTTGCAACAAGTGGTAAATAACGTTTTTCAATTTTAAAACTCAACATTAGACCTAATAAAATCATTGATAGTGGCATATTGGCCTTAGAAAGTGTTGAGAAGAAACTAATAACTGGTGCAGGGAAATGAATGTTAGCTAAATTAAGTATGAACATAATAATATAAGTCATTAATGGTACTGACTTCACAATATTTTTACCTAAATATTTAAAATCAAAATTGTCCGCACCATTACTAAAGTAGCTACCTACAAAATAAGTAACACCAAACATAATAATAGCTCCGCCTATGTCAGCCATACCAAAATAAATCATGCCTTTTTCAGGCCATATCGTCGCGACAAGTGGATAAGCAAATAACCCAATATTTAGTGATGCCGTCATCATTCCCATTGTCCCTCTAATTTGGTTATCTCTATTTAAAAAGCACCAAATAACAACAATTTTAGCAATAACTCCGAAACAAATCATCATGATAGGTAATATTGATAATGAAATATCTAGTTCCGCTTTATTTAAATTAACAATAACTAAAGAAGGTAGTGTGATATTTAATACCAATGTTGCAAAAATCTGACTATCGTTTGCTTTGAAATAATTAAGTCGCTTTAATATATAACCTAACGCTATTAGTAAAATAATAATAATAAATTGTTGCGTCACAGTAATCCTTCTTTCATTCCGTTTTCATTACATTTTCATACTATAACATACTTACTTGTTATTTTAGAAGCTATCAATTTCATGTTATAATTTAATTAATATTCTTAAATATTTTTATTTATAAATAAGGAGAATCAATATGGATTTAAATTCTAAATTAATGGAACTTAAAGATGATTATGTAAGATTACAAAACGATCTTGAGAAAAGAGAATCTTTAAACCAAGATATCGATCCTCTACACCGTCAACTCGCAAAAATTGAAGAAGAAATTGCTTTAGTTCGCTCAGAAATAAATAACCAATCTAAAAATTAGCATTCTAGTCAGAAGATTATATTCATGCTAAGATTAGAACGAACTTCGAAAGGATGTTAAATCATGCAACTTTATCTTATCTTATTACCGCTACTCTACTTAATTGTTAGTTACATAAGTATTTATAAAATGAATACTATATTTACTAAAATATTAAGAATCATAATGGCTATCTTATTGATATTTGTTGTAGCCCTAACAACATTATCGTTTGCAGCAGTTAATTGGTGGGTATTCGTTATTCTCTTACTTATCGTCGGAAATGTTGAAATCACGGCATTTAAATTTAGCAAACAAGACCCAAAAGCTGTTAATATCTTAAATATAATTACAGTAATTTTATTAGTGATATATATCATCTTAACACTTATTTTATACTAATATAGACTATAAGCATCGTTCAAAGACGATGCTTTTTTATTTAATTTAAACAAGAGGTTAAAACGTCATCGTTTTAACCTCTTGTTATTTATTTATTAAATCTACGTTTTAGCTTGTTTCTCATCGTCATTAATATTTCGTAAATAACGGGTACTACAATTAAAGTTAATATTGTAGATGAAATCAATCCACCTATAACAGTGGCTGCCATCCCTTTTGAAATAAGCATCGAACTATCTTTCCCAAATAACATCGGTATCAATGCACCTATTGTTGCTAATGCAGTCATTAGAATCGGTCTTATACGTGTACCGCCTGCTTCAATCAGCGCTTCCTTCATAGGCATACCAGATTTTTCATTATTAATTACTCTATCAATTAATACGATAGCATTAGTCACTACAATACCAATAAGCATCAACATACCAATCATACTTGGTACCGATAAAGTTTCTCCTGTAATAACTAAAGCTAATACTACGCCAATTACAGTAAATGGTAATGAGAATAAAATTGTGAATGGCGCTAAAGCACCTTTGAAAGTAAGTACTAATACTAAATAAACAATAATTATTGCTGCTAACATCGCTAAAGTTAATTGTGTAATTGCATTGCCGATATCATCATTGGCCCCGCCAACGTTCACTTTCACACTGTTAGGCTTATCCATTTTATTAACTTTTGAAATCATTTTTTGCGAAATACCACCAACATTACTACTTGTTACTTTACCAGACACCGTTGATGTATAATCTCCAGCCTCTGTTTTAATTTTGTTTGGCGTAGACGTTTTTTCTAAACTAGCAATATCACTCAATTTAACTTCTTTGCCCGTTTGCGATGGTACTTTGGTACTTTCTAATTTATCTTTACTCCAGTCTGTTACTTTGTCTTGCTTAATTTTAACATTAACATTTTTACCACCATCTTTAACTGTAGTTACAGTTTGGTCAGGTGTATTTTGATTTAGTGTCATTGCTAATTGAGAAGCTGTAATACCTTGCTTAGCAGCTTTATTATGTTCTACATTAATGTTGTATTGTTCATATGTTTGTGATAAATCAGACTTCACATTAGCAATACCATGTTCTTTTTTCATAGTGTCTTCGATTTCATTAACGGTACCTTTTATTTTAGCTAAAGAAGGTCCAGTAACATCGATTTCAATTTTATTGTTACTGCCACCAGTACCCATGTCTTGGTTACCCCATTCTCCAGGGTGTTTATATTTACTAATGTGTTTTAACACTTTATCCGGTTCTTCATCAAAATGAGGTGTATTAGAATCATATTGCACCATTAACGCTAAACTATTCGTACTACCTGTTGGATCAGTTGGTGAAGGTCCTCCTACAGAATATTGAACTGTTGTAACTTTCTTTTTATGGTTTAAATATTTTTGTACTTGCTCTGCATGATCTAAAACTTTACCTTTAGTTTCCCCAGGTTTTGGTGTATAAGTCAGTGCCATATATTTGTCATCACCAGTTGATATATAACTTGTACCTATTTTAGCTGCGCCCAGTACAATACTAGCAATCAAAATAACTGTACTTAAAATTAATACAATCCATTTATGATTTAATGACCAAGATAAGACTTTACGATAATTTGAACCAACAATCCCAAGTGATTTTTCCTTTTTACGTTTAAGTCCTTTTTTAAAATAAGTAGACCCTAATGCCGGCACGATTGTAATTGAAACTAATAATGACGCCAATAGACTAAATGTGATCGCTAAAGCAAAAGGTCTAAACATTTCTCCGACTGAACCACTTACAAAAGCAAGCGGTAAAAAGACTATGATTGTAACAATAGTGGATGACAAAATAGGTTTAAATACTTCTTTTGTAGCACTAATAACTAAATCATCTTTTACTAATTGTTCATTTTTATCAGAGAGTCTACGATAAATATTTTCCACTACTACGATTGAATCGTCGATAACCCTACCAATTGCAACGGTTAAAGCGCCTAATGTTAATATATTTAATGATATATTTGAGAGCTTTAAGGCAATCATGGCTATTAAAATAGACATTGGTATCGAAACGATTGAAATCGTCGTCATTCTAATATTTCTTAAGAATAATAAGATAACGATAATGGCTACTATCGTACCTAACAATGCTTTATTAATCATTGTACTCAGTGAATCTTTAATTGGCTTCGCAGTATCCATAACGATATGAGATGCCATATCAGGATTTTGTTTTTTAAAGTCATTAATTTTATCGCTGACGTCATCAGCTACTTGTACGGTATTTGCATCTTGTGCTTTCGTAATTTGAACATTCAATGCATCTTTACCATTAGTTTTAGAGATACTTTCTCGCGTATCACCTAACTTCACGTCTGCAATATCTTTTAATTTAACTGATGAAGATGAATCATTATCTCCACTTGATTGTTGTGACATCATCTCACTAGCTTGTTGACCACCAGCACTACTAGCCCCGCTACTGGCACCTTGTTGCGGAATCGTTAAGTTTTTCAAAGCATCTACAGATTTATACTTGCCATCTACAACAACTGATTTATCAGTATCGTCAAATTGGAATAAACCTAATGGCGTTTGACTTGTAGCATTCTTAATATATTTCTGCACGTCTTGCTCGGTTAAATGATTTTTACTAAGTTTTGCTTTATCAAATTTAATTGAGACTTCACGTTTTGTTTGCCCATTTACTTGCGCATTTTGCACACCTTTTACTTGTTGTAATTTCGGTATTAAATGCGTATTAATTTTTTTAGTAGCGTCCTTTAGATTGTTCTCTTTATTAGTAAAAGAATAAGCGACTATAGGAAAAGCATCCATAGAATTACGTGTTATTTCAGGTTCTTTAACACCACTTTTGAACTTTATTTTATCAAGTTCTTTTTTTAAATCATTTTCAGCTTTATCCATATCGGTACCATCTTCATACTTCACAGTTACCATAGAAGCATTTTGAATAGATTCAGCACTAACATCCTTTACATCTGCCATTGACCTTATTTGGTCATCGATCTTATCACTGATGTCATCTTTAACAGCAGTTGGCGTCGCACCTGGCATAGATGTTTGAATTGTCATCATCGGTGGTTCAACATCAGGTAACAACTCTTGTTTAAGTTTTACACTTGAATAAATACCACCGAGAATCACTAGTAGCACCATTAAAAAAATAGCAAATTTATTACCTAGTGAAAACTGTAGCAATTTTTTTATCATTAACTTAATCCCCCATCAAAATATCAATTTAGTTATAATTTAACATAAATCAAAAAATATTAAGTTCCTTTTTTACAATTAATGCAAATAATTTTACACATTATATTTATCGCTTTTAATTTACTAAGTTATATTAAATAGCTAATTATTTAAAAAGCTTCTTCTTTCATTTATAAATTTTTTGTTATAACGTAATCTTTGTCATAAAAAAACTGTCGACCATTTATTGTCGACAGTAAAATCTCTAAAAAAACTATTTCCTTTTAAGTTTTCGAGAGAGTGCGATTTTAGCTTTAGTTAATCGCGGTTTAACATTTTCAATAATTTGGTACAGTGGTTTATTTAGCACGTAATCGAATTCTCCGATCTTTTCACTTAAATAAGTTCCCCATACTTTTTTAAAGGTCCATAAACCATAATGATCTGAATCTTTATCTGGATCATTGTCAGTACCACCAAAATCATAAGTTTTGGCACCAAGTTCTCTCGCATATTGCATCATAGCAAACTGCATGTGATGGTTAGGTAAAAAGTCTCTAAATTCATTTGAAGAAGCACCATATAAATAATACGCTTTTTCTCCTGAGAACATTAATAATGCGCCTGATAGATATATACCATCAGGATGCGTAGCTTCTAACTGTTCTAAATCATCAATTAATGCTTGCGTTTTATCCTTTTTATTACCGGCATCTTTTATTTTGTTTAAAGTTTTTTTATCTTGTTTTTTCTCAGTTAGTTTAACAATTTCTTGATCTAAGTCATCCATGTCTTGTCTTAATTCTTTTAAAACTGGTTTAGGTTCAAGCTTAACTAAAAACAATTCGGCGTCTCCATCATCATGTAATGCATCATAAATATTTTGGAAATATGAAATATCTCGTGTTAAGAATCCATCTCTCTCACCAGTTATTTTCATTAAATTCGCAAAAGTTGCTAACCCTGCTCTATCTGACTTTTCAACTTTTGTACCACGTTTTAGTGCTAATCTAACTTTAGAACGATTTCTACGTTCAAAGCTTTGAATAAGTGATTCATCATCTTTATCTATCGGTGTAATCATTGTCATTCTAGGTTGAATATAGTCTTTTGATAATCCTTGTTTAAAGCCTTTATGTTTAAAACCGAGTGATTTTAAGTTGCGCAATGCTTCAACGCCTTTATCTACTTCTACGTCTGGATCAATTTTAATCGCATAAGCTTTTTCATCTTTAGCGACTTGCATCGCACTTTCTAATAATGCTTCTAAAGCTAATTTATTCGAGTAATCAGTGACAAATCCTCGTGAGATATAACATAACGTATAAGGTAATTTAGGTACTTTTTTGAACAATAATTGTCCTACACCTACGATTTCACCCTTTTCACCGACAGCGATACGCTTAGAATACCAGCCTGTTAATTTTTTTGTTTCGGCCCATTTTGTTAATTGCAGTAAATCCCCATTTGGATGACTTTTCACAAATGCATCATGTTGTTGATTTGTAATATTCATCTTTTCCATATCTCTGTCTCCTTTATCTTTCAGTTCTTTAATTATACAACGCACAATTCAATCTTTCACGTATAACATGGTCTTTTGATATAATGAAATAAATACAAATTAAAGAAGGTTTACCATGAGAATAATTATCCTCAGTTTATTATTTATTATAAATTTTATAATTGTTATCCATACATTAGCCAATCCGTTAACGATTAACAATTTTAGTTTACGCGTTATACTCGCTACGTTGACCTTTGTACTATCTTTATTCCTTTTATTAATACGTACTAACAAAGTGGCAACATACTGTGCTATTATAACACTCATATTAGCACTCTTGCATATATTCATCATCGCGCATAGTGCTTACCAGTACATTTATTAATCAGCCTCAAAAAGATAATGTAAGCCTCTAATTATTAAAGTATACGACGCAGTAGTCTTGCTATCATGCAAGACTATTTTTTCATATCTAGGATTATCACTATTATAAAATTCAAAAATCACATTATCATGTGGTAATTGCAACGCTGTGACCTCATCATCATCGTTGACGACATTCATTTCGTACCACTGTCTCCATTTAGCTGCCGTAATCTTTCTATTTTCGCATCCAACACAAACGCTTTTAACTGTAAATTCATTTTGCCTATATGGTGCTAGTTTCTTCTCTCTCACTTCATCCGGCTCATCCCATTGTATAAAAAATGGCGGTTTAACTTCTTCATCTAGTTCATTAATGTATAATAGTTGCCATTCTATTTTATTACCCTTTGCATCAACACGCTTCATCTTAACTGGACCAATAATATCAACGCCTTTAGATTCTAATTCTAACTTCAAATAGTCAATATCATCCGTCCTAAAAGCGAGTGTTTTTAATCCTTGTTTATAATTGTCTTGAACTAATTTAGAAGGAAAGGCAACTCTACCCTCGTCTGTTTTACATATTTTTAATAAAGTTTCTCTATTATATATGTCTAACAATTCTATGTAAGCATTCGATATATAAGCTAGTCGATTAAACGTACCAAAACGTTCATGACGTCCCCCATTGTATAATGTGAACAATTCCCCTGGATATTTAAACTCTGATAAATTATTTATATAGTGCACGAAATGATCAAGTTTAAGATTCATGGATAAAACCCCTTAAATTTATTTAATTCTATATTAACAAATGACTTCTCCCATTACTCGTATTTTACTAATACCCGAATAATGCCAACACTCATTTACAATTTATGGTAATTTTTCCTTCTGAAAAACATAATACTAATTTAATTAAAAATTTGTATTTACCTATTGCTTTATTTTCAAAATTGCATTAGAATAGTAAACGTTGTAAATAAAGTTAGCCAAGCTAACTACTTGAGAGGTGCCTATGAATACAAAAACATTATTTGATAGTTTAACAGGTATGTATCGACCATATGTAAAATTATTTCAACCGATATTTGAAGAGTATGATTTATTTTCAGCTCAATGGCTTGTGTTAAAAGATATAGCCCTTAACGAACCAACAACATTAGTACAAATATCTAAAAGAAGAGCTATCGAAAAACCGACAACACGTAAGATATTAAAAGTACTATCAGACAAATCCTTGTTAACTATAAAGCAAGGTAATGATAAAAGAGAGCGCATCTTAACTCTATCAAAAGTAGGTACTGAATTATTTGAGAATATGAGTAAACAATTTGACCGTATTCAAGGTAATATCGTCGAACGTTCAGGTATTACTGCAGAAGAAGCCGATATCACAATTAAAACTGTATTGGCATTACACGAACAATTAACTAATTTAGAGGAGGAATAGTAGTGCAACATGTAGAACAAGGTGCTCTAAAAACACCAATATGGACTAAAAGCTTTAACATTAACTTTTTAACGAACTTTTTAGTTTACCTATGTATGTATTTATTAATTGTAATTATAGCGAGCTATACAAAGTCTGAATATCATGCATCAGATAGTATAGCCGGATTAGTCTCAGGTCTTTTTATTATTGGATCCCTCATAGGTAGATTTACAACGGGCAAATATGTAAATAAAGTTGGACCAAAGCGCATATTACTAATCGGATTAATATTTTTAATCGTTTCTCAACTATTATATTTTATTGAGGGTTCATTAACAGTATTAATGATTACACGTGTTATTAACGGAATCGCGACAGGTGTTACAACTACTGCAACTGGTACAATCGCAGCTTATGTAACGCCTCAAGAACGTAAAAGTGAAGGTATTAGTTTATTCTCGTTAAGTTTAGTATTAGGCGCAGCTATAGGACCATTCTTTGGTTTATTATTAATTAATGCTTTCCCAGTTGAATTATTATTCTTTATTTGTTTAATATGTGGCATCGTTAGTTTTGCAGTATCATTCTTTATTAATTTACAATTTGAAACAATAAAAGATGAGCCTAAGAAAGATACACAAAGTAAGAAGAAATTTAATATTAACAATTATATTGCAAAAGAGGCTGTACCAGTTGCCATTATTATGTTAATCACTGGTTTAACTTATTCTTCAATACTTACGTTTTTACAATTTTACGCTGAAGAAATTCATTTAGTAACATTAGCAAGTTACTTCTTTATTTTCTATGCTATTGCTTCATTAATCACAAGACCTGTTGCTGGTCGTATGATGGATGACAAAAATGAAAACGTCGTAGTTTATCCTGCATTCATTTGTTTAATATTAACATTCGTTGCACTATGTTTTACAAATTCAGGTTGGTTACTTATTATAGCTGGACTCTTGCTTGGTTGTGGTTACGGTAATATTTCTTCAAGTATGCAAGCAATCGCAATTAAAGTCTCTCCTCCTACAAAATATGGAATCGCGACATCTACTTATTTTATAGGTTTAGACCTTGGTTTAGGTTTCGGCCCATATGTATTAGGATTCGCAACTTCTGCTGTGTCATTTGCTCAGTTATACGGCATTATGGCAATAGTAGCCCTTGTTACAGCAATTATTTATTTATTCGTCCATGGACGTAAAGTTAAAACACAATACTAATTAAAAAAGGTTAGGTATATGTGAATGTGTGGCATTCATTATACCTAACCTTTTTATTAATTTGCCATTTGAGAAGTTTCGATAGCCGCCGTTATATGGCTGAGTAGCTCACTTTGCTTTTCATCAAAGTAATAAAACACTTGTCGTTCATCCGAATCAGAGCGAATTTTTGAAATAAGTTCTTTTTTATAAATTTTACGTATAATAACATCAATCTTACTTGTATCCCACAACATTTCAAAATGCAAAGTATCCCTTAATACTTTACCACTAATTTTTTGTGCCTCATAAACTTTATACAGCACAACAAATTCTTCCATAGATAAACTTTGGGTCGTTTTAAGCCAATGCTTCAGTTGGCTCAGTGCTCTTTCGGATTCGATGAATTGCTTTACTTTACTTTCCATATATTGATCAAGCCTCCTACGTTTATTCTAGTTGTTGTTTTAATGTTTAAATGGCTTTATATATAGTCTTATGCTTTTGAAATATTATATAACAATTCCTTCTTTAAATCTATAACTTTTAAGTTGTTATTTAAATTACTCAATTAGATTTTAAATTAAAGATATTAAAGTTTAACGCTTATTTATCATTCATTTATTCAACCTCA
>NZ_JAVTDB010000009.1:0-334 GCF_032139365.1 Staphylococcus kloosii
AACTTTAGTACCATTAACATAACAGAAAATGGAAAATATACAATCACTCCTGAAAATTCACAATTATTGTTATTATGCAAAGAAGAGAATTAGTAGAAGCGATAGAAAGCTAAAAACTTTATATAATTTAGTTGATATATTAAAAGGTAAAAAGAGGTATTTTAACTCATCTAGTTTCTTTTTAGGATAAAAAATCATTAATAATATTGATGAAGAATTTGTTTTATTAAGATTTAATAAAAGCTCTGTATTGAATATAGAGTTAAAAAGCTCAATACCAATGTAATCGTAAGTCTAAAGGCTATTTCAACATCTTCACATCAAGGTACGTTAT
>NZ_JAVTDB010000010.1:0-4876 GCF_032139365.1 Staphylococcus kloosii
AAGACATTTTATTTGCTAATTTTATAATTTACAATATAATATGAGTGATTAACATTTTTTAATATTTAATAGCATAAATTTTCTATTTAGCTATATCTAATGAAGAACAATTTTTGGTTACATAGATTTTAAATCAAGGAGTAAAATGCAACATGGACTATGAAAAAGAAATTAAAAAAATGGGATGGACAAGAAGAGAAGTTAAAAATCGTATTGAGGGTCTTACCGATGAAAAAATTCATGACGAAGACCTTCAACAAAATAATAGCAATGCCGGTTCGAGTGAAAAGGTAGCTGATACGGTAGATTCCTTTTTTAATAACGATAATTAATGTAAAGATGATCAGCAGTGCAATAAAAGCCACTATCGAAAGTGGCTCTATCATTGGCTTAGGAATACTTATGTTATGCTGAATAGAAGAAAGATTCCTCAGCTATTAATATTTTACTTAAAATGTTCGTAAAAATAAATATTCGCAATGACCAAAGTAAAAAATATTTTTATAATAGTAAAAATAAAAAACAGCTATTAAAATTTTAGCTCTAATTCAAATTAAAAAATTATCCACTCATTAATTTTAAGTGGTATTCACCGATAAAAACGAACTAATTAAATCCCCTTCCATTACATAATGGAGGGGGATTTTTTAATTCTTTAATAATTCTACTAGCTTGAGACCCATTAAAATAACAAATTATATAGCTTGCTGACTTGAGACGCTATATCCAACCAAATCATTCTTATCATTCGTTATGTTGATTTACTAATATTACTATTTTTGAGTGATATTTTAACTATTTTTAATACTTCGTTTTTATTAACGACGTCTCAGATAATTTATGCATTTGCTTTGGTATTGTTTTCTGCAATATTTTATATTACTAAAAAATATTTGGAGTATAACCTTAGCACATAACACTGTCGATCTTGCTTCACAACTTACTACTTATGGCACAACCACTTCAACTAATAATATTACTTTACCAAGTGCCAGTATTACAATCACTATCTCTTAAACTTGTTAATTAACAGTTTAAGAAATTTCAAAAAAGATACCAAACAGCTAACAAACATACATAAATTAATGTCGTAAGAAAATCGGTCACACTGAGTTAAATTTTCTCGTGTGCTCTTTTATATTTTAACTATTCACAACAAAGTTGAAAGTTCGAATATAAAACTGTTGTTTTTAGTATACATATAAGGGAATTTACAAAATATATTACTTGAAAGGATGTTTGTTTATGATAAAAAGTATAGACGAAATTACAATTCCAGACAGTGGCATAGTACAAGACGCTCAAGACATTGTTCATGAATATGGTAACGAATTAATTTGGAATCATTCAAATCGTGTTTATTTATTCGGTGAAATTAAAGGAAATCAAGATAATTTGCATTATGATAAGGAATTACTCTACATTACTGCCCTGTTTCATGACTTAGGTCTTACAAACCAATATAGTAGCGCTGATTTAAGATTTGAAGTCGATGGTGCAAATGCAGTAAGACAATTTTTAGATACTTATAATTATGATGAACAAGATTTACAACTGGCTTGGGATGCTATTGCCTTGCATACTACACTGGGTGTAGCTGAACATAAAGAAAGCAACGTAGCATTACTATATCATGGTGTAGGTATGGATGTTATGGGTGACAACTGGAATCAGTATTCTGATGAAATTAGAAAAGCCATAGTGACGAAATTTCCCCGTGGTAATTTTAAGCAAGACGTAATAAAAGCCTTTTATGATGGCTTTAAACATAAACCAGAAACGACATTTGGCAACATAAAATCAGATGTAATCAAATATTTTGAACCTGAATATCCACAAAATAACTTCTGTTCGTGTATTTTACGATCAAAGTGGGAACAATAACGTTAAACCCATCGACGAAATGATGGGTTATTTTAATAAAATGCAACCATTTTGTATAGATGAATTTCAAATTATTTTTAAATATCAAGGTGTAGATATTGGTACTCAATTAATGAACTATGTTTCAGAATCATTAACAGATAAAGCAATATACAATATTCTCCTTATTACAGGTGAAACACGCGCCCAAAAATTTATATGAGCAAGTTGATTTAAAAAATCAAATAAAGGATTGATGATGATTAGAGAATTATAATAATTTAAATCAAAATTTGATTAAATTATTAATAAAATAAAATTACATATTATAATTAAAAATGTAAAATTAACATAAAGAAGGAAGTAAAAATATGAATTTATCGAAAATCTCACTTCAAGAGCAAAACTATCCGACAGCAATGAAAATATGGGAAAAATCTATAAATGCATCACACGATTTTTTAAAAGAATCGGATAAGCTAGCATTAAAATCAGAAATACCAACATATTTTAAATATGTGAATGCATATTTATGGTTTAACAACGACGAAGTTATTGGTTTTTCTGGTACCAATGAGCAAAATCTTGAAATGTTATTTTTAGATCCTAAACATTTTGGCAATGGATATGGCACCAAAATACTGCAATATTTAATTAAAGAAGAAGCAATTAAATTTGTTGACGTAAACAAAGATAATGATAAGGCTTTAAAATTTTATCAAAAGAATGGGTTCGAAATATATAGTGAATCACAAAAAGATGCACAAAAGAGAAATTATCCAATATTACATTTAAAACTTTAAATTTTTCACTTTATTGAAGGACTTTCACCGATGAATACTGTATCAATTATGCTTTAAATATATTGCTGTCTTTTAAATGAATTAAAAAAGAGCAAGGCCAATTGCGTCAGAGAATTCTTCTCTTCACACTTATTTGACACTTGCTCTCTTGAAACCCTATGTAATCAAAGATTTGATACGGAGAGTGAGGGATTGTCAATATCCCATATATAGTGCTATTTCAGCACTTTATTGTCCGCTCATTGTCCGTTAAATACTTTTTCTATTTTTCAATTCAATAAGTCTATCTCTCAATTCAATTTCTTCTAATCCATCTTTAATTAATGTACTAATTATTTCCGAGCGATTGTTTATACGAGTTTGGAGTTTCTCGATTTCGGTATCCAAATCTATTTTACATTCTTTTTCCATATACTCACCTCTTATTTTATAAAAATTCTATCATCATTCAAGTACGGGGATATAACAATTTTTCTATCTAAATTATTTTTGACGAGTAGCAAAGCAAATTCTAACCGTATTGAATCTTGATATATTATTTCTAAGTTCTGCCATATCTCTTTTTCCACGTCGGTCATTAAATCAGTATGCTTGATTGTGACTTTATTTAACTTTTTAGCACGTTCCACCATAGCATTATAGTCTATACCTTTGTACATACAATCACCTCATCTATATAATAGAACAAGTGTTCGTGTGTGTAAATAATAAATTACTTCTATTCTAAACTTAACTGGTTTATAATTAGAATTGTAAAAAAATGAATTGCGCAGGTGAATTTATGAATTATAAAAAAGAAATGAAAAAAATGGGATGGAGTTCAAAGGAAGTAACAAATAGAATGGATAGTATGGCAGAGGAATATTCTGATAATTCTGTAAGTGATAAATACAAAGACGTGGAGAAAAGTTTAAAAAATGGTGATGAGAACGTATTATTAAATGAATTTTTCAATATAAAAAAATAGCCCACCCGAAGGTGAGCTTGTTAAGAGTGTTGTTCATTATGGTTTTGACAAGCGTTCTATGACGCTTCATTTATTATACCACATATATTTTAATATAAACAAAAACCCCACCCGAAGGTGAGTGTTTTTAAATTTTAATATTCAATTTATACATCATTTCATACAAAGTACAATATTTCACTCCAAAGTGATCACATACATTTGGAATCTTAGCTGCTTTGGCCTTATTTTTAATTTGTAAGTTTTGCCCTGTTTCAAAAGTAACAATAGTATAATCAAATTTTTTAGCAGTAGCTATTAGCCATGGATCAGCAATTTTTATATTCGACCATTGTTCTAAAGCAGATTCTTTATATTTTCCAGAATTTTGGACGTGGTTTAAGACTTCTGCATAATTTTCTAAAATTTCTTCATCACCTGTAGTCAATATATTACCATTGTATTCTAATTCAACCCATTTTTGAACATCATCTTTATTGTCATCAACTGTTTCATGGCATAATTCATCTTTAACTCTATCTATTATGTGTATATATTGGGATTTATTTTGATCTTTTAAGCAATTCCAAAATGTAGGAACTAAATCAAAACTATAGAATTGCTTTGATGGTGTAATAAAACAATTTGAATCTAATATAAAATTCTCTTTACTACTATTACCCATCAAATCTCCTCCATACTTTCTACTATTTTCCCAAACATTTTAGGTTTTACACCAGCTAGTTTATAAATGTCACTATATAAAGCTCTTCCATTTTTCAAGCCATCAGACACCGCCAACGCAAAATTTGTATCTAATCTTGATTTTGCATTATTAACTGCGTTCCCTCCAGAACTTTTCGGTTTAAAATAATTTTTTAAAATTTCTGTAGTCTCATCTACAACTTCATTATATAATTTTTTAGAAATAAATTTATTATCCAATGCTCTTCTAGCAATAACAATATTACTAGCTATAAATTTATTAGATAACTCATTTATTTTATCTTTATTATTTTTTAAATGAGTTGTAGACCACTCAAGTGTAAATTGATTATTGGGAACTAATATTTCAGCAGCAATTTCATTACATTTTGCTTCAATTTTTGTATATTCATTTTGAACTTTATAAGTTTCGCCATTGAATATACTTTCTGTTCCTAATCCTATATGTGCTAATTCATGTAACATTGAAAAAATTTTTCCATTTTCACTATCTTTTGTATTAATAAAAATTAATGGAGCATATTCATCAATAAGACAA
>NZ_JAVTDB010000011.1:0-48869 GCF_032139365.1 Staphylococcus kloosii
AAGTGTATACTTTATATAGTTTGTCAAAGGAGTGGTATAACATGAGTACATTTTCTAACGAAGAAAAAGTACAGATTTTATCAGATATTGTGGAAATGAACACAGTTAATGATAATGAACTTGAGGTTTGTAAATATCTTCAAAACCTTTTCCAACAACACGGCATTGAATCTACAATCGATCAAGTAGATGAACGTCGTGCAAATTTAATCGCTGAAATTGGTGACCAAGGACCAGTCATCGGTATTTCAGGTCACATGGACGTTGTATCTGAAGGCGACCGTTCTCAATGGTCATATGAACCATTTAAATTAACTGAAGACAATGGTTTTTTATATGGTAGAGGTGCCGCAGATATGAAATCTGGTCTAGCTGCGCTAGCAATTTCACTAATCGATATTCACAATAGCAATGCATTAACTAATGGTAAAATTAGATTTTTAGCCACTACCGGTGAAGAAATGGAACAATTAGGTTCTCAAAGCTTATATGAAAAAGGTTATATGGATGACGTGGAAGCACTTGTCATTGCTGAACCTTGTCAAGATATGCTTGTATATGCACATAAAGGTTCAATGGACTATCGTATTAAATCTAATGGCGTATCAGCACATAGCTCTATGCCAATTATAGGTAAAAATGCAATCACACCATTACTTAAATTCATTCAAGATATTGATGATGCTGCACAACAAATTTCTAGAGACGTTAAAGGCGAAGCATTTGATTTCTCTAACTTAATTTCAAACTTTAATAAGACATTACCAAACAACGTTACTAAAGATGATGTTGAAGATGTTTTAAGTGGTTTAGTAATAAGCAATACGTTAATTAACGGTGGCGTACAAGTCAATTCAGTACCTGAATCAGCTACTGCCGACTTTAATATTCGTACTATTCCTGAATATGATAACAATCAAGTTAAATCATTATTCAATGAAACTTTATCTAAACACAATGAAAATGGTGGTTCTTTAGAAAGTGATCTTTATTTAGATTTAGACCCTGTATTAACAACAGGCAAAAACACATTAATCGATACTGCTAAATCAATTGGCGATCGTTTATTCAATAGAGATTTCATAGCATCACCTACAGTTGCCGTTACAGATGCTTCTAATTTACTAAAAAGTAAAGATGAATCTTTCCCATTATTAGTATTTGGTCCTGGTGAAAACCCACACCAATTAGACGAATGTGTAAGTAAAGAAAAATATTTACAATTCATCGATTTCTATAAAGAACTTTTAACAACTTATACAAAATAATACAGCTTTATAGTACAAAAAGAGGTTAAGTCCCGACGCTTTTGTGTCGCAACTTAACCTCTTTTTTTAATGAATTGTAGTGCCTACAGAATGACCTTCGTGTACTTTTCGAACAATATGCTGTTCTGAACCTGCAGCAATTATCACTTTTGCACATCCGTTATTAATGGCTAATACTGCATCTTGTACTTTAGGTATCATGCCACCATATATATGTTTTTGTTGAATATATCTTTTTATATCATTTGCGCTAAGAGAATGTTGTACTTCATCTTCTATTAAGACGCCAGGAATATCACTTAATATATATAACGGAGCAGCTAACGCTTCTGCTATTTTATACGCTAATGTATCGGCATTTATATTATATTGTTGCGTAGTACCTTGTTTTAAACCAATAGACGCGATCACAGGAATATAATGGTCAGTTAAATGGCTCAATAATTTTGTATTAATAAGTGTCGGCGTCCCTACATAACCATACTTTTTATCAAGTGGTTCAATATCGAAAAATTGTGCATCCATACCATTTAAGCCTATTGCACTTTGCCCTATTTTATTTAGCTTAGCTACAATTTGAGGATTAACTTTTCCAATCAATGTTTGACAAGTCACATCTAGCACTTGCGCTGAGGTCACTCTTAAACCGTCTTTAAATTCAGGTTCAACATTATAATGACTCAATGCCTCATTGATAAATGGACCTCCACCATGAACGATAACTGGTTTATAACCTTGCTCTTGCAATTTATAAATATCGTCAATAATTGAATCATCTAAATTCGTTAAAGTACTACCACCAATTTTTATCACGATATAACTCATAAAGATTCTCCTTTACGTTCTGTACGATGCATTAATGCGTACGTAATCGTATGACAAGTCACAACCATAAGCTACAGCTTGACCATCACCTTTACCTACTTGAGCACGAATAGCTATATTATCTTCACTTAAACGTTTTTTCATTTCTTCTTCATCAAATGATAAAAACACGCCTTTATCAACGACTGGAAGACCACATAAGGTTACAAAGGTTTCATTAGGGTCAACCACTTCTGACGCATACCCAATCGCAGCTACAATACGACCGAAATTGGCATCCTCGCCATGAATAGCTGTTTTAACTAAATTAGATGACACGATACTTTTAGCTATTTTACGTGCTTCTTCTATATTCTGAGCGCCAGTCACTTTAGAAGTAACTAACTTAGTTGCACCTTCACCATCTTTAGCTATAGATTTAGCTAAAGTGTTACAAACATACTTGACTGCAGCTACGAAGGCTTGCCAATTTGGATGCTTTTCATCTAATTCATTATGGTTAACTTGGCCATTAGCCATAAATAAAACCATGTCATTTGTACTACAATCTCCATCCACAGTAATCATATTAAAAGAAGCATCAATCGCAGATTTTAATACTTGTTGTAACTTCGAAGCAGTTATATTTGCATCAGTAGTAATAAATCCAAGCATGGTCGCCATATTTGGATGAATCATGCCTGAACCTTTTGCCGTGCCCCCTATAGTAACCTTTTGCCCATCAATGTCTACTTCCACAGCAACATGTTTTGGAAATAAATCAGTAGTTAATATAGCCTTATTAAAGTTTTCACTATAGTTATATTGTTCATCGAGTACATGTTCAGCGCCGTATTGAATTTTATCCATTGGTAAGAAATCACCTATAACGCCTGTAGAAGCAACGCCAACGTTATGATTTGCAATGTTTAATTTATGAGCTACCCAATTTTGCATATCTTGAGCATCCTTAACGCCTTGTTCTCCAGTACACGCATTGGCAATTGCAGAATTAACCACAATGGCTTGTAATGTATTATTCACAGCAACACTATCTTGAGTTAATTGTAATGGTGCAGCTTTGAATCGATTCAACGTATAAACACCAGCTGCTTGTGCTTCTGTCGTCGAATATATCCAGCCAAAATCATGTTTGCTTTTTCTTAATCCTGTATGTAAACCACCAGAAATAAATCCTAATGGTGAACTTACATCTCCAGATTGATCTATTTTAAACTTACTTTCTTCGTCTACCTTTTGTATATCTTGCATCCCATCTCTCCAATCTTTAAGGATAAACTGGTAATTGGTTTAATCCAGTCATCTGTTCTAAATTAAATAACTTATTTAAATTTTGAATTGCTTGACCACTCGCGCCTTTGACTAAATTATCAATAACCGACACGATGATTGCTTGATTATTCGTTTCATCTACATACACACCAATGTCGCAATAGTTACTACCATAAACTTCTTTCGTTTTTGGAAATTCTCCAATATTTCTAATTCTGACAAAATCGGCATTATGATATTTATCTTGATACAAGTTGTGTAGTGCTTCGACTGTCATATCTCTATTTAAATTTACGTAGATCGTAGCTAAAATACCTCTCGTCATAGGTATTAAATGTGGTGTAAAAGTCACACCGACACGTTGTCCTGCAACTTCAGATAAATATTGTTCAATTTCGGGCTTATGCTTATGTTTACCTATCGCATAGGCACTTAAGTTATCATTCATTTCGGCATAATGAACATGTTGTGCCAATGCTCTTCCTGCACCTGATACGCCAGTTTTAGCATCAACAATAATAGATTTTAAATCAATTAATTGTTCCTCAACTAAAGGATGTAACCCTAATAAAGTTGCAGTCGGGAAACAACCGGGATTCGCAATAAGATTCGCTTCATTTGTTGAAGACCACTCAGCGATACTATAATCTGCTTCATCTAACAACGCTTGAGGTGCTGCTTCTTCACCATAAAATTGTTTATATAAATCACGATTTTTTAATCTAAAATCCCCAGATAAATCGATCACTTTAATCCCTTGTTCTAAAAAGCGAGGGGCAAGATGTTTACTTACGTTAGAGGGTGTAGCGAAAAATACCACGTCACAGTCCACATCAATATCATCAATAGATACAAATTGATATGTTAAATGATTTAAATGCGGAAATGTATGACTTACTGGTTCATCAGCTTTTGAATGTGAAAAGATGTATTTAATTGTCACTTCTGGGTGATGTTGTAATAAACGGATTAATTCAACTGCACCATATCCGCTACCACCTACTATGCCAACTTCAATCATGACATTCATTCCTTTCAGAATATTCGGTCTTTTTAATTTATTTTTTGAGTACGTTTGTTATTACTTCTACTACTTTATTAATTTCTTCTTCACTAATAACTAGTGGTGGCGCTATTCTAATAATATTACCTTGCGTTTCTTTACATAACACGCCCTGATCAATCATTTCTAAACAATATGACTGTGCATTTTCATTAAGTTCAATACCGATAAATAAACCCCTACCTCTAACATCTGTAATCAAATCACTATCGATGAGTTGTAATTGATTCAGTAATTTTTGACCTAAGTCAGCCGAGCGCTTAATTAAATCCTCATCAACGAGTACATCAAGTGCTGCCATTGATACTGCACATGCTAATGGGTTACCACCGAATGTCGAACCATGTGTACCTGGTGTTAATACTTCCATTATCTCTTTATTAGCTAACACTGCTGAGATTGGATAAAGTCCACCACCTAAAGATTTACCGAGTAAATAGATATCAGCTTCTACACCTTCCCATTCTGTTGCAAGCATTTTACCAGTACGACCTAAGCCAACTTGAATTTCATCGGCGATAAATAAAATATTATGCTCATCACACAATGCTCTAACCGTTTCAATAAAATAATCCGGCGGTATATTAACGCCACCCTCGCCTTGAATTGGTTCTAATATAATGGCAGTTGTCTTGTCGTTAATTAATGATTTTAAATGTTCAACATCGCCGAAATCGATATAGTGTATATTATCGAGTAACGGACCAAAACCTTGTTTATAGCTGTCTTGCGAAGACAACGATAATGCGCCTAATGTACGCCCATGGAAATTTCCATTCATAGCGATTATCTCTGTTTCATTTTCGGGAATTGCTTTAACATCAGTTCCCCATTTACGCGCAATCTTAATAGCAGTTTCTATCGCTTCCGTGCCGGTATTCATCGGCAAAACTTTATCTTTATTTGTTAATTTACAAATTTTCTCTTCCCATTGCCCCAAATTTTCACTATATAGCGCACGTGAAATCATTGTTATTTTTTGACTTTGTTGTTGAAATGCTTCAATAACCTTAGGATGACAATGACCATGGTTGACTACTGAAAAGCCTGATATACAATCAATGTATTCATTGCCATCAATATCCCAAACTTTAGAGCCTTTTCCTTCACTTAGAACTAATTTTGTCGGACTATAGTTGATTGAACTATATAAATCTGTATGTGCGATTAAATCGTTCATCATAACCCTCTTCCTTTTAATTATTTATTCTGAAATTTGAATTAATATTCGTTATCATACACCTCATTTTTTAATTAGTCAAACATGTTTTCGATATTTTTTGATCTTTTTTCAATTTCCAAAAATAGCTAGAAAACAACATTTTTATTTAACATTGTATGATTATAAATAATATTGAGTCCCAAATATTTATTAAATATAATATGCATTAATTATGCAATAACATACAAAGGTATTGTACGTTCCATATGATACCTTTATTAATCTTAATAAAAAAAGTACTAGTGCACATTAATGCGCGCTAGTACTTTTTGCTATTCAATATTAATTAAGCTTTTGCTTCATTACTTTCTTCTGAAGCATGTTGTTCATCTAGATCTTTCTTCATATCTTTATTGATTTTTTTAGCACGTTTAAAGTAGATACTTTCAAAATGACTGATTGTACCTAATTTATAGAAAATAAACGCAACAATAGCCACTACTAAGAAATCATATGGATAGTGTATTAAATTCATACCATTAAATTCCTTACTACCAATAAATGACAGTAATGAAAGTACAATTAAATAGATAATAATCCATAAACTGCCACCGACTTGTTTTTTAGTGTTTTTCCAATTCATTTTATATTCATAGAAGAAATAGACTGGCAAACCTAAAATGATAATAAATATAACTTCTGCAGTCGTCGGCCACTTCGCCCAATAAATTGTTAATGAAGCAAGTACGAATGACAGTGGTGCCATAACCTTCAATAGATTTGCACGGAATGGTCTGTGCATTTTTGGTCCCATTTTACGTAAAGCAATTACAGTCGTTGGACCTGTTAAATAAGCAACCAATGTAGAAGTGGAAATGACACTTGCTAACACTGCCCAATCGCGGAATATCGCAACCATTATCATACTAGTGATCGCATTAAAGATAATAGCAATACGTGGGATTTGATATTTTTTATTTATTTTACCTAAGAATTTAGGAATATGACCATTTTGTTCCATAGCTTGTAATACACGGCCTGTTACGGCAACAAATGATACGCCTGTACCAAACGGAGATACGAACGCTTCAATGTATAACAAGATTGCTAACCAGTTTAAACTTAATAAAATCGCCATGTCAGCGAATGGTGAATTAAAGTTAATGCCTGACCAACCATGATCATGCAACATAGATGATGGCATCGCAGTAATAAAGGTACTTTGTAAAATAATGTATAATACAGCACTTAGTGTTAACGATATTGCAATACCACGTGCAATATTTTTATTAGGTTTTGTAATTTCAGAACCCATATTAATGATTGTTTGGAATGCATTAAATGAGAAAATTATACCTGAAGCAGTTGTAGCTGCGAAAATAGGTGCACTACCATATGGCATAAATGTACTTGCTGAATGACCATAGTTACCTGTATCGAAACTAGAAATCATTAACATGATAATAGTTAAACAAGGTACACCTAATTTGAAGATTGAAATTAAACTTGTAAATGAAGTTAATAATTTTACTGACCAATAGTTTAATAATGAAAAGATAATAATAATTACAAATGTTGCTAATAAACCGATGTTACTAATCGATCCACCTGCCATTAAATGGTGCATAGGCTTCGCCCAATCCCAAGGCCATGAACTCATATATTGAACTGCAGATACAGCCTCTATAGGAATAATCGTTACAAGTGAAACCCAGTTTGCCCACGCGGCAATGAACCCTAATAACGAGCCGTGGGTATATTGTGCATAGTTACTCATACCACCAGATTGTGGGAACATGGTACCTATTTCAATATAGTTATAGGCAAGTGTTCCGATAACAATAAAACCAATAACCCATGAAATAATTGCGGCAGGCCCAGCTAATGATGAAGCCTCCCATGCCCCAAACAACCAACCTGAACCTATTAGCGAACCTAAACCTAATAGCACAAGTTGTGGCAGATTAATCTTGCTATTCGTTTCTTTTTTATCCATAAAAACCCCTACTCTTTTCGTCTTTAAAAAACCGAAATTTTATGTTGCACAACAACTATATTCAATTTATTGTATAGTCTGTTATTATACGCATATTTACAATTCAGTCAAATTGAAATTCGATATAACATTTTTTGCATTTTAATACATTATATAAGTGATATTTGTATATTTATCATTGTAAAGTTAAAGAACTCTCAGCCGTTTGCTTTGTAGCAATATAGCAATTTCTAATGTTACTTATTTATTCATTTAACGGATAAAATTACCATAAGCTATATAAAACGAAACATCGATACAAATCGCACAATATCAGTGTTTACTAGTATTTTCAATGCCCAAAAAAATATTATTGTAATTGTACACTTTTACTTATTTTTTGCTTTAATATAGTGAAATTTTGCTATTTCAACCTTCTTTCAATTTTATTTTAAGTACTTTTCCATGTAACTCAAATACCAAGAAGCCATAGTAACATTAAATTTAAATTTTTTACACCTATTCATATGGATACACTTAAAGTCATAAAAAAGCCTATATTTGTACAAGCAATAATTAGTACAAATATAGACTTACTACTCAAAATTTGATTATTCTTCTTTATCCCACCATAATGCGTCTTTCGGATTTCTAATTACCTCTTCATAATCCGAACGGTTTTCGACATTAGGATAAGCACCTCTTAAAGATTTGTTTGAAGTAGACTTAAACATAAACGCAAATATTATCAAACCTACAACGTTTATAAACATTAAATAGTATGAAGGTGCGATTTCTTGACCCGTAGTACTGACTAATGTAGAAAGAATAAATGGCGTTAAACCACCAAACACTGCAGCACCAATGTTATATACTAAAGACAATGTTCTTAATCTTACTTTTGTATGGAACATACTAGGTAAGACAGAAGGCATAACGCCTTCAAATGTTGACATAAATAGTGCAATGATAAACAACCCTATGATTACGACTGGTATAGACGGTATACTCATTAAATAAAATGCTAAAATTGAAAATAAACTAAATCCTACTAAGCCAAACATCGTCGCTCTTTTATTTCCAATTTTGTCACTATACCAACCAAAGAAGAACACCGCTGGAATCATAACGGCCATTGTAATAGTACTTAAAATAGAACTCATTGTTCCACCAAGATTAAGTGTACTATTTAAAAATGATGGCATAAATGATAACACCATGTAATTAGCTACATTTAAAAATGCTACACCTGTGAAACAAACTAATACGTCTTTCCAATAATATTTAAAAATATCCATATATGAATATTCTAACTCTTCTTTTTCTTCTAATGTTGATTCATAAGCTGGACTTTCATCTAAAGTAGAACGTAAGAAAAGACCAATAATACCTAACGGAGCTGCGATAATAAACGGTATTCTCCAACCCCAATCTTGCATTTGTTGATCATTTAATAGTGAATACATTATCCCAGCTAATATCGCTGCCATAATACTGCCACTAAGTGTACCAATCTCTAGACCACTACCTAATTTACCTCGCGTTTTATCTGGAGATGTTTCGGCTATATATGTCATCGCACCAGCATATTCACCACCAGTAGAAAATGATTGTATCATTCTAACTACGAGTAATAGTATTGGCGCCCATATCCCTATATGTTCCTGCGTTGGTAGTAAACCTAAAGCTAGCGTAGAAACCGCCATGAGAATAATCGTTGTGGCTAAGACTAATTTCCTTCCATGTTTATCCCCTAAATGACTGAAAAATATTCCGCCCACCGGTCTGACGATAAACGCAAACGCAAAGACTGCGAACGTTGATGCCATTTGAATTTCCTGTGGCATATTTCCAAAGAAATTGTGACTTAAAATAACTGCTAATTGTGCATACAATCCAAAGTCAAACCACTCAATGGCGTTACCTATCCCTGTAGCAACGACACTCTTAGTCGTCTTCTCTGGATCGACGTAATTAACATGTTCCTTTTTAAATTTCACATTAATACACCCCTTATTTGTATCTATATAAACACATAACCTATTAAAGTTTCAATAAACACATTATTGCCAAAAGCAACAATTTAATTCGATAGTCATTTTATTAAATGGGGTTACGTATGATTATTTAGTTAAAGTATGTAATTTATATTTGATATAAATTATTTATAGTTTATGTACTCATTATAATAATTATAACGAGTGCTTTATATATTGTTTAAATTTATTT
Source organism: Staphylococcus kloosii (assembly GCF_032139365.1). Lineage (GTDB taxonomy): Bacteria > Bacillota > Bacilli > Staphylococcales > Staphylococcaceae > Staphylococcus > Staphylococcus kloosii_A. The sequence continues at coordinate 9,795 of NZ_JAVTDB010000011.1, forward strand.
AGTATGCTTTTTAATATTGCATAAAATGTAGTATAATTCGTCTAAGATTATATTAATTCAAATCCATTTTAAATATCTAAAATGGATTATAGACGAGGATGTATGCAAGTGCCTATTCAAAATAATTTAAAAAAAGTAAAAAACATTATAAAACTACCTGGGGCTTACTATTCATATAAGACACATAAAGAAACTACAGATGATGCAATTAAATATGATAGTTTGAAAAATTTATACCCATTGTTAAAAAAACAAGCTGGTTATTATGCTGAACTTTCAAAATTAGCATTTAATCAACAAAAATGGAAAGAAGCATTACATTATATTAATAAGGCCATAGACCACGAAACTAAAGAACAGCAACATTTATTTTATAAACAAAAGGCATTCATTTTTGAGCAATTAAATAAAAAAGAACAATCTATAAAATGGTTAGAGGAATACTTAAAGTTTCACCCACAAGATGGTCAATCTTTATTAAAAATAGCTCAAACGCATTTAAAACTTTATAATACTAAAACGGCAGTTAGTTATTTATCTCAATATTTGACTCAACACCCTAATGACTATGACTTAAATTTAGAAATAGCCCATTATTACTTAAAGCTAAAACAATATAATGAAGCAATTCAACATGCAAACTATTATTTAAGCCGTTTCACAGCAAATGCTGAAGCTTTATTATTGATTATAGACGCTTACAAAAAGAATAAACAATATGACAAAGCAGTACCTTATATAAAAAAATATTTAGCTTCTCATCCAACTGATGTTGTCAAAGCGTATCAATTAGCCGTTCATTTAGAAAAACAGCAACACGATCAAGAAGCCGTTAAATATTATAAACACACGATTGATAACAATGTCGATCAGTATTCGCCAAGAGAACTTGGTAATATATATTACGAGCTCGGCCTTATTCAACTTAAATTAGATGATACTAGCGCTGCTAATAAAAGCTTTACTGAAGCAACATGTTTAAGCGATAATGACAAAGCACATATATGGGGGATTGGCGTAATCCACGAACAACACAAGCATTGGCAATTAGCAATTGATGCCTTTGTTAAACAATTGGATTTGTTACCTGATGATGCCAATTTAATTTACGAAATAGGTTTACTTTATAGAAAGTTAAAACAACCTCAAAATGCGATTCATTATTTCGAACAAGCATTACAAAGAGATAAAGTATTATCTCCATGGCATTATAATTTAGCTGTTAGTTATGAAGATATTGGTGATTTTAAAAATGCAGAAAAATGGTTTGAAAGTGCTATAGAGCGTCAACAAACGCATCGCCCTGGCAATTACCGCAAACTTGCGCGCATTTATAATAAATTAGGCAAATACGACCAAGCATTAGCAGCTTATAATGAGGCTGAGCTTTTCAGTATGCCAAGTAATATGGGTAAAGCGACCTACGATAAAAATATTAAAAAATTATCTATCCGCTATGGTATAAGTTACAATCACTACAATATCGATGACAAAATGGTTTTCTATGAAAGTTTAAGTGGCGCACGTGTGATGTGTAATCCAGCTGGCGTTTTTGATTATGTATTAGACCATCAAGATTTTGAAGATTTCACTCATGTATGGGTCGTAAATAACTTTAATAACATTCCAAAAACGCTTAAAAATAAAGATAATATTATCTTTGTAAAACGTAACTCAGACGCTTATTTTAAATATATTTCGACAGCTAAATATCTTATTTGTAACTCGACATTTAGCGACTTTGTTACACGTAAGCCTGAACAAAAATATTTACAAACGACGCATGGCGTCTTTTATAAAACTGTTGGCCGTGATAGCGCTGGTACACAACTAGGTGTCGCTGGTAGCACGAGAAACCTACTGCAAGCCACGCATATTTTGTCACCCAATGACTTCATGGTAGGAAAACAAAAATCAGCGTATTCAATTGAAGGTATTTACGCCGGTGAAATGGCTAAAGCAGGCTACCCTCGTATTGACGTAACGTTAAATGCAAGTTCAGAATTACAAGAATATATGAAAAATCATATTAATAATCTAGATAAAACTAAGAAAATTGTATTATATGCACCGACATGGCGAGGTGAAAATAAACAAGGAAACAGCTTCGATACTGACAAACTTGTGCATGACTTGTCCCAATTAGCTAAATTAGATGCCAATATATTATTCCGTGGTCATACGATCACGCAAGGGTTGTTAAAAAATGTAAAGCTTCCTGAAAATATTATTTTGCCACCTAACGACATTGCAACGAATGAATTATTAAATATTACCGACGTGATTATATCTGATTACTCTAGTGTCTTCTTTGATTTTATACCGACTGAGCGACCTATTGTTCACTATATTTACGATATAGACGACTACGTTGCTTCAAGAGGGTTAAATTTATCTATTGATGAATTACCTGGATTTATCGCTAAAAACACAGACCAACTTGTAAAAGCTGTTCAAAGAGGCCTAGACGATCCTACACCTTCTTCGCAATATTTGGCAGCTAAAGACAAATTCTGTCCTCTGGATAATGGACACTCCGGCGAAGCTGTCGCAAAATGGTTCTTTTATGGAGATACAAGCCAGGTAGAAATGATAAAAGATAGCAATTATCAACACCATGACTTGTATTTAGGTGGTACATTCTCAGATAGTACTGTATTGCCTCAATTTGTAAATGACGTAAATAGCAATATTGCTAATCAGCATAGTGTGTCAGTAATGTTAAAAAAACAAATCGCTGAAGATACTGAAAAATTTAAGTACATGCAACAATTAGACGAATCAGTTAACTTTTTAGCTCATGCGGGACCTATGCCAATGACTTTAAAAGAAATGATGGCAATTACCGACCTTAATAAAGACGAAGTTTATCACGATGTTACTATGAAACAAGCGCGTCAAACAGCTTATGAAAGAGAAGCGCGTCGTTTATTTGGAGATAGTACTTTCGATTACGTAGAGAACTTAGAACAAACATCGCCATATTGGCAAGGTATTACTGAAATTATGACTAATAGAAATATATAGTAAATGAAAGTCTGAAACTGCAATAGGTTTCAGGCTTTTATTTATGGTTCCCTAAATATCCAAAAACCGTCATGCTATAATTAAATTAAAAAGAACAATTTTGATGGAGGCTTTATATATGCAACATATTTATTTCAACCACGATGGTGGTGTAGATGATTTAATTTCACTCTTTGTATTATTACAAATGGAGAATATTGAACTTATTGGGGTAAGTGCTATCGGTGCCGATAGTTATATTGAACCTGCTACAAGTGCGTCTCAGAAAATTATAAATCGCTTTGGCCACAATAAACTAGACGTGGCTGCTTCTACTGAGCGAGGCAAGAATCCTTTTCCTAAAGAATGGCGAATGCATGCTTTTTTCATTGATGCATTACCTATTTTAAACGAAACGACTAATACGTTATCATCTCAAACAACTCATAGTGCAGCAGAAGATATTGTTCAGAAGTTACAACAATCGACTAATAAAGTTACATTATTGTTTACCGGTCCACTGACAGATTTAGCAAAAGCGTTAACGATAATGCCTTCTATCGAAGATAAAATTAATCGCTTAGTATGGATGGGCGGTACATTTTTAAATAAAGGCAACGTTGAAGAACCAGAACATGATGGCACTGCTGAATGGAATGCCTATTGGGATCCAGAAGCAGTTGCAACTGTTTTTAACACTAAGATACAAATTGATATGATCGCGCTAGAAAGTACGAACCAAGTACCTTTAACATGGCATATAAGACAAATGTGGGCACAAGAACGTCATCATATCGGGGTTGATTTCTTAGGTGTTAGTTATGCTGCTGTGCCCCCACTTACACATTTCCAAACTAATTCGACTTATTTTTTATGGGATGTATTAACTACTGCTTATGTAGGCAAACCTGACCTTGTAAAACAACAACAAGTGAAAGCTTCTGTCACGACTAATGGGCCTAGCCAAGGCAAAACTTATATAGACGACAATCATGGGCGCGACATAAATGTGGTTAATCATGTAGAACATGATGCATTTTTTAATTACATTACGTCATTAGCTAAAAAAGTCATCCATTAATAAACAAAAAAAGGCCTTAAACACTATGTTTAAGGTCTTTTTTATAGTTATAGCACAATTTCATTTTCACGCTCATGTATCATTTGCGTTATAGCATTATATTCATCCATAACTGCTACTTTTGGTGCATGATTGATTAATTCTTCTTCGTTCAATTGAACATATGTCATGATAATAACTACATCATCAACTTCTACTAATCTTGAGGCAGCACCATTTAAACAAATTTTGCCGCTACCACGTTCTCCTTCAATAACGTATGTCTCAAAGCGTGCGCCATTATTATTGTTAACAATCGCCACTTTTTCATTAGGTAAAATATCCACCGCTTCTAAAATATCTTTGTCAATCGTTATACTCCCTACATAATTTAAATTGGATTCTGTTACTCTTGCTCTATGAATCTTTGCATTCATCATTGTTCTAATCATTTTAGTTATCTCCTATTATAACGTTATCAATTAATCTAGCTTGTGAAAACTTTACTGCCAACGATATAAATATTTCACCTGAAATATGCTGTTGCTCGATTAATTCAGGATAACTATATACCGCAACTTCTTCGATATATCCACTTGTATTTTGTGATAAATAATTATTAATTTCGGCTATAATTGTATCGCTGTTACGCTCACCATTTTGATATAAACGTTCGGCTAGTTTCAAACTTTGATACAAATGAGGCGCCTCTTCACGTTCTTTGTCAGTCAAATATACGTTACGTGAGCTTTTAGCAAGACCATCAGCTTCTCTAACTATATCTACGCCACGAATTATAATATTATGATTAAAATCTTCAACCATCTTTTCTACAATCGCCAATTGTTGTGCATCTTTTTTGCCAAAGTACGCGACATCCGGTTGCACTATATTAAACAATTTATTGACGACCGTAACCACTCCATCAAAATGCCCTGGTCTTTTTTCGCCTTCTAATACTGACGCCAATCTACCAACCGTAACGTTAATGTCTATAGCGCCTGGATACATCTCGTCTGTAGCTGGATAAAATACATAATCGACGCCGATATGCTTAACCATCGCCACATCTTGTTCGATTTGGCGAGGATAAGCATCAAAATCTTCGTTTGGACCAAATTGCAAGGGATTCACAAACACACTCATAATTGTAATATCTTGTTCTTTTATAGATTGTTTCATCATTGTTAAATGACCGTCATGTAACGCGCCCATTGTAGGGACAAAACCAATTGTCTGACCATGTCTTTTAACATCAGAAGTTATTTTTTGCATCTCTGAAATATGGGTTATTATTTCTGTCAATCTGGTGTCACCTCATCCCAAATCTTTTTCTTGTATGTGTGTTCAGCTGAAGGGAATGTGCCTTCCTTAACCTCTTGATGATATTGAGACAGCGCGTCTATACCATTGTTAAAGTCCCCATATTGTTTCACAAATTTTGCTTGTCGTTCAACGCCATAATTTAAAACATCATGGTAAACTAATACTTGCCCATCCGTACCATTGCCAGCTCCAATGCCGATGACTGGTATCGATAACGTTGTACTAATTTTTTGTGCAAGGTCACTTGGGACCGCTTCTAAAACAATCATCACTGCACCAGCTTGTTCCATATTTTTGCAATCTTGTATTAACTTTTCAGCGGCTTCTAAAGTAGCGGCTTGCATTTTATATCCCATAATACCAACACTTTGAGGTGTTAAACCTAAATGCGCCACGACTGGAATACCTATATTACTACAACGTGTAATAAAAGGCGCTATGTGGGTCCCCTCAACTTTAATAGCATTGGCATTACTTTGTTGATATAACTGTTTCGCTAATAATAAATCTTGTTCTTCGCTAACACCAACCGTACCAAACGGCATATCTACTACTACGAAAGTATTCGGTGCACCCCGACGTACCGCCTTACTATGATGGATCATATCTTCAAGCGTTACTTCAACGGTACTATCGTAACCTAATACAGTCATTCCTAAAGAATCACCAACTAAAATTGTATCTATACTTGCTGCTTCGGCTTGTTTTGCACTTGGGTAGTCATAAGCAGTAATCATTGAAATTTTTTCTTTCTGTTCTTTCATTAATAATAATTGATTTAAAGTTTTCAATATTATTCTCCTTATTTGTTATAATATTAGCAATAGTATATAGAATTCATACGAAAAAAGGAAGTACTTAACATGACAAAATTTGCCATTATAGGTCCTGGTGCAGTAGGTTCCACTATTGCTTTTGAGTTACAACAACACTTTAGCGATACGTTACTCTTAGGTAGACAGAACGCAACACTCTCATATTACCCAGGAAATCATATGCCTATGCACCCATTACAGGTGCAATCTTTAGCAGCAACGATAACAAAAGTTGATGTCTTATTTGTGGCAGTAAAAACATATCAATTAGATACCATCATAGAAGATATTAAACGCATTACTCACCAAGATAGCATCATAGTGTTAGCACAAAATGGGCGCTCAAATTTAGCAGCATTCTCATTGCCAAACGTCTATCAAGCAGTCGTTTATATTAGTGGTCAGAAAGAGCAAAATACCGTGACCCACTTTAGAGATAAACGTTTACACGTTCAAGATAGTCCAGAGACACGTAATCTAGTCCAACTATTAGCTCCGACAAACTTAGACTTAAAACTAGAACAACATATAGAAGACACGATTTGGTATAAATTACTCGTTAACTTAGGTATTAATACTGTCACTGCATTAACACGCTCAACAGCTAAAGTGCTTAAAGACAATAAAGTAAATCATTTATGTCGCCAATTAATCGACGAAGGTGCTCAGATTGCATTAGCTGAAGGCGTGAACTTGCCAAAAGACATTGTGACGCAAATCATGACTATTTACGATGGTTACCCAGACGAAATGGGTACGAGCATGTATTATGACATCAGTGCAGGGAGACCATTAGAAGTAGAAGCGATTCAAGGATATATTTATCGTACAGCTCAAAAACATAATTTAGCTACACCAACTATTACAACAACTTATACTTTACTTCATGGCTATATGCACGACTAATAATCGCCAAAAAAGCTGAGACATAATTAATGCCTCAGCTTTTGTTATCTTTATTAATTCGTTAGTGTCTTAATTTTTTTCAGACCTGGTTTAACGAAACTCATTGCTACAATACCAATGACGGCTGCAATAACTGCTGATATGAACATAGAACCATACCCATAGGCAGATACTAAAATACCTGTTAATGTTGGTGCAATTATTGTCGCAGAGTTTACGAAAAAGTGCATGATACCACCAAATGTACCTGAATTTTTTGGAGCTGTATCAATAACAACCGCCCAATATACCGCATTGGGTAAGAACACACATGCATTACCTAACATCATTAGTATTAAAATAAAGGCAATATTATCGGTAGTTGGAATGATAAGAAAACAAATCGCCGCTAACGTCATTCCAAAAATAGCCAAACCGGATCTGGCAATACGTAAGCTACCAGTTTTATGTCGTAGCCAATCTGATAATCTACCTCCAAAGTATGCTGTAAATACAGCACCTATCCACGGAATCATACCTAAATACCATAACGAATGAATTTCAAAGTGATATTCATCTTGTAAATATTTAGGCGTCCAAGTTAATATTAAGAAGTTTATGTATTGGAAGCCAAAGTAACCTATCGTATTGAAAATGAGTGTCGGACTTCTAAAGAAGTGATACCATTTTTCGTGAGCATTTTGTTCTGTTTCTACCGTTTTCTCACCTTTAACCGTATCTTCAGTTGAACGAATTTCTTCAATTTCTCTAGCAGATACTTTTTTATTGTCTTCAGGATAGTCTGTAAAGACTTTCGCCCAAATAACAACCCAAATCAATCCTAAAACACCCATTAATATAAATAATACACGCCAATTTGTAATCGTTAATAAGCCTGAAACAACTGGTGCAGTAATTAATGCACCAAGTGGTACCCCTATTAAACCTAAAGCAGAGAGTAAACCGCGCTCTTTAGGTGCTGCCCAGTTGGCGTTTGTTTTACTAATTGTAGAAAAAATCGGACCTTCTGCAAAACCAAATATAATTCTTAACATACCGAACCCTGCTAAGGCCGAGCCACCAAAAATAGCCATACCTAATTCACCTGCAAAAGCCATTGCTATTTCGAATAGTGACCATAATGTTCCAGCTACAATCCATACGAACTTCGGACCCTTTTTATCAGATAGTACACCACCAAATAGTGAACCTAACATATACCCGTAACCAAAGTAACCTAAGATAGCTCCCCAAGCGACATTATCAAATCCAAATTCTTTAATAATATCTTCTTGAGCGTAGGAGATACCTCCACGGTCAATGTAATTTATCATAGTCATAACGATAATCATAACGATGATAAAATAACGATAATTCTTCATCTTATATTCCCCACCCTTTGAACATATACTTGAATCATTAAATATCAAAACTTTAACGCTATTTGAAAGCGTTGTCAATTCTATTTTTACTCTGCATCAATAATATTGAATCTTAACTGTTGTTATACCAACAATATAGCGGTTACCAATTACACAATTTTCTGATAATTCAATTTGCGCTTTATCCCGTTTAACTTCATTACCTAATTATAATTTCAATTGCATCGTAATATTACGTTCTTCAAAACCACAACTTTTATAGAGTTGTTGCGCCTCATTGCCAACATAAACATTTAAGCGCACTTTATCATAACCTAGCTGTTTAAAATGTTGTTTGGTGAAAGTTATCAATTGTTTGCCGTAACCTCGCTTTCTAAATTTCGGCATGACATACAATTCGTAAATAAAACCGTATTTATCACCTGTAAGTTTATCTTCTTTCACAGCCAACATGGTATATCCTAGAAATTGTTTATCTTCCTTCATAGCATAATAACGGGCGCCATCTTCTAATGCCATTTGAGATAAATTTTGAATCTCTTCATTTGTTAAACAATGAGGCTCAACAACAGCCTCTTCAAATGCCTTTGCCTGTACTTTGTATATTTCATTCAAATCACTTTTAGTAGCTAGACTGATTGACATAAAAACACTCCTTTCTACTTATATTGTCATTAAAGGCTTTAAGGTTAATTATTTGTCTTTCTCAATTTATTAGTCTAACATATTATAGTTGTTGATACTCAGAGTAGATAAGGAGATGTTAAAATGGGTAATTCATCCAATGCACTCACATTTAACAAAAAATTATACCCTCCAATGATACTCGGCTCTATACTCAATCCTATCAATTCTTCCATGATAGCTATCGCTATGATTCCAATAGCACATGCCTTTAATATTCCTTTTTATCAAACGGCATTGCTTGTTACTTCATTATATTTAGCTACGAGTATTGGCCAACCTATTATTGGTAAATTAGTAGACGTCTTCGGACCAAAAGGATTATTTTTATTTGCAACTAGTTTAGTTGGTTTAGCAAGTATCCTTGCTATCGTCACCCCCTCTTTTTATGGACTTGTATTAGCCCGATTCTTAATAGGCATTGGTACTTGTGCGGGTTATCCTTCAGCAATGTATTTAATTAAATACGAAGGTGAACGCACTGGCAAAGATAGTCCGAGTAGTATACTGACCGTCTTGGCCATCTCCAACCAAACTGTGTCTGTGATTGGCCCTACGTTAGGGGGGTTATTAATTAATTTTGGTGGTTGGGAAGCTATATTTTTCGTTAATATACCATTATCAATATTATGTATCATCTTTGGTGTACTATATTTCCCTAAAGTCACACAATCTTTAGGCAAAATTACTGCACTTAGAACTTATATTGATTTTATAGGTATGACGCTTTTCACAATCACTTTGGTAACATGGATAATATATTTTACAGAACCCTCAATTAAAAACTTATATTTATTAATTATTGGTATTGTTACTTTTATTATATTTATCTTTGTTGAAATGAAATCCAAAAAACCATTTATCGATGTTAGATTGTTAGCGCATAATACTTCATTAAATAATACGTATATACGTTCAACACTAACTCAAACTATTTCTTACAGCGTATTATATGGCTACACACAATGGTTAGAAGAAGCTAGAGGCTTATCTCCTGGTCATGCCGGCTTATTAATGTTACCTATGTTTGTGATTGCAATTGTTGCATCAAAATATACTGGTAGTAGTTTATCTTCTAAAAATAAATTATATTTAGGTACATTAGCCGGCATTGTTACTATGATAAGTTTTACACTAATTAATCCTCAAACTTCAATAATAATACTGGTATTATTAGCTGCATTATTCGGCATACCTCAAGGATTAATGAATTTAGCTAATCAAAATGCACTTTATCATCAAGCACCCAAAGACAGTATCGGTATGTCAGCTGGATTATTAAGAACATTTATGTATATTGGGGCCATTGTCTCTTCTACGGCTAATGGTATCTTTTTTAAAGGCGGAGATATTACTGTAGGTATTCATAATGACGGTATTTTCTGTGCTTCTCTTGGCGTTATTATATTAATCATGACATTCGCTAACAGACGTTCATTAGCTAAATCGTAACGTTTAAATTTTGCACACTCTTGAATAAGAAGTTGTGAGATGGGTAAACAAATATTGTGATTTTTAATCACATATTTGAGGAGGAATTTATAGTAATGAATTATTTTGTCGCACAATTCGGAGCTGAACAAACGAAACTTGTTATTATCGATAAGCATAAGAAAGTTATTGATAGTAGTTCTGCAGCACTTGATGATAATAATTATGTAAAACAACTTGCCGATAGTCTAATAGAACTTGCGCATAAAAACGACTTATATCATGATGATTTAAATGGCATTGGTCTCATCATCAATGATATTAAACAAATTAATTACTTTGATAATGAAACTTTAATTAACGATTTAGAGTCTACTTTTAATTTCAAGGCAATACTTGAAGATAACTATGATGCCTTGATAGATAATATTGTTAAATAATTAAAATATAAAGCGCCAATCAGCATGTTTATGATTACATGTTGATTGGTTTTTTTAATTTTTCTTATAAATCAATAATTATTTTGAGCTGCGTTTTACTAAGGGATTTTTTATAAGTATTGCTCGCTTTCCTCGGGGACTGTCTCAGCCTGTAGTCTTCGCCTAGTCCTGTTCCCGCAGGCGTCTCGCAATACAATTTATTCCATGGTTTGTTGTGTCGTAATTACAAAATATAAAAAAGCAATTTCTATTTTCAAAATAGAGATTGCCTTTTTATGTTACCGACTATACTTATTATTTTATTGTTCCAGCGTCTTTATCATGGACGCCGTGACGGTAATAATCAATATATTCAGGGTCTAATGGTTTTTTACCTCGGATGATGTCTGCAGCTTTTTCAGCCATCATCAATACTGGTGAATGAATATTACCATTTGTCGTACGTGGCATTGCAGAAGCATCTACGACACGTAAATTTTCCATACCATGCACTTTCATAGTTTCTGGGTCAACTACTGACATTGGGTCTGAAGCTGGTCCCATTTTAGCACTACAAGATGGGTGTAATGCTGTTTCGCCATCTTTAGCAACCCAGTTCAGTATATCTTCATCTGATTGTACTTCAGGTCCTGGTGAAATTTCTCCACCATTAAATGGATCTAAAGCTTTTTGAGATAAGATGTTACGTGCAACTTTGATTGCTTCTACCCATTCACGTTTATCTTCTTCAGTTGATAAATAGTTGAAGACAAAGTTTGGTTTTTCAAACGGATCTTTTGATTTAATTTTTAGGCTACCACGTGAGTTAGAATACATTGGTCCAACGTGTACTTGGTAACCATGTGCTGTAGGTGCTTTTTGTCCATCATATCTTACTGCAATTGGTAAGAAGTGGAACATTAAGTTAGGATAATCAACTTCGTCGTTAGAGCGTACGAATCCGCCACCTTCGAAGTGGTTTGATGCTGCTGCACCTTTACGAGCAAAAATCCATTGCAAACCGATAAATGGCATCTTGAATTTATTTAAACTTGGTTGTAAAGACACTGGTTGTTTACATTTATGTTGAACATAGACTTCTAAGTGATCTTCAAAGTTTTCACCTACACCAGGCAAATGAATACGTGGTTCAATGCCTAATGATTTTAAGAATTCTGAATCACCAATACCTGATAATTGTAATAATTGAGGCGTATTGAATGCACCACCTGATAAGATAACTTCTTTAGCATTTATAGTATGTTCTTTACCATTTTTCTTAAATGTTACACCAGTTACTTTGTTGTTACCTTCGAAATTAATTTTAGTAACAAATGCACGTGTTTGCACATCTAAGTTTTTACGTCTCATAGCTGGATGTAAATAAGCTCTTGATGCTGATACACGTCTACCGTTGTGTACTTGGCTATCAAATGGCCCAAAACCTTCTTGACGAAAACCATTTACGTCTGGTGTTTTATTATATCCCGCTTCAACCCCAGCGTTGAAAAATGCTTGGAATAATGGATTTGTAGCTGGTCCACGTTTTAATTTAATTGGACCATGATGACCACGAAATTCGTCGTCTTTAGTTGCACCGAATGTTTTTTCTAAACGTTTAAAGTATGGTAAACAATGTGCGTAATCCCAATTATCCATACCTTCTGGTTGTGCCCATTTTTCGTAGTCCATTGGGTTACCACGTTGATAAATCATACCATTGATAGAACTAGAACCACCTAGTACTTTACCACGTGCATGTCCTACTTTTCGTCCTTTCATAAATGGTTCTTCATTTGTTTCATAAATCCAGTCATATAATTTATTACCCGCTGGATACATTAATGCTGCTGGCATTTGAATTAATAAATCCCAAAAATAGTCACTACGTCCTGCTTCTAATACAAGTACGTTTTTAGATTTATCTTCACTTAAACGACTTCCTAAAACTGATCCGGCACTACCGCCACCAATTATAATATAATCATATGCTTCTCTCATTTATATATGTCCTCCCGTATTATAATCTGAGTTTGCTATTTGCTTTATTGTTTACCAAACCAATTTACAGGTTCAGGTTGTGTATTTCTTAAGATATGTTTTTCAATTTGATATTCAGCTAAACCTGTTTTACCAAGTTCTCTACCGATACCTGATTGTTTATAACCGCCCCAAGGTGCTTGAGCAAAGTAAGGATGGAAATCATTGATCCATACTGTACCCATTTTCAATTTGCTTGCTACGCGTTCAGCTTTACCAACATCTGTAGTGAAGACGCCACTAGCAAGTCCATAAATTGAATCGTTTGCTAATTCAATCGCTTCTTCTTCAGTTGAAAATCCTTCAATTGTTACTACTGGACCAAATACTTCTTCTTGAACGATACGCATTGAAGTGTCGCAGTCTGTAATTACAGTTGGTTCGAAGAAAAATCCATCTTGTAAATCTTCTCTATCAGGACGTTTACCACCGATAGCGATAGTTGCATTTTCTGCTTTAGCAACTTCCATGTATTTTTCAATTTTGTCACGGTGTTCTTGTGAAATAACTGGACCCATTTCAGTATCTTCATCAAAACCGTTACCTAATTTAATATTTTTAATACGTTCGATTAACGCTTGTTCAAATTGTTCTTTAATGTCGTTATGCACAATGATTCTTGAACCTGCTGAACATACTTGACCAGCATGGAAGAAACCGCCGTTAAGCGCTTGGTCTACAGCTAAATCGAAATCTGCATCAGCGAAAATAATGTTAGGATTTTTACCGCCTAATTCTAATGCAATGTTTGTAACATGATCTGCCGCTTGTTTCATAATGTGTTTACCAGTTTTAATACCACCAGTAAATGATACTAAGTCTACTTCCTCGTGTGCTGATAATGGCTCACCAACTTCTGAACCTTTACCAAGTACTAAGTTGATAACACCTTTAGGGAAACCAATTTCTGCCATTAATTCGAATACACGGATTGTTGTTAATGGTGTGATTTCACTTGGTTTCATTACTAATGAACAACCAGATACTAATGCTGGTGCTATTTTCCAAGAAGCTTGTAATAAAGGATAATTCCAAGGTGTAATTTGTGTTACGACACCAACTGGTTCTTTAACAATTTTACTGTCAGTGTTTGGAATTGGAGAATCGATTATTTCTCCGCCTTCTTTATCTGCAAGTCCTGCATAATACATAAATACGTTATGGATATCATCCATGTCTGCATAAGACTCTTCTAATGTTTTACCAGTGTCTAAAGTTTCTAATCTCGCTAGTTCTTCTTTATTGTTTTTAATCGCATCAGCGATAGCTCTTACTTTTTGTCCTCTTTGTTCACTTGTTGTTTGTTGAGAATATGCTCCGTCTTCAAATGCTCTTCTAGCAGCTAAGATAGCACGTGTTGAATCTTCCGCTGTACCTTCTGCTACTTCTAATATCGTTTCTTGATTGTATGGATTAATAATCGTACGTGTTGCTTTGTTTGAGCTCTCTACCCACTCACCATCAATGTATTGACGACGAGATAAATTGTTTACAAGTTGCATCAAATTACCTCCGTTAAGTTTGTTAAATTTTTATTTAACGAATTTTACAAAGTTATGTTAGCATAGTAATTAAAGCTATGTCAAATCTCTCTCAGAACGTTATAGATGACTGATATAGGTTTGTGCTATAGTATGTTAATATTGAGAAAAACATTACATACTAAAAATTAAGTTTAAAAAACCAGATTCGGAGGTGCATGACATGCCAAATAAAAATCAACCTGAAGCTTTAATAGAACAAGCTAAAGATATCGTTATTAACGCAATTGGTGCGACAATGGATTTGTATGGCATTAATCGTAGTGTTGGTAACTTGTATGGCACGATGTTATTTGAAGATAGCATGACATTAGATGAAATGCGTCAGCAACTACAAATGAGTAAACCAAGCATGAGTGCTGGCGTTAAAAGATTACAAGAATTTCATATCGTCAAACAGCAATTTACGCGTGGCAGTAGAAAACAACATTTCGTTGCCGAAAAAGACTTTTTCAATTTCTTTAATAATTTCTTCACTCAAAAATGGAGTCGAGAAATTGAAATTAATAGAGACGGTGTCTATAAAGCTATTTCCTTATTAGATAAAATCTTAGATGATAGCCAAACTGATGAAAATACGAAACAACAAGCTACAAAAATTAAAAACCAACTCATCGACACATTGCCATATTATGAATGGTTGGAAAATCTTAGTGACGCAATTGATTCAGGAGAAATATTTAAATACTTCCCAATCCCTGAACCTCGTCAACCCTAATAACATAACTTAAACAAGTCTTATAGATGCGTCGTCTATAAGGCTTTTTTGTTATCTCATTTAGCTTGTTATAAAAAAACAGCGAAGAATTCTGTTCTTTATGAATTCCTCGCTGTTTTTTTATAAGTTATCGTCTAAGTTTTCATCTTGTTGTCGTTCTCTTACTTGTGTAATACGTAATGATCTTCTTTCTACTTCTTTATAACGATCGGCACGACGTTGTAATTTTAATCTGTCGTTCGATAGTGTTTTCAAGAATGCGACCATCATCATTACAAATATGACGAGCAGTGGCACACTGGAAACAACCGTAGCCGTTTTAAGCACTTCCAATGAGCGTTGGCCACCGACAAGCATTAATGAAAATGGTAATAAACATAACGCGAATGCCCAGAATAAGCGGTTTGGTTTTAATGGTTCACCTATAACTTTTTTCTGTGAAGCTGCTGCTAATATATATGACCCAGAGTCAAATGTCGTAGCCAAGAATAAAAACGCTGAAATTAAGAATAATGCGATGACTACTTTTGAAAATGGTAAATGACTTAATATTTTCATAAGTGTTGGTTCAGTACCAATTGTATTAATAGAATGCACAACATCAAATTGTCCTGATAATTGTAAAAATAGTGCATAGTTACCGAAAATACCAAAGAATAACATACAACCAAATGTACCGTAGATTAACGTTCCTAGTACTAATTCTTTCAACGTTCTTCCTTTTGAAATACGTGCAATAAATAGACCAATGAATGGTGCGTAAACTAACCACCATGCCCAATAGAATACTGTCCATTGTTCAGGGAATTTGTTATCTGGTTGTCCTTTAATTTGGCCTAATGGTTGCGCGTAAGTCGCCATTTCAAAGAAATTTTTAAATAAGTTACCGATACTTGTTACAGAATTTTCCAATATAAACATCGTCGGTCCCGCAATAAGAACGAAAGCTAGTAATACAAAAGCTAGTATAACGTTCCAGTCACTTAGTACTTTAATTCCTTTTTTCAATCCTGAATAAGAACTGTAGGCGAAAATAACAGTAATCGTAAATAGCACGACGCCTTTAGTAACAATACTATCACCATTAATGCCAAACAATGTTTCTAATCCTGAAGAAATCATTGGTACACCTAGCGCAAGTGAAGTTGCAGCTCCACCTACTAATCCAAATATAAATAGTACGTCTATCAATTTACCTACATAGCCATCAGTATGTCCTCTAAGTACCGGTCTTAAAGTCTGACTAATTTTATAAACTGGTTTTTTCTTTACAAAAATTTGATATCCGATAGCCAATGCAGGTAAAACGAATGTCGCCCATGCGATTGGTCCCCAATGGAACATACCGTACATCGAAGCGTATTCTAATGCTTCATGACTAAAAGGTTTTGCATTATGTGGTGGTGCTTGATAATAAAAAGCCCATTCCACTAATCCCCAATATAAAATATCAGATGCAATACCAGCACAGAAGAGCATCGCAGCCCAACTGAAAGTATTAAATTCTGGTTTATCCGTTGCTTTACCTAAAGTAACATTGCCGTATTTACCAAATGCAATATATAAGACGAATCCTAAGACGGCTATGCCTAAAACTAAATAAGCTACACCTAATGAACTCGTTACGACTTCGTTCATTTGCGTAATTATATCTTGACTGGCTTTTGGAAAGGCCATCATCGGTATAACTGCAATAAGTAGAATTGCAAACGCACCTATGAATGTAGGCCAATCCATTAGCGTTCCTTTTCTTTTTTTCAAAATCGAGCACTCCCCATTATAGAATGATTATGTATTGTGCATCACTTACTAAATTGAGTAACATATGCAATTGATTTAATTCATAATGAAGAGGTTAACGAACTTTATATAATAATGCAAATTACATACAATTTTATTTTTCGTTTTCAATGAATAAATATATATATAGTCAATTTTTATAAGTCAAAAAAATTGCTATAATAACAGTGTTAAATTTAAATTTAACGTAATGAACAAATCTTACAATGCATACATTTTGTATTTATATTCATGAAAATATAATAAATATTCATTTCAAAAAATTCTTTTTTTTGCTAAAATTAGTATTATTTTTGCGTCTATTTCCAGTAAAAATAACTCATTATTCATAACTTATTTTTGCGGTTGAGTGTACCAACATTTTAGAAATTTATATAATACCTCACTAAAGTTTTCTAATTCGCTTATGGTTATTTTTTCATCTACACTATGTGCTTCTTCTAGACTACCAGGACCATATAAAATTGTCGGAATACCAAAATAAGCAGTCCATCCTCCATCAGTCACTGTTGTACTTAAACCTGTCTCTAAAGGCGCACCATGAACTTGTTCATGTAAATCGCTGAGCAACGTATAACCTAAATGCGTTGTAGGTACTACAAAGCTCGGAAATATTTCGCCGCGATCTTCTATCATAGATGCTCCTCCCCATTCAAATGTTAGCGGATTTTGAGCTAACCATAAGTCTGCTTGGGCTACTTTATTTAAATAATCTTCAATTTCAGCAACCACTTCTTCATAACTTTCATTTGGTAAATAATGAACAGTAATCCATAGTCGACATTCGTCAGCTATAAATGCGGGATGTCTACCACCTTCAATCACAGCAGGGTTTATCGTATTCGCACCCGGCGTCATCCCCTCATAAGATTTCATTACTGCCCAATGGCTTTCTAAGTCATTGAGTGCGCGAATTATAATCGTCATTTTTTCAATCGCATTTGCCCCAAATTTTCCGCCACCAGCATGTATCATACTATGTCTTGCTCCATCATGGACTGTTTCTTTACTTTTTATTGTAATCCAACCCGTTATGACGCCTCCTTGACCTAAGGCTTTTTGCTCACTCGTATCAAGTATTAATGCTAAGTCAGCTTGCGGACTATGTTCACACGCTAGTTTAGTGCCGGCTTCACCTACTTCTTCGCCAACGACAGATTGAACAATAATGTCACCTTTAGGTCGTATTTGTTGCTGATGTAATTGTTCTAATACATAAAATAACGTTGCCATATCACCTTTCATATCGCTTACGCCTCTGCCATACAGCCACTCGTCTGCTTGTGTCAATTCGAATGGTGGATACTGCCAGTTACTATCATCTTCAACAGAGGCAACGTCCATATGCCCATTTAAAATTAATTTAGGTGCATTGGTGTCTTGTCCTTATAAAGTTGCAATAATCACGCTGTCGTTATCGTATAATGGCTTTCTCTTAATGTTAAAACCTATAGCGTGTAACAATGCTGCTACCTCATCTTGAAGTGGGTCTGTATTTCTACCAGGTGGACTTTCTGTTTGATGTGCTATAAGTTGTGCTAATAATTCTAAATGTCGTTGTTCCATCTAAATATCACCCTTTATCATTTATTTATCGATAATGTTAACATAATAAATTAAAGCGTTTACAAAATAGTAGTTTTAATTATTTTCATTCATTAAATAGCAAAAATGCTATGCCATAATGGCTTATATTGCTTAAAGTTAAATCTTCTTTGCTTTTAATATACTGCACGGTCACTTAAATATATTTTCATTTTACTAGTATAATGATTGCGTTCTCGCTCAATTTTTATCATACTAGAGATGAATCTAGTAAAAGGAGTGGAAGTAATGAATAAAGAACAACTTGAAAAAATCAAAACTGGTAAAGGCTTTATTGCAGCGCTAGACCAAAGTGGCGGAAGTACCCCTAAAGCACTTAAAGATTATGGCGTAGCAGAAGATCAATATAATAGTGAAGATGAAATGTTCAAATTAGTTCATGATATGCGTACACGTATTGTTTCTTCACCTGCATTTACATCAGATAAAATTATTGGTGCGATCTTATTCGAACAAACAATGGACCGTGAAGTTGAAGGTAAACACACTGGTGATTACCTAGCTGACAAAGGTGTCGTACCTTTCTTAAAAGTAGACAAAGGTCTAGATGAACAACAAGATGGCGTTCAATTAATGAAATCTATCCCAGACTTAGACGACTTGTTACAACGCGCTAACGACCATAAAATATTTGGTACTAAAATGCGTTCTAACATTTTAGAATTAAACAAAGATGGTATTGATTTAGTCGTTAAACAACAATTTGATATCGGTAAACAAATTATTTCAGCTGGCTTAGTTCCAATTATCGAACCTGAGGTTAACATTAACGCTGAAAACAAAGATCAAATCGAAGCTTATTTAGCAGAGTCAATTTTAACTGAATTAAATAAATTAAATGAAGATCAACTTGTAATGCTAAAATTAACTATCCCTACAAATGCTAACCAATATAAATCATTAATTGAGCATCCAAATGTAGTTCGTGTCGTTGCATTATCTGGTGGTTATAGCAGAGAAGACGCTAACAACTTACTAAAAGAAAATGACAACCTAATTGCAAGCTTCTCTCGTGCTTTAATTAACGACTTAAACGTTAATCAATCTGCAGCAGACTTCGACAAAATCTTAGGTGATACAATCGATTCTATTTACGATGCTTCAGTAAATAAAAACGCATAAATAATTTTCAAATTAAAACAAGCACCGGTACTTTGTACCGGTGCTTTTATATGCGCTTTTATTTTTTTATAGATAAATATTTAGTTTCTAAATATGGTTCAATACCTTCTGTACCACCTTCACGGCCATAACCACTTTCTTTAAAGCCACCAAAAGGTGCATGTGCTGCTGATGGTCCCCCATCATTCCAACCAATCACACCATACTCTAACTCATTATACAATTTAAGTCCTGTGCGATAATCATTAGTATAGAAATATGCCGCAAGACCAAATGGCGTATCGTTAGCAATTTTGATTGCTTCATCAAGGTCATTATATGCCATTACTGGCGCAATTGGACCGAACGTTTCTTCATTCATCACTTTCATATCTTGGTTTGCATTTGAGATAACGACTGGTTTTAAGAAATTACCACCTAATTCCGTTACTTCATCTAATGAGCGTGACACATGTCCACCTTTGCCCATAGCATCAGTAATTTGGTCTAAAACTTTGTCTACCGCGCCTTGATTAATTAATGGACCAACTTCTGTTCCTTCGTCCATACCGTTACCTACTTTAAGGCCATGTACTTTAGTCATTAATTTTTCGGTATATTGGTCAACGATATCTTCGTGAACATAAATACGATTTGCACAAATACAAGTCTGTCCAGCATTTCTAAATTTCGAAGCAATGGTCGCTTCAACCGCAGCATCGATGTCTGCATCTTTGTGAATAATAAACGGTGCTAATCCACCAAGTTCCATTGTGGCATTTTTTACAGAATCTGCCGCATCTTTAATCAATGTTTTACCTACTGGTGTAGAACCAGTAAATGTAATTTTACGAATCGCTTCATGACTTGTAAATGCCTCACCAGCATCTCTGCCAGAAGCTATAATGAATGAAATCGCATCTTTAGGGAAACCAGCTTCATGTGCGAGTTCAACAAGTCTAACAGTTGTTAAAGGCGTTTGTACCGCTGGTTTACAAACAATTGTACAACCTGCTGCTAATGCTGGTGCCATTTTTCTAGTAATCATTGCAGCTGGGAAATTCCACGGTGTGATTGCCCCAACTACACCAACTGGAAATTTACCTACTAATATTTCTTTGTCTGGCGTATTAGCCGGAATTGTACGTCCATAAATACGTTTTGCTTCTTCTGCGTACCATTTTACGTAAGAATTAGCGTATGTCACTTCACCTTTTGCTTCTGCTAATGGTTTACCACCTTCTAAAGTGATAAGTTCAGCGATTTCATCAATATGTGCATCGATTAATTCTGCCCATTTCAACAACTTAGCAGAACGTTCATGTGCATCAACTGTTCTCCATTCTTGAAATGCTTCATATGCACGATCAATTTGAGCAGTAACCTCTTCATTGCTAGTATATTCAAGTTCTTTGATAACGGCATTTGTTGCCGGATTTAATACTGATAATTTTGACATTTAAAAATCCCCCTTGATTTAAGGTCGTTCTACCTACTGCAAGTTACACAATGTGCTTCAGTTATGATGCTATGTTGCATTACAATATAGGTCACTCGGAAATATAATTAAATTTTCAAAGTGACCTTATTTATATTATACCCACTGTTAAGCGTTTATTTCAGCAAACGCTTTATTTAATATTGTAAATCCTTTTTCTAACTCATCTTCAGTAATTACTAATGGCGTTAAAAATCTAATAACATTACCTTTGATACCAGCAGACAATAATAACAAACCATTGTCATTAGCAGCTTTAACAAGTTCGCCAGTTAACGCTTTATTAGGTTCACCCGTTTTTTCGTCTACTAATTCAAATGCAACCATCGCACCGAGTCGACGTGTTTTTGTAATGCAATGATATGTGGCACTTAAAGTATTGATTTGGTCTTCTATTTTTTGACCTATTTCTTCAGAACGCGCATTCAACTGTTCTTTTTCTATGATATCGATTACTTTTAATGCGGCTTCACATGCAAGTGGATTCCCAGCATAAGTACCGCCAATTTCACCTGGGTTTGCACTATCTAATATTTCTTTTCTACCTACAACACCACTTAATGGGAAACCTGCAGCAAGGGATTTTGATACAGTCATTAAGTCTGGATCCACATCGAAATGTTCAATAGCAAACATCTTACCTGTACGTGCAAAACCGGTTTGAATTTCATCAGCTACAAACACAATACCATTTGCTTCACAAATTGCTTTCACTTCTTGCACAAATGCTTTAGGAGGAATAACGAATCCACCTTCACCTTGTACAGGTTCCATTACGATACAAGCTACTTCTTCGAGATCTACCGTTTCAATAAAGAAATCTTTTAAGCGCGCAATACTTTGAGCTACAAAATCTGCTTCCGATACGTTTGCTGGCTTTTCAGATAAATTTGGGTATGGCGCTTGATATACTTCTGATGCAAAAGGTCCAAAACCAAATTTATAAGGTCTTACTTTACTAGTCATAGACATTGTTAAATTTGTTCTACCGTGGAAGCCACGTACAAATGAAACTACTGCCTGTCTGCCAGTATGTTTACGTGCTAATTTAACGGCATTTTCTACCGCTTCAGCACCTGAATTAAGTAAAACTACTTTTTTATCAAAATGACCTGGTGTAATTTGCGTTAATTTTTCTGCAAGATTCAAATAACTTTCGTACATGATTACGTTAAATCCTGGATGAATAAATTTATCTAATTGTGTTTTTAAATGCGCAGTTATTTCTGGATGTGAATGTCCTACATTCAACGTACCAATTGCGCCAGCAAAATCGATAAAATCGTTGCCATCGACGTCTGTAATCGTCGCCCCCTGCGCTTTATCAGCAACGTGTAAATTACCGTTTCCTACTCCTTTAGCTACGAATTGTTCTCTCTTATCTTTGAATTTTGTGAAATTATTAGACATACTGAAAACCTCCACCCTTTACATACTAATTGTGTATTTGTGTCTATGTATTACTAAAATACACTTTCATGAAAAGCCCTTTGTTTATTTCATACAAGTAGCTCTAACATTTAGTAAAAATTTATCTGATTGTTGGTATTGTGTAAAGGACCAGTTGTCTATTTTAGAGGGTACCAATTTAATTAATTAACACTTGTTGCAAAATATTTACCGCTTCTGGAATAGCTTCAATTTCTAATTGTGAAAATCCAATAATTAAAGTTTTATATTTTGTTTGGTCACTAACAGGCGCCACCGTAAAACGATTAATCGTATAAAGTTCAATTTCATGGCTTTTGGCACGCGCTTCAATTTCGTCATAACTATATTCAGTATTTACTTCAACTATAAAATGTAAACCGGCATGCGTATCGTGAATTTTAATTTTAGTTTGAAATGTTTCCTTTAATTGTTCAATCAATTGTGATCTTTTAGCTTCATATAAATGATGCATTTTTTTAATATATCGCTCATAATGGCCATCTTTAATCATTAAATATAATGTTAGGGCATTGAGCATTGAAAAATCTGGTATAACATTATTGTTTATGTGTTCAAATTGTTCTACCAATGAAGTTGGCAATATCATGTAACTTAATCTTAGACCAGGCATCAACGTTTTAGAAAATGTGCCTAAATAGATCACACGATCACTTTTATCAAAGCTATATAATGACGGAATATTGTCAGTGTTATATTTAAACTCACTATCGTAATCATCTTCAATAACATAACCATTCGTTTTAGTTAACCAATTTAACAAATCTATACGTCTAGAAATCGGCATAATCGTGCCCATTGGAAATTGATGTGATGGCGTGACAATGACTAAGTCTGGCGCAGCAGCTTTAATAGCGGACATTGAAATACCTTTATCGTCTAAATCAATCGGAATCGTCGTTCTCTTAGTTTTGTTTAGTATATCTCTAAAGCGAAAATAACCAGGGTTTTCTACCGCTATTTTGCTGTCATCAGCCATCACATCCATAATTTGCTTTAATAAGACATTCGTACCTGATGCTATTACGATTTGTTCGGCGTTGCATTGGATCCCTCGTTTATAAGAAACGAGTTTAGCAATCGCTTGTCGTAACTCGATAGGACCTTTCAAATCTGGAATTGCCGATAAACGATGACTATAATTTTTAAACACTTGTTTCATTAATTTCGTCCAAGTATCAACTGGAAATTGCGTAATATCAGTGCTCATATGAGAGAAAGAGTAACGATATTGTTGTTCTTGTGATGGTGTAGTCGATGTTAAAGTATTCGTCGTTTGTGGTTCGACAATTAATTTTTCAAGTGGCTCTATAAAATAACCTTTACGTTCAAGTGTATAAATATAACCTTCTTCTAGTAATTGTTCATAAGCAGTTTTAACACTATTTACACTTACATTAAGATTCTGTGCCATTTCTCTTTTTGACGGTAATTTTTCATTACTATCATATTTAAATGCTAAAATATCTTCCTTCAAATTGTTATATAACTCTCGATAGATAAAAGTATTGTTGTTTTGATTCATAAGTCATCCCCCTGTTGCATCCCTTTATATCCCTGTACTGTAACTGTACTTAATCGAATTTATCTTATCATTACTTACTATTAAATGTATACGCTACATAAAAAAAACCAGAAGAGTAGCTCTTCTGGTTTTGTACATATTATAAAATTGGTGACGCCAGTTTAGCGATTGATTGTTTGAATTTAACCCATCCAGAACGTTCATCGTAACGTTCTTTCGTTAATGCTTTAGAAACTTTCAAGTCTTCTTTAAATGCTTCAGTTAATTTAGTAGCAATACCTTCATTATAAATAAAGGCATTTACTTCAAAGTTTAATTCAAAACTACGTACGTCCATATTGGCAGAACCAACACTTGAAACTTCGCCATCAATAATCATCATCTTAGAATGGATAAAGCCATTTTCATACGTATATACTTTAACACCATCTTGAATCAACTCTGCCACACTAGATAATGTAGCCCAATGCACTAGCGGTTGGTCTGGTTTATTCGGTATAATCATTTGCACGTCTATGCCTGACTTAGCGGCAATACGTAACGCATTGATATAACCTTTATCCGGTACAAAATATGGCGTATGAATATAAATAGACTCTTTCGCACTCATAATCATTTTTAAATAACCAAATTCGATTTGATGCCATACATCACTCGGGCCACTTAGACCTAACTGTAACATCACGTTACCATCAGGATAGGCATTGTCTGGGAAATATTTATCCGCAAATCCAAGTTGTTCATTATTTGTTTGTGAATTCCAATCTTGAATAAAGCTTAATTGTAAAGCGTCGACGCCATCACCTTGTATTCTTAAATGTGAATCTCGCCAATAACCAATTTTTTCATCTAAGCCTAAATATTCGTCACCAATGTTAAAGCCACCTACGTAACCTTTTTTACCATCAATAACTAATATTTTACGGTGGTTTCTGTTATTAACTCTAAAATTCAGTAAAGGTATCAATCGAGCTTTAAAGAAAGCTTCGACCTGCCCGCCGTCTTCTTGGAACGCTTTAAATTTGTATTTATGTAAATTTTTCGATCCAACTGCATCATATAATAATTTAACTTCTAGGCCTTCCTTAGCCTTTTGTTCTAGAATTTCAACAATTTCTTTTCCAATACCGTCTAATTCTAAAATGTAGTATTCCATATGGATATAATTTTGTGCATTGCGTAAATCTTCTTTCATTTGATTAAATAAATCGTGTCCATCTGTATAAACATCGACATGATTGTTATTACTTAAAAATGATTGGTCTTTTACTAACAATGAACGGACGATATCTTCATGCTTTTGAGTAATTGGGTCATCGTCAGACAACACCTGATCTGTCGACTTTTCAATTTGATTTTTAACACGTTGTCTACTATCTTCAACGTTATCGCCTTTACTCGAGTAATAAGAACTTTTCAGTTTTACCGTACGTCCTAAGAAAATGTACAATATAAAACCGAGGATAGGCATTACGAACAATAGTAATAACCAAGCCCATGTAGACGTTGCATCTCTTCTATCCCTATCTAAAAAGATAATGATAAAAGCTAAAATAATATTAATTCCAAAGAAAAAAAGTAAAACCCCTCTATAAATAGGACTTATACTTGCATCTAACAGTATTTGCAAAAAGAACACCTCGTTTTGTTCAACTTAAATCTATTTGTTGTCACATATAATACTATTTAAACATATTTAAAAAAATAATGACATTCTTATAATATTGGTTACCTTTAATAAAAAGAGACATATATTAACCTTATCATGTAACGACTTGATTAAGCTTTACCCGTATTGCATGGCTAAAAACGCATAAAAACGTGCCATTGCACATTGCAATAGCACGCGTTGTTCATTATGTCTTTTCATCGATAAGTAATTTCTCTATATAAAAAGCTGATTCCTCAATAGATTTATATTCCGTATTAATCACATTCGCATTCAATTTATGGAACACTTCTTCTGCATGAGCTAATTCTTCTTTAATTCGATTCATATTATTATAGTTTGTAGAATTACTTAATCCTAATACTTTCACACGCTCGCTACGAATATTCATTATATAGTTTGGACTCGCTGTTAGTCCGAATACCTTCATTTTTTTATTTTTATAAACTTCATCTGGAATGTCTACTTCAGGTACTAGTGGAATATTGGCTATCTTATATCCTTTATTAGCTAAATACATACTTAAAGGCGTTTTAGAAGTTCTAGACACCCCGATGATTAAAGCGTCCGCTTCCCCTATGTCGGTAAAATGTTTACCATCGTCATATTTCACCGAATATTCAATAGCTTCAATACGTTTGAAATATTGTTCATCTAACTTACGCAAAGCGCCACTTTCTAAAATGGGTTCACTGTGTGTACGATTTTGAATAAATTCAATCAACCCTGACATATAATCGATATACGCTATATCTTTTTCTTGTGCATACGTTGATCCTACTCTATTAAAATATGGATTCACTAAAGTCGTTACGACAATAGCTGATTTAGCAATAGCACGCTCTAATATACCAATTAATTCTTCTTCACTTTTAATGAAAGCAAATTTTTCTATAGCAATATGATGTAAGTCAGGAAATTGCGACAAAGTTGCATGTATCATTCGTTGTGCCGTCTCACCGATAGAGTCAGAAATGATAAATATCGTTAGTATGTCGTTATACTTACTATTTAACACTCAATCGCCCACTTTCCACAGCGCTTTGTGCCGTTGCTAAAATAGCACCTGGCACTCTAAATGGGGATCAAGATACGTAATCAATTGGTAATATATTAAAGTATGCTATAGATTTCATGTCTCCGCCCAGCTCACCACATACACCAATTTTAATATTAGGATTGACCGCTTTTGCTTGTTCAGACGCTAGCTTAATGAGTTGGCCGATACCATCGACATCAAGCGTTTGGAATGGATCGATTTCCATAATACCCTGATCAGCATATGCATTGATAAATTTACCGGCATCATCTCTTGAAAATCCATAAGTTAACTGCGTTAAGTCATTCGTTCCAAAACTAAAGAAGTCTTCTTCTTTAGCTATTTCATGTGCAATTAAACAAGCTCTAGGCGTTTCGATCATAGTTCCGATAGCGTAATTAAGCTCATGCCCGTTTTCATGTGCCATTCTTTCAATCTTTTCAATAATCATTGCTTTTAACGTTTTAAATTCTTCGACTGTAGACACTAAAGGTATCATAATTTCTGGATTTGTTTCGATACTTTGTTCTTTTAAGCGAATCACACTATTCATAATGGCTTCAACTTGCATCTCATACAATTCAGGGTATGTGATTGCTAAACGACATCCGCGATGACCTAACATTGGATTTACTTCATGTAACTGTTCAATATTCTGGTTCAATTCTCTTGTAGAAATGTTTAATTGTGATGCCACACTTTCTTTTTCTTCTTCTGAACGAGGTAAAAATTCATGTAACGGTGGATCTAATAAGCGAATTATTGTCGGTCTATCTTCAGATTGTCTTAAAATCTTTTCAAAATCATCTGTTTGATAAGTACTAATTTTGTTTAATGCTGCGACGCGTTGATCGTGGTTATGCGCTAAAATAAAGCGACGCATTTCAACTAATCTTTCTGGAGCAAAGAACATGTGCTCCGTTCTAACAAGACCAATACCTGTGGCATCAAATTGACATCCAGCTGCTATATCTTGTGGTGTTTCAGCATTCATTCGTACACTTAGTTGAGCAATTTCTGCAGCCCATTGCATAAACTTACTAAATGCTTCACTACGTTGTGCACTAATAGTATCAATTTCGCCCACATAAACATCACCATTCGCGCCATCTACCGATACAATATCACCTTCGTGTAAAACACCTTGTGAGTAAGTTACTATACGTTGTTGCGTATTAATTTCTAAATTTGCACATCCTGTCACACAAAATTTACCCATTCCACGCGCTACAACTGCCGCATGTGAAGTCATTCCGCCATGCGTCGTTACGATTGCTTTACTCGCTACCATACCTTCAATATCTTCAGGAGAAGTTTCAGGTCGCATTAAAACGACTTTCTCTCCTTGAGCTGCTTGAGCTTTAGCATCTTCTGCAGAGAAAACAATTTTACCTGTTGCAGCCCCAGGGCTTGCAGGTAAACCGGCTTTCGAAATAACAGTTGCTTGTGCTAATGCTTGTTCGTCAAAATTTGGATGCAATAATTGATCGATTGATTTTACTTCTACTTGTTTAATCGCATCTTCTTTACTAATAACGCCCTCTTGCACTAAGTCTACTGCGATATTAATTGCTGCATTAGCAGTACGTTTACCATTTCTTGTTTGTAAAATATAAAGTTGTTCATTTTCAATCGTGAACTCAATGTCCTGCATATCTTTATAATGTTGTTCTAAACTTTGAGACACTTTGACAAATTGTTGGTGAACTTGAGGCATTTGGTCATGTAATGTTGCTATGTCTCTAGGTGTACGAATGCCTGCCACTACGTCTTCACCTTGTGCATTCAGTAAATATTCTCCAAATAATTTCGCTTCTCCTGTCCCCGGATGACGTGTAAATGCTACGCCCGTGCCACTACGATCTCCACTATTACCAAAAACCATTTCTTGTACGTTTACTGCTGTACCTATGTCATATGGAATATCATTTAATTGTCTATAAACACGGGCACGGTCATTGTCCCAAGACTTAAATACCGCTTCAATTGCTTCGGTTAATTGCACAATTGGCTCTTGTGGGAATGGTTTATCAACCTTTTCTTCATATATGGCTTTATAGCGTTCACATATTGCTTGTAGCCCTTCCGCTGGAATATCGGCATCAATTTCATAACCGTGTTGTTTTTTATAATCATTAAAATATGTATCAAATGCAGTCATTGGTACGTCATAGACGACTTCTCCAAACATTTGTAATAAACGGCGGTAACAATCATAAGCAAAACGCTCGTCATTTGTTTTACGAGCAAGCTTTTCTACATTGTCATCATTCAAACCTAAGTTCAAAATAGTATCCATCATTCCTGGCATTGAAATTTTGGCACCACTACGTACCGATACTAATAATAAGTTGTCACTAGACGAGAATGCTTTATTCGTACGAGTCGAAAATGCCGCTAATTGATCTTGAAGTGCAGACATTAGTGTTTCAGATAATGTGCCTCCTTGTTCAAGGTAGTCAATACAAGCTTGCGTCGTAATTGTAAATCCATCAGGCACTGGTAAACCTAACCTTTTCATTTCTGCTAAGTTCGCACCCTTACCCCCTAATAGATCTTTCATACCTTTTTTACCTTCATCGAATGCGTATATTAATTTCGTCATACTTAACACCTCTTTAATTTTTAATATGTTATACTAATTTTAATGAGTATGTCATATTAATCGTTAAATAACAACTAAAATGTATAAATTTTCCGAAATTTTTTTAATATAAAATACAATTTTCATAACTCGCATGTGATATATACATTCTAAAAAACATTGTCACCAAGCCATTTTAAAAGTGTGTCATATTAGTGATATTACATTAATGACAACTTTTAGACCTTCCATATTTATTTAGTTAATTTTTAAAAATGCAGTTTATATACATTGTTTAATATTAAAAACAAGTGCTTTTTCACTAATATGTCATACTATTTTACGAATTCGCGATTTTTATTGAATTTATGTTAAAAAAAACCATTACTACCTTGAATAGATAGTAATGGTAAATTTATTATGCTTCACTTTCGATAGAATTAAAGAACGCTCCCATTTGTTGTGCAGCATCCGGTGCAAACATTAATTCTAGATTGTCTTGTGATTCTTGTGCTCTGTCTTGTGCATAACTTAACATTTGTTGTTCATATTGGCGTATTGCCTCATCAAAATTATCATTCACTTTTAATGCTTCTACAAAAATATACGCATCATATAATGCTGTATTTACACCTTCGCCGGCAAAGGGACTCATTAAATGTGCTGCATCACCTAACAATGTCACTTGTGCGTCATGATGCCAATTGAATCCGATAGGCAATTTATATATTCTTCTAAATAAGACATCGTCACTCATAGCATAAATATACGCTTTTAAATCTTCATGCCAGTCATCAAAATAATCTAGTAACTGAGCTTTTAATTCACTTATAGATAATTGTTTGTAACTGTCTAATCGTTCCTTAGGTGCTCTATATGACACGTACACTTTTATACGTCCATCTCCATTTAATTGAGCTAATAATGCTTGATTGCCACCCAATGCCATTGCCTTACCATTTTTATTATAAGTCGCTAACTCTGGGTAATTATTTTTAACATCATCAATATTTATTTCAACCATTGAAATACCTGTATACTCAATATCTGCAGTCGATAAGTAGGGTCTTACTTTAGAGAATGCTCCGTCTGCCCCTACTACTAAATCAAATTGTTCCATGTCACCATTTGTAAATGATACAGCTACTTTATTATTAGATAAATGCTCTAAAGAATCAAAAACATAGCCATATTTAATATGTGCTTTGTCTAGTTGTGCCAATATAATGTCACATAGTTCGCCACGGTCTATTTCTGGTCTGCCACCTTCTCCTTCAGCATCTTCTTCAAAAATCACCGTACCGTCTTTAGCAATAACTTTCGTATCTTCACCTTCGTATCTAACTAAAGATTTAAAGTGATTATATATACCCGTTTCAATAATCGAAAGTTGGCCACTATCATCATGAATATCTAATGAACCACCACGCTCACTATTCACGGTTGGATGAGCTTTTTCAAAAATTGTATAGTCATAGCCTTGTTGTTGTAACAATAAGCCGAGCATTAAGCCACCAGGACCACCGCCTATAATTGCGATACTTTTATTAGTTTTATTACTAGTCATTTCATATTCCTTCTTTATTTATATAAACTATCTAAATCTTCAGTTGTTTGTTCTACAAACTTTTTAAATTGTTGTTTCTTCTCATCATCATTCATCGCTTCTTTGCCAGCTAACATAAATTTTTTAAATAATTCCTGTAACTCGCCACGCATAGCTTTCATTGCTTCAAAGTCCATATTTTTAAATTGTTCCATGCGTTGTAACATGTCATCATTATTCATATTATCTGCTAAAAATTGTGCGCCTTCTTCAGTGATTGTATATACTTTTTTCTTACCATCTCGTGAAGTTGAGACAAATTCTCTGTCTTCTAACATTTGTAATATTGGATATACAGAGCCTGGGCTCGGAGAATAAAAACCTTTGAAACGTTCTTCTAAGTCTTTAATAATTTGATAACCGTGTTTTGATTCCTCTTGTAACATTTTTAAAATGACAAACTGTAAATTTCCTTTTTTGAAGAATCGATCTTTACCTCGTGCTCTAAATGCACGTTCCATATCTTCTGGACCATGTCCGCCAAATCCAAATCCGTCTCTATTCATCATTCTGCTTCTCATATAGTGCGCTTTTTTCTCAAATTGTTTTCTAAACATTATAATCACCTTTCTTCATTTCGATATATCGAAAGTATAAACGATATATCGAAATACGTCAACGAAATATCGTTATTTTTTATTGATTTATAGTTAAATACTGATATATCAACATTTTGCATAAAAAAACACCTAACAGAAAGTTACTTCTGTTAGGTATTTTTTTATTGTTATTGTTCTTTAAAATTGATTAAAAATCAAACTATCAATCGTGTGGTTTTCAGCTTTATGCAATATTAAATCTGCTCTACTTTTAGTTGGGTAAATGTTATTGATCACATTAGGTTCATTAATATCTGTCCATAATTGTGTCGCTAATTTAATCGCTTCATCTCGCGATAAATTTTTATATTGATAAAAGTGTGACTCTGGTTTTTGAAAGGCGCTTTCTTGTAATTTTAAAAATCTTTGAATATACCATGATTTCATTAAATCTAAAGATACGTCTAAGAATATTTTATAGTCAATATAATCGCTTACTAATTGTTCTGCATGTCCATGTACTTGGAATATATTTACCCCTTCGATAATTAAAATATCTGGTTGGTCCACATAATGAAAATCATCTTTCAACCGGTCGTAAGTTAAATGTGAGTATGTATAAGTCGGGACTTTCTCACCGTCTTTTATACTTTTCAAGTGTTGAATCAATGTGTTGGATTCATAGCTTTCAGGAAATCCTTTTTTTGACATGATATTTTGTGCCAACAGTTCTTTCTTCGGCAAAATATACCCATCTGTCGTTATTAAATCAACTTTCCACTCTGGATTATGTTTACTTAACAATTCAGCTAATAAACGTGCAACAGTACTTTTACCAGCAGCTACACCACCTGATACACCAATAACAAATGGTATTGTACGTTTACGATTTACTATTTTTTGTTGAATATAGTTAATGTATTCTTTATGTCTACGCGTTTTTTCACTTAACATCTCTATTAAAGGGAAGTATAATGTTTTAATTTCTTGTTTGGTAGCATAGTCATTTAAACTTAATAAACTTTCAAAATCGAGATCTTCCAAATTTATATCTACTGAGCTATCTATATTTTGCCACTGCTTTTTTGAAAATTCCACGTCACTATCTCCTTTTAAACCACACATTAGTCGTTATATTTAACGATAATATTTTAAGCGCCTTCATTTAATAATCTCAACTAGTATAATGCAACATGTGCTGTGATTCAATAAAACGATTCAAAAAATTTAACACACTTACTTTTATAAACACAAATATAATTAAATCATTACTATATTTTTAAATTCATGTATTTCGTATTATAATGAAAGTGCTTACAAATTGATATTAAATAAGTTGGCAATTGTTACTGGAGTGATTATTTTTGAAAACAGAAATTTTGTACGGGAAATCAAATATCGAGATTGAAGTGCCAGATAGCAGTACGTTAATTGAGTCACAAGACTTGGAACCATTAGATAATGATATAGCTGCAATAAATTCAGCATTAGAAAATCCTATAGGTACACCGCCATTAAAAGAACTGGTTAACTCAGATGATACCGTATCTATCGTTATTAGTGATATTACACGTCCTACACCGAATCATATTTTAGTACCTTGTATTTTAAACACATTAACCCACGTACCACGCGAAAATTTTGTCATTATCAATGGCACAGGTACACATAGAGACCAGACGCGCGATGAATTAATCCAAATGTTAGGTAAAGATATTGTAGATACAATTAAAATTGTGCATAATCACTGTCACGATAAAGATTCATTAGTAAAAGTCGGTCATAGTGAATATGGCTCTGACGTCTATTTAAATAAAGATTACGTCGAATCGGATTTCAAAATCGTTACTGGCTTTATAGAGCCACATTTCTTTGCTGGTTTTTCAGGTGGACCCAAAGGCATTATGCCTGGCATTGCAGGTATTGAAACAATAATGACATTTCATAATGCGCGCATGATTGGTGATATACGGTCGACTTGGGGCAACATGGAAGATAATCCGTTGCAAAATATGACACGTGAGATCAACGCCATGTGTAAGCCAAACTTTATGCTCAACGTGGCTTTAAACAAAAACAAATTAATTACACAAGTCTTTGCAGGTGAATTATACGAGGCGCATGATGTTGGATGTGCCTATGTAAAAGAACACGCTATGTTTCGATGCGATGACCGCTTCGATGTTGTCATAGCTTCTAACTCGGGTTATCCACTTGACCAAAATCTATATCAAACAGTAAAAGGCATGAGTGCTGCACATAAGATTGTAAAAGAAGGTGGCACCATAATAATGGTTTCCGAATGTGCTGACGGCTTACCTGACCACGGCAAATTCGCCGACATATTTAAACGCGCCGAATCACCACAAGCCTTATTAGATATGATTCATGACCCTAATTTTGCAGAAATGGATCAGTGGCAAGTACAAAAACAAGCAAGCATCCAAGTATTTGCAAATGTTTATGTATATTCCAAACTAACTGACCAACAATTAGAAGAAGCTATGTTAAAACCTACATCAAATATAGAAGCAACGCTCAAATCATTAGAAACATCATATGGTAGACCTTTAACTATAGGCATTATGCCACAAGGCCCATTAACAATACCTTACGTTGAATCTTAAAAGGAGAATGATTAATTATGTTGACATTAAAAGAAAAAGAACAACAACTCGAAAAAACTTTAAAAGAAATGAAGCAAGTCGTTGTAGCATATTCAGGTGGTGTTGATAGTACGTTAGTATTAAAAAAGGCGCTTGACGTATTGGGAGAAAGCAACGTTATTGGTGTCGTTGTAGAGTCCGAATTATTTAGAAGTGAAGAATTCGATCAAGCTGTAAACTTAGGGCATCAAATGGGCGCGCATATTCTTAAAACCAAAATTTTAGAATTAGAAGATCGCCACATTGTACAAAACACACCGAAAAGCTGGTACTATAGTAAACTATTATTATATAAAAAATTAGAAAGCATTAAAGAAGCCTATCATTTTAATTATGTTTTAGACGGTATGATAATGGATGACAACGAAGACTTCCGTCCTGGATTACATGCTCGCGACGAACTAGGCGTTAGAAGTATTTTACAAGAAGTTGGATTATATAAAGAAGATGTACGTCAATTAAGTAAGCAGTTAGACTTACCAGTATGGAACAAACCTGCCCTATGTAGTTTGGCCTCTCGTGTGCCATATGGCGAAACTTTAGATGAGACGAAAATCAACAAAATTAACGAAGCTGAAAAATTTATTTTAAGTTTAGATATTACTAACGTTCGTGTGCGTTACCACAACAATATTGCTCGTATAGAAGTAGCTGAAAATGATATCGCCCAATTAGTACGACAACGTACACAAATTATCGACCATTTAAAAACACTTGATTTCGACTATGTAACCATAGACCTTGAAGGTTACCGTACAGGAAGTATGAATGAAGTACTTACAGTTGAAACAACAAATTAAAAAGTGAAGGATAGTGTTTAGCATGTCAGACAGTAATAACGATATTGAAGAAATACTAACTAAGGTACAACAAAATAAACTATCAATCGCAGCTGCTCAAGTTAAACTAAAACATTATGATGACTTGGGTTTTGCTAAAATCGATTTACACCGTCCCCAAAGACAAGGCTTCCCAGAAGTTATTTTTGGTGAAGGTAAGACTTCCGAACAAATCATTTCGATTATTAATAGTTTAAATCATAATAACCAAACAATATTAGTAACGCGTATTGACGATGATAAAGCCAACCACATACTGTCTATATATCCTAATTTAGAATATCATTCTACTGCACATATCGTTTGTACGCCTACTGCTAACATTAATAAATCGAACTATGTTGCTTCTATTATTAGCGCTGGCACTTCAGACATCCATATTGCAGAAGAAGCAGCAATAACAGCTGAAGTTATGGGCGTTACCGTCAAACGCTTTTACGATGTTGGCGTCTCAGGCATCCATCGTCTATTCGAAAACATTGATGACATTAGAGAAAGTAAAGTTTCAGTCGTCGTGGCAGGCATGGAGGGTGCATTATGTAGTGTCATTTCAGGATTAGTGAATCATCCTGTTTATGCTATCCCAACGAGCATTGGCTATGGCGCTAATTTAGCAGGTGTCAGTACCTTGTTATCAATGATTAATTCGTGTGCGCCCGGAACTAGCGTATTAAATATTGATAATGGCTTCGGCGGTGGTTATAATGCCGCTCAAGTCATCAACATGCTCGAAACAAACTAGACTGGAGAGATTGAAATGTCACATGCCATTTATTTAGACTGCCACGCAGGTATAGCTGGCGACATGATTTTAGCAGGATTAATCGATTTAGGGGCTAATCCAAATTACATCACAGAAGAATTGTCTAAATTACCCTTAGATACTTTCGATTTATCATTTAATCATGTAAATAAACAAGGTATTAATGCTCAGTATTTATCTATAGATATAGCAGAAAGTCACCATCATCGTACTGCGCAACATATTTTTAGCATGATTGAAAATAGTACATTACCACAACGTGTTAAATCTCGAAGTAGTGCTATTTTTAACGTCATTGCCGAAGCTGAGGCTAAAATACACGGGATGACCGTTGCGGACGTTCACTTTCATGAAGTAGGTGCAATTGATTCAATTATTGATATTATCGGTAGTTGTTTAGCACTCGAAGATTTAAATATTGATACTATTTATTGTTCCGCCATTCCAACTGGACAGGGCAAAGTTAATATTGCACACGGACTTTATCCCGTCCCTGCTCCCGCAACTGCTGAAATTTTAAAAGGCATACCTCTCGCTTCATTAGACGTCGCTAGTGAAATGACCACGCCGACAGGAGCAGGATTTGCTAAAAGTTTAGCTATACAATTCGGACCCTTACCTCCATGCACGATGACTGGAATTGGTTATGGGGCTGGCACAAAAGACTTTGATTTTCCCAACGTCTTACGCATTATTCAATTTGAAGAAAACCAACACACACAAGATTACGTGCAAGTATTAGAGACTCAATTAGATGACATGCCTGCCGAAATG
The DNA here is from genome assembly GCF_032139365.1 of Staphylococcus kloosii. Classification (GTDB taxonomy): domain Bacteria; phylum Bacillota; class Bacilli; order Staphylococcales; family Staphylococcaceae; genus Staphylococcus; species Staphylococcus kloosii_A. The sequence goes on from NZ_JAVTDB010000011.1 coordinate 46,559, forward strand.
CTTGGGCATTTTATTGAAGACGCACTTTCTCAAGGTGCGCTTGATGTTTACTACACACCGATTACGATGAAGAAGAGTAGACCTGCAGTACAACTTACTGTGATTTGTCCACTATCAAAGGCAAGCTTTTTTGAAACTTACATATTACGCCAAACAAGTTCTTTAGGCGTTAGAAGCTATAGCGTACGCAGAACGATTTTAGACCGTGATTTTACAACGATTGATACGGATTATGGTAAAGTAACGATTAAATTAGGAATATTAAATGGCGAAGTTATAAAAGCCAAACCTGAATTTAGTGATCTACAAGCTATTGCTGATAGAACACAATTACCGTTACAACAAATTTACCATCATGTAATGAGCCAGTTAGATAATTTAAATTAATATTAATTTTGTATAAACTTGACTCCCCTTTAAAATTAATTCAACTATGTTACACTAGTTAACAATTTAAGAATCACATCAAAGGGGGTATAGTGATGAGCGCGTTAGTTCTGATTATTGTTGGACTATTATTAGGTCTTTATTTTCACCTTAGAAAAGCACCAATGACTGTAAAAGATTGGTTTTTAGGTCTAGCTGTCATACTAGTATGTATGATTATCGTGAGTGGATTCCAAAATGTTGACGCCATAGTACAGGGGCTCAAAGATGGTGCCGAAAGTGGCAAATAACAAATCATAATATAGTTTTAAATTATTAAGAGCCTGAGACATACCGTTGTCTTCAGGCTCATTTTCCTATTGGCAGTAGATGACTGAATTGAAAATGCGCTTATATCAAGCTTCTTTCAAGTCTAGTCATCCTTGCCGGGGTGGTACTACAAAATCTTCTTATAAAAATAAGATTTTTGTCCCGCTCCCTACGATTTAGCCGTGCATGCTTGCCTTGATTTAGGATAGTATGGTTCGAGCCTGTAGTCTCTCTCTCATACGCTTCCCTAATGCGTCAGCACGATGCCAAATCATTACAAAGCTATTTTTATTTTATTCTCTTTAACACGAACGAACTTAATGCACTTATCGCGATGATTGCACATAAAATGCTGAGTAGTATGAACTGGTTCCCAGCAATATTGATACCAAATTCAGAGCTACCATTGGCACTAAAACTTGCATATAAATTAAACACAAGAACAATCAATACTCCAATACTAGCTAATAGGCCTATACAGTCAATAATAAATTTAGTGTTAGGAAATTTAATACCTTTTGTTATCATATGCTCACCTTCTTTAATCAAATTATAACAAAAATAGTCATTCATTAAAGACGTTCTAGAATAGACTTAATATTATACACTTTAATATATTCCATCAATTAATATGTGTATTTTAATGCTAATTAATATACACTAAACTTAAGAAAAACTTTAATTTATGGGGGATATTATGAATATTGAACAAAAATTATTTGAAGAAGCAAAGTCACTAATCGAAAAGAGATATCCTACAGGTTGGGGTGGCGCAGCTGCTATGTATTCAAAAAAGCGTAATATCTATACATCAGTTGCTCCAGAAATTATAAATGCTTCTAGTGCTTTATGTATTGAAACAGGTGCGATTTTAGAAGCACATAAATATGAAGATATCATTACTCATTCTATATGTGTTGTAAGAGATGATGAAAATAGTGATTTTAAAATACTCACTCCTTGTGGTACGTGTCAAGAAAGGCTCTTATTTTGGGGACACAATGTAAAAGTTGGCGTAACTGCAGAAAAAAGTGATTTATTATATAAAACATTATTAGACCTACAACCTTTTCATTGGACGAATGCTTATAACGATATAGAATTTAATACATAACTTTATAATTTTAGGAGTTATAATAATGTTGTATTTTATTAGGCACGGACAAGCAGAACATAATTTAAATGAACCACATAATTTTGATCTTAAAAATCCCAAACTAACAAAACTTGGCAGCAATCAAATTAAGAAATTGAGACGTTTTTTTAATAATGATACTAAAATTTGGTGTAGCCCCACTGTAAGAACCATCGAATCTGCTCAGTTAATCAGTGGTGCAGCTCAATTAAATATTTTAGATATTCTTGGCCCTAGAACCTTTCCTCATAAAATTTGTAGCATGCATAACTGCGACCAATTAAATTTTAATCTAAGTAGTATAAATACATCGATTATTAAACTTTTAAATAATGTACATCCGAATGATTTCACTGATGAAGAATTTATGAATATTTTTAAATATTTTATAAAAAATTACGTAGATGAACAATACGACCACTTATTTGTAACTCATGATGGTGTTATAGCTACTTTATTAAAATACTGTAATAACGTAAA
>NZ_JAVTDB010000012.1:0-28155 GCF_032139365.1 Staphylococcus kloosii
AATAAATCAGTAGAATGAGGTGTTATTTAATTTGAGTTAGGAATTATGTCCCAGACTTTTTAATTAAATTAATAGTGAATAAAGCATTTTGTTTTCATTAATGTAAATATTGGATGGATCAAATTCAGTGACATTGGCTTTTAAATTATCCAGGTCACTATGGTTATTTAGTTGAATACCAATTATAACGGTACCCGTATTTTGTGATGATTTTTTGAGATATTCGAATTTAGTGATATCGTCTTTAGGTCCAAGTACGTCGTTTACAAATTCTCGTAAAGCACCAGGTCTTTGTGGGAAGTTCAAGATGAAGTAATGTTTCATTTCTTCGAATAGTAATGAACGTTCTTCAATTTCTTTCATTCTGTTAATATCGTTATTACCGCCACTTACGATACAAACAACATTTTTACCTTTGATTTTAGATTTATATTGCTCTAATGCAGATACACTTAATGCACCAGCGGGTTCTGCAATAATAGCTTGTTTAGAATACATATCTAATATTGTAGAACAAACGGCACCTTCATCTACTTGTACATACTCATCTACAACTTTTTGAGCAATTTCATAAGTAATTTCTCCGACTCGTGCGACAGACGCACCATCGACGAATTTTTCGATGTTTTCTAATGTAACAATTTTATTTTCTACAACAACTGATTCATACATGCTACTTGCTCCAGCTGGTTCAACACCTACAATTGATGTATCTTTCGAATGGTCTTTAAAATAAGTTCCTACACCTGAAATAAGACCACCGCCACCGATAGCAGCAAATAAATAGTCAAAGTGAATATCGTCTTCTTTAGATTGTTCAATAATTTCTTTAGCTAACGTACCTTGTCCTGCAATAGTATAAATATTATTGAAAGGGTCAATGAAATTCATTGCGTAATCTTGAGTATATGTGAGTGCTTCTTTCAAGCATTCATCGAATGTATCACCTGTTAAAACAACCTCAACATTACGCCCACCAAAGAATTTTACTTGGTTTATTTTTTGAAGTGGAGTTGTTACAGGCATAAAGATTACAGCAGTTAAGTTTAATCTACTCGCTGTGTATGCTACACCTTGGGCGTGATTACCTGCGCTGGCACAAGTAATACCATTTTGTCGGTCATTGTCATTTAAAGCGATAATTGCGTTATAAGCACCTCTAAGTTTAAATGAACGTACCCACTGTAGATCTTCGCGTTTTAAGTAAACGTTACAATCATATTTGTGTGAGAGATAATGATCTTTTTGAAGTGGTGTTTCTTTTGCAACATCTTTTAAATTTAAAAAAGCCTCATCTATATCTTTGGATGATACTGTGGTTTTAACTGTCATAAATTTCACACCTTTACTTTTAAATTTCTTTATTGAAATGCCTTTGCATTTTCATAAGCTGCAATTTCATCTTCATATTGCAGTGTTACGGCTATATCATCTAAACCATTCACAAGTTTGTTTTTCCAAGTCGCATCAATATCGAAATGGAAAGATTTTTCAGGTGTTGATACGGTTTGATTAGGTAAATCTACTGTTATTTCTGAATATGAAGCCAAATGCTTTCTAGCATCTTCATCTAAAGAAATAGGTAACATACCATTTTTAGTACAGTTCATATAGAAAATATCACTATAACTACCGGCGATTATAATATCAAATCCATAGTCTTTAATTGCCCATGCTGCGTGTTCTCTACTAGAACCACAGCCAAAATTGTCGCCAGTAATGAGTATTGATGCACCTTCATATTCTGGTTTATTAGGGTTGAAGTCTGGATTGTCAGAACCATCATCTAAATAGCGCCATTCATCGAATGCGAAGGGGCCAAAGCCCGTTTTAGAAATTCTTTTCAAATGAACTTTAGGAATAATTTGGTCAGTGTCAATATTATCATGAAAAAGTGGTACTATTTTTCCAGTATATGTTGTGATTGGTTTTACATCCATGTTAAACGACCACCTTTCTAACATCTACAAATTTACCATTAATTGCGGCAGCAGCTGCCATTGCAGGGGAGACAAGATGTGTACGTGCGCCTTTACCTTGACGTCCTTCAAAGTTTCTATTACTTGTAGAAGCACAATGTACACCATTAGGTACTTGGTCAGGGTTCATGCCTAGACACATTGAACAACCTGGTTCTCTCCAATCAAAACCTGCTTCTTTAAATATTTTATCGATACCTAACTTTTCTGCTTCAAGTTTAACAGTTCTTGAACCTGGAACGACGATAGCCGTAATATTTGGGTGTACTTTATTTCCTTTTACTATGTGACTTGCTTCGACTAAGTCAGAAAGTCTAGCATTTGTACATGAACCTAAGAATACATAGCCTAATTCAATATCTTCTGCCTTTTGACCAGGTTGTAGACCCATATAGTCATACGCGCGCTCATCATTAACATTTTTAATCTCAGGGAAAGGTGTGTTAAAACTAACGCCCATTTCAGGATTAGTGCCCCACGTAACTTGAGGTTCTAAATCAGTTACATCCATTTCTATAACCTTATCGAATTGAGCGTCATCATCTGTATATAATTCACACCATGCTTCAATATCATATTCATAATTTGTAGCATAGGGGCGACCTTTTACATATTCAAATGTAGTTTCATCAGGTTGCATCATACCGTATTTTGCACCTGCTTCTATTGCCATATTACAAATTGTCATACGTGCTTCCATAGAAAGGTTACGAATTGTTTCTCCAGAAAACTCTAGGGCATAACCCGTACCAAAATCTACACCATGTTGATTAATAAGATACAAAATTATATCTTTAGCGTAGACGCCAGTTGGCAGTTTTCCTGTAACTTCAATTTTGAGATTTTTAGGTTTAGTTTGCCACAATGTTTGTGTTGCAAATACATGTTCAACTTCGCTTGTACCAATACCAAAGGCAATAGCACCAAACGCACCATGTGTTGCAGTATGGGAGTCACCACATACAATTGTTTTGCCTGGTTGAGTTAAACCAGTTTCTGGTCCAACCATGTGTACAATACCTTGTTCATCAGAGCCCATATCAAAAATATGAACGCCGAATGCTTTAGCATTTTCTTGCAAAGTTGTGATTTGTTTATTTGCAATTTCATCCTTAATATTAAAAATATCAACGGTTGGCACATTATGATCTAGCGTTGCATAAGTTAAATCTGGTCTTCTAAGTTGTCTATTTTGAAGTCTAAGTCCTTCAAATGCTTGAGGAGATGTAACTTCATGAATTAAATGTAAATCAATGTATAATAACTGTGGAGAACCTTCTTTCCCAGTCAAAACATGTTTGTTCCAAACTTTATCGAATAGTGTTTTACCCATATGACATCTCCTCCTTTATATATTTTCTTTCACATATTGAAAGACTTCTGTAGTAGTACTTTGACCTCCGAGGTCACTTGTCGTCTTGCCATCTTTAATAAGTTGATAAACTGTTTGTTCTAAATATGATGCTGCCTGTTCTTCACCAAAACTTTCTCGTAGACACATCGCTACAGATAGTAACATACCAAAAGGATTTGCTTTGTTTTGGTTTGCGATGTCAGGCGCAGAACCGTGTATAGGTTCATAAAGTCTTGTGCCTTGTTCACTAAAACTAGCTGATGGTGATAAACCTAAAGAGCCTGGCATTACAGAGGCTTCATCACTTAAAATGTCGCCAAATAGATTTTCAGTTACAATAACATCAAATTGAGTTGGATTAGTAATTAAATGCATTGCGCAAGCATCAACAAGTAGGTGATTAACTTCAACATCTGGATATTCTGTTGCTACATTATTAATAACTTGGCGCCACAATTTACTAGACGATAAAACGTTCTCTTTATCTACTGACGTGAGTTTTTTGTTACGCTTTTGAGCTAGTTTAAATGCGACATGTGCGATACGTTCAATTTCTGGTTTCGTATATGTTAATGAATCTAATGCTTGATCTTGATTCCAATGTTTTGGTTCGCCGAAATAAATACCACCAGTTAACTCACGAACGATTACAAAATCTGTACCAGTTACGCGTGATTCCTTAATAGGGGACAAATGGCTTGTACCTTCAGTTACTGTTGTAGGTCTAATATTTGCAAAAAGACCGAGTGTTTTTCTAATACCTAATAACCCTTGTTCAGGTCTGTTGTTAGGGTCAGTCCATTTCGGTCCACCAACTGAACCTAAAAGTATAGCATCGGCATTTTGACAAGCTGTTAATGTGTTATCTGGTAATGGTGTACCATGATTATCAATTGCGATACCACCGAAATCATATGCTTCAACAGTGTAATCGAAATTAAATTTTTTACTTAGTTGTTCTAAGATTTCTAACGAACCACTCATAATTTCGGGTCCTATACCATCTCCAGGTAATGAAACGATGTTATAACTCATGACTTAATGCCTTCTTTCTCAGTTGATTCATTTACATATTTGGCTTGAGCTTCTACGTATGATTTACAAGAAGCAAGTAAGATATCATGGTCAATACCTACGCCTGTGACAAATTGGTCACCAATTTTAAGCTGAACGTGTACTTCTGCTTGTGCGTCAGAACCTTCAGTAACGGAATCAATTGTATAATCTAATAGTTCAGTTTTTCTATCGAAAATACGATCCACTGCGTTATATACAGCAACGATTGATCCTGTTCCAATACTAGAATCTTGATAAGTATTACCATCTTTGTCTTTAATTACTACTACTGCACTTTGTAATCCATTTGAGACGAATTGTAATTGTAATGTATCTACTTGATAACTTGAACTTTGTTCATGAGATGTACCTTGGATTAATGCGTGTATATCTCTGTCTGTTACTGCTTTTTTCTTATCTGCAATTTCTTTAAATTGTTTGAATAGTACTTTTTGTTCTTCAGGTTCTACATCATAGCCTAAAGCAGTAAGTTTCTCTGCAAAAGCATGTTTACCAGATAATTTTCCTAGTGGTAATTCAGTCGTTTTAACACCGACGAGTTGTGGTGTCATAATTTCATAAGTTTCAGGGTTTTTAAGCACGCCATCTTGGTGAATTCCTGATTCGTGACTGAAAGCATTTTGTCCGACAATCGCTTTGTTTTTAGGGACTCGAATACCTGCGTAACGGGCAATCAAATCAGAAGTTTGTTTTGTTTCAGCTAAATTGATTTTTGATTGGTTTTGGTAATGATCTTGGCGAACGTAAAGGCCAAGTGCAACTTCTTCAAGTGCCGTATTACCTGCACGTTCTCCAATACCATTTAAAGTACCTTCAATACGTTTAGCACCATTTTCGATTGCTGCCATACTATTAGCAACCGCTAATCCTAAGTCATCATGACAATGCGCACTATAAATTACTTCGTGGTCACTTTCGATCGTTTCGATTAATGTTTTAAATATTTTGCCATATTCAGTTGGATAACTGAAACCTACAGTATCTGGTATATTGATAACACTTGCACCAGCATCTACAGCTGTTTGTACAGCTTTTAATAAGAAATCTGGTTCAGTACGTGTTGCATCTTCCGGTGAAAATTGAACGACTTCAAAATATTGTTTAGCGTACTCAACATGTTCTTTTATAGATTCAAGCACTTCATCCTGTGACATTTTAAGTTTAGAATCGCGATGAATAGGGCTTGTGGCAACGAAGACATGAATTCTAGGAATTGCAGCTGCTTTAGTTGCTTCATAAACTGCATCGATATCTGATTTTACACAACGTGCTAAACCACATACAGCTGTAGTTGTTAATGTTTTAGCAATAGCTTCTACTGATTTAAAACTTCCTGAACTCGAAGCGGGGAATCCTGCTTCTATAATGTCTACTCCCCATTTTTCTAATTGTTGAGCAATTTTTAGTCTCTCTTCGAAAGAAAAATTGACTCCTGGGGTTTGTTCCCCGTCTCTAAGTGTTGTATCAAAAATTTGAATATGGCTACTCATTTTAAACATCTCCTAACTATATAATTATCCCGAAAAGATCTTTTTAGTATGTTTCGTTCGTAATTGATGACGAATCACTAATACTCTAGTGAGTACAGTGATTGTCAAAATGAAATTACGAAACAACTAAAGTAATGCTTTTTTATTTTTCAATACTTTTAGATTTAATAAATGGCATCATTTCTCTTAGTTCACGACCAACTGCTTCGATTTGATGACCATGTTGTTCTTCACGTAATTTGTGAAATTCATTAAAGTTGTTTTCGCTGTCTTTAATGAAACGATCACTAAAGTTACCATCTTGAATATCTTTTAATACAGCTTTCATATTGTCTTTAACATCTGGTGTGATAACACGTGGTCCTGAAACGTAGTCACCAAATTCAGCTGTATTAGAAATTGAGTAACGCATATTTTCCATACCACCTTCGTACATAAGGTCTACGATTAATTTCATTTCATGTAGTACTTCGAAATAAGCGATTTCTGGTTGGTAACCCGCTTCAACTAATGTCTCGAACCCTGATTGAATTAATTTTGTTACGCCACCACATAATACTGTTTGTTCGCCGAATAAGTCAGTTTCAGTTTCTTCAGCAAATGATGTTTCAATAACACCAGCACGTGTTGCGCCGATACCTTTTGCGTAACTTAATGCTAAGTCTCTTGCTTCACCACTTGCATCTTGTTCAACTGCGAATAGGGCAGGTACTGCGCTGCCTTCAGTAAATGTACGACGCACTAAATGTCCTGGACCTTTTGGTGCGATTAAGAATACGTCTACTGTTGAAGGTGGTTGAATTACATCAAAGTGAATGTTGAAACCATGTGCAAATACTAATGCATTATTATCTTGTAAATTGGGTTCGATTTCTTCTTTATATACGCTACCTTGAATTTCATCAGGCAATAGAATCATGATTACATCAGCTTGTTTTGCTGCTTCGTCCACTGGATATACTTCAAAGCCATCATCTTTTGCTTTATTGAAAGACTTACCTGGGCGGATACCGATGATTACATCGTAACCATTATCTTTTAAGTTTTGAGCATGTGCATGGCCTTGAGAACCATAACCGATAACTGCAATTTTCTTTCCTTGTAATACATCGTTCGTTACTGATTGATCATAATAAACTGTTGTCATAATAAAATCCTCCATGTTTTGTTAAAATAATTTCTTAATATTCAGACAAATTAAATAATGCCTGCTGAACCTGTTCTTGCTATCTGTTCTATGTTGTATGATGATAGGTCATCTATTAAATTGTCCATCGTGTATTGTGGACCTGAAGCTTGAAGATAAGTAAATTGCTCTTCATCCTTCAAAATAGATACTAGCGCATCATACGGTTGGATAAGCTTTTGTAATTGATCATTGTTGTCAGGTGTGCGTAATTTTACGAGTACCAATTCTCTATTATAAGTATTCGTATCTGTGATATCTTCAACACTTATAATATTAATTTGTTTTTCAAGCTGCGCAATTAAATTTCTTAATACATCACTGTCAGGTACTTCTGCTACGAAGGTAATATCAGAAATACCTTCTTCAACTGTTGGTGTGGCTGATAAGGTAACAATGTTAAATTGTCTCCTGACAAAGATACTTGTTAAACGATTTAATGTACCAGCTTTATCTCTTACTTTTGTACGAAAAGTTCTTCTCATTATAAGCCCTCCATTTCGTGATTAGGTTTACCAGAAGGGACCATAGGTGTTACTGCTTCAACAGGTGAGATTCTAACTTCGATTAATGCCGGACCATCATATGCGAAAGCTTCATCTAATTGTTGTTCCAATTTGCTTGGGTCATCAATCATATAACCTTTAACGCCATATGCCTCACCTAATTTGATGAAGTCCGGTTGATCGTTAAATACAGAATGTGAAAACCTTTGTTTAAAGAATTTATCTTGCCATTGTTTAACCATACCTAAAGTACCATTATTTACTAGTACAACTTTAATATCCAAGCCATATTCACGTAAGATTGCAAGCTCTTGGTTAGTCATTTGGAAGCCACCGTCACCAACGAATGCAACGACTGTCTTATCAGGTCTAGCTAATTTTGCTCCGATTGCTGCAGGAATACCGAAGCCCATCGTACCTAAGCCACCACTTGTAACTAATTGACCATGTGTTTTAAATGGATAATATTGAGCCACCCACATTTGATGTTGACCAACGTCTGTAGTAACGATTGCGTCTCCTTCAGTGATTTGACCAATATGTTCAATCGTACGTTGTGGTTTAGAGAAATTATCTTCTTCTGCGTCATATTTAAATGGGTGAGTTGCTTTATTGTTGTTGCACGTTTCTAACCATTCATCATGTCTGATTGAATAACTATCAAATGCCAACAAAGCTTCTAATACTGCTTTGCAATCTGCAACGATACCTAAATCAGTATTAATAATTTTATTTATTTCTGAAGGATCAATGTCTACGTGTACGATTTTGGCATTAGGAGCAAATTCATCAGGGTTACTCGCTAATCTATCATCAAATCTGCTACCAAAGTTGATAAGTAAATCACAATCAGTTAGTGCCATGTTACTCGCATATGATCCATGCATACCTCCCATACCTAAAAAGAGGGGATGTTCGTATGGAATAGCACCTAAACCTAATAATGTACTAACAACAGGAAGTTGGTGACGATTAACAAATTCAGTAAATGTTTCATTTGCTTTAGCATGATTAATACCAGCACCAGCTAAGACAACTGGTTTGCGTGCTGTTTTTAAATAATCACGCAGTTTTTGAATTTCATCAAATTTTGGTTCATTGGGTATAGCATAACCAGGTAAGTCTAATTCCTCTGATAGTTCAGCATTTGTTGATAAAATACCCATATCTTTAGGGAAGTCGATCACTACAGGTCCTTTTCTACCAGTATTTGCAATATGAAATGCTTCATGAATAATTGTTGGAATATCACTGACATTTTTAACTTGATAATTGTGTTTCGTAATTGGTGTCGTCATTGATAGTAAGTCTGCTTCTTGGAATGCATCTTTACCAATTCCTGGCGTTGCCACTTGCCCAGTAATAACTACTAGTGGTAAGGAATCGCTATATGCATCTGCGATTCCTGTAATAGCGTTCGTAGCTCCGGGTCCGCTTGTTACTACTACAACACCTGGTTTACCAGAAACACGCGCATAACCTTCTGCAGCGTGTGTTGCACCTTGCTCATGTCGTGCGAGAATGTGTTTGATTTTACCATCATAAAACGTGTCATAAAGTGGTAAAACCGCGCCACCTGGATAGCCAAATATAAAATCTACATTTTCATGTGCAAGTGAGTCTACTAGCAATTCAGAACCAGTTTTCATGTCATTAATTGTTTCAGTTTCTAGTTCAGTTTGTTCATAAGCTTCGTTAGGTTCGATTTGTTCCAAAGTTTCAGTTTGCTCTTGGTAAATCGTTTCTGCTTGTTTAGCCATTTTACTTCACTCCTTAAATGAGATTTTCAGGTACTTGCATGATGCCACCTGTATTGGCACTCGTAACTAATGCTGTATATCTTGCAAGATAACCAGTTTTTACTTTTGCTTTGAATGGATTTAATTCTTGTTTTCTTGCTTCTAATGTTTCAGTTGATACATCAGCTTCTAATGTGCGTTCAGTTAAGTTTATCGTGATATCATCACCATCTCTGATTAATCCAATTGGACCACCCGATGCTGCCTCTGGAGAGATGTGCCCTACTGCAATACCGCGTGTAGCCCCTGAGAAACGTCCATCTGTTATAAGTGCAACATCTTTACCTAATCCTCTTCCTACAATAGAAGAAGTAGGGGCTAACATCTCTGGCATTCCAGGACCACCTTTAGGACCTTCATATCGTATAACTACAACGTGACCTTCACGAACAGTGTGGTTATCGATAGCTTCAACTGCTTCATCATGTGAATTGAAGCAAATTGCTTTTCCTTTAAATACTTTAATTGAAGGATCAACGCCTCCGACTTTAATAACTGCACCTTTAGGGGCTAAATTACCGTATAGAATAGAAAGGCCACCTTGTTTATCGTATGGATTATCTAGATGTCTAATGACATCTGCGTTAGTAATTTCTTTACTTTCGTTATTTTCTCGTAAAGTTTTACCTGTAACTGTAATACGATCTGGATGTAAAGTGCCTTCTTTCTTGAAAAGTTCATTAATTATTGCTGGGACACCACCTGCTTCATGTACATCATGCATTGAATATGAAGAACTTGGTGCAATTTTTGAAAGGTAAGGTGTCTTTTTAGCTATTTCGTTAATGCGAGTTAAATCGTAATCAATACCTGCTTCGTTCGCAATTGCTAGTGTGTGTAATACAGTATTTGTAGAACCACCCATTGCCATGTCTAGAGCAAATGCATCATCAATAGCTTCTTTTGTAACAATGTCTTTCGGTTTAATATCATTTTTTATGTTATCAACTAATCTAAATGCTGCTTCTCTAATCATCTCTCTACGTTGATCACTGACTGCTAATGCAGTGCCGTTATATGGGAGAGCTAATCCTAATACTTCCATCAAACAGTTCATTGAATTTGCTGTAAACATCCCTGAACAAGATCCACATGTTGGACATGCATTTTGTTCCATATCTAAAAATTCTTCTTTAGAAATCGAACCATCTTTAAATGCACCAACAGCTTCGAACATTGACGATAGGGTAAGTGCTTTACCTTCTGTTGATAATCCTGCTTTCATTGGACCACCTGAACAAAAGACAGCAGGTACGTTAGTTCTAACAGATGCTAACAACATGCCCGGTGTGATTTTGTCACAGTTTGGAATATAAAATACACCATCGAACCAATGTGCATTTATAACTGTTTCCGCAGCATCTGCGATAATTTCTCTTGAAGGTAAGGAATATCTCATACCTATATGACCCATTGCTATACCATCATCAACACCAATTGTATTGAATTCGAAAGGTATTGCTCCGGCTTCTCTAATTGCTTCTTTTGCTATATCAGCAAGTTCTCTTAGATGAACATGTCCTGGGACAATGTCTATATAAGAGTTACAAATTGCTACAAAAGGTTTGTTCATATCTGTTGGTTTTTCTAATGCCCCGGTGGCATGTAAAAGACTTCGGGCTGGCGCCTGTTGATCTCCTTTTTTTATCATGTCGCTTCTCATGTGAATTCCCCCATAAAAAATGAAAATAAAAAGACGTCCCAATATTTTTATTGGGACGTCTTACAAGTCCCATTCAACTAGAAATAGGACTTAAACTTTTAGTAGTTGCTATACTAAAGTTCCAGTCCTATAAGCATAATAAAATGACTAAAATATTTGTTGTTGTTGATTGATTTACTGTTGTATTATAAGTCATTTTATTATGCTCCTTTCCTCAAGAATGGTTTTTATATCATTTGTTTGAATTATCTAAAAATTTGATAAATTTAATTTACTACAAGTTAAAAGCCGTGTCAATGATTGTTGCCAATTTTCTTTCAATTCTTACAATTTTTTTAAATAAGAACTTAGTCAGTAATAAAGTATTATAGAGAAAAGTTTGTTAAAATGTAGAAGTTAATTATAAAAGATATTATTATATGAACTGAATAAATATTAAACGAAGCGGGCAACATTAATACTAGGAGTAGAGAAATGATAAGAATAAATAACTTAAAAGACATGGAAACCTTTGGCCAATGTTTAACTCAAAATTTAAGTGCTGGTGATGTCGTTTTATTAAATGGTGATTTAGGTGCAGGTAAGACAACGTTAAGTCAATTTATTGGTAAAGCGTTAGGTGTTAAAAGAAATATAAACTCTCCAACCTTCAATATTATAAAATCTTATAATGGAAAAAATTTAAAATTTCATCATATGGATTGCTATAGATTAGAAGAATCTGATGAGGACTTAGGGTTTGAAGAGTACTTTGAAGATAATGCAGTTACCGTTATTGAATGGAGTCAATATATTGCCGCTTACCTTCCTACTAATACGTTAACAATAAACATTCAATCTGTGGGTACTAATAAACGTACAATTACTATTGAAGCAAATGGCACACATTATATTGAAATAAAGGAGGCAGTTGAACGTGAATTATCTTCTAATTGATACTTCTAACCAACCACTCTCGGTAGCAGTTATGGACAATAATACAATTTTGGCTGAAATTAATAATGATAAAAAGGTTAATCATTCCGTACAATTAATGCCTGCGATTATTTCTGCTTTAGAGCAGGCTAATTTAACTAAACAAGATATTGAATCAATTGTAGTGGCAGAAGGCCCGGGCTCATATACAGGGTTAAGAATAGGTGTGACAGTAGCTAAAACTTTGGCATATGCTTTAAATGTTTCATTATATGGTGTTTCATCATTAGCAGCTGTAGCAGCTACGGTTCAACGACAAGATAGATTAATCGTACCTGTTTTTGATGCACGTCGAGAAGCAGTGTATGCTGGCGTTTATCAATATAACAATGAGGTCCTTGAAACGATCATGTCAGACCAATATATTACAATCGAAGATTTATTGTCGTTCTTACATGCAGATAGTCGTCCTTACGTCTTTGTAGGCGCAGATTCTGAAAAATTAGCACATTTATTAGATAGTGATTGTTTACCTAACTTACCACAAGCACATGCAATGAAATCTTTAATCTCTAAACCCGTCAATATCCATGAATTTGTTCCAAAGTACTTAAAAATTTCAGAGGCTGAACGTAATTGGTTAGCAAAACAGAACAACAACTAAATATTCGGTTAATGGATAAGGCGGATGTACCACAAGTATTTGATATTGAACGGAAAAGCTTTGATAGTAGTTCATGGACAATAGATACTTTTTACCACGAGGTTGAACAAAATGAATTTGCATTTTATTTTGTTATAGAATATGACGAACAAATTGTTGGCTATGTTGGATTGTGGATTGTATTGGATAATGCTCAAATTACTACCATCGCAATAGATGAACAATATCGTGGCTATGGTTTAGGACAATTACTACTTAAATATATTATCGATTATGTGCAAGAAAAATGTGAAACATTAAGTTTAGAAGTACGTATAGATAATTATGTTGCGCAACATGTGTATGAAAATTTAGGATTCCAATATGGCGGTAAACGTAAAAATTATTATGGAGAAGGCGAGGATGCATTAGTGATGTGGGTGAATTTCAATGATTAACGATACTTTAATATTAGCTGTTGAATCAAGTTGTGATGAAACGAGCGTTAGTGTGATAGAAAATGGTACTAAAATTAAAAGCAACATTGTTTTAAGCCAAATAGAGAGTCATAAAAGATTTGGTGGCGTTGTACCAGAAGTTGCAAGTAGACATCATGTGGAAGGTATTACAACTACAATTGATAATGCGTTAGCTGAAGCACAAGTATCTATGGAAGACATCGATGCTGTAGCAGTTACACAAGGGCCAGGTTTAATAGGGGCATTGTTAGTAGGTATAAATGCTGCCAAAGCTTTAGCGTTTGCCTACGACAAACCATTAATTCCCGTACATCATATCGCAGGTCATATTTATGCTAACAATCTAGAAGAAGGTATGAATTTCCCTTTAATCGCACTTATCGTTTCAGGTGGTCATACTGAATTAATTTATATGAAAGACCATTTAAGTTTTGAAATTATTGGTGAAACAAGAGATGATGCGGTAGGTGAAGCATACGATAAAGTAGCCCGTACGCTAGATTTAAATTATCCTGGTGGCCCACAAATAGATCGTTTGGCTAGCACAGGTAATGATACGTATAACTTCCCGCGTGTGTGGTTAGAAAAAGATAGTTATGATTTCAGTTTTAGTGGATTAAAAAGCGCAGTCATTAATGCTTTGCATAATCAACGACAAAAAAATCAAACAATTATAGATGCCGATGTGGCAACAAGTTTCCAAAATAGTGTAGTAGAAGTATTAGTGGGCAAAGCCATACAAGCATGTGAAGCTTATGGCGTTAAAGACTTAATCGTTGCTGGTGGCGTAGCAAGCAATAGTGGTTTACGTGATGAACTAACTAAAACATGTGAAGCTAACAATATTCATTTAGCAATTCCTTCGGCTAAATTATGTACTGATAATGGTGCGATGATTGGTGCAGCTGCACATTATTTATATTTAAATAACGTAAGCGCAAATATGGATTTAAATGGTGATAGTGGCTTGGATTTAGAATATTTTGTTGATGGCGTCTAAATAATTTAATGCAAATAATCATAGTGAATGGCAATTTTTTCTGAAAAAAAGGGTATTTATATAACTAGTGATTACGCAATTGATTTATTATTTGGAAGGAGATGACATTCAATGAAAGCAATACAATATTTTAATTTTCAAAATAGCTTAGCAGCGTTAAATTTTTATGAGAAAAATTTAGGTGCAACAAACATAAACCGTGTTGGTGGCGATCACGAAATGTTTAGAGATTTACCGGAAGAATATCAAGTGGATGCTGATTTCACTATGAATGCTGCATTCGAAATTTTGGGTGAAACATTTTATTGTAGCGATACCATGAAAAATAAAAAGATCGATAACAGTGGTGCAATCGTAGCATTTAATTTTGATTACAATAATGAAGAAGAACGTGAAAAAGCAATTGCATTTTTTAATAAAGCTGTAGAAGGTGGTTGTGTGGCAACGATGCCATTAGGTGAGACAGAGTGGTCACCATTATACGGTTTATTCAATGATCCATTTGGCATCACTTGGATGGTTAATGCAGAATAACTTGAAAAGAAAATAAAATAATGAGGTCGAGACATGATTAGATGTCCGACCTCATTTTTGTTTTTAAGCAGATTTAGAAGTTGTTGAGAAAAATTATATTACTTTTCTTTAACATTGTTTTTGGCACGTTCATAAATAAAATGTGGGAATTTGGTGATACGTAATAATTCTATCGCATTACGAGTATCAGCTTTTCCAGTTTTAATCGTAAAGTCAAAATGGATTTCATTATCCATAATAGATTCATTAAAATGATAGTTGGCATATTTATCCTGTAATAAATCTGCTAATTCTATATCGTGTGTAGCTGCAATGATTGTAAATTGTTCTGAATCATTAAGAAAAGATAATACAGCTTCAGAAGCGGCGATGCGTTCTGTCGTGTTCGTACCTTTAAATATTTCATCGATAAAACAATATACATTTTGATTTTGTGGAATTTCAAAAAGACGATGAATTGATTTTAATTCAGTCATAAAATAGCTATCGCCAGAAGTTATGCTATCCTGATTAACCATAGCTGTGTAAATTAAACCTGGTTTATACACGAAATGCTGAGCCGTAGTCGTGTTAACGCTTTGAGCTAATAATAAATTTACTGCTAAAGCCTTCATAAAAGTTGATTTACCTGAAGCATTAGAACCTGTTAGCAACATATTAAAATCTAAAGTTAAACTATTAGGAATTGCATTGGTAAGAAGTGGATGTATAAGATTGTCAAATGCTACTTTATCCTTGTCTGTTTGTTCAGGTATTGAATAAAAGTCCAAGCTTTTTCGCCATAAAGCAATAGAATAATGATTATCCAACATAGCAATATAGTCATAACACGCTAATACTTCGTCTTCGTAGCGTTTAAAGCTAGATTGAATTAAATGGAATAGGAAATAATCGAGCATTAAAAGCATTTTAATAAATCCTATAACCGTGAAAGCGTCATTATCAGTAGAAGCCTTGCCCAGAAGCCAACTAAAACGACGTGCCACAATAAAATGTTTAAAATCTACTTCAATGTCAGGTAAATCCTCTGATTTACTTAATTTATATGCCTTAGTGACAACTGATGAATTATAAAACATTGAATTTAAATCTTCTATATAAGTTCTTTTTAACATGCCACTCAAGGCCATATTAAAAATACAAACTAATAGTAGTAACATTATCCCTAAACCAGTATTAAATAAAGTAATAATTATGGCTATTAAAGGCAAGAATGTAGAAAACATACAAAAATTATTTCGTTTTACTGGCTGCAGTTGATCTGGAAAAGTAGGATAAATTGCTTTTCCAATTTTAGCCAAGTGATAGGCAACGAAATTTCGAACACTGTCATTATTATTAAACACATGAAATAGTTTCTCATTATTAATTTTTTTCATGTTTCTCAATGCACAAACTAAGCGCATTTCACCAATAGCTGTAAAGTTAAAATTCATAACACTAAATAATTTTGGCATGTCTAAATCGTTCCAAGTTTTATCGTCAATCAATGAGTAAGCATCATAATCATCTTTGTATAATTCATATTGATAATCATGTTGGCTATTAGGCCTTGTAAATCGTTCTAACGGTTTGATGTGATCCCATAAAGTAGGTAATTCGTTTTTAAGTCTAATGCTATTTACGATTTCAGTAATGATAACTAATAAAATACTAGCTACTATTAATGCGAGTATAAGCCACAGAATAGTTGGCATGGTGTAACTGCTCCTTTTTATATCTAGTCTTTAAGTTAATTGTGTCATTGATTACATATTGACGCAAGGTGATGTGAAGTGTATATAAATTTGAATGTCAATAGGGAACGTGCGTACTTATCAACAATTAGTGCATAAACTGTGGATAAGTTATGGAAAAAGCTGTGGATTAGGTTGGATAGTAAAAGATATAATGAAGATAAAGTAACATATTACTTGTGGATAACTAGGATAACTTTGTGGATAGCCTTTATTAACGTAATTCAGATGTGAATAAAAAAGTTGGTAAAAAAAGTAGCGAAAATGAGACAACTCATTTTTGCTACTTTTTCAAAGTGAACTATATGTTAAGATTCTTGTAAATTTTCCCATTCAGTCATAGCATGTTCTAATTTTTGTTCGGTATCTTGTTTTTCGAGTGCTAGTTCATTAGATTTTGATGGATTATTGTATATTTCTGGTGTTAATAACTGTGCTTCTATTTCAGCGATGTTATTTTCGTACGTTTCTATATCGCGCTCATATTGAGCTATTTTACGCTCTCTTTGACGTTGTTCTTTTTTCTGTTCTTTTTGAGAGAGATATGAATTAGTATTGTTGTTTTCATCAACCGGAGGATACTGTGTATCTTCAAGATTTGCTTGTTGAGCTGCTAGTGCTTGTATTTCGGCGATTTTATCTAAATAATACTGATAGTCACCGATATATAAGTTACCACCTGAACGATCTAAATCAAATACTTTATTAGCTAATTGGTTAATAAAGTAACGGTCATGTGACACGAAAATAATTGTGCCATCAAAATCTTGTAGCGCTTGTTCTAACATTTCTTTAGAATCAATATCAAGATGGTTGGTAGGTTCATCTAAGATTAAAACGTTATTACGCTCTAACATTAATAATGCAAGTTGAAGCCTAGCTTTTTCGCCACCTGATAAATCGTTAATAATTTTCTTTACATCTTCTTGCACAAATAAGAAGCGACCAAGAACGGCTCTAATATCTTTTTCGTTCATAGTAGGGTATTGATCCCATACATAATCGAGAATTGTTTTAGTAGATTTGAATTCCGCTTGCTTTTGATCATAGTAACCGACTTTCAAATTAGCACCAGTCGTAATGTCTCCGGCTAATGCGTGTTGCTTTTCAGCGATTGTTTTAATAAGTGTTGATTTGCCTATACCATTTGGACCAATGATGGCGATGTGATCTCCCTTAATTACTTCTAATGAAATAGGTTCAGTTATAGGTTCTTCATAACCAATTTCCAATTGTTTAATATGGAATACATCATTACCAGTATTGCGTTCAAAATCAAAAGTAATATTAGCACTGCGAGCATCAATAAGTGGTTTATCAATGGTTTGCATTTTCTCTAAAGTCTTGCGTCTACTTTTGGCCATACCTGAAGTAGAGGCTCTAGCAATATTTTTATCGACAAATGTTTCAAGTTTTTTAATCTCTGCTTGTTGCTTTTCGTATTCTTGCATTCGTTTTGCATAATATTTGTCACGTTGTTCGATAAATTGTGCATAGTTACCTTGATAATGTTGGACATCACCTAAGGCTACATCATAAATTTGATTAACAATTTTATCTAAGAAGTATCTGTCATGACTAATAATGACGATAGCACCTTTAAAGTAATTTAAATAACCTTCTAGCCATTCTGTCGTTTCCATATCAAGATGGTTAGTAGGCTCATCTAATAATAGCAAATCTGGTTCACTTAGTAACATTTGGGCTAATGATAAACGTGTCTTTTGACCACCACTAAAATCATTAATAGGGCGATCAAAATCCGCTTCATCAAAGTTTAAACCATGCAATACTGTTTTAATTTTACTTTCATATTGATAGCCTTCTAGTTGTTCAAATTGGTTAGATAGGTTTTCATACTTTTCAAGATGATCTTTATAGTCATCACTATCAAAATCACTTGCATGCTGAGCCAACCAATCAGTTTCATTCTTCATTTGTTGTCCTAGTTTTTTGATATGTTCGAATGGTTTAGACATTTCTTGAATAACTGTAGAGGTTGTATTTAATGTCATTTGTTGCGTTAAATAACCTAATTTTAAATTTTTGATTTTTGATATATGACCAGCATCATATCCTTCGACACCGGCAATAATTTTCATTAATGTCGATTTACCAGCACCATTTCTACCAACAATACCGATACGTTCACTAGTTTTAATTTCTAAATTTACATCGTTAAAAATGTCTTCGCCATCGAAAGATTTTGATATGTCGTTTAGTTGTAATAATATCATGTTTTGTGCACCTCACTAATAGTTCTATTTTACCGTATATAAGTGTTAGATAAAACTAGGATTGTTTATTTTTCTATTTTATTCATGTATAATGTTGTGGTAATTGCTTACATTTATAGCTTTGTATATTTTCGTATTAATAGGGGGACTTAATTTTGGCGCATCAAAGTGATAAAATTCCTCGTGCTACATTAAAGCGTTTACCTTTATATTATAGATTTGTGAATACTTTAAAATCAAAAGGCATAGATAGAGTGAATTCAAAAACGATTAGTGAAGGTCTAAATATAGATTCAGCAACTATTCGTCGTGATTTTTCATATTTTGGAGAATTAGGTAAAAAAGGATACGGTTACAACATAGATAGTTTGCTGAACTTTTTTAAGCATGAAATAAACGAAAATAATGAAATAAAAATTGCCATCGTTGGTGTTGGGAATTTGGGAAAAGCATTATTAAATTTTAATTTTTCTATTCATGATGAAATGACAATAACGGAAGCCTTCGATATACGTGAAGATGTTATAGGTACTAAAGTTGGCAATGTTACGGTTAAACATTATAACGATATAGCAACTATATTAAAAGAAGAAGAAATCGATGTTGTTATTCTTACTACAAATGAAAATGCAGCGCAACAAGTAACGGATCAACTAGTACAGACAGGCGTGAAAGGTATATTAAATTTCACGCCAACAAGAGTTCACACTCCTGGAGACGTACAAGTTCATCATATTGACCTAGGTATAGAATTACAGTCTTTATTATTCTTTATGCGCAACTATGGGAGTAAATAAACATTTAAGTTACCTTATGAGATAGTATCTGCCAGACATTATCTCATAAGGTAACTTTTTTAATTTTAAACCTTTCACTTATTAAACAACTGATTAAAAGATTTCAATTATCCAATTGCTACGCATAAAAATCGATTACAATATTATTACAAATAACTAAATGCTATTGAAAAGGTAGAACAAATCTAATATTATTATCCTTATTGATTTAATCGGAAAAGAGGGATTTATTTGGTATGGTTAGTAATTAGTGGGCTCATCGTAGGCGCCTTATTAGGTTTTGTTATGCAACGTACCCGCTTTTGTTTAGCAGGTGGTTTCCGAGATATGTATATACAGAAAAGTAATAAAATGTTTTATGCTTTATTAATAGCTATTTCTATACAAAGTATTGGATTACTTGTCTTAACATCTACAGGCGTCGTTACAATACCTACAGAATCATATCCTATCATTGGGACAGTTGTCGGATCATTTATTTTTGGTATAGGAATGATTTTAGCAGGAGGATGTGCAACTGGTACATGGTATCGTGCCGGTGAAGGTTTAATAGGTAGTTGGATTGCATTAGTGTTATACGGTTTCACTGCTGCAGTTACAAAATTCGGCTTGCTATTACCTGTTATGGATAAAGTTAATAAACCGACAAATGTTAATGCGAGTATGGCACAAACGACAGGTATCCCTATGTGGGTTTGGGTTTTATTATTGGTAATTGTCACAGCATTTTTTGTAACTAAAACATTACGTAAACCAAAAGTTGCCGTTCCAACTTTGAAACGTAAATTTACTGGCTTACGTTATTATTTATTCGAGAAAAAGTATCATCCTTTCGTTGCAGCTATCGTAGTAGGTTTAATTGCTTTATTAGCATGGCCAGCAAGTGAAGCAACAGGTCGATTGGATGGTTTAGGTATTACGACACCTTCAGCTAACATAGTACAATTTTTAATTAGTGGAGACGTAAAATTATTAGACTGGGGCGTATTTTTAGTCTTAGGTATCTTCTTAGGTTCTTATATTGCAGCTAAAGGATCAAGAGAATTCAAGTGGAGATTGCCAGACAAAAAGACAATTAGAAATAGTGTGTTTGGTGGTATATGCATGGGCTTTGGTGCATCAGTAGCAGGAGGTTGCTCAATCGGTAACGGTTTAGTATCGACTGCCACAATGTCGTGGCAAGGATGGATTGCCTTAGCTTCAATGATTTTAGGTGCATGGTTTATGAGCTACTTTATCTTTATTAGACCTATGAAAAAAGCTCAAAAAGCACAAAACACTTCAACAAATAGTGCTCATTTAAGTGGTCAAACACAAACAACATAATAGGGAGGATAATAAATTATGGTACATGAATTAGGAACTGTAGGAATGGTATGTCCATTCCCATTAATAGAAGCTCAAAAAAAAATGGTAACTTTAAATAATGGAGACGAATTAAAGATCGATTTCGACTGTACACAAGCAACTGAAGCTATTCCTAATTGGGCAGCTGAACAAGGCTATCCAGTGACGAACTACGAACAGTTAGATGATGCATCTTGGACTATCACAATTCAAAAAGCATAAGTAAAATGTACTCGGTTATTTTATAATAGCCGGGTTTTTTGTATCTAAGTATGTCTTTAACCCTAGCAAGATGGTACACTATAAATTAAAAGTTTACATATTTAAGAGTAATAGCTGAGACGTATAAATGTATAAAATATTGTTTTTTACAACAATATCAATATATCGAATGATATTATATATATTGTCGTTAACTTAAGCTAAAGTAAAACATGAAATTTAGAAGTGAATTATATAGACATATGGATTGATACATTTATTATAGACCCATCACTAGAGCGGCCATGTTTTTAATATCGGTCAGTTCATTTATAAATGCTAAAATAAAAGATAATACAGTTTTGAGGAGGCATACTTATCATGCGTGAGTGGACAAGAGACGAGCGCTATCAACATTTTGAGGAAGTACCTCAAGATAAGTTAGAAGCATTAAGAGCTCAAGTACAACAATCTAACTATAAACAAATTTTTCATATTCAACCAGAATCAGGATTATTAAATGATCCTAACGGTTTGATTTATTTTAACAGTGAATATCATATATCACATCAGTGGTTTCCTTTAGGTGCCATTCACGGTTTAAAATATTGGTACAATTATACGAGTAAAGATTTAGTACATTTTGAACCACATGGTCCAATATTGAAGCCTGATACTAAAAATGATTGTCACGGCGTGTATAGTGGTAGTGCTTTTGAATATGACAACCACTTATATTATATGTATACGGGTAATGCACGTGATGAAGAATGGCAAAGACATTCTAGTCAATTAATTGCAAAAGTTAATCAAGATAAAACGATAAGTAAGTTTCCTAAACCCGTAATTAGTCAACCACCAGAAGGATACACAGAACATTTTAGGGACCCTAAGGTGTTTAAAAAAGGAGATACATATTACGCGATTATAGGTGCTCAAAATATACAACAAAATGGGCGAGTAGTACTTTATCGTTCAAAAGATATTGTGCACTGGCAATTTATGGGAGAAATTGAAACCAAATTGACTGAATTCGGTTATATGTGGGAATGTCCAGACTACTTCAATTTAGATGGTTTTGACATACTTATGTTTTGTCCGCAAGGTATAGAGTCAGATGGTGATAAATTTAATAATATTTATCAAGCTGGATACATAATTGGTCAACTAGATGTTGATAATTTATCAATGAATCATGCAGATTTTAATGAATTAGATAATGGTTTTGATTTTTATGCACCACAAAGTTTTATTGATGCACAAGGCCAACGCGTATTGATTGGTTGGATGGGATTACCAGATGTGCATTATCCAACAGATGAAGAAAATTGGGCGCATTGCTTAACGATACCAAGAGTATTGTCGATAGAAGAAGGTAAATTAAAACAACGGCCAATTAAAGCACTACAGCAATTACGCTTTAATGAGGAAACAGCATTAGGCTATGCTAATAAATATACACGTCAACTTCATCCATATGAAGGGAAGCAATACGAATTAATTATAGATGTTTTAGAAAATGAAACAACGGAATTATATTTTGAGTTACGTAGTTCTCGTCAACATACTACTTTAATTAAATATAATAAGAGAGAACAAAAATTAACGTTAGATAGAAGTGAAAGCGGTCCGTTACCAAATCCAGTAGAAGGTACTACAAGAAGTACGATACTAGATTCACAGCTCTCTCAATTACAAATTTTTATTGATACTTCAAGCATAGAGATATTTTGTAATGATGGTGAACGTGTAATGACTGCGAGAATTTTCCCAAATGAAAATGCGACAGGCATAAAAACTTCGACTGAGTCAGGACAAGCTTATTTAAAATTCACAAAATATGAATTGAAAGAAGGTTAATTATGGGTAAATTATATGCAATAGGTGAGGCATTAATAGATTTTATTCCTAATACGACAGATGCTAAGTTAAAGGATGTTGAAACATTTTCTAGACAAGTGGGAGGCGCACCGTGTAATGTCGCTAGCACAGTGCAAAAGCTTGGTGGTCAATCAGAAATGATTACACAACTTGGTCAAGATGCTTTTGGGGATATCATTGTCGAAACGCTAGAAGATATAGGTGTTGGAACATCATTTATTAAACGAACTAATGAAGCAAACACTGCATTGGCATTTGTAAGTTTAACAAAATCTGGAGAGAGAGAGTTTTCATTTTACCGTAAACCTTCTGCTGATATGTTATACAATCGCGAAAATATAAATGACTTACCTATAACACAAGCTGATATATTACATTTTTGTTCTGTGGATTTAGTAGACAGTGAAATGAAAGAGGCGCATAAGGCACTTATTGAAAAGTTTAAACAACAACAAGGCACAATTTGTTTTGATCCTAATGTAAGATTGCCTTTATGGGATAGTGAAGAAGCATGTAAGCAGGCGATTAGATCGTTTATCCCACATGCTAATATCGTTAAAATATCAGATGAAGAGCTGTCATTTATTACAGATATTGAAGATGAAGAGCAAGCAATAAAATGGTTATTTCAAAATAATGTTGAAATTGTTATTTATACTAAAGGCGCTGCAGGTTCAGCATTACATTTTAAAGATGGCACTCAAATTAGTCATGGAGGTTTTAAAGTAACAGCTATCGATACAACGGGTGCAGGTGATGCGTTTATAGGAGCAATGTTAAGTAAAATATTGAACTTTAAAACTACTCACTTAACGCAAGAATTAAAACAACAAGGTAAGGATATATTAGCATTTAGTAATTTTGTCGCGGCAAAAGTAACGACTAATTATGGTGCAATTGGTAGTATTCCTACTTTGGAAGAAATTAATAATAGTGAAGCACTACAATAACTATAAAAAGACTTGTTTTCATTTATTCGAAAACAAGTCTTTTTAATGTGTGACTAAGTGTTTTTAATCTTTTTAATGTGTGACTAAGTGTTTTTAATCTTTTTAATGTTACGCACGGAAGCAAAACAAAATTCTTGGTTTTCAAAATATATAATGCGATCTTTAGTGTTTACGGCAGATACATTATTTTTGTTTATGACGTAACTATTATGGCACCTAAAGAAGCGGTCGTCGAGTTGACTGAGCTCTTTTAAATTACCATAAAACTCAATTTGTCTATTGTCTAAATGAGCAATTAATCGATGTGATTTAGCAGATGATTCAAAAAACATAACGTCATCATAGCGTACATAAACGGAGTTACTACCTTGTTTTAGTTCAATCGTGTCGACATTACTATCTTTAGATAGCAGTTTTAAACGAGTTTCTGCCGTCTCAATACAGTCAATAATACGTGTTTTTAATTCATCTGGATCATCTTTAAATATAAAATCCATAGCAGCAATTTTATAGACAAAGGTTAAGTAAGTTAATTCACTGTGACTTGTGACAAATATAATGTTGCCAACAGGGTCGTGCTTGCGGATTTCACTTGCTAATTTTATACCATTAATATCCGCTTCTAGTTGAATGTCTAAAAAGTAACAACCAATATCATCCTGCTTGTGTGCTTCTTCTAATATTTCATAAGGATTTCCTGTTGCCTTAACAATTTCCATAGGTTTTTCTTCAATCATAATGTAGTTATTTATAATTGAAGTCATATTATCACGTTGTCTTGTGTCATCCTCACATATGAAAATTTTCATTATTACACATCCTTATGATTAAGTATTTAATATTTCTACTTTTTGAACAAAGTAATTGTTTTCAATTGTCGTATCTAATAAGACGTTTGATTTTGATTCAGTAATTTCTTTTAAAGTCGATAATCCTAATCCACTGTTACCTTTTTTAGTTGTAAAGTTTTCTTGGAATAGTGTGTGTACACGAGGAATATCATCTTCACATTTATTCATTACGATAAAGGTAACCGAAACATCACTATTTTTTAAAAATGCTACACGAATTAATGGATCCTCATCAATATTTTCCGATGCTTCAATTGCATTGTCGATAATAATACCAATAATACGACTTAGATCGATAGTAGGCATGTCTATTTTAGTGATTTGTTCATTTACTTCAACACTAATACGAATATTCATTTCTTGAGCTTGCAAAATTTTCGTTGTTACTAAGCCCTTGATTTCTCTAATTTTTAAGTTTTCAATGCCATTAATTTTAACGGCATTCATTTGCATACTGTCTTGCATAGGTAATATTTCAGAAGTGAAATAGTGACGTAAACCATCCATGTCATTTTCACGTATGTAATCTGACATCGTCGATAAAATATTGACATAATCATGTCTGAACTTCCGCATTTCATTATTAATTTGTTCAATTTGCAAAGTATATTTATAATAATTTTCAATTTCTTTCATATTTCTTTTGTATTGAACTTCACGCACAATGCTGAAAGAAACGGTAATAATCAAAATCGCGATAATAATTATAAAAATGACATAAATAACCGCTAGATATTTAAAATCACCATATGAAATTACTTCCTTTGGCATGTACATATAAAGCGTCAAAAAAGTAGCTAACAGAATGATGCCAATCAAAGTAAGGTAGACTTTATTTAATGATAGTATTGATTCTGATAATTTGATTACAAAAAATCTTGTTATAAAGGCTAAAATCAAACTAAATATGAGAAATAATAATGAATAAACTATAGTGTTTATAAATGTCATATGAAAATTAGAATCAAAAAAAGTGACTGACCACATTGAGAAGAAATTGGAAATATATAATAATAAAAACGTTAGTATAGCAAGTACAATCCCTAGAATTTTATTTCTTAAGTACATTAAAATAATCGTACCGATTACTAGTATTAATATAGTTTTTGCACCAAAAATAAAATATAGAAAAGTTGAAGGGATTATGATTCCTAAGATAGAAATATAATCCCTCATTTTATATTTTACATTGCTTATAATTTTAATTACTACAAATAGAACTATGAGTTGATAAAGCGAAATATATATAGAATTAAACAATGACAATTTTTTCACACTCTCTACATAATGAATTATTCGTACAACTTAGTTAATTCTTCTGGCACTTCAGGTTCATCAAGCCAACCGCCACAAGGATTAACTCCAGATGCGGCACCTAAAACTTCAAAAAATTTAGCTACAAAACTAAAGATACTATTTAAAAAATCCATATTAAACATCCTCCTTAGGGAAAAATAATGGTAATTGTAATACAGCTATAATAATAATACCCAATAAAATTAATTGTTGGTATGGTTCATGAATAAATAATGATAATAATATAAGTACTATTGTCACTATTATGGTATTCCGTTTTTTTCTAGGTTTTAATCTTGCTGGAATAGGCTGCTTTTTTGTTGCAGCTGGAGCATATACGCACAAAATAATAAAACCTAAAATGCCCAATATATACATAAATATATTGTTTATTTGAGTATACACTAGTAGCCAAGGTAAAAAAACAAATAAAAATAAATTTTGAATATGGCACAATAAAGGTGTTTTGGCATGAGCTCCATGTGCAAAATGTCTAATTAAAAAATACGTTATATGTGCTGTGAGAGTGTAAAAAAATAGATTGCATAGGATTGAAACACTGTATGCTACAATCGTTTTAAATATGTTGCTGATAAAGACTTGCATGCCTAAGCGAATCTTTAAATAAGCGATGTGATCTAAGTTATTTCGTTCTTGCAAGTACTTAGCAAAGGTGTCTATTCGGGTTTCTATCGACTTTAGCATTTGGTTTCTCTCCTTAATTTGATTATACCTCGATAATTAGGTATTATGCGACATAATGCCTAGCTGTATCAAAATGATGCCTAACTGTTTATGTATATTTTTTGTAATAATTTTAACTTAACAGATAAACAGTTAGGAATAAAAAATAACGAGTTAGGCATTTTAAAACTCAAAGGTGTATTTACGTGTTTTAATGTACTTGTATCACAAAGAGATACTAAATGCTTGAATAAATTTACTAGTGATTTATTCAGATTTATAAAGCTTAAGAGCAGAAGTTTTATAAATGATCTATTTTTGATAATCTTTATACTTCATATAGTATAAGATTTATCAACGATTTAGATAGTATTTTTTATTCTTTGTAATATGTTTAAAGGAGTTGTTGTTGTGACAAAAAACATCATAGACTCGATTGGTGGTTTAGTGAATTAATTTTGGACTCAGTTTGATATTCGCTTAGATTTTAAGCTTTCCCTATAATAACTGTATTCATAATTATTTTGATTAAACAATTTATTCTAGTGTCATTTAAATAATTACCTATAACAGAGGTAATTTAAGTAGTAACATGTAAGCTATCGTAAACATCATTCAATTTGCCGTTCTAACTAACGGTAGATTCACTAAATTTTTTCATAATTAATAACATCCCCAAAAAATAGATAGAGAAATAACTGTAAAACATTCCCTTAATAATAAGTTTAAAAACCGTGAGTCCCTCCCAAGCTCACGGTTTTTATTTATTTATATATCTCTTTTCTTCTATTTTTAAAAACTGGAATTGCTTTGCGTTGTTGCTTTACTTTATCTAAATCTAAAGATAGGGTAATGCATTTTTCGGTTGCTCCAACTTCTTCTAAAATATCCCCATTAGGATTAACTACCATTGAGTGACCAGCGTACTGTGTAGTGCCATCGTCACCACAAGCATTACATCCTACAACATACATATCATTTTCTATTGCTCTAGCTTGTAACAATGACTGCCAATGTTTTAATCTGGCTTGTGGCCATTGTGCAACATAAAAGGCTACTTCACAGCCTTCAGCAGCTGGATAACGCAATAGTTCAGGAAATCTTAAGTCATAGCAAATAATTTGTGTACTTTGTGTACCATCACTTAATTGATATGGTTCTGGTACCGCTTCACCAGGTGCTAAATAAGTAGGTTCATTTAGCATTGGTACAAGGTGTACCTTATCATATACATTAACTAAACTACCGTCTTTAAGTACGGTAAATGCAGTATTATATATGCGATTATTTCTTGAGTTTGAAACCGATCCAGCTACAATATCAACATTGAATTGTAATGCTAAATCTTTAATGAACTTATAACTACGACTTAAATCAGCGTCAGCTAAAATGTCGAGTTGTGTTAATGCATAACCATTATTCCACATTTCAGGCAAAACGACGACATCTGTTTCTGGTTGCACATGTCTATTAAACCATGCTGCTATGTTTTCTTCGTTATAAGATACATCGGCAGGTTCAATTTTTAGTTGGAATACTTTAATGTTCAT
>NZ_JAVTDB010000013.1:0-1368 GCF_032139365.1 Staphylococcus kloosii
AATCCGGCACTCATAAGGTCAAGCTGTGATGGGGAGAGGAAATTGTTTCCTCGAGTCGTTGATTTCACACTGCCAAGAAAAGCCTCTAGCTAGAATATTAGGTGCCCGTACCGCAAACCGACACAGGTAGTCAAGATGAGAATTCTAAGGTGAGCGAGCGAACTCTCGTTAAGGAACTCGGCAAAATGACCCCGTAACTTCGGGAGAAGGGGTGCTCTCTAGGGTTAACGCCCGGGAGAGCCGCAGTGAATAGGCCCAAGCGACTGTTTATCAAAAACACAGGTCTCTGCTAAACCGTAAGGTGATGTATAGGGGCTGACGCCTGCCCGGTGCTGGAAGGTTAAGAGGAGTGGTTAGCTTCTGCGAAGCTACGAATCGAAGCCCCAGTAAACGGCGGCCGTAACTATAACGGTCCTAAGGTAGCGAAATTCCTTGTCGGGTAAGTTCCGACCCGCACGAAAGGCGTAACGATTTGGGCACTGTCTCAACGAGAGACTCGGTGAAATCATAGTACCTGTGAAGATGCAGGTTACCCGCGACAGGACGGAAAGACCCCGTGGAGCTTTACTGCAGTCTGATATTGAAATTCGGCACAGTTTGTACAGGATAGGTAGGAGCCTTAGAAACGTGAACGCTAGTTTACGTGGAGGCGTTGGTGGGATACTACCCTCGCTGTGTTGGATTTCTAACCCGCACCATTGATCATGGTGGGAGACAGTGTCAGATGGGCAGTTTGACTGGGGCGGTCGCCTCCTAAAGAGTAACGGAGGCGCTCAAAGGTTCCCTCAGAATGGTTGGAAATCATTCACAGAGTGTAAAGGCATAAGGGAGCTTGACTGCGAGACTTACAAGTCGAGCAGGGTCGAAAGACGGACTTAGTGATCCGGTGGTTCCGCATGGAAGGGCCATCGCTCAACGGATAAAAGCTACCCCGGGGATAACAGGCTTATCTCCCCCAAGAGTTCACATCGACGGGGAGGTTTGGCACCTCGATGTCGGCTCATCGCATCCTGGGGCTGTAGTCGGTCCCAAGGGTTGGGCTGTTCGCCCATTAAAGCGGTACGCGAGCTGGGTTCAGAACGTCGTGAGACAGTTCGGTCCCTATCCGTCGTGGGCGTAGGAAATTTGAGAGGAGCTGTCCTTAGTACGAGAGGACCGGGATGGACATACCTCTGGTGTACCAGTTGTCGTGCCAACGGCATCGCTGGGTAGCTATGTATGGACGGGATAAGTGCTGAAAGCATCTAAGCATGAAGCCCCCCTCAAGATGAGATTTCCCAACTTCGGTTATAAGATCCCTCAAAGATGATGAGGTTAATAGGTTCGAGGTGGAAGCATGGCGACATGTGGAGCTGACGAATACTAATC
>NZ_JAVTDB010000014.1:0-5459 GCF_032139365.1 Staphylococcus kloosii
AATGGCAATATATGAAAAAACAAAGTATTATAAAAGCGCATACATTTTATAATTTAAGGGGTAAAGATATGGAAGATAAATTACAAAGAGCACTCAGTAATAGACATATTCAATTAATTGCGATTGGGGGCGCAATTGGTACCGGATTGTTTTTAGGTGCAGGTGAATCAATTCATCTCACCGGTCCATCCATATTATTCACGTACATGGTTGTTGGTTTAGCATTATTTTTATTCATGCGTGCGATGGGAGAAATGCTATTATCCGACACTAAATTTAATTCATTTGCTGATATTACTAATGAATTTGTTGGACCATTAGCAGGATTTATTACAGGTTGGTCTTATTGGTTAACTTGGATTGTTTCTGGCATGGCAGAAGTTACGGCCGTTGCTAAATATGTGTCGTTTTGGTTTCCAGAAATTCCAAACTGGTTAACTGCATTAGCATGTGTGTTATTACTAATGTCTTTTAATTTAATGAGTGCCAAATTATTTGGCGAATTAGAATTTTGGTTCGCAATTATTAAAGTATTTACAATATTAGCGTTAATCGTTATCGGTATTATCCTTGTTATTATGGCGTATAAAACACCCTATGGCACATCAAGTTTTACTAATATTTATAGTCATGGTGGCATGTTCCCTCATGGCATATCTGGTTTCTTAATGTCTTTCCAAATGGCTATTTTTTCATTTTTAGGTATTGAAATGATTGGTATTACAGCAGCTGAAACAAAAAACCCACATAAAACGATTCCACAAGCAATTAACAACGTACCCATTAGAATATTATTATTTTATGTTGGTGCGATTGCAGTCATTATTTCAGTTATACCGTGGAATCATTTAAGTCCAGATGATAGCCCATTCGTTAAAGTATTTGGTTTAGCAAGTATCCCATTTGCGGCAGGAATTATTAATTTCGTCGTTTTAACTGCAGCTGCATCGGCTTGTAACAGTGGTATTTTTGCAAATAGCCGTACATTATTTGGTTTAGCCGACAGAAAACAAGCACCACCTCAATTCCAAGCAACGAATCGTAGAGGTATTCCAATTATCGCTATATTAATCACATGTGGGATGTTATCAATATCGGTAATACTCAATTATGTTGTTCCTAATGCTACAACGGTATTTGTTTATATTTCTACCGTTTCAACAGTATTAAATATTTTCATTTGGACATTGATTACATTTTCTTATTATAGATATACAAAAAAACGCCCAAATGAACATAAAAATAGTAAGTTTAAGTTACCAGGCGGACGCGTAACATCCATTATTATTATCATCTTCTTTATCTTTATATTCGGTGTCTTATTAGTTAACCCAGATACACGTACTGCGGTTTACTTCACACCAGTATGGTTAATTATTTTGTCACTCATGTATCTCAAATATTCGAGAGAAAAAGCAAAAGCATATCATGAACAACATAAATATTAACTCACGTTACGACCACACATGATTTAAAAGTGTGGTCTTTTTTTATTGTAACGTTCGCTTTAAATACAGTTATGACTCATTAAAAAGTTTATAACATTCGAGAAAGGCTATATAGTACAAATAACTTTTTAACATTTTATATATAAATCGCCTATTACCTTAACAAACTTATGTATGTTATTATGGCTCAATATTATATATAAAATTCGAACACCTTAGATAGGCAAAAGCAGTTTATTTTACTAGGAGGTATTATGATGAGTTGGGAGAAAAATAACACTAATGAAGGGCAAGATTTACGTATTAAGAGTAAGGTGATTAGCGAAGGCGTTAATCGTACACCAAACCGTTCTTATTTACGTTCACTAGGTTTTGAAGACGAAGATTTCCAAAAACCGATGATTGGGGTTGCAAGTACTTGGAGTGAAGTTACGCCTTGTAACGTACATATCGATGGCCTGGCACGCGCTACAAAAAGAGGTATTAGCGAAACAGGTGCCAATCCATTAATCTTTAATACCATTACTGTTTCTGACGGTATTTCAATGGGTACGGATGGCATGCGCTTTTCATTACCAAGCCGAGAATTAATCGCAGACTCTATCGAATCAGTTGTAAGTGCCGAAAATTTAGATGCCGTTGTAGCAATTGGCGGTTGTGACAAAAACATGCCAGGTTGTATGATCGGGATAGCACGCCTCAACTTACCTGCCGTATTCGTGTATGGCGGCACAGTATTACCAGGGAAATTAGATGGTAAAGATTTAGACGCAGTATCTGCATTCGAAGGCGTTGGTCAATATAACAATGGTGAAATTGATGACAAACAATTGCACAAAGTAGAATGTAATGCATGTCCAGGTGCAGGTTCATGTGGTGGCATGTTTACAGCTAATACGATGTCTTCAGCAATCGAAGCAATGGGTATGAGTTTACCTGGAAGTGCTTCGCACCCAGCAGTATCTGCAGACAAAGCTAAAGACAGCCGTGCTGCAGGCAAAGCCGTTTATAACTTACTAGAACAAGGCATTTATCCTAAAGATATCATGACGAAAGAGGCATTTGAAAATGCAATAACTGTTGCGATGGCACTTGGTGGTTCAACTAATGCTATTTTACATTTATTAGCAATTGCCCACACGATCGAAGTAGATTTAACTTTAGATGATTTTGAAAAAATTCGCCAACGTGTACCTCATATTGCAGACTTACGTCCGAGCGGGAAATATGTCATGTCTCATCTTAATGATGTAGGCGGCGTACCTGGCGTAATGAAATTATTACTTGATAAAGGATTAATTCATGGAGATTGCTTAACAGTTACAGGTAAAACGGTTGCTGAGAACTTAGCCGAAGAAGAAGATCTTACAGACAATAAAGAAATAATAAACTTTGACGAACCTAAACACCCTACTGGCCCACTTGTTATTTTAAAAGGTAATTTAGCGCCAGAAGGTGCCGTTGCCAAAATTTCAGGTCTCAGCGAAACATATATTAAAGGACCAGCAAAAGTATTTGATACAGAAGAAGCAGCTACTAAAGCTATTTTAAATAACAAAATCAAACCTGGTGATATTGTCGTTATTAGATATGCAGGCCCTAAAGGCGGACCAGGTATGCCTGAAATGTTATCTGCTTCATCAATACTTGTCGGTAAAGGGTTAGGCGAGTCTGTAGGTCTATTAACAGATGGTCGTTTCTCTGGCGGTTCACACGGATTAGTTATTGGCCATGCTGCACCAGAAGCACAAGTTGGTGGTCCAATGGCATTATTAGAAGAAAATGACTCAATTACGATAGACGCAGAAAATCGTGAAATCACTTTCGATGTTTCAGACGAAGAACTAGAACGTCGTAAAGCGAACTGGACACAGCCAGAGCTAAAAGTATCACGCGGTACTTTATACAAATATGCACAACTTGTATCTTCAGCCTCAAAAGGTGCGATTACAGATTAATATTGTCATAGACAGCGCGGTCTTATTACAAACGTTACTATCCAAAATGATGACTTTTGGTAGTAACGTTTTTTTATCAATAATTTAGTTCAAAAAGTTTACGTGTTTATGTTAGTTACGAGTTATTTAGTGATATGTAAGTAACTATAAAGTTTTATTTAAATTATGTATTGGAGGTTTTAGTTATGCAGAAAGTAATCGGAGTCATTCTAGGCTTATTACTCTGTTGTACGCTCATTTCGGCTGGTGCATTTGCAGCTGAAAAGAAACAATCAAATCATCATAAAAAGAAGACGACAAAGCATACAATCTTACATACTAACGATATTCACGGCAGAATGGTTGAAGAAAAAGGTTCTGTCATCGGCATGGCGAAACTGAAAACGATTAAAGAACACCAACATCCAGACCTAATGTTAGATGCTGGTGACGCCTTCCAAGGTTTACCTGTTTCCAATAATTCTAAAGGCGAAGAAATGGCAAAAGCTATGAATAGTGTCGGTTACGATGCGATGACTTTAGGTAATCATGAATTTGATTTTGGTTACAAACAATTATTACATTTGCAAAAGCAATTAAACTTCCCTATTATTTCATCAAATGTTTACAAAAATGGCAAACGCCCTTTTAAACCTTCTACGGTTATTAAAAGAAATGGTGTACGTTACGGTATCGTAGCGGTTACTACGCCTGAGACCAAAGTTAAAACGAGACCCGACAGTATTAAAGGTGTTAAATTTGCCGATCCTGTAAGTAGTGCTGAAAAAGAAGCGAAAAAGCTACATAATAAAGCAGATGTCATTGTTGTACTTTCCCATTTAGGTGTAGATCCGGTGACTAAAAAATCATGGCGTGGTGACAATTTAGCACAAGAATTGAACGCTAAAAAATCAATTAAACAACCTGTTATTGTCGTAGATGGCCATTCTCACACAGTTTTAGACAAAGGTGAAACATTCGGCAAAGGTATCGTAGCCCAAACGGGTACCGCATTAGAAAACGTAGGCGATATCACATTTAATTATTCCCATAATAAAGTTAGTCATTTAGCAGCAAAAATGATTAATGTTAAAGAGATAAGTCATCTTAAAGGTAATAAAACAATCGCGCATCAAGTAAATAGCGCAAACAAAAAATTCTTAAAACAAACTTCAAAAGTCGTCAGAGAACATAATAATGTTAAATTTGAAGGCGCTAAAAACATCGCTAGAACTAAAGAAACCAATTTAGGTAATTTAATTACAGACGCTATGGAAAGTTATGGTAATAAAGAATTTAAACATAAACCAGATTTTGCTGTAACAAATGGTGGCGGTATTAGAGCATCGATTGATAAGGGCAAAGTAACTCAAAATAACATCATCACTGTCTTACCTTTTGGTAACACAATTACTCAAATAAGCGTTAAAGGGGGCGACGTTAAAAAAGCATTTGAACACAGTTTAAGTTCACCTACTAAAACAGAAAATCATAAAAAGGTATTAACACCAAATGGCGGTTTCTTACAAGCTTCCAAATCTATACGTGTTACTTATAATTTAAATAAGGCCAAACAACATCGCGTCACATCAATAAAAGTATTAGATAAGCAAACTGGACATTTCAAAAAACTAGACCCAGACAAAAAATATTACGTCGCAACGAATGATTTCACTGCAAATAAAGGCGATGGTTATACAATGTTTGGTGGTAAAAAAGAAGAAGGTATTTCTTTAGATGAAGTTGTAGCAAAATACTTCAAAAAAGCACACTTGAAACAATATGACACAAGTGAGCCACAACGCGTTAAACAACAGAAAAAAGAAAAGTCACACCATAAAGATAAAGCAGCATAATACAATTCAAATCACGACTACTCTGTCGCTTACTATATTTGATCGAATGCCAAAAGTTGTAATTTCGCTTAATAAAGAAAGGCTTGTTTTCTGAAATTTTCAGGAGACAAGCCTTTAAATTTTTTGCCTAAACATAATGATTACACACATTTTATAAATTACACTTTATATAACAAAGTATACCACAATAGGTTTTTTCTCAATTTTAAAGTTGCTAG
>NZ_JAVTDB010000015.1:0-58494 GCF_032139365.1 Staphylococcus kloosii
AATTCTATTTTTTCAATAGTATTAAATAAAGAACCGCAAACACTACATACAGAAGGATACTCATAAGGTATTCCAAATTTATCAATTAATTTCTGAGATTCTAATATTTCAATGAACCATTTAAATCCTTCTTTTCTAATAATATATAAAAGGAGATTCGTATTTAATTTCTCAATAGTCCTTTCAAATGTTTGGTCCTCGTCTTCTCTTAAAGTAATTTTGGTTTCAAAAATAGCAGGAGAACAACAGGGGTATATTTCACCATCGTGGTGATAAACGATTTCAAAACCTGGACAATTCAATAGGTCTCTGTTTTCAAAAAGGTTATAAAAATTATGCATAATTTCTTTATTAATTTTTTCTTTTGCAGCACCAACAGTAATTAAAGGAAATTTTGTGATTTTTATCCCAAGTACAGCGTCTCCTAATTCTTCTAAGATGTTATGAGACATTTTATCTTTCGTAACAGCCATATTTAACGATACATCTATATTGGGATATAATAATCTATGATTCAAAATATTTTTTACACTCTTTAATTTAACAAAAGGAGAATGATATTCATCATAGCTTATAGTTAATGCTACAACATTATACTTATCAAAATCTGCAAAATATTCACTTATCAATTTTCTACTACTACCCCAGAAACCATTGGTAATTAATGTAATTTTTTTACCATAAGTATGAGTTATTATCATCAACTCTTTTAACAATGAATAATTCAAAAATATTTCTCCACCTGTAAATGATATCACTTCTATTTTTGGATTCTTTGAAAATTCTAAAATCTGTTTTTTTATGTATGACTCCTCCATTTTCAAACTAGATTTAGGAGAGCATGAAAAACAACAATGATCACAGATAGCATTACATTTTGAGTCTAAATTTATAGATACACTTCTTTGATACATATTATCCCCCCAAAAATCAAATTAAACGGAGGTTTACCCCCTCCGCTTAAATAAAATTAATGCCCACTACCAATAATCCAACGATGCTGTTTAGATTTCACAAAGTACCATAGGTCATTTACTTTTGCCAATTTTTGTGAATTATCAACTAATTCTTTAATTTCAATGCTTTTCATTACTTCTCTTTTGTTACATTTTTGTTCTCTTAGTTGTTTTTTCATGATGTCACCCCCCCATCAAACTTAATTATATCAAAAAATAATATTATTACAATTAAATTGTTATTTTTAATTATAGAGCGGAAAGCAATTTATTTTTGTGAATTACCAAAAATAATTATACTGAATTTTTATTAATATTATATTTATAGTATTATGTATAAAATATAGATCATAAAGAAACAATTTAACTAATTAATAAATCTAGGGAATGATAGAAGAAACAACAATTAGTTCTTATTATTAAACTGCCAAAGAAAATGAAGAATCAGACCACACTATTGAATAGAAATATAGCAGGATAAATAATAATTAGCGTACCGTACGCTTTTTATGAGAATCACACACAAAAATAACCCCGCAGACCTTAGCCTACGGGGTTTGTACAGATACAATATCTATTATTGTTTCTATTTTATATATTGATATTTTATAATTAATCATTAGTATTAAAAAACTGTCAACTCAACATTTTAAATTAATTTTGAAAGGCTATGAATCCGCAAACTATTTTTCAACTTGGCGAGCAATTATATCCTTCATCCACTAAAATTACTATTCTTTCCACTATACGCTCTCTCTATTAAATACAAAAAACCTATGATTTCGAAATCCCCATATGGTGGGGTTCCTACTCTCATAGGTGGATTAACTAATTTTTCTATGAAAAAATAATACCACCTATAAAACGGTATTTCAATATATTTCTTTAATATTTCGAAACTTTTAGCTTAATAGTGTAACTACCTATAACGTTCAACTGATAGGTGTATAAACTATTTTATCTCTTTAATGCTTTTTTTATTCCTGATTCTGAAATAACAAAATCTAAACTAGTAGTTTCTAAATCTATTGAACACTCATTTTCATTATTTTCCGTGTCATCTTCGAAATTTACTACAAGTCCAATAAATTTTCTGTTATTAATAATCTATCAACTCTACATTCTTACCTACATAGTCTCATAATTTATATTTCAACTAATCACTTCTTAATTCTCTATTAAAATCTCTAACACCACAAACACTTACCCTATTATTAGGTAGTTTTGAGTCATAATTAAATGCCAGTTATTAACTTGTATATTTTTTACTTATTATAGCAACAAATAATGGTGTTGAAGCGTTTATATTTTTACTTTTATCTATGAATTATTTACTATATTTTTCTAATAAACCTTTTCTGTTAAACACTAATTACAAGTCTAATTTCCTAACTGAATGTATAAAGCTCGTATTTCCTGTCCCCCGACCGATAAATTTCCACACAAAAATAACCCCGCAGACTTTAGCCTACGGGGTTTGTACAGATACAATATCTATTATTGTTCTTCTTTAACATATGGTAATAATGCCATATGACGAGAACGTTTGATA
Organism: Staphylococcus kloosii; assembly: GCF_032139365.1. Taxonomy (GTDB): domain Bacteria; phylum Bacillota; class Bacilli; order Staphylococcales; family Staphylococcaceae; genus Staphylococcus; species Staphylococcus kloosii_A. Next base: position 2,509 of record NZ_JAVTDB010000015.1, read on the forward strand.
GCGATTGTCAACATACGTTGATATTTAGCTGAAGTACCTGTTACACGACGAGGTAAAATTTTACCACGTTCAGAAATAAAACGTTTTAATAATTCTGTGTCTTTATAGTCGATGTGTGTAATTCCGTTTGCTGTGAAGTAACAAACTTTTTTACGACGACGTCCGCCTCTTCTTGGTCCACCTGCCATGGTTAACTGCCTCCTTCAAATTAGATTTTTTTATAATACGTTCATTGATTGTCTTGTTTATCTTAACACTCTCAAAATAGTGTTTAACTATACACTAATAATTAGAATGGTAAGTCATCATCACTAATATCAATAGGGCCGTTCGCATTAGCGAATGGGTTGTCTGATTGATTATTGTTTGATGCATTGTTGTTATTACGTGACGTGTTTTGTCCAGATTGTTGACCACCAAAGCTTTGTCCGTAATCTTGGAAGTCATTGCCTCCAGATTGGTTTTGGCGTTGGTTGTTTTGGTTTTTAGGTTCAAGGAATTGAACGCTATCACAAACAACTTCTGTAACAAAGATACGACGTCCTTCTTGATTTTCATAGCTACGTGATTGTAAGCGACCGTCAACGCCAGCTAAACTACCTTTTGATAAGTAGTTATTAACATTTTCTGCTTGTTTTCTAAAAACGACGCAGTTAATGAAATCAGCTTCGCGTTCCCCTTGCGCATTGGTAAACGTACGATTCACCGCTAAGGTAAATGTCGCAACGCTCACGCCTGAGGGTGTTGTTCTGTATTCTGGATCCTTAGTTAAACGACCTACTAAAACAACTCTGTTTATCATTTAAGCGCCCCCAATTATTTTCTTGTCTTATCTTCGTCTTCACGGATAACGATGTAACGGATGATATCATCGTTAATTTTAGCTAAACGTTGGAATTCGTCAGTAGCTTCGTTATCTTCTGTTTGAATACGAACGATGTTGTAGTAACCTTCAGTGAAATCATTGATTTCATAAGCAAGGCGACGTTTACCCCAGTCTTTAGCTTCAAGTACTTCTGAACCTCTTGAAGCTAAAATGCCGTTGAAACGTTCTACAACTGCTTTTTTAGCATCTTCTTCGATATTCGGACGAACGATATACATAACTTCATATGTTCTCATTTATCTTTGCACCTCCTTGTGGACTATACGGCCTATTAAGAATCAATAGGCAAGGAATAATTTTCATTACTCACAATCAAGAATTATAGCATAAGCTTTTACATTTTACAATGCGTTTACCGTTCTTGAATTGTTAAAATCAGCTTCATTTACGCAGTCTCATCATTAAATATTTTCATTAATTAAAATTATTTAAAATGTTTTGTTGCGCCATTTAAATATTTTAAAATGCAAGGTTGCTAAAACGCTTTAATTATTTTAGCATAGGCTCTAATTAAAATTAAAATATTTAAAATACATAAATCTTAGTGGATTAAAGGAGAAATATATGGTTTCGTTAATGAAAAAAGGAATTGTAACAACATGTGCGTTAGCAAGCACTGCATTCATATCTTATTCGGCAAATGCTGCTGAACAACCAAATGCTCAAAAAGGGACAATGGGTTATGGCTATAAGCAATATTTAGCAAAACATCCAGATAAAAACAAGCAAAGTAAAGTACAGACTGAAGCAGGAACAACAGAACAAGGCAAACGTGTCTTAGATATTTCAGAATGGCAAGGTGACTTGACTGCAGATCAAGTTAAAAAATTGAAAGCCAACTATGATTTTATAATTATTCGTGCACAATACGGTTCTGAAAAAATTGATGCCTCACTCGAACATAATTCTGAGTTATTGGATAAATATAATTTACCGTTTGGCGTGTATTCTTACAGCATGTATGAAAACCCTGATGATGCAAGATATGAAGCACAAACTTTATATAACAGAGCGCCAAAAGCAAGCTTTTATATTAATGACTATGAACAAAATTCAATCACTTCTGGTAGCATCGACGATAGTACAAATGCTTGGTATGATGAAATGAAAAGCCTCGCAGGTAATAAAAAAGTCTTACTTTACTCTTACCAAAACTTTATGGAAGAGAACTTAACTAATACTGTTAGTACTTATGATGGTTTCTGGTTAGCTAATTACAGTAACACACAACCTACACGAGAATATGCATTATGGCAATATACTGACCAATATCATTCACCTGAACTTGATCAAGATGTCGATGCCAACTACACAAGTCCAGATAAAAATACAAGCTGGTTTATTTCATAATAACTAGCAAAGAGCCTGGGACATCATACCGAACTGTCTCCAGGCTCTACTTTTATATGGGCAGTAGAAGACTGAATTGAAAATACGCTTGTACCAAGCTGCTTTCAACGCTAGTCATCTTTGACGGTGCAGGACTACAAAAACTTTTTATACAAATAAGATTTTACCCCGCTCCCTTTTTTACATATACCGCCCTATAAATAGATTAATATGTTTATCTTCAAGCTCCTCTACTCGTTTTTCTTCCGCTTCGACATCAATAAACCATATGCTCTCTATCCATATTTGATAATGTATAATTTCGTGTAACAATATACGACATATATTGAGTTCGGCATCATAACGTCCCAATTCTGCTAATAAATATTGAAAGTCTTTAGCAGTTACTTTAATTAATGCTTTATCAAAAGGTGAATGTGGCGCACTAAATTGACCTGCAAAATCATATTCAGTTGTAGAAATTTTAATATCGAGTGGCATAGGACAATCAAATTGTTCTTTTATATATTGTAGACAAAGCTGTAACGTCTTTTTTAAACTTTTATCTATTTGACGTGTATAACTTATCGTCGGCGTGCAATCTGTTGGTTTGTACTTTAAAAAATAATATTGATACATCATCATTTGTTGTAAAAATGCTATCGTCTGTTCATCACTGTCTGATTGTACAATTTCGCTATAGTTTTGTTGACGTTGATCTGCAATATAAAAAATAGCTAATGCTCGACAAATATCATACAAAACGGTTAATAATACATTGTCATCTCCATTAATACTTTTTGAGTAATAACTTTCCGGTTGACGGTAATCTTCAATGTCATTAAGTGAATATAATATTTTATAACTGTCTTCGAAAACGATTGTATCTTCTACGCAGTCATTCACATAAAACGTATCATTTGTGAAGGTTATTAAAACTGGTTTAGTCGTTATGTAATAGTCTTTTAACCATCTATGATATGAACGCAGCATCGTTTCTAACTGCTGCGTTATATTGTCGTATTTAAAAATTACTGTATTCATATTAGTGCTTCCTCATCGTTTCTTTTTATTAGAGCCTTTTGTCTTTTTACCACCTTTATGTTTTTTACTCGGTGTATGCTTTTTAACGTTATTACTTCTCGGGTTAGACTTCCCTTTCCATTTACTACTCTTTCGCGCCTTATTTTTCATTTCGCCACCTTGTTTACGTTTACCACGCGCATCGGCAACATTAGAAAAAGGATTGTATTCATTTATCTGTTGAAACTTTGAACTGTTTATATATTGTTGTCCTTCATTAGCGAAGTATTCAATAGCTGAAAATATTAAAACTAAAGTAATTATGCTCGCAATAATTTTAGTTTGTATTTTTCTATACATAAAAAAGAACTCCCCTCGTTTTAGATAGGGATTATTATATATAGAAACTGAGGGTCTCGACGTATCGTTTTATAACTGTTAGAGCTAATAATATTACGATCTAAAACTGAGTTGAATCAAACACCGTTTATTTTTTACTGCTCCCATTAATTTATTTACAATATAAAAAACACTCCCTTATTTTAAGGGAGTGTTTATCAATATTTTTGTTATTATACGTTAAATCTAAAGTGAACGACGTCTCCGTCTTTCATAATATACTCTTTACCTTCTAGACGTTGTTTACCAGCTTCTTTAGCACCGTGCTCACCATTGTATTCTACGTAATCATCATAAGATGTTACCTCAGCACGTATAAAACCACGTTCAAAGTCAGTATGAATAATACCAGCACATTGTGGCGCAGTCATACCTTTTGTAAATGTCCAAGCACGTACTTCTTCGACACCAGCAGTAAAGTATGTTGCTAAGCCTAATAAATCGTATGTTGTACGGATTAAACGGTTTAGACCCGGTTCTTCAATGCCTAAATCTTCTAAGAACATTGCCTTGTCGTCTTCATCTAAGACAGCAATCTCTTCTTCGATTTTAGCACTAATCACGATAACTTCTGAATCTTCGTTTTCAGCATATTCACGAATCGCTTTTACTTTATCATTTTCAACATCATTGATTTCATCTTCACCGACGTTAGCGATGTATAACATATCTTTAGAAGTTAGTAGTTGCGCTTGGTTTACAAATTTTTGATCTTCATCATTAAAATCAATACTGCGCACTGGTTTACCTTCTTCTAACGCTTCTTTAATTGTTGTTAAGATACGTACTTCATTCACCGCATCTTTATCTTTTTGTCGTGCCATTTTTTCTACCTTAGGCAAACGTTTTTCTACAGATTCTAAGTCTGCTAATACAAGTTCCATATTGATCACTTCGATGTCTTCTATAGGGTTAACGCGACCTGACACGTGGGTTACATTGTCATCATCAAATGCACGAACGACTTGGCATATAGCGTCTACTTCACGAATATGTGAAAGGAATTTATTACCTAGACCTTCCCCTTTCGAAGCACCTTTTACGATACCTGCTATATCTGTAAATTCGAATGTAGTTGGGATTGTTTTTTTCGGTTGAACCATATCTGTTAAAACATTTAATCTGCTATCTGGTACTTCAACAATCCCTACGTTAGGATCGATTGTCGCGAATGGATAGTTTGCTGCTAGCGCACCTGCTTTTGTAATTGCATTAAAAAGTGTAGACTTCCCTACGTTAGGTAAACCTACGATACCTGCTGTTAAAGCCATTAGTTATTCTCCTTATCTTCCTCTACTTGATTAGATACAAGTACTTTTTTTAATTTTTTATTGAATGTCTGTCTTGGAATCATAATACTACGCTGACAATTTTCACATTTTATACGGATGTCTGCGCCCATACGAATAATTTTAAAGCGATTTGTGCCACATGCATGTTGTTTTTTCATCTCAACAATATCATTAAGGTTATACTGTGATGTCATTCTTTACACCTCCACCATGAGCTACAATTATTTACTGATTATTAGCATCGTTTTGTACCATAGTTGGTTGTGGTACCTCAATGCCTTTTACGTTAAAGAAATGTTGAATCTCTCTCCGTAATATACGTGCACCCGATGCACCTTCACCTGGAATTGTCTCGGCAGAAATACGTAATATAAGTTCATCTCTTGTGAATGAGTCAACCCCTATAAATTCTGGCGTAGTAATAAATAAATAATATTTTGAACGCATAGAAGTGAATAATTCTTTTAACTGTTCTTCTACTTTATCAACATTTTCGGTAACTGCAATAGGTATTGCTACGATTGCTGCACCATTTGTTACTGAGAAGTTAGTGATTTCACCCATGCTACCATTAGGTAAAACAGTCAGCTCGCCACTTATAGTATTAACGCGTGTTGATCTTAATCCTATTGATTTTACAGTTCCTTCTGCTACTGTAGTACCACCACTATTTATTTTAACATAGTCTCCTACATCGAATTGATTTTCAAAGATAATAAAGAATCCAGTAATGATATCTTTCACGACAGTTTGAGCACCAAAACCAACTGCCAAACCAACGACGCCTGCGCTGGCGATGATACCTTCAACTTTAATACCTAATCTGCTAAGAATGGTCGTTACAACGATAAACCAAACGACATAGGTCACGATATTTTGCACAAGTGAAATTAATGTTTGTGAACGTTTCTTGTTAGCTTTTCTACCTTTATTTTGCACTTTGAAGAATTGTTCAATCACTTTGTTGGCTATGCGTATTACGATGAACGCGATGATGATGTACACGATAATCATTATTAGGTTCGATACGAGCGTTTGATAAGTTTCGGGTTTCGTTAAAGGTTCGATAAGTGAACCTAGAATTGATTTAACTTGATCCAACAATATATCCTCCTCGTTGTTAAGCTCAAAGTTCATTATACATTGTTATTTGTTTAAGCAACTCCAACCTAAGCTTTAAATATAATATTTAACACTTCAATTGTAGCTTACGCTATATCTATATCTGAACATACTCGCCTATTATAGCAATAATTCACACCACGATAAAGCAAATTATTTTGTAATAGTTATCTCAATCAACACGTTAAAACCTCCTTCAAATATGATGCTATTTAGAGGAGGTTTAGTAAGATTATGTTATTAAATTATCATAGTAACTATTACGACTTTTACAGAAAATGTCAAATAAGTGCGCGTATATTTCATAGTTGTTTTCAGACTTCCTTCAGTCTAAACGCCATAACGCCTCGACTGCTTGTGCTACTTGCTTTGGAGATTGTGGATTTTGACCCGTTACTAGCCTTTCACTTACTTTGACATAAGGTCTAAATGGTAATGTTGCTTTACTGTATTGAGCACCACGACTTTTTAATTGTGTTTCTAATTTATATGGGACGTATTTGTTACGATTGGCTAACAGTTCTTCAGTATTGGAAAAACCTGTTAGTTCTCTATTATCGATGAAAAATCTTCCGTTATCATATTTAACATTTACTAATGCAGCAATGCCATGACATACTGCCGCAACAATACCGCCATTATTGTATATGTGTTTAACTGCTGCTTGAATATAGTGATTATCCGTAAAATCGTACATCACCCCATGACCACCAGTGAAATAGATACAATCATAATCTTTTGGGTTTGCTTCACTTATAGGTTGGGCATATTTTAATAAATTCATAAAGTTTGAATCTTTATAATATGATTTTGTAGTTTTATCTAACATTGCCGGGCTAAGACTAACAGGGTCGATAGGCGTATTACCTCCACTAATATTATATAGATCAATTTGATAGTTGCTATCATTAAAATAATCATAAAAATGAACCAATTCGCCTAACCAAAGTCCCGTCTTTTTATAATGTTCACCAAAAAAATCTGAACTTGTATTAACAATCATAATTTTTTTCATTTTAATCACAAACCTTTAGTCATTATTTATCCATCGAAATAACAATCTTACCTTTAGCTTTACCACTACTTGAATATGCTATCGCGTCTTGTGTTTGTTCAAACGGATACACTTTATCAATAATTGGGGTGATTTTGCCTTTATTTATTAAGTCGCTAATATTATTTAATTGTTCACCACTCGGCTGCATAAATAAAAACTCGTAATTTACGTTGTACTTTTTAGCACGTCTTACTAATTTAGCAGAGGCACCGCGTAATAATAATTGTTTAAATATATTAAGTTTTAAACGTTTCGCCAATTTAACCGTCGGAATACCTGACACTGAAGCAATCGTGCCATGGGGTTTTAATATTTCAAATGCTTTATTTAAATTTTCACCGCCCAGCGTATCAAATACGCCATCATAATTACTTAGACGTTGTGAAAAATCTTCGGCTTTGTAATTAATTATTTCATCAGCACCTAATGATTTTACTAGTTCATAACCACGCTCACTTGCCGTTGTTGCAACATATAGTCCCATTGCTTTGGCTAATTGAATTGCAAACGTGCCTACACCACCAGCGCCTGCTTGAATTAACACTTTATTGCCAGCTTTCAAATGCATAACGTCATTCAATGCTTGATAAGCAGTTAAACCGACTAAAGGAATACTCGCCGCTTCTTCAAAAGATAACTGTTCTGGTTTGAGTGCAATCTCACTAGCATCAATCGCGATAAATTCTGCAAATGTACCTATTTTTTCTTTTCTCGGTCTTCCGTATACTGCATCTCCGGCTTTAAAGTTTTCTACCTTACTACCTACTTCAGTAATAACTCCTGAAAAGTCATTACCTAAGATTAAAGGAAACTGAAATTTTAATAATAATTTCAGACCACCATCACGAATTTTATAATCTATTGGATTAATACTAGCCGCTTTTATTTTCACTCTAACTTCATAAGGATTCATACTCGGTACCGGCATCGTATCTTGTTGTACGGGGTGATTGCCATATTTGTGAATAACCATCGCTTGCATATCAGTCTTCATTCTCTCACTCCTAGCATTGACTAAGTTATGTCACTGTCAAATTTTATATTCATAATTACACATCGTTCATCTACTTAGCAATTCATAGCGTTTAACTAACGAGTCGTCTTTGGTTTATGGGCTGTCACATTGCCATAAACAATTACAAAGAATAGAATAATAAAAATCACATAACCAAATACTTCTCCTGAATTTAAATGATGCTCTGCTAACATCTTATTCATCAATAAAAATATAATATCTAACGAATATATTAAAAACAAATGCAAATACATCGTCATAAATCCTGTCTTGGACTGTGTGTTTTTATCAGTGGATTTATAATGCAATGTATAAACTACGAACAATATAACGATAAAGACAAAATATAATGTGTCTGTCATATTTACATGGCTTAATTCAATATTTTGAATTAACAATACGAGCCCTTCACCAAACAATAATATAATTAATAAGCTTAAACGTTCTGTTAGATGATTAAAGAAAATCTCATTTTCTTCCGAAACTTTGTAGAACAATAGTGGATAAACTGCCACGATAAATATACCTAAAAAATAGACCCAAAAGTTAATTTGTGACGGCAATAAAGTAGCAATCAATGCAATGATTACAGTTAGTGATAGCCCAGTCGTATATACTTTTACAAGCCGAATATCTACTTTAGCACCACTCAACTTATAATTTATAAAGTATTGAATAATAATACTGACATATATGAGTGCTGAGGTTAATACAAATGGCTTGAATGTATGTTGAAAGTCTTCATTAATTGCTTTCGACAATATAATAATTAAGAACATGTCTACGAAGACAAACAAATATTGATACCATTTCTTATTAAATAGTCTATTTACGAGCAAAGTACGATAAATCCAAATCGAATAAAACACTAGGAATAGCATAAAACTTTTACCTAAACCTTCTGGCGACATTAAGTTATGTGATATGCCTTCGACCGTGTGATTAATCGTTGATAAAATATAGACGAAAATCAAATCGAAAAATAACTCTGTCATACTGACTTCTTTCTTATCCACGTTTTCACCTCTTTTAAGCTATTCATTCTCTAAAATTTCAAATTTATTTTCTAACGTCGCTAATCCTTCATCTATTAATGCTTTTTGGTGCAATAAATTTTCTTTATGCCGTTCGAATATCGCATGTCGTTGAGACTTAGTTGCACTACCTTGTTCATATAATTCTGCTACTTCTTTTAATTGTGCTATAGGCATGTGCGTTTGACGCATGCATTTAATAAATTCAATCCAAAACAAATCGTCTTTTGAAAAATCTCTATAACCATTAACGTCACGAGCGACAAAAGGAAAAAGTCCTGCTTTATCGTAATAACGAAGTGTATGTTCACTTATACTTAAATTTTCTGCTACTTCTTTAACATGCATAACGCTTCCTCCAATTTTACACTATAGTACTTTTATTTTTACCCTGTCATAATGAGTTAAGACATAAAAAGAGCTATAGGAAAAACTAACCTATTTCCTATAACTCACTATTTAAAATATTTTTTACAAACAGCAATGATTAACGTGTTGTATAACCACCATTGGCAAATAATGTTTGTCCATTAATCCACCAACCATCTAAAGTTAAAAATGTGATGATAGGGACGATATCTTCAATTTGCGTTAATTGATTATGCAGTGCTTGAGATTTATGGAATGTTACAGCTTCATCTTCTTCTTGAGGATAAAAGAAAGGTGTATCCATAGGTCCAGGTGCTACCGCATTAACGGAAATGCCTCTATCCATAAATTCTTTTGATGCTGCGCGTGTATAATGTTCTACTGGCGCTTTCTCTCCTGCATACGTACTGTAAAAACCTGTGTAAGCTGCAAGTAATGAGGTCGCTAAAGTAATAATCTTACCATTGTCATTCATATGTTGCTCGGCATATTTGATGAAAAAGTAAGCTACTTTTGCGTTAATATCTTGCATTTGATCATATGCTTCTTCTGTAACTTCGGCAATAGGTTGCTTTAATACTTTTCCTACAGTATTGATAGCAATATCAATTTTACCAAATGTAGCTTCGGCATGTTCAAATAGCGCTTCAATATTAGCTATATTTGTTAAATCGCCTTTAAAGAGCGTAGCTTCCCCACCGAGTTGCTCAACTTTCTCTAATGTACGCTTAGCCTCTTGTAAGGAATTATCATTATGATGGTGGATAACCAGTTTAGCGCCTTGTTCAGCATAAGTAGTACTTAATAACCCTCCTAGATTTTTCGCGCCGCCTGATATAACAATAACTTTACCTTTAAGATCATTAAATTTACCCATGTGTGAAACCTCCTTTAATTATATGGTTCAACCATAAACCTTAGAGTGCACTCTCACGCAAACATTATGTAATTCTTAAAAATAAATAAGACCTTGGTACATTACCAAAGTCTTATAATTTAGAAGCTTATTTTAAAAGTTAAAATTTTTGATTAGTAATCCAGTCATTTAAATGTAATCTGTCAGGATTAAGTTGATCCATTTGGTCGAAATCAATCTCGTAACCTTTATCTTCTAACCACGATCTTTCTGCCGTACCACTTGTAAATGTGCCTTGTATTATTGCTAGTTTAGAGGTAGCAGATGAGAATATTTCTATGACTTCATTTAATGTTAGCTCGTCAGATGCTATTTCAATTGCTTGATGATTATATTGCGGTGCGGCATTAAAAATATTTACGGCAATTTTGGCTATATCCCCAGTTGAAATCATTGCAAATTTAATATCGGGTGCAATAAATTCTGGTATATAAATACGACCTTCTTCGACAGTTGTAATACGTAAAAAATTATCCATGAAAAATGATGGCTTGATAATTGTATAGTTGAGCGTTGACGCTGCTAATGTATTTTCAATTTCAGCTAACGCCTCAAAATGTGGGCCTGTACGATTACGGTTCACCCCGCCCGCCGTACTATATACAACATAATCTATTTTTTGCTGTTCTGCCGTCTCTATAATAAGTTTACCTTGGCGCAATTCTTCCTCAACATTATCTTTGATAATTGGTTGGACGCTGTAAACGCCGTATTGATCTGCCATCGCTTGTTTTAATGCATCCTTATCACTTAAATTACCTTCAAAAATTTCTAAGTTATTATTATTTAAAGCTGTTAACTTTTCATTATTTGCGTTACGCGTTAAAGCACGTACTTGCCAACCTTCATCTAGTAATTGTTGAACTACTGCATAACCTTGCTTTCCAGTCGCTCCAATAACAAGTATACTTTTTGTCATTTATTGTTTACCTCCATAGTTATAGCAGGAGGGCCACACTTCCAAAATGCAAAGTATTAAAGACCTCTACTATATCTTTTCATGATCCATTATAGCATGGTTATAGTTATAACCATTAATAACTCCTCGCAATCATCGACAAATCATTCCACAATATTTTTCAATCTGTGTTTTTAGAACACTTTTCTAAATAACTCGAATGTGAATTAATTGTTTATTAAAATAAATAATTTTATAATAAACGGAGAGTTATCCACTTCATTCGATTAACTTGGTTAGGAGCGTACACTTATGCGAAGAGATGCACAACATAACAAACAACTTATTGAAACAACTGCACACGAGCTTTTCCATGAATATGGTGTTGCTCAAGTAAGTATGAACCAAATAGCGAATGCATTGGGTATAGGTATAGGTACGTTGTATCGTCACTTTAGTGATAAAGGGGCTTTGTGTTATCAATTAATTCATACTGACTTCTATTTATTAATCGAGGATATGCAACGTATTGCTACATTAGAACAGTCAAAGCGAGAAATATTTATTAAGTCAATTGATCTTTTTTTAAATTTTAAATTGGTCAATAAGGATTTGTTAAGTTGTGTTGAAAATACAACTAAAAAGTGGAATTTTAAAGCATCTGATATTTATCAAACACTTTATCATTACTATTTACCTTTAGTTAGTTGCAATATAGATGAACGCCTGTCTGTATTCAAAGTAGATATGTTGCTAAATACGTTATCAACACAAAACTATGAATTTCAAATCGACTATCGTGAACTTACAAATAAACAATTACGTGATCAACTCGTAGCTTTATTTTTCGATCACAAATAGGAGGACTAAATATGACAATCACATTAATAACAGGTGGCAATAAAGGACTAGGTTTTGAAACTGCACGTGCTCTAAAAGAACAAGGTCACAAAGTATATATTGGCTCACGTAATGAACAACGTGGTCAACAAGCAGCACGACAACTTGGCGTTGATTATGTTCTATTAGATGTTACGGACGATGCTTCGGTAAGCGCAGCGGTATCAACGATTCAAGAAAGCGAAGGTCGTTTAGATGTTTTAGTGAATAACGCAGGTATTTCAGGTGGTTTTACTAAACCTCGTGATGTCACAGCCGAAAATATGGCGCACGTATATAACACCAACGTATTTGGATTAGTACGTGTAACTAATCAGTTCATACCATTACTCGAAAAATCCGAGCAACCGGTTATTGTTAACGTCAGCAGTGGTTTAGGTTCATTCGGCATGGTCACAGATGACAACAAGGCCGAATCAAAAGTAAACTCACTCGCTTATTGTTCATCAAAATCTGCAGTGACAATGTTAACGCTGCAATATGCGAAAGACTTAACGCATATGCAAGTTAACGCAGCGGACCCAGGATCAACGAATACAGATTTAGTCGGTGATGCAAGCAACAATGCCAAACCAGCGACTGAAGGTATCAAACCTATCGTTAAGCTAGCTACCATTGATAAAGATGGACCAACAGGTACATTTATTGATGGCGATGGTCCAATGCCTTGGTAATAATGTTTTGAAGCGCTGAACGTTATTTTTTATTAAACACTAATGGAGGTTTTTAATTATGAATAGTATTACTTTTGAAGAACATTTTGTATTAAAAGAAGTACGACAACAGATGGGTGACGCATTGAAACCATCCCCAAATGGCGTACCATTAAATGCTATGTTAGAAGCATTGGAAAAAGAGACTGGCTTTTCAAATGAAGATGAAATCAATAACCATGACCAACGTATACAATTTATGGATGAACAAGACGTAAAAATGCAAGTTTTATCGTATGGTAATGGCTCACCATCCCTTCTAAAAGGGGCAAAAGCAATTGAGTTATGCCAATATACAAATGACCGTTTAAAACAATATATTGACGAACATACAGACCGTTTCCTCGGCTTTGCAACATTACCTATTAATGAGCCTGAAGCTGCTGCGACAGAATTAAAGCGTTGTATCAATGAGCTTGGTTTTAAAGGGGCACTTATTTTCGGTCGCCCAAACGGTAAGTTTCTAGACAATCCTGAATTCGAAGTTATTTTTGCGACGGCCGAACAACTTGACGTCCCTATCTATTTACACCCTGCTCCAATTAGTGACGCAGCGTATCAAGCTTATTATCAAAGTGATAATTATTCAGACGCTACTGCCGCGACTTTTGCTAGTTTTGGTTATGGTTGGCACATTGATGTAGGTATTCATGCAATGCGCTTAGTATTAAGCGGTCTCTTCGATCGACATCCTAATTTATCAATGATAATTGGTCACTGGGGTGAATTCACACCATTTTTCTATGAACGTATGGACAATGTTATACATGCACCAAACCTAGATCATGATCCAAGTTATTATTTTAAAACTAACTTTTATATCACTCCGAGTGGCATGTTGACAAAACCGCAATTTAATATGGTAAAAAACGCCGTTGGTATAGATCATATCTTATACTCTGCAGATTATCCTTATGTAAAACCAGAAAATTTAGGAACATTTTTAGCTGAATTAGGATTAACTTCTGAAGAACAGGATAAAGTTAATTATAAAAACGCAGAAAAATTATTGAAACTTAAATAATATTAAAATGGAGGAATTTATATGCATACATTAGAGTTACCAGGTGCTAAACTACGTTATCATCAAGTTGGACAAGGACCCATCCTTATTCTTATACCAGGCGCAAATGGTACAGGAGATATCTTTTTACCACTTGCTGAACGTTTAAAAGCGGACTTTACAGTTGTGGCGATTGATAGAAGAGACTACGGTAATAGTGAGTTAACGCAATCATTACCTGACGAAGCAAGTAATCCTAATAGTGAATATCGTGTTAAACGAGACGCTCAAGATGTTGCAGCACTTGCACAACAATTAAGCGATGAGCCTGTTTATGTGTTAGGTTCAAGTTCAGGGGCAATCGTCGCTATGCATGTGTTAAAAGAACACCCAGCAGTCGTTAAAGAAATTGCTTTCCATGAGCCACCTATTAATACCTTTTTACCTGATAGTGACTATTGGAAAGAAAAAAATGATGAAATTGTCAAAATCGCTTTAAATGATGGATTGCAACAAGCAATGCAAGTATTTGGCAAGACGCTCAATATCGCACCTTTAGATGCTAAGAGTATGGCACAACCAGTATCAGAAAACGACGAAGATCAAAAAGCTCAATATGAGCGTATGATGTTTTGGGTTGAATACGAAATCAGACAATATACTCACTCAAACATTACCCTATCTGATCTAGCTCAATATAAAGATCAAGTAGTACTATTTAATGGCACGGATTCAAAAGGTTCATTCCCTCAAGATGTAAACTTTTATATCAATGAACAAACAGCTATTAAACTTTTAGACATCCCTGGAGGCCACCTTGGCTACGTGCAAAAACCAGATGGTTTTGCTGAAGTACTATTGAATACATGGACATAGAGAGGTCATCGTATGCTTTTTGAACGCAACAATCCGTATACAACTGATAGTTTATTAGCTAAAGCAGATATTCAAGAATTAATAACTTTTGAACGCTTTAGTCGAGACAATAGTTTATGGGATAGTATGCGCACGTGTTTTGCAGACAATGCACATATTAATATCTCATGGTTTAGTGGCAGTGGAGAGGAATTTGTCGAGTCATCTAAGGCAATGAATCGTTATGCCCCCCACCAAATTTATAATTCACAAATTTGGATTAATAAAGAACGTGCCATTGCAATTATGCAAGCAACGATTCAAACGAGACTGACGATAAAAGACGTACAAATGCAACTTAACTCAGATGCTAAAATCATTTATAGTTTAACCAAAGCAACAAATACATGGTATATCCAACATATGGAATGTGTGTATGAAAAAGACAGCCTGACACCTGTATTTCCATCAAGTATTAAACTTTCTCAAAACGACTTCGAGCCATTTCGTTCAAGTTATGCCTGTCTATCCTATTGCCTCAACTACTTAGGATATGAGGTTAATCATGATTTACAAGGCATTGATAGACCAGATGCTCTGAATGCATTTTACCAACATTTAGATCATTGGTTAACCTATCGTTCACATTCACTTAAATAGAAAGAAGCTGTTTACTTTGAACAAAATAGATTTACATTCGCATTATATCTCACCAGGTTTCGCACAATTTTTAGATGACTATTTTGATGGTAAAGGAGATGGTGTGCCTACCCCATCTTTCTCAATAAATAATTATTTATCATTAATGAAAGATGCAAATATTGATTATGGTGTTCTTTCCATTTCTAGTCCTCATTTAAGTGCGGCTCCAGATGAAGAAATGCTCAAATTAACTGAAGAAGTTAATAACTATGGTGCTAATTTAGCCAAAAATCATAAAAATAAAATAGGCTTTTTCGCCTCACTTCCCTTACCTTTAGTGGCAGAGAGTGTTAAAGCTATAGATGATGCTTTAGATGTACAAAATGCCAAAGGCTTTACGCTACCAACTAATGCTCGGGGTATTTATTTAGGTGATCAACGCTTAGATGATATTTTAGCAAAATTAAACGAGCGTCACGCCATAGTAGCGATTCATCCAAATGAACCTAACCCTATTAACGACGATATTAGAGCAGAAATCTTAACACCTTTAATGGAATTCTTCTTCGATACAACAAGAACTATCATTTTTATGAATCAAAATAATGTTTTCAGTCGTTATCCAAATATTAAGTGGATCATCCCTCATAGTGGTGCGCTCTTACCCGTGATTGCACAACGTGTGGATATGGGTAATAAAATGTTCGAGGTCGAAAATCAACCGGATGATTTAGAGCAAACGATGCAGTCATTATATTTTGATTTAGCTGGTAAAGTTTTACCTCATCAATTACCTACACTTTTAACTATAGTCGATGAAAACAAAATTGTTTATGGCGCAGATGCACCTTACACGACAGACAATGTTGTTAAGTTACTAAACGATGAATTAGAAAGTTCATCGCTATTAACAGACGATCAACGACAGAAGTTCTTTTATGATAATGCACAAAACCTCATCATTCATTAAAAGTAACGGTACACTTTCGTACCGTTATTTTTAATATACAAATTTTGAGTTTCAAAGTATATAGAGTGATGCATATATTATTTTTAAAGTGCTACAATAGGCATTAAGTTAAACTATTAAAAATTTTTAGGAGGATATACATGTTTTTAGCCTGGAACGAAATAAAGCGTAATAAATTAAAATTCAGTCTAATTATCGGTGTACTAATCATGATTAGTTATTTACTTTTTTTACTATCAGGATTAGCAAATGGGTTAATTAACATGAATAGAGAGGGCATCGATAAGTGGCATGCTGACGCTATCATCCTTAAGAAAGACGCCAATCAAACCGTTGAACAGTCTAATTTTATGTTAGATAAAGCGCCAAGTGACTATAAAAAACAAGCGCCTCTAAAACAAAGTGGCGTAATTGTTTCCAATAGTAAACATGAAGAAAATGCATTACTTTTTGGCGTAACGAAAGATTCATTTTTAATGCCGAAGCTTATTGCCGGTCATAAATTTAAAGCAGATAACGAAGTCGTGGCGGACGAAACTTTGAAAGATAAAGGATTTCATTTAGGAGACAAACTATCACTGTCTCAATCTGATGAACAGTTAAAAATTGTAGGATTTAGTAGCAGCGCTAAATATAACGCTTCACCCGTATTATTTACGAATAATGCAACGATCGCTAAAGTGAATCCTATGTTGTCTAAAGACAAAACCAATGCAGTGGTAGTAAAAGATAAGCATTGGAAAAATAAATCATTAGATAATAAGTTAGAAGCCGTTGGCATTAACAAGTTTGTAGAAAATTTGCCTGGCTATAAAGCACAAAATTTAACATTAAACTTTATGATTTCGTTCTTATTTATTATTTCAGCTACAGTTATTGGTATCTTTTTATATGTCATGACTTTGCAAAAAATTAATTTGTTCGGTGTCTTAAAGGCACAAGGTTTTACAAATGGCTATTTAGCCAAGGTCGTGTTGTCTCAAACTTTTATACTGTCATTAATTGGAACTGTGATTGGATTGGCATTGACGTTATTGACGAGTATATTTTTACCAAGCGCGGTACCGGTAGTTTTTAATTATGCGACGTTACTCATATTCGGTGTAGCCTTAATTATTATCTCCATGCTGGGCAGTCTATTTTCCGTCTTAACCATTAGAAAGATCGATCCATTGCAAGCAATAGGTTAGAGAGGTGAAGTAAATGTTAACTTTTAAAAATGTGACTAAAGATTTTAAAGATGGCAATCACATTATAGAAGCAGTGAAGCAAACAAATTTAACGTTTGATAAAGGACAATTGGTGGCAATTGTTGGTCCTTCAGGTTCTGGTAAAAGTACTTTTTTAACGATAGCAGGCGCATTACAAACGCCAACGTCAGGCGAGGTGTATATCAATGATACAGCCTTATCTACCATGAAACAAAAGCAACTCGCGCAGACACGTATGAGCGAAATTGGCTTTATTTTACAAGCAACAAATTTAGTACCATTCTTAACCGTGAAACAACAATTTAAGTTATTGAAAAAACGTAAAAAAGATGTCATGTCCGACCAGGCATTGCAAGAATTATTAGCACAATTAGGCTTATCTGATATTCAAAACAAATTACCTAATGCCATTTCTGGTGGTCAAAAACAACGCGTGGCGATTGCCAAAGCGCTTTTTACCAACCCATCAATTATATTAGCGGACGAACCAACCGCTTCGTTAGATACTGAAAACGCAATGGAAGTTATGAAAATCTTACAAGAACAAACAAAGAAACGTGATAAAACATGTATTATCGTTACGCATGACGAACGACTCACAACATATTGCGATAAGGTATATCATATGAAAGATGGCAATTTAGCGTTAACATAATAAAATGAGCCTGGAACATCGTATTGTCTTCAGGCTCTACTTTTATATGGGCAAAAGATGACTGAATTGAAAATGCGCTTGTATCAAGCTGCTTTCAACATTAGTCATCCTTGCCAAGGAAGGACCACAAAATCTTTTTATACAAATAAGAATTTTGTCCCGTTCCGTTTTTTTGCTAACTTCTATTTAGTTTTATAACTTTTACTCGTGATTTGACCACCATCTACGATAATATCTTTATCTTGGAATGGCTCATTATTGAAGAAACGATTCAATATATCTTTTACGCCATCTTCAATGCGTTTTTGTGCTTCTAACGTCATACCTGAATAGTGCACAGTCATAGCATTTCTTGGCATTGTTCTCCATGGATGATCAGCTTGGGCTGGTTGAGGGAACCAAACATCGCCTGCATAACCTTGGATGTGTTTAGCTTCTAATAGTTCTACTAAATCATCTGTATTAACAATTTTACCGCGTGCTGTGTTCACTAAATAGCTACCATCTTTCATTTTACTTAATACGTTATAATTGAATAAATTATCTGTGTCTGGAGTCAATGGTGCATGAATTGTAATAGCGTCACTTGTAGCAACAAGTTGTTCGAACTCTACAAATTTTGAGTGCGCGTTATCTTTTTGATTTATTGGATCGTAGTGTTGAATTGTAACGTTAAATGGTGCTAAACGTTCTGCGACAAGTTGTCCAATTCTACCAAATCCAAAGATACCAATTGTTTTATTTTGCAGTTCTCTCGCGTCATTACCTACTTTAGAAAGGTTCCATTCACCTGCTTCAGATTGTCTATGTCCTTCTTCATAGTTACGTAGTAGAATAAGCAAGTCCATAACCGCGTGTTCAGCCACACTTACTGTATTACTACCAGTTACTTCGACAACACCAATATTGTGTTCACCTGCTGCTTGTAAATCTACATGGTCAGAACCTACACCAGCTGTGATTGCTAATTTTAAGTTAGGTGCTTTTTCAATGCGTTCTCTTGTCATATAAGCTGGATAGAATGGCGCACTGATAACTACGTCCATATCTGCTAAGTGTTTATCTAAATCCGCTTCGTTATCTGTTAGTATAACTAATTCATGTCCTTTTTCTTCTAAAAATGGTTTTAAACCAATCGCTTTTTTTGTGTTAAGTGTTTGATTTTCTTCTCCTTCAACTGATTCTGGGAATAATGCTACTATTTTCATTATCTTCACTCCTATAAATTGTTTTTTATTCTAGAGCACTTATAACGTTTACGTTTAATGCGTAAAAACATTGCGCATTAAAAAATACCTGACGCCGTTTGCACATACCACCTCCTTGAATAGTGTCTATTCAAAGCGTAGATAGCAAACAGCACCAGGTACCTTACACCAGCTAGCTTATTCTATTGATTTATCGAAAACAAATATTGATACAACTTCATCGTCAGCTAAATCAACATCTGTAAATAATTTAATAAATTTTGCACCGACAAGTTCTTCCATTTCATCTGGATTGACCTCGTCATATAATTGTTTAATTACTTCTGTACGTGCATAGCGTAACATCTCTTCATTACGTTCGTCTTTTAAGTAAAAGTTATCGACTTTACTTAAAGCACCAGTCATATAGGCAATTGCCCAACTTCCATTAAAAGTTACTTCGACTTTTTCGGGACCTTTACCGACATGCTTTTTACGATAAGAACGCACGAGATTCGCAAATGCTTGTTCATTCTTTTGCATTCTATGTGGTTCACCTACTTCTTTTAAGAAGTTAAAAGCAATTTCATACGTTACAATTTCATTATATTACGCTTAATGAATAATTCAAGTGTCGTGTTTATATCATTTATAATTATGCGCTAAATAAACTTTATTTAACTTTATGCAATGCGTATAATAAACGTTAATAATTAACATAGTTTAACGTTCACGAAGGGAGTTCAAACGTATGAAATCTATTTTATTAATAGGACAATCCAATATGGCAGGGCGAGGATTTTTAGACGATGTAGCACCGATTATTAATGAAAATATTAAAGTACTTAAAAACGGTCGATGGCAATTTATGGAGGAGCCAATTCATAGCGATCGGTCAGTTGCCGGCGTTGGGCCTGCCGCTTCTTTTGCAGCGGAATGGATTGCAGCACATCCACACGAAACATTAGGTTTAATTCCTTGTGCAGACGGTGGAACTTCAATAGATAATTGGTCTGCGGATCAGCCGTTAGCTAGACATGCTATTGCTGAGGCACAGTTCGCTATGGAAACGAGTGAATTAATAGGTATATTATGGCATCAAGGTGAATCTGATAGTAACAACGGTAATTTTAAACAATATAAAGATAAACTTGTTTCTTTAATACATCATTTCCGCAATGAACTCGGCAACGAAGCATTACCTTTTATAATTGGTGGGCTTGGTGATTATTTAGGCACATCAGGTTTCGGGCAGTCTGCACCAGAATATGACGAACTAAATAAAATATTTGAAGAAGTTTGTACTAGTGAATCTAATTGTTATTATGCTACTGGCATAGGTTTACAAGCTAACCCGGACGGTATTCATATTAATGCACAATCACAACGTATTTTCGGCATACGTTATTATGACGCATTTAAACATAGACATAACGTCTTAACACCTTTAGACAATGAGCAACAACGTGTAGCACAAATATATGATCGCGAACTTACGAAAAACGAACAGTTATACGTTCAATTTGCTTTATTCTCTAAAAATAAAATTTCATTCGAGACGCTTAATGAACGTATGGCGACAATTAACCAGTCATAAAAAAAATCCTCATACTTGGCACTACCAAGTAATGAGGATTAAAGTATTACAATCAATAAATTACCTACAAGTATTACGAGTCCTATTAATAAATAGATAAGTCTAGTTTTAAATTTATAATAGTCATTTTCAAGACTACACAGTTGTAACATAGCTATACCGAATAATAATAATGGTTGACCATTTTTGACCCATCCAAAAATATCAGCTATCGATATAACTGCAAATAGTACTAATAATAAACTTGTTACTGCAAGCATGTACGTCCAAATAGTTGCTCTTTTTTCTTCACTTAAACGTTCAGATGGATTACTTTTTAAATATAAAAAGCATGCACTAAAGAGAACGCCATAAACAAGTGCGCTAATTGCGACAAAATTATCCACTTTAAATAACTCCTCCGTTACCTTTTATTACCTTTACGTTAACATATATATACCTTAACTTTACAAATCGCTAAAAATATTCCCATAGAAATAATTTGAGCGCTTAAAGTTGAAAAATTTCGAAATTTCTAATGCGTAAAGCCACTACTGCTTTCTAATCTTTGCTATGATTAAATAATAATTCAATTAAAATAGCGCACGTCTTGTAGGAGGACTGTTTATGAAATATATACAAAGAGCGCTGATCATCTTATTACAATTTATACTCATTATTGTTATTACATATATTGGTAACGTGATTCAAAAAGCACTACATATCCCTATAGCGAGCAGTATCGTTGGATTGATTTTATTTTTCTTACTATTACAATTTAAAATCATACCACTTCGCATGGTCGAAGGCGCAGCGAGTTTCTTACTTTCTACTATGATATTTTACTTCGTACCTTCTGTAGTAGGTGCAATGAATATCGGATCTGTCATAAGTATGAAATTCATAGCATTTATCATTGTAATTATTATCGGAACTTGTTGTGTCGCCTTAATTTCTGGTTATATCGCAGAGAAAATGATTGCCAAGACTGATGATGGAGATGAATATACAAAATGATACTGTTGAAAACAATATTAATGATTATGTTAACGATTGTAGTTTTCTTTTTATCAACAAAACTGCAAGCTCGTTTTAGAAATCCATTACTCAATCCTGCTTTAATGACGGCACTATTTATAATCATTGTGCTCCTATTATTCGGCCAAGACTATGATGATTACATGCTTGGCGGTAAATGGATCAATTACTTACTCAGTTGTTCTGTTGTAAGTTTAGCTATGCCATTATATCAACATCGTCACAAGATTATGAAACATGCCCCAGTCATTTTCACTAGTGTACTTACGGCTGTTTGTATTAACTTTTTTATCGTTTATGGCGCGTTAAAAATATTAGGATTTTCTAAATTAACTATAATTACGATGTTACCAAGATCTATCACTGCTGCCGTAGGTATTCAAGTATCACAACAATTGGGCGGTAACGAAACGTTAACTGTATTGTTCATTATGGCTACTGGGTTATTAGGTAGTATGGCTGGTGAATATTTAATAAGCATTGCGAAATTCAAATCGTCTATTGCTCGGGGGTTATCCTACGGTAATGCCGCACATGGATTTGGCACAGCAAAAGCACTAGAATATGATTTCGAATCTGGCGCTTATAGTTCAATCGGTATGATTTTAACGGCAATTCTTAGTTCAGTGCTCATACCTTTGTTTATTTTATTATTTTATTAAGTTAATGTTATTATGAAAATTTTCATAATAACACACTTGTAGGCTCCCAACTTAATATATCAACTACACGCCCGTTATCTTTTACTGATAATGGGCTTAATTTAATGTCATATATTTTATAGGTCAGACTACCCTCTTAGTAACCTCAGTGGCCCGGATGTCTTAAAACACTATATAATCAGCGCATAAAATCTTTCCTTCTTTTGTTTTTAATTAAGCCGAAGTACAGAAGCATTCATTCGAAAAAATATAAAAATTATTAAGTATTTCAAAATATTATTTGTTTAAACCTGGTTTTAACGGCAATAACACTATTATGGAACAACTTCAGATATTATCCATAACAAAGTCAGTTAGATGACTGACTCATATATAGATGAACCCAACAATACCTTTAAGGAGGAACATGTATGAATTTATTAGATTTTCATAAACAAATAAAAGGTTATACACAAGATAGACAACCTGGTATTGAAAAAGATATGAAACCACAACCTATTACAGAATTAGATGATTATGCTGCAGGCGGCAAATTAAAAGGCAAGGTGGCACTAGTTGCTGGTGGCGATTCCGGCATCGGACGCGCTGTAGCCATATTATTTGCTAAGGAAGGCGCTAATGTGGCGATAGGTTACTATGACGAACATGAAGATGCTAAAAACGTAGTAGCACGTGTTGAAGCATTAGGAGTGAAAGCAAAGGCTTACGCTCATGACCTTAAAAAAGTAGAAGACTCACAACAATTAATTAAAGACGTCGTAGCTGATTTTGGTCAACTAAACATTCTAGTTAATAATGGCGGCGTCCAATTCCCACAAGATCGTTTTGCAGATATTACGCCTGAGCAAATTAAAGAGACTTTTGAAACGAATATTTTCGGTATGATGTTCCTTACTCAAGCCGCAGAACCACACCTTTCTAAAGGTGACGCCATTGTTAACACTACTAGTGTTACCGCTTATCGTGGATCAGGGCATTTAATTGATTATTCTGCTACCAAAGGTGCTATCGTTTCTTTCACACGTTCAATCGCAACTAGTTTAAATGAAAAAGGGATTCGTGTGAATGCCGTAGCTCCAGGACCGATTTATACACCATTAATTCCCGCTACTTTCTCAGAAGATAAAGTAGCAAATCAAGGTGACGAAACACCGATGGGTCGCCGTGGTCAACCAGCCGAATTAGCGCCTGCCTATGTTTTCTTAGCAAGTGACGCAGATAGTTCATATATTACTGGACAAGTGATACACATCAACGGTGGCGACTATATAACGAGTTAACATTTATACTACAACGTCATTTATATTCCGGTGACAAGGAAATGTTATCATCCTTGTCACTTTTTCTGACCTCTTATCTTTAGATAAACATTATTAACTACAACAAATTCATTTTTGTACCTTACTGTAGTGTTATATTTTTGTTTAATAGAATGTATTTCATCAAAGAAATTTTATATTATTTTTAATAATTATGATTAAATCTTCTTTTTTATATAATAAAATGAAATAATAATACAAAAACATTGCTCAACATAAAAAAATAGACCATCATTCCATGGTCTATTTACTGTTATAAAATTAACTTATTGATCAACTTTTCGTGGACTTTGATCGCTCATTAAAAATTTATAATTATTCATTTTTTGTATTTTTCATTAAGCTGTTGTACTAATCTTTTAAACGCTTCTTCAGAAGCAAATTCAAATGTAATTTGGCCTTTATTTTTCTTAGTCGTTATAGCTACATTTGTTCCATATTGTTCTTTTAATTGTCGTTCTTGTTGCTTTATAAATTTAGGTTTCGTTTTAGTATCTTGTTGTTTATGGTTATCTCTTAGTGATTTATTGTTACTTATATATTGTTCTAAATATCTAACACTCCAAGCTTCACGACGTACACGTTTCGCTAATTTGGTCATTTCAGTTGTGTTTTTTAGCGCTAATAATGTACGCCCATGGGCTCCTGATAGTTCTCCTTGTTGAATCATACGCATAACTGTCGATGGTAAATGAAGTAAACGTAACATATTAGCAATGTAAGGGCGTGATTTACTTAAGCGCTGTGCCACTTGTTGCTGTGTTAGTTGCAAATCATCCATAAGTTTTTTATAACTTTCAGCTTCTTCTATTGCATTTAGATCCTCACGTTGCAAATTTTCAATGATAGCCAATTCCATCATATCTTCATCAGATAATGACTTTACAATTGCAGGTACTCGCTTCAGCTTGGCCAGTTTTGCTGCGCGAAAACGTCTTTCCCCTACTACAATATGATAGCCAGTTATTGTTGTACGTAATACGATGGGCTGTAAAATGCCATGTTGTTGAATCGAACGAGATAAATCATCAAGTTTAGCATCATCAAACGTTTTTCGCGGTTGATAAGGATTGGGTTTAATTTGATCGGTATCTATCTGTTGTATTGCAGAACCATCATCTAGCTGTAGTCTTTCATCTGCAGACTTTACGATGTTCATCACCTACTTTATAAAATGTCTTCATTTTATTTTAAGTAAATTATAACTGTAGAACAAGTAATATAAGTATTGCCAATAAAGCGTTCTTTCACACTTTGATATAGTTTGATTATTTTGTTTAATCATAATTTTCAGAAAAGTTATTGACAAAGCTTTTTATTATGTGTAATCTATGACATATCAATTAAGAAATTCATACGAAACAAACACAGTAATAAGGAAAGTAGAACTTACACTGCTGACACAGAGAGTCTTCATATGCTGAAAGAAGACACAGAAAGAAAGTTTGAAAATGGCCTTTGAGTGTTGATGCCAATATGAGGTGTCACCGGGCGTGCCCGTTATAGCGCTACAGTATTAACATTTGTTAAATGCCGTACTGGAATCATTCGATACGTCGTCAATTTCGTTAATACTCATTTTATACATTATAAGGTGAGCTTTTTTTATACGATTTTTACTTATCGAAGGCATTCCAATTCAAATTTTCTATTTAACAGATTGCGTACTGGATAAGGTTATTTTAGCAATAAAATAACAAATTAAGGTGGTACCACGAAGCAAGCTTTCGTCCTTTACATCCGATTCGTTCGGGTTTAAAGGACGGAAGCTTTTTTTATTTTTACAAGGAGGTTATCGATGATGAAAAATACAGAACTTGCTCAAATCGCATTGACGGAAGATCACACTGGCGCGTTAGCTAACCCTATCTATTTAGCAACGGCTTATCAACATCCACACTTAGGACAATCAACAGGCTATGACTACACACGTACTAAAAATCCAACACGTACAGCCTTCGAAGAATCATTTGCCAAATTAGAAAGAGGTCTTGCATCATTTGCTACGTCAAGTGGTATGGCGGCCATTCAACTCGTTTGTAATATTTTCAAACCAGGTGATGAAATTTTAGTGTCATTCGATTTATACGGTGGCACGTTCAGATTGTTTGATTTTTACGAACAACAATATGGCATTCGCTTTAAATATGTTGATTTTCTAAATTATGAAGAAGTAGCTAAAAACATTAACGACAATACACGTGCCCTATTTATTGAACCTATATCCAATCCGCTAATGATTGAAGTTGATGTCGAACCTTACTACGTTTTAAGTAAGAAGCATGATTTGTTAACAATAATCGATAATACTTTCTTAACACCTTATTTATCCACACCGTTAGCAGATGGCGCTGACATCGTTTTACATTCTGGAACTAAATATATTGGCGGTCATAACGATGTACTCGGCGGTGTGGTAACTGTTAAAGACGAAAGCCTCGCTGAAGCATTGGCCGCATTGCATAACATGACTGGCGCAACGTTATCACCAATCGATAGTTATTTATTACAACGTGGCTTAAAGACTTTACATTTACGTATTGATCGTTCGGAATATAATGCTAAATTACTCGCCGAACGATGTAGTAACTTAGATGCAATAGACGAAGTTTTATACAGTGGTCGCACAGGCATGTTGAGTTTAAGACTTAACAAAGCATTTAGCGTTGAAAAACTTTTAGAAAATATTAAAGTTTGTATCTTTGCCGAAAGTTTAGGCGGCACTGAAACATTAATCACTTTCCCATATACACAAACACATGTTGATATGCCAGACGAAGAGAAAGATAAACGTGGTATTGATGCACACTTAATCAGATTATCAATTGGCGTTGAAGACTATGAAGATATTGAAGCAGACCTTATTCAGGCATTAGATAAAGCGAAAGTAGGAGTGATTTCATGAGTTTATCCAAAAATACAGAAGTGATTTTCGATTCACATAGAGGACACGATTACGATTCAGCAAACCCACCCTTATATGATTCTTCAACATTCCATCAAAAGGTTTTAGGTGGCGGCGCAGAATACGACTATGCAAGAAGTGGTAATCCTAACCGTAAATTATTAGAAGAAAAATTAGCTAAACTTGAAGGTGGGAGTTATGCATTTGCTTATGCATCAGGCATCGCAGCTATTTCAGCAGTGTTGCTCACACTTAAAGCTGATGACCACGTCATTTTACCTGATGATGTGTATGGCGGTACTTTCCGCTTAACAGAACAAATATTAACACGCTTTAATATTCGTTTCACAACTGTAGACACAACGGATATTTCACAAATCGAACAGTCTATCGAAGATAACACTAAATTAGTCTATATAGAAACGCCATCCAATCCTTTATTTAAAATCACAGATGTTCGTGCTGCTGCAAAAGTTGCACATGATCACGATTTACTTTTAGCCGTAGATAATACGTTTATGACGCCACTTGGTCAATCTCCACTAGAACTTGGCGCAGATGTCGTTGTACATAGTGCTACCAAATTTTTAGGGGGTCATAGCGATATTATTGCTGGCGCTGCAATTACTAACGATCAAACATTAGCAGATGCACTTTATCTTTTACAAAACGGTACAGGTACTGCCCTTTCGGCACAAGATAGTTGGACATTAGCAAAACATTTAAAAACATTACCAGTAAGATTTAAGCAATCTGTAGATAACGCACAAAAACTTGAGGCATTTTTGCAACAACGTGATGAAATTGCTGAAGTGTATTACCCAGGAAATGATAAATTGCATTTATCTCAGGCACAACATGGTGGCGCAGTTTTAGGTTTTCGTTTAAAAGATGAAACGAAAGCTCAAGCTTTCGTTGACGCCTTATCATTACCTTTAGTATCAGTAAGTCTTGGTGGCGTAGAAACGATTCTGTCACATCCAGCAACAATGTCACACGCCGCGGTGCCTAAAGAAGTTCGAGATGAACGTAACATCACTTTTGGTCTATTTAGATTAAGTGTTGGTTTAGAAGATCCTGATGAACTGATTGCTGACTTGAATTATGCATTGAAGGAGGCTTTTAATGACTCAACAACTATTGGACAAACTGAAGAACAACATACTAGTCGCTGATGGTGCAATGGGCACAATACTTTACTCTGAAGGATTGGACACGTGCCCAGAAGCTTACAATCTAAGTCATCCAGAAAGAGTAGAACGTATACATCGTACTTATATTGAAGCAGGTGCAGACGTGATACAAACCAATACTTACGGCGCAAACTTCGAAAAGTTAAAAGCTTTTGGTTTAGAACATAAAGTTAAAGACATTCATCAAGCGGCAGTAAAAATTGCTAAAAAGGCCGCTTCACAAGATACATTTATTTTAGGTACTGTTGGTGGTTTCCGTGGTGTTAGACAAGAAGAATTAAGTCTATCGGCGATATTGTATCACACGGAAATCCAAGTAGATACTTTAATAGAAGAAGGCGTCGACGGCTTACTTTTCGAAACTTATTACGACTTAGAAGAATTAACCAACATTATACAGGCAACACGTAACAAATATGATATTCCGATTATCGCCCAGTTAACGGCATCTAATACTAACTATTTACGTGATGGGTCAAAGATTAATGATGCTTTACAACAAGTTATCAACAGTGGCGCAGATGTCGTCGGACTGAATTGTCATCATGGTCCACACCATATGCAACAAACATTTTCACATATCGAATTACCAGAACATGCATACCTTTCATGTTACCCAAATGCTAGCTTACTGGATTTAAATAATAGTGAGTTCAAATATAGCGATAATGCGGAATACTTTGGAAAAGTTGCCGAAAAATTAATAAACGAAGGTGTACGACTCATTGGGGGTTGTTGTGGCACGACTCCAGAACATATTCATTACATTAAATCTTCTATTAAAGATTTAACACCTATACACAACAAAAAAGTCGTTCCTATTACAAAGCAAAATACGGCAGCAAAATCCACAACTGCAAAAGAAAATTTAACGACAAAAGTTAAACGTGACGCTACAATCATTGTCGAATTAGATACACCAAAGCATTTAGATACCGAAAAGTTTTTTGAGAATATCCAAAAGCTAGACGATGCAGAAATAGATGCAGTCACACTTGCCGATAATTCATTAGCTACCGTGCGAATTAGTAATGTTGCTGCGGCAAGTATTATTAAACAAAACTATAATATCGAACCACTCGTACACATCACTTGTCGAGACCGTAACTTAATCGGCTTACAATCACATCTTTTAGGATTATCACTAATAGGTGTTAACGAAATTTTAACGATTACCGGTGATCCTTCAAAAGTAGGTAATCTACCAGGTGCCATGAACGTATTCGATGTAAACTCTAAAGGTTTAACAGAAATTGCTAAACGTTTTAACCAAGGTATTAACACTGATGGTGATGCGCTGAAGAAAAAGACAAACTTCAACATCGCAGGAGCATTTGATCCAAATGTAAGAAAGTTAGACGGCGCAATTAGACGTCTAGAAAAGAAAATAGACAGCGGTATGGATTATTTCATTACACAGCCTGTTTATAGTAAAGAAAAAATCAAAACTGTTTATGAAGCAACCAAGCATTTAGATGTCCCATTCTTTATTGGCATTATGCCAATTACTAGTTATAACAATGCATTATTTTTACACAACGAAGTACCTGGTATTAAGCTTTCCGAAGACATACTTACACGCTTCGAAGCAGTTAAAGATGATAGAGATAAAACAAGAGCGTTAAGCATTGAAATATGTAAAGAGCTTATCGATACGGTTCATGAATATTTTAACGGCTTGTACCTCATCACACCTTTCCAACGTGCAGACTTATCTCTGGAACTTGCAGCATACTCTAAATCGATCACTTCAAATTCACAGGAGGCAATATTATGACAATTAAAACATCAAATTTAGGTTTCCCAAGATTAGGTAGAAAGAGAGAATGGAAAAAAACAATCGAAAGTTACTGGTCAAACAAAATTAATGCTGACGAATTAAACCAACAGCTTACTGATTTACACAAAGAGAACTTATTACTCCAAAAAAATTACAATTTAGATAGTATTCCAGTTGGTGATTTTTCTCTTTACGACCACATTCTTGATACATCATTATTATTCAATATCATTCCAGAACGATTCCAAGGTCGTGAAGTAAATAACGACTTATTATTTGATATCGCAAGAGGTAACAAAGAACACGTAGCTAGTGCATTAATCAAATGGTTTAACACAAACTATCACTATATCGTTCCAGAATGGGATAATGCAGAACCAAAATTAAATCACAATGTTTTATTAGAACGCTTTAACTACGCACAGTCATTAAATGTTAATGCTCATCCTGTTATTGTAGGACCGATTACTTTCTTTCAACTTTCTAAAGGTGGTAATCAAACTTTTGAAGAAAAAGTAGAAACGCTATTACCATTATATAAAGAAGTTTTACAATCACTAGTAGACGCTGGTGCAGAATATATTCAAATCGATGAGCCCGTACTAGTTACTGATACAAGTGCAGACTTTGAAGATATTACACGTCAAGCTTACGATTACTTCGCACAAGCTGGTGTAGCTGACAAACTAGTCATCCAAACATACTTTGAACGTGTGAACTTAAAATTCTTAAACAGCTTACCTGTAAAAGGATTAGGTTTAGACTTTGTACACGATAACGGCTACAATTTATCACAAATTGTAGCAGGCGACTTAGCTAAAGATAAAGTATTATATGCTGGTATTATTGATGGACGTAACGTTTGGGCAGCTGACATAGAAGCAAAACAATCATTAATCGAAAAACTTCAAGATTACACTACTGAATTAGTAATCCAACCATCATCATCATTATTACACGTGCCAGTTTCACTAGATGATGAAACGTTAGACGAATCAATCGCAGAAGGTTTAAGTTTTGCGACAGAAAAATTAGATGAATTAGACGCTTTAAGACGTCTATTTAATGAGAATGACAGTGCTAAATTTGATGAGCTAAAAGCACGTTATGAACGTTTCCAAAATCAATCATTCAAAAATCTTGAATATGACTTTGATAGCGTACGTTCTTCTCGTAAATCACCATTTGATGAACGTCGTAAAGAACAAGATGCACAATTAAATTTACCTGACTTACCAACGACGACAATCGGTTCTTTCCCTCAATCACCAGAAGTACGTAAACAACGTGCTGCATGGAAAAACAACCGTATTTCAGATGCTGAATACAATGAGTTCTTAGAAAGTGAAATCGCACGTTGGATTAAAATTCAAGAAGACATTGGTTTAGACGTCCTTGTTCATGGTGAATTCGAGCGTAACGACATGGTTGAATTCTTCGGCGAAAAATTACAAGGTTTCTTAGTGACTAAATTCGGTTGGGTTCAATCATACGGTTCTCGTGCCGTTAAGCCACCAATCATTTACGGAGATGTTAAATGGAACGAACCTTTAACAGTGAAAGAAACATTATATGCGCAAGGTTTAACTGACAAACCTGTAAAAGGTATGTTAACTGGCCCTGTGACAATCTTGAACTGGTCATTCGAACGCGTAGACTTACCTCGCGAAGAAGTTCAAAACCAAATCGCTTTAGCTATTAACGAAGAAGTATTAGCTTTAGAAGACGCAGGCATCAAAATTATCCAAGTAGACGAACCAGCATTACGAGAAGGTTTACCTTTACGTTCTGAATACCATGCTGATTACTTAGATAAAGCAGTACATTCATTTAAACTTGCAACGTCTTCAGTCGCAGATGCAACACAAATTCACACGCATATGTGTTATTCTCAATTTGGACAAATCATCCATGCTATCTATGATTTAGATGCTGATGTTATTTCAATCGAAACATCACGTAGTCATGGTGATTTAATTCAAGACTTTGAAGACATTACGTATGATTTAGGTATTGGACTTGGTGTATATGATATCCATAGTCCACGTATCCCTACTGAAGAAGAAATTACGACAGCCATCGACCGTGCTTTACAACAAATTGATCGTTCACTATTCTGGGTTAACCCAGATTGCGGTTTAAAAACGCGTAAAGAAGACGAAGTACGTGAAGCATTAACTGTATTAGTTAACTCAGTAGATAAATTACGTGAAACAAAGTCAGCTACTGTTTAGAAAATAAGATGTAGGTGATGTTATCAATGCGTTATCCATTATGGAACCAACTTGAACAACTAAAAAGTGCAGAATGGGTCGATCTAACACATAAGTTTGACGACATCATTCCATGCTTTAGCGAAGACGAGCGTGCAAGCGTAAAACCATTAGCAACTGTGAAAGATGATGGTTACTATGTTCAACGTTGGAACCTCGTTACTCAATACGGTACACATCTCGATGCACCGAATCATTTTGTTAATCATGCCCGCAGTCTAAATGACTTTGAATTAACAGAATTTGCGTTACCGTTGATTGTCTTAGACTATTCGTCAGAAGTCGCGCAAGACGCAGACTTTATAGTTACCAAAGCACATTTAACTCAATGGGAACGTATTAACGGTAAAATCGACCCACACACATTCGTCGCGTTAAGAACAGATTGGTCTAAACGGTGGCCCGATACTACGCAATTTGAAAATAAAGATACGCATGGCCAACCTCACACCCCGGGTTGGATCCGAGATGCATTACAGTTTTTAATCGAAGAACGCCAAGTAAAAGCAATCGGGCACGAAACTTTCGATACGGATGCTGCTATCGATGCAACACGTAACGAAGACTTCGTCAGCCAACGTTATGTCCTTGAGCAAGACATTTTTCAAATTGAATTGCTAACTAATTTAGACCAATTACCAGCCCGTGGTGCTATTATTTTCACAATATGCCCCAAAGCAAATGACGCTCCCGGCTTTCCGGTACGCGCGTTTGCTATCAAGCCAAAATAGATTTCCAAAACAAATGAGATGTACGCTAGCCATTATGTACATTAGTAATAAACTTGGTATTAAGCAATTTGAGCCCCTGCTCAATGCCAAGCTCTCCTTTTCTGTTATGATATATTACAAACAAGTAGGTCGCCGCCTACTTGTTTTTTTATTTTAATTTAAGTTAAGATAACCGTAACGCTTTAAATAGATACAAGGAGTGAATGCAATGCCTTCGAACGACTATGCACCACAACAACGTAATATCGTCATCGCTTATGTTTTATGGTTCTTTTTAGGTCAACTCGGCATACACCGTTTCTATTGCGGTAAAACTGTTTCAGGTATTTTCCAAGTTATTCTAGCAGTTATTGCATGGGCGACAGTAGCGATTTTTATCGGCTACTTTTGCCTATTTATACTAGGAGTTTGGCTATTTATAGATATTTTCTTAATTCCTAGTATGTGTAAGCACCCACACTAATAAAATATAAGCTAATGTTTAACGTGAAACATTATACAAATTATAAATGAGCCTGAGACATCATAATTGTCTTCAGGCGATACTTTTACTATTACATATAATTTTAAGTGAGTTGTTGTTTTCCAGTAATCGGATAATCAAGTTCGAATGATTTGGCTGAAACCATCTTCTTATATTGATAACCGAAATAAGCGATCCAGAGTAACGTTAATACAAATCCAATATAATAGCTAAGTGTTAAGTCTAAACCTAAACCGATCTTCTGGCTTAATATATAGACAAAAATGTTCCATGTCATAAAAACTGCCGGTATTGCAGCGACCCAAAAGTTCTTTTTAGCAATTAACAGATACATAGCTCCAACCCATAAGGCTACAACGGCTGTCGTTTGGTTGGCCCAAGAGAAGTAACGCCATAGTATAGTGAAATCAACTTGAGTTAAACCGAAACTAATCACAAATAATGGTGCTGCTACGATAATTCTTTTCATCATGCTACGTTGTTCAACGTTTAAATAATCGGCAATAATCATACGTGCACTTCTAAATGAAGTATCGCCACTTGTAATTGGTAAAATGATTACACCTATAACTGCAATCGTGCCAATTACTGAGCCAAGTAATAAATTAGAAGCCTTACTTACTACTAATGCAGCTTCACCACGATTTAAAATATCTTGTAAACCACTATAACCGTGAAATAAACTCATGCCGGCTGCTGCCCAAATCATAGCTATAATACCTTCAGCAACCATCATGCCATAGAAAATAAAACGCGCGTTTTGCTCTTTATTCGTAGTTCTAGAAATAATAGGTGTTTGTGTCGCATGGAATCCAGACAAGGCACCACATGTAATCGTAAAGAATAATAATGGGAATATGGGTGCACCAGCAGGATGCATATTTTTAAAGCTTAGTTCGGGAATCGGCGCTCCTGTTTGAATTAATCTAAAACCGATACCTACCGCACTGATTAATAATAACGCTCCAAAAATTGGATAAATACGTCCAATAATTTTGTCTATTGGTAAAATTGTAGATAAAATATAATACACAAAAATCACGAAAATAATTATACCTAATGCGATACGGCCATCCATTAAATTATAGAGTAATAAGGCTGGACTTGTAACGAAGACCGTTCCAGTGAGTAGTAATAATAAGATAGAAAAAATATTAACGAAGTGCTTCATCACATTACCTAAAAATTTCCCTGCTAATTCAGGTAAGTGTGCCCCTTTGTTACGTATTGAAATCATCCCCGTTAAATAATCATGTACCGCCCCAGCAAAAATACAACCGACAACGATCCAAACAAATGCAACGGGACCATACAATGCCCCCATTATTGGTCCGAATATAGGTCCTACACCAGCAATATTTAACAGCTGAATTAAAGAGTTAGATGATGTTTTCATCGGCAAATAGTCTACGTTATCACGTTGGTTGTATGCAGGTGTTGGTCGGTCCTCTTTAGGGCCAAACATCTTATCAATATATTTACCATATGTAAAATAGCCAACGACAAGTAAGATAATTGATATAATAAAAGTAATCATATAACAAATCCCCCAATTTCGTATTTATGTAAGCGTTTTCTTAATTTAATCATAACTTGTTACTTATCACAATATGTCTAGGGATATTTTATATAAAAAACTATATTTTTATTAGCCTTCATGTGTTGATTATATAGTGATAATATATGAAAATCTCATTTAACAAAAAAAGCTTATCTCACATGTCGTGAAATAAGCTACTTAAAATTTATATATCTACTTTACATTTAACGTCTGTTCTATCGTCTTATTTTTACCTGCGCCAGCACCAAATATCATAATGGCAAGTGCAGTAATTAATAATATACTTAATGAAAGTATCCAGCTTCCTGAAATATCATGTAAAATACCGAAGAACAATGGCCCTATTGCCGCAAATAAGTATCCGACCGATTGAGACATACCAGATAACTTAGCAGCAGTCGTACCTTGCTCTGTTCTTAAACTGAAAAATGTATTTACTAGACCGAAGGCTAACCCACTAGCAACTCCAATTAAAATAGCTGCTAATAATGCCCAAGTTGGTTCAAACATCATAATGACGACCCCAATAACAAATAATGCACCCGTACCCAATGTTAACGCGTATTGAGACTGCATTTTAGTAGCAATAATCGGTGTAACGAACGTTAATGGTATAATAGCCAATTGTAAGATTGATAAATATAGACCAGCCTTGTCGAGTGAGAAACCTTGGCTATTTAAATATTCTGGTAACCAGTTAACTAACGAGTAGAATAATAATGATTGTCCACCCATAACAAGCGTAATTTGCCATGATAAAGGGGATTTCCACACATTTACATCGGTTGACGCAACTTGCGATGTTTCTTCGGGTTTATTTTTTAATTGAAACGCCCAAACGATTAGTGTTATTAATGTAACTATGCTAATTAAGCCTATTGCTATATTATAGTGGAAATGCTTTACAAGTGGTGCTGTCGTATAAGTTGACGCACTCCCAAATACATTCATAACCACCGTATAATAACCTGTCATAATACCTATACGTAGTGGGAATTTAGCTTTGATAAAGGCCGGTGCCAAGACGTTCCCAAATGCGATACCAATACCTAGTAATACTGTGCCAATATATAGCAATGAGACGTGCGTGATTGATCTAACAACAACGCCAATAAAAATAAGTACTAACGCGATAAATATCGTCTTCTCTAGACCAAAATGGCGACTCGTCTTAGCCGCAAATAATGAAATGACGGAGAATGCTAATAACGGTACAATAGTAATAAAGCTGACTGCCGTATTAGATAACATCAATTCATCTTTTATATGGGGTAATGCTATGCCTATTGAAGTAATAGGCGCCCTTAAATTAGCTGCTACAAGTAATATACCTATAAATAACAACCAATTCATTTTAGTGTTAGCTGTATTTTGTTTCATAAAAATATCCTCCTAGTAGTTCAAAAACAACACACTAAATGGTACAATATGTTCGATATAATGTAAAGGAATGATTTTTATGAGTAATATACAAAACGTCATCGCATGTAATTTAATGACTTATCGCAAGAAAAACCAATTAAGTTTAGATAAAATGTCTAAGCTGACGAATGTGAGTAAAAATATGCTAAGTCAGATAGAACGAGGAGAATCTAATCCAACCATTACAACTTTATGGAAAATAGCTAATGGGCTACATTTATCACTTTCTGAACTAACGACCCAACAGCAAGATAATGTGAACTTTATTGATAGCACGGATATTCTGCCTATTGAGGATGACAATGTCGTAGTATATCCCTATTTCCCATACGATAAATCTAGACAGTTTGAAATGTTTAAGATGGAAATACAACCCGGTTGCGAAACCTCTTCGGAAGGTCATCATTTAAACTCTGAAGAATTTATTATCGTAAACAAAGGCGTGTTAACAATTATCGTGAATGACGAAATTTATCATATCAATGAAACACAGGCTTTACGTTTTAATAGTGATATCACCCATACTTATCAAAATAATACCGCTGAATTAATTACCTTTACTGCGACAATTTATTACCAATAACTATAATAAGCACCCTTTCAACTGTGAAATAGGTGCTTATTTGCTCGTAGCATAAAAAGTGGTTGATTAGCATATTTTACAACTAATCAACCACTTTATTATTTATATTTACAGCTATTCTTTTAAGTTAGCTAAAGCTTCAATAATATCTTCAGAAGCTACTAAGCCACGTAATTTAGCCCATTCATCTCTATTTACAAAGTGAACCCTGTTATTTTTCACAGCATCAATATCATCCCATTGATTACTATTTTGCAGTTTACTTAAGTCATCGTCATCACTATCTTCAACCATCACAATTAATCTTTCTGGATTCACTTCGGCTAATTGTTCATACGACATTTCTAAATAATCCGCTTCTCTATATGCTGGTAATTTATCAACAATTTTATCATTAAGTGCATTTTTGAAACCTAACTTACCTAAAAATTCACCTACATACGTTTTTGCTGAATGTGCAGTCACACCTTGTTTAGAGACTACTGCAGCTAGTGTTTCTTTATTTTTATCAATAGAAATTTGATTATTATAGTTATTTACTAAGTCTTGATGGCTGTCTAAACGTTCTTTCGCTTCTTTAGATTTAGAAACAGCAGTACCAATGCGCTGGAAAACTTCTAACGTTTCTTGATAACCTGCGTCAAAACTGCTAAATAAAATCGTAGGTGCAATTTCACTTAATTCATCATATATATCTTTATGACGATCAGCATCTCCAATAATTACTTGAGGAGCTGCAGAACGAATTGATTCAAAGTCTGGATCGATACGTGTACCAACTGAAACATAGTCACCAACTTCTTCTTTGATTGGTGAAATTAAGTTCGTACTGTCATTATCATCAGCAATACCTTTAACGTCTATATCTAAAGCAACTAATGCGTCAACGAATGAAAATTCTAGCGCAACCGCCGAATTAATATTTTCTGGTAATTCAGTAGTTCCTGCATCATGCTTAAATTCAAAAGCCATTGTATTACCTCCTTTGATTGCTTACAATATTATTATTCCACGATGTGCGTAAGTCAAACATAGGTGAAGGTTATAAAACGTTGCTGAACTGCATGCTTAACGTTTGTTATCCGTTGGCTTCCTGAAAAGTACAATAATAATATAGAGTAGAAAATAACTGATAAACCATGTACTTAAATGACTTTGATTTATCTCATGAGCTATAAAAACAAACATTATGATTGCCATAATCAATAAGATAAAAAACCTTAATCACTTCAAAATCATCAACCTTTCGTAATATGTCACACAATAAGTTCAATAAAGTTGTTGCGCGTTCTATTTTTGCTTTCTATATAAAAACAACCCTACTTTTTTATACAATCATTTTAATGTCTTTTATATTATCGAATCAATGATAAATGCAAAGATAAAAGCAACAAACGCTAGTAATGTTTCCATTACTGTCCAAGATTTAAATGTCTCTTTAACATTCAAACCTAAATATTCTTTAACCATCCAAAATCCAGCATCATTAACATGAGACAGCATTAGTGACCCTGCACCTGTAGCTATAACTAGTAATTCTAAATTCACCCCTGACATGTGCTGTATGATTGGTGATACAATACCTGCAGCTGTAGTTAATGCAACTGTTGCAGACCCTGTAGCAACACGTATTAACCCTGCAACTAAAAATGCTAATAGTAATGGGGAGAGCGAAAGATGTTCAGTCATTTGTGCAATCGTGTCACCAACACCTGTTTCAATAAGTATTTCTTTAAATCCTCCACCAGCACCGATAATTAGAATAATAGACCCTACTGGTAAAATACATTCTTCTACTAAATCTTTGATTACATTTTTTGACATCCCTTGTTTGAAACCTAATAAATAAAATGCAACAAAGCATGAAATTAATAAAGCTATAACTGGACTTCCTATAAATAATAAAGTGTTTTTCAAAAAATTCGGTATATCTCCAAGATATGGCGTTATTATAGATAACAACATTAACAATACAGGTAATACAATAACTAAAAATGATATTGCCACGCTTGGAAATCCATTCGTTTTATTATCTACTTTAATGATGTCTGGTGAATTTTCTGGTACTAAACGTTTACTAATAAATCTCCCAAAAATCGGTCCTGCAATAATCGCAGTAGGTAAAGCAATAATGAGTGAATAAAGTAATACTTTGCCTAAATTTGCATCGTAAATACCGATCGCAGTCATCGCTCCAGGGTGAGGGGGGACAATGCCATGAACAATTGATAAACCCGCTAATAACGGAATCGCTATAAGTAATATATTTGCTTTTGTAGTTTTATGCATTGAAATGACCAGTGGTAATAAAATAACAATACCTACTTCAAAAAATACGGGTATACCAATGATAAAACCTGATAACATCATTGCCCAAGGTAACTTTTTATAACCTAATGACTTCACTAGATAATCTGAAATTTGCATGCCTGCACCTGAATCAGACATCAATTTACCTAATATAGTGCCTAAAGCTAAAATTCCAACTAAATGCCCTAATACATCTCCCACACCTGTTTCATAAGCTTTTACAATTTTTTCAGGAGATAATCCTGCCATGATTGCTAAAAATAAACTAGCCACAGTTAAACTAATAAATGCATGCCACTTCCACCAAGCAACGCCTAGTATGACAATACAAATTGAAAGTAACGTAATAATTAATAAATAAATGTTGGAATCCATGTTTTCCTCCCATTAATGAAGGCGCTACCAAAAGATTCGAAAAATTTCACATCAGTATTTTATACTGATGCTATATTTTTCGAGTTTACTATTGTAATAGCCAATACTATACTCAATCACTTCACCTGATACTGCATAACTCTGTCTCTCTCTAATGAGCAACGGTTCTGACAGATTAAGATTTAATTGTATTGCAGCTTCTTCATCAAAACCAACAGAAAAATTATCTTCAATATTTTGTATTTCCATTTTCTCTTCTTCTAGAATCTTATATATTGACAAATCATTGTTCTGCTTTAATTCATCGTATTTATTTAAATTTTTCAATGAATAAGGCAAGTAGTGATGAAATAGTATATATGGCTGTTGATTTAATAAATACACTCTTGTTATCTTATAAGATTTGGCGCCAAACATTTGAAATAATTGACTTTTTTCTTCATGTGTCACTATCGTAATATCTTTAATATGTTTTTGAATTTTATTGCCTTGTTCTACAAGTTTTTCTGTGAAATTTTTATTGTTTGTGATGTTGTTAATCTGTTTATGATTTATTACCGTTGTTCCTTTTCCACTTTTCTTTTCTAGATAGCCCAAGTTTACTAATTCTTTAATTGCAGCTCTTACAGTCACTTTACTGACATCAAACTCTTTTTCGAACTCTATCTCTGTAGGTATATAATTTCCAACGGTATATATCCCATGGATAATTCTATCTTCAATAATTTGTTTTATTTGTAAATATAATGGTCCTTTTGCTGATGATAATTTCGTCATAAATCAATTACCTCTCAATATCATTTTTATCATTATTTATAACTTTTATTATATCATCAGTATCAAACAATGGTGTATCTCCAGAAATTGTATGTGCTAACGCACAAGAAGCAGCAGAAAATGTCACAGTATCCTGAGGATTCATATCTGAGATTTCACCATGAATAATGCCACAAGTATAAGCATCACCAGTACCAATTCTATCTAGGATATCAAAATCAAATTCTTTAGAGTAATACATATTACCATCGTCATATAAATAACCTTTAATAGTATTATGATTGCTTCCTTGTACAGTCCGAATCGTCCCTGCAATCTTTTGTATATTATATTTACGTGCTACCCAGGGTAATAAATCTTCTAATTTCTCTTCTTTTGTCTCTTTATTCGTTGATAATCCCAATGTTTGAATAGCATCTTTTTCACTCATTATAACGATGTCTGCTTCCGATAAAATAGTTTCATAGTATGGTTTAGCGAGTTGATTCCCATTTTCTCCCCATAGTGAAGGTCTAAAATTACAATCAAAAACTACTTTAACATTACTTTCCTTTGCTAATTTCACCAGTTTTAAAACGTTATCTCGTGTTAACTGATTCATGGCTAATGTGATACCGCATATATGCAAAACATCAACTTCTTTTAATGATTGTAACAAGTTAAATTTTGAAATATCGGTAACATTAAAACTACTTTGTTGTCTATTGGTATACGTCACATTGCTTGGACGATTACCAAACCCTTTTTCTAAAAAATACATGCCTAAATTGTTATCGTTTTTAATTACTAAATTACTTTGAATCCCCAACCTACGTATTGCGCCAATAGCGGATGACCCAATTGAATTATCTGGTACAGCACTAATTAAGCTAGAAGTATATCCAAATTGTGATAACAACCCAGCAACATTGACTCCCGTACCAGTAAACGAATACTTCAAATCTTCTGCTTGTCTTAACAAGAGATTATCAGGCACTTCCAAACGCATCATTATTTCTCCGTATGCTACAATATGTTTATTCATATTGATCAACTAGTTGTTTCATTTTATAAGCTAACCATTCTACATCTTCAATACGAGTTAAACCTGTCTCCTTATCAATAATAGAAGAGTAGACATGCGGTATAATTTTTGGCACATGATAATCTAAAGCAATTTTTAGAATTTCTTCAAAATTTTCCTTGGTAATACCGCCTGTAGGTTCTAAGCCGAAATTCATAGCCCCACATGCTTCAGCCACAGCTTTATATTCCTCGATTGTATCTAGACCACTCATTGGGAAGAATTTAATAGAATCTCCGCCCATGTCTTTGATTAAATTAATAGCAGCTGTTATTGGTATAATTGCTTTTTCAGAACCTTCACTACTTATTGGACCTGTGGAAATATTGACATAGCCCACTCTACCTGTAGGTGATACTAAAGCGTTAACCCAAGATGTGTCATGCGCATTAGCTGTTGTTTGCCCTACACTTGTAAATACTTGATTAATGTGTGATCCTTGATAATCTTTAGCAATATTTGAAACCACTTGTGCTTGTCTATTATCACCAGCGCCTAATCCAATCGATATTGCATCGTCAACATGTGCACCAAAGTCACGCATACTAGTTACCGCATCTTTGACAGTGTCATAATCTTTTGATAATACGCCAATAACTATATTTTTATTTGCAGCTTCATATACATCTTTAATATTTTGTTCACCTTTAGCTAATACATTAAGTGTCGCTCTATTTTTATAAAATCTTTCTAATATCTTCATTAAATTTTACCCTCCACGATTTGAGTAATAGTTTTATATATTATCTCCATTTCCCCGTTCTTTAATGGTCTAGGATCTATATCAAAAAATCCTTGTTTAACACCATAATCACGTGTATAAATAGCAATATCTGCCGACTTTAGTTTTTCAACAAATAACTCTGCAGTTAAATTTAAAATTGATGAATCCACATATACACGTGTTCTATATATTTCTCTACCTGCTTCATCTTGTACGATTTCTAACTTAATGCCTTGATAGTTATTAATTGCTTCTAATTTTTGTAGCTCTTGCTTTTCATTTTCAGAATTGTCCACTTTCTCAAAATATTCATCTAAAGCTTGTAATAACCCAAAAGTTGATTCTTTACCTACTTTCATACTTCTCCCTATAAAATGTAATTGCATTTTTGTAGCTTCAACAAATGTTTTTTTACCGGCAACTATACCAGTTGTAGGACCTTGTATTGCTTTAGAACCACTGAAGATAGCTATATCTGAGCACTGTATATATTTTTCCAAATCTTCTTCTGCAGCAGCGTCTACAATAAATGGAATGTTATTTTTTTGCGCTACTTCATATACTTCATCTACAGATGCCATATTTTTTTGAACAGCATGATGCGATTTCACATAAAGAATAGCTGCTGTATTTTCATTAATGGCTTCTTCTATATGTTTGTTTTTCCCTTCAT
Source organism: Staphylococcus kloosii (assembly GCF_032139365.1). Lineage (GTDB taxonomy): Bacteria > Bacillota > Bacilli > Staphylococcales > Staphylococcaceae > Staphylococcus > Staphylococcus kloosii_A. Next base: position 45,434 of record NZ_JAVTDB010000015.1, read on the forward strand.
TTGCGTAACCCGCTTCAACTACTGAACCCCCGCCTAAATAAATCATGGTTTCTATAGGAGCCCCATATTGAACATTATGTCCCTTAAATAAAATCACTTCATTTTTATCAATTTTATCATTATGCAATCTTTGACTTTTACGCTCATTTCCTCCTGTGATGACTCCAGCAATTGATAATGCTATGCCACTTGAAGCAGAGTTTACAACCACAGCATCTTCTGCATTAATCTTATTCGCGATATATGCGCCAGATTTATCAACTAAATCTGCCACCTCTACGTAATTTTGTCCACCAAATTTCATCGCGTCCATTACTGAATCTGTTGGTGAGGAGACGCCGAGAATACTCATTCTCCCACTCGCATTAATCACTCGTTTCAACCCATATTTATAATTTAATGAATTTTCCATTTGCTACTACGCCTCTTTCTTTAATAATTTGATTACTTTTAACAGTTTGTTTCGACGAATCAATAAGCATTTGCTCTTCTTCAACCACGTCAAATATAGTTAGATTCGCTATACTACCCTCTCTAAATTCTACCAATTTAGGTTTATTAATAATTTCTGCGGGTTTTTGCGTTACTGCGTCTATAATTTCTTTTAATGTATATCCTAGATATAAAAATTTAGATAATACATTCGCTAAACTATATACTGGTCCTTCTACTCTATTCTTTTTATAAATATCCGTACTTATCGAATCAAAATGAATATTAGCGTTTCGTGCTTGTTTTGCTACCTCAAATGAAAAACTGGCATTACCATGACCAACGTCTAAATTAACACCTCGGTTAATCGCTTCTGTTAATATTTTCAAAGGTTCACCATTATCATCAAACAGGTTATTATCTTTGCCATTTAAGAAATGGGTAATTACATCCCCTTTTCGTAATAAAGGTATTACCTCCTGGATTTTTGGTGGAGCAGAACCAATATGCGTCATAATAGGCAATTTCAACTGTTCACTAATTGCTACAGCTTTTTCCAAGGGTATCGTGCCATTACCTTTTACAACACTACTACTTATGCGTGACTTTAAACCAATAACCATATCTTTATACTGGTGTGCGGCGGCAATACATTGTTGTTGATCTATCCAAGTTAAATTAGATAGTTCATCAATTCTTTCAAGCCCTATTTTTGATATATTTAAAAATGAGAATACATTTGTCTCACTAGTTAACGCCCGATTATATAATTCATCGATTCTATCTGCACCACAACTTCCAGCATCAACGATTGTAGTGACACCTTGTTTCACTCCTATCTCATCAATCTCGTCTCCATATGGACTAAAATCCGAAAATGCATGTACATGTAAATCAATCCACCCGGTTGATAAATAAGAATTTGACCCATCAAAAAGTATGGGTCCCTCTAACGTTTCGTGCTCTCCAATCGTTTTAATTATGCCTTCTTCAAGGAAAATATCGATACGTTCATTGTTTACTGTGGAGATATTTTTTATAATTCCTGTACTTTTCACCTTATCTCACCTCTCGAAAAAGATTATAACATTATAATGTTTGTAAGCGCAATCATTATAATGTTTGTTTAAAAATGTAATACGTAAACAATAACCTAAATTATTCACTCACCGAATTTTTTATTCTAATTGAAGTCATTCATAATAAATGAATTTTAGCTACATTTGAGAGAACAGAAAGTAAGATGTTATTTATATTATGATATACAAATAACGCCCTCTGATAAGACATTAAGCTTATGTTTATCAGAGGGCGTACTTTATGTCATAATCTTTGAGCAATCTATTATGACAGCATGAAATGCTAAAAAGTTTAAATTTAATTTTCGGAAATAATCATTGATGTTTCGATTCTCGTATTAATCAAGTAATGTAGGAACGTAAATATAAATACAATGATCAGGCCAAATAAAATTGGATAAATTGGAAATAGATGTAAGTTATGCACATTATGGGTGTTACCAAGAAGAAAACCTAATTTATGAATAATATTTATATTAAACATATTGATTATACTAACTATAAATATTACTATAAAGCCGATCAGACCAAATATAATCATTTTCATAATTTTAGTTATCAGACTAAATAATGTACCTAATAACATAGCAAATGAAGAAATCATTAAAGAAACAACAAATATCAATACTAAGTACAGTGAGTGATTTAATATGGATGAATGGAAATAATGACCATATAAACTATAAAATTGATTTATTATATGAACGTTTGGAATAAATGAAACGATGAATTTTAATATTTGCGAAGTAGTAATACATATAATATTTCCTATAATCAAGGTGAAAAATGTTGATAAAAACATTGTCTTTCTAGAAGCCCCGTTCTGAAATAAAAAACGCATACATGTTGTACTTGTAAAAAATATAGCTAAGGCGCTATAAATAGAAAACAGTATTTCTGGTTCCCAAATACCTAACTTGTCATCACTAGATAATGAAAGCAAACCGGGACCGACTAAGGCAAAGACGATATAAAAAGCACCAATAACACTTAGTAACTTTAAATAGTATTGAAATTTAAAATTAGTTGCTGCCCTTAATTTCATATTTTCACTCCTTCTTCTCTTGTTAAATAAACGAATAATTTTTGTAAATCAAAAGATTCAGTATCAAAGTTATTTGGTATTTTAGTGTCATCACGATTATTATGAATTAATATGGAAGCATAATTACCTAGATAATCCCCACCTAAAATTTTCAAATTATTTTTATCTGCAAAGTCTTCAACTTCACTTTTCTCTCCACGAATAAATGAATATTCACTGTATAAATCCTCAAGTGACTTTTCCAAAAGAATTTCTCCGTTATTTAATATAATAATTGATTCTAAAATATTGCTTATTTCTTCAATTAAATGTGTGGAAATAATAAAAGTACGGGGATTGTCTGCATAATTCTGGATTAATGTTTCATAAAATAATTTACGGTGAACTGCATCTAAACCGAGTACAGGTTCATCTAAAAATATAAATTTACAAGGTACACATAGGGCAATAATCAGTTTACATATTGAACGATACCCTGTGGACAAACTTCCTATTTTTTTATTTACATTAAGTTTAAATTCATTGGACAATTCATGCGCTAATGTAAAATTGAAGTCTCCAAAGAAAGCCTTTGTCCAATTAAAGATTTTTTTAACAGTCATATTTTTATCATATAAATCAACTTCGCTCATTAAGAATATTTCATTTTGAATTTTTTCATTATTTACTACCGACGTATTATTAAGCGTGACTTCCCCTGAAGTACTATAAATACGATTGTTAATTATATTAAGCAAAGTACTTTTACCAGCACCATTGTTACCTAGAAGTCCATAAATTTTATGTTCCTGAAAGTCTAAATTTATATTTTTCAAGGCTTGGTAATTTTTATAACTTTTATTTAAATTCCGTATTTTTAATTCATTCATTATTAAAAGCCCTCTCTATTAAATTGATTATTTCTGTATCGGTAAAGCCTAAATATTTTGCCTCTTGCACCATTGGTAAAATTTGCTTTTCGAAAAAATGATTTTTCCCTTCATCTGCAATACGTTGTTTGGCCCCAGGAAGTATAAACATACCTATACCTCGCCTTTTTTCTATAATTTTTTTAGCAACTAATAAATTCATGCCTTTTAAAATAGTAGCTGGATTTATATTAAAAGTACGAGATATTTCGGTAGTTGATGGGATTTGTTCACCTTCTTTAAACACACCTGTTAGTATCGATTCTTGAATCTGATCAGATACTTGTGCATATAATGGCGTAGCGCTATCAAAGTCAAATTGCATAAACTCACCTCATAAGGTATTTGGTTAACTAGTTATGTAACTAACCATAAGACATAAGTCTAAAATTGTCAATATGTATATTTCAATTGTTTTTTATGCCACATGGTTTTAGTAAGATGCCTCTTGAGTATAAGAAACTAAAATTTCATAATAAAAAGCACTAATATATAACGAAAGTAAAACTACATTAATAATTTTTACTATTATGTCTAGGGCATTAATACAATATGTAGTAAATTACTTAGAATTGGCCACCTAATTCGATAAAAATTAAGTTAGAAGATTTATGTGAATACTAATGAAAAAATATAATTGGTGGAAAATGGAAACTTATGATTATATGGGAGCTATTAATTGAAGAACCATTACGTTTAAATCAAATTGAAAAAGCTATTTCAACTGCACATCAATGTGTATTAATTAATCAGCTAAAGGAACTGGAAAAAGACGAGCTTGTGACACGCACAATTAATCCAATAATGCCACCTAATGTAGAATATAAATTAACTGAGTTAGAAAAATCTTTAAAACCATTAGTAGAAGAATTATATAAATGAGGCGTGTACTAATATAACTATGAAGAAAAATGACTTAATAGTAATTGTAGTGGGATATAAATCTACCTAAGAATATAGAAAAATGCTTCAATATTAAATAAATATCGTGAACATCGCTTGAATTATAAATAAATGCAAAAAAGGCATTATCAGAAGAACTTTCCGCAATGGCATACAACCGATAATGCCAATGTAAAATTTAATGCGTTTGTAGACCAGCAAATAATGTTTCTACTTTAAGATCCCAATTCTAATAGCAATAAACTTTAAGTCATTTATCACCTTAATAGAATAAAACAGAAAAAATGACATGAACGATTATTTTAATATCATTCATGTCATTATCAAAATATATTTATTTAATGACTCACTTTCAAAAAAACTAAAATACTTCTCAGAATTAAACAAGGAGAAGTTAAATCGCAACTCATTTCTAATTCATTATTAATTTAAATGATGAAGCTACGCTTATTTTTAGCAGGATGTGTATCTTTAATTCTGGTATGATTTTTCCCATATAAATTTTCTCTGAGTGTTTGTCCCTCATATTCATTTCTATATAATCCTCTTCTTTGCAATATCGGTATCACTTCATCTATTAACTCTTCAAATGTACCTATTCCATAACTTTGCGTAATATTAAAGCCCGCAGCACCGCCTTCAACTGCCCATTGTTCAAATTGATCAGCAACTTGTTCTTTTGTACCTATAAACTTAACGGCGCCATTACCAATAGCATGATTTTTTATTGCTTCTCTAAAAGTCCACTTGTGATTAGGATCTTGTGCATAATGGTCGAGATCTACTTGAATAGCATCTGTGTTTAGGTCCTCTACATACGCATCAGGGTCAATTGAAGATAAATCAATACCGGTGTGACCGCTGAGTAACGTCGCTACACCTTCATAACTTACATATTCTTTTAATTGTTCATGCTTTTCATGTGCTTCGGCTTCAGTAGCTCCAATGATAGGTAACACCATAGGAAATACAAGAATATCTTCGTTATTTCTACCATATTCCTTGGACTTTGCTTTCATTTCATAAATATAATCTTTTAAAGCATCTAGCGACCTGTGTTTTGTAAATACCGCTTCTGCGTGTTTAGCTGCAAATGCTTTTCCGTGCTTAGATGCGCCTGCTTGAAAAAGTACTGGTGTTCTTTGTCTAGAAGGTTCAACCAAATGTGGTGCTGAAATATCAAAGTATTCCCCTAAATGATTTATACTATGAACCCTACTTGGTTCTGAATAAGTATCTGAACAAATATCTTTTACTACAGCATCCTCATCCCAACTATCTTCCCACAATTTATACGAAACATTTAAAAATTCATCTGCACGTTTATAACGCGCTTCTTTAGATAATCTCTTGTTTAATCCTAAATTTTGAGCTTCTGTTTCTAAATATGATGTAACCACGTTCCAACCAATGCGACCGTTAGTTAAATGGTCCAGTGTTGATAGCTGCCTAGCCAAACTATAAGGTTGGGAATAAGTAGTGGATATTGTAGGTGTAAAACCAATGTGCTTTGTGGCTGCTGCCATCGCTGAAATAACGACAGTTGGATCATGTGATGGCAACTGAACTGCATATTTTGCAGCAGTATCATACGAATTATTATAAACATTATATGTTCCTAAAACATCTGCGATAAATATAGAATCAAATTTACCCTTTTCTAGTGTTTGAGCAAGATTAATCCAATAATTTAAATCAACATGATGCTCTCCTATATCTTTTTCGTGTTTCCATAATCCAGAAGAATAAGGGGATGGTGAATTTTGAACGAATCCATTAAAATGTATTTGTTTTTTTGTCATATTCATGACTCCTTTGGATTTAAAAGTAATAACTATATAAATTTGAATATTCAGAAAAATTAATCGTCATTATACTCTTCTTTCGATTCTTGTCGAAGGACCTTAAAAAAAGAAAATATCATCAAAATTATAATAAATGAGAAAGGTAAAGCTGTAATAATCATTATATTCTGAATCGATTGCATACCACCGGTATAAAACATAATAATCGCTAATAGTGATAATATGATGCCCCAACTAATTTTAACGATACCTGGGGGCGTGATCGACCCTTTTGTTGTTAACATACCTAAAACATAAGTGGCAGAATCTGCAGATGTAATAAAAAAGATTGCTACTACAATGATTGTTAAAATACTTAAAATAAAGCCTAGTGGAAAATGTTCTAGCACACCAAACGTTGCAGTCTCTGTATCAAAGCTAGATATCTTAGCAATGTTATGTTCTTGTAAATATATTGCTGAAGCACCAAATACTGCAAAAAATACAAAACATATAAATGATGGAACAAGTAGCACTCCTAAAATAAACTCTTTAATTGTACGCCCTCTGGAAATACGTGCGATAAATATACCTACAAAAGGTGACCATGAAATCCACCATGCCCAGTAAAATATTGTCCAATTTTTCATCCATGAAAATTGTTTATCACTTGGATTTGTTGTTAACTTCAAACTCATACTAATAAAATTTGATAAATAGTTACCCAGTGAATCAGTAAACATATTCAATATGTAAAGTGTTGGGCCCACTAGAAATACTGCAATGAGTATGACGACTGCAAGTAACATATTTATATTACTTAAATATTTAATTCCTTTATTTATACCAGACCAAGCTGAAGCTGTGAAAATAAGCGTTGCCAAAATGATAATAATTGTTTGGATAAATAAGTTTGAAGGGACATTAAATAAGAAATTTAATCCTTGGTTAATTTGGGCTGTACCAAATCCGAGTGTCGCAGCAACACCTGTTACTGTTGCAATAACGGCTATTATATCACTTAGATTACCTATCACTTTTTGTGAAATACCTTCACCAAGTATAGGTTCCAACATTTCGCTTACGAAACCAGAATATCCTTTATGAAAACTAAAATAAGCGAAAATTAAAGCTACAATGCCGTATACAGCCCAAGCATGTAAGCCCCAATGAAAAAATGAATATTGCAGGGATGTTTTAATTGCTTCTTTTGATCCTTCTGGATGCTCCGGTGTTAATACAAAAGCATCACTGATTGGTTCAGCAGTTGTCCAAAAAACTAATCCCATACCCATACCAGCACAAAACAACATAGAAAACCATGAAACTAACGAAAATTCTGGCTTCTCTCCTTCTTTGCCTAACGTAATTGAACTGTAGTTTGAAAATAATAAATATACGCACAAAATTAAAAAAGATACTATTAAAAGCAAATAATACCAACTAAAATTGATAGCAATGAAATCGGTTAATGCTGTTGTTACTATTTCGAATTGTTTATTGAATAAAGCCCCAAAAACAATAACGGTAATACAAAAACTAAGAGATATGATAAACACAAAATTATATTTTAATTTCAAGATGACTCCCTTCATTTTTTAATAATTGAATTGCAATAAAATAAAATCAACTATTCCGATTGGTATAGTATGAATTAAAGATTATAATATTCATAATGCTATGTCAATATCATTATGAATATTTATTTACATCAACGATAATTATCAGAAGTTGTGTCCATTTTAAATTGTTATCTCAACAATACAGTTTCTTAAAATTAACTATTATGAATGCTTTCAATACTATTTTGCTACTAAGCTTTTTTAAGCCAAAAAGAATTATTCTTACATTGTAATAAAAACAATAGAATGTTATGGTAAAATTACTATTTTATTAAGGAGGAATGATTAAAATGACAGCTTCTATGAGACTTAAGCAAGCCTTTTTGAATACAAAATCAAATTAATTCAAAAAGGCTTGTCCGCAATGCATTCTCATAGGATGAAGTATGTCGTTTTTTATCCTTCGCTTGGAAAACACTTTAAATACTAAAACAGCGCAATCATTTTTTAGTATTGAAGTGTATTGTGCATGAGACGGGAGTAGCCTGTCTCATTTTTTGCGTACACGTCCTTTAAGTATACAAGGAGTGTATAAATATGGAACAATATACAATTAGATTTAACCAAATCAAGCATAAATTAACAGATTTAAGATCACTTAGCATTGATCATCTTTATGCTTACCAATTTGAAAAAATAGCCCTTATTGGAGCTAATGGCACTGGTAAAACAACATTGCTAAATATGATTGCTCAAATAATAACACCAGAATCCGGATCGATTGAAACTCATGGTGCTATTCAATATTTCGAACAGTTGAACATGAATGTCCAAAATGATTTTAACACGTTAGACGGGAGTATAATGAGTGAACTTCGTCTTCCCATGCATACGACTGATCATATGAGTGGTGGGGAAAAAGCAAAATATAAATTGGCTAACGTCATATCAAATTATAGCCCAATATTACTTTTAGATGAACCTACAAATCATTTAGACAAATTGGCTAAAGATTATCTGAATGACATTTTAAAATATTACTATGGTACTTTAATTATAGTAAGTCATGATAGAGAGCTAATAGATCAAATTGCCGATACTATTTGGGATATACAAGAAGATGGAACAATAAGAGTGTTTAAAGGTAATTATACGCAGTACCAAAATCAGTGTGAACAAGAACAGATAGAACAACAGCATCAATACGAACAATATATAAGTGAAAAGCAAAGATTGTACCAAGCTAGTAAAGCTAAACGAGATCAAGCGCAACAAATGTCCCAAGCATCATCAAAACAAAAAAACAAAAGTATCGCACCTGATCGTTTAAGTGCTTCAAAACAAAAAGGAACAGTTGAAAAAGCTACCCAAAAACAAGCCAAGCATATTGAAAAAAGAATAGCGCATTTGGAAGAAGTTGAAAAACCACAAAGTAATCATAAATTTAATTTTCCACAAAGTAAGATATATGATATTCATAATCATTATCCAATCATTGCGCAGAATTTGACGTTAGTAAAAGGTAAGCAAACAATACTGAAACAACTGCGTTTTCAAATACCCTATGGGAAAAATATAGCTCTCATAGGTGCTAATGGCGTGGGTAAGACAACTTTACTTGAAGCTATTTATCATCAAGTAGATGGAATTGATTGTTCTCCTAAATTACAAATGGCTTATTATCGTCAACTTGCTTATGAAGAAATGCGTGACATTACTTTATTACAATATTTAATGGATGAAACTGATTCATCCGAAGCATTCAGTAGAGCTATATTAAATAACTTAGGTTTAAACGAATCACTTGAACGTTCTTGTAAAGTTTTAAGTGGTGGCGAAAGAACAAAGTTATCGCTAGCAATATTATTTTCCATGAAAGCCAACATGTTAATTTTAGATGAACCAACAAATTTTTTAGATATTAAAACATTAGGCGCATTAGAAATGTTTATGAATAATTACCCTGGAATTATTTTATTTACATCACATGATACAAGGTTTGTTGAACATGTAGCCGATAGAAAATGGCAATTAACAGAACAATCTATCTATGATATAACTTAAAAACTAAAATCTGCCATATATTGAATATTTTTTGGATTTTATAATAAAAAAAATAGCAATAGTAGCATAATAACCATTTCCATTATTTTTAATACAGTTCAATTCAATATTTTCTTATTAAATGTCCCATTAAAAGAGACTCCTTATTGAATAAGGAGTCTCTTAAGTATATTCAAGCATCAAATTTATATATTTGTGTGATTTTATAGTTCATAAATAAAAATTCACACTACACTTTGATTACTTTAATCTTGTAGCTAAAAAGTTTTTTATTAAAAATGCGCTTGTTGCAAGTTCTTCTTCTAACGGAAAGTGTCCTGTATTCAATAAATGCACTTCACAGTCTTCAACATCTTTTTGAAATCCTAAGGCTCCTTTAGGTCCAAAAAACATATCATTTTTACCCCAAGCTACTAGTGTAGGAGGTTGATAAGTTCTGAGATAGTTTTGCCATTCCGGATATAACTCTATATTTTTTCTATAATCATAATATAAACTAATTTGTATTTCTTGATTGCCTGGTTTATCTAAATTTTTTTGATCCATGTTCCACCCATCTGGGCTTATAGTATTAGGGTTTCTGGTACCATCAATATATTGATATTTAGTAAAATCAGCTTTTAATAATTTTCTTAATTTTTCTTTGTTTTCATTTGTCGGATTTTCCCAATACGCTCTGACAGGATCCCAGGCTGCTAATAGCCCTTCCTCATATGCATTGCCATTTTGACTTATAATTGATTGTATTTTATTTGGTTTTTTAGTTGCTAATATAAACCCTATTGGCGCGCCATAATCATGAACATATAAGCTAAACTTTTCTAAAGATAATCTTTCTACAAACTTATTAATAACATTTGCAATATTTGCAAAGGTGTAATCAAATTCATCCATATTAGGTTGATCGCTATTTCCAAACCCTGGATAGTCTGGTGCGATTAGATGATACTCATCTTTTAGTTCTTCAATTAAGCCTCTATACATGTGCGATGAAGAAGGAAATCCATGTAATAATAAAATAGTAGGATTTTGTGAATTACCAGCCTCTCTATAGAATATGTTTATGTCGTCAATGGTTATATTTTTATAAAATACTGTCATTTTTAAGCCTCCTTATTATATAACTCCTAAAAATAATTTTACAGGTTATATCATAACTCAAATTATCTAACTTGTAAAAACAATTTTCAACGGTTAATATAAATATGTGAGGTGACAATGTGAATAAAGAAAAGTTAAATATTGGTGGAAGAACTTGGATTGATCTAGTTAATACGAGATATGTCGAAGGAAATAAAAAAGTGGACTTATTTATTAGTACATCACATTTATGGAATTGGCTAATAGAAAATAACATAATAGCGAAAAATACAAATGAAAATGTTATAACAGAGGAATTAGTTTCTTATATAAAGGAATTAAGAAAACTGTGCGAAGAAGTTTTAATTAGCGTTCAAAGCGAAGAAGAAATTCCACAAGTCATTAAAAATAGAATAAGTAAAATTATAAATGATACAAATATTACTATTAATTTATTAGACAAAGCTAACAATATGGATTTAGTCTATACTGGTAAAACGATAAAAGATAATATAGGATATATTGTTATTAATGATTTAATTGATACGTTAAATCATTATGACACTAATCGACTTAGACAATGTTATCATGAAAACTGTATTTGCTATTTTCTTGATACATCAAAATCTGGAAAAAGAAAATGGTGCGATATGGAAACATGTGGCAATAGGAAAAAAGCAACCAAACATTATCAAAGACATAAAATTTGATGATACAATATGAATTGCGTTTGACACACATATAATAATTCGCTTGCTAATGACAAATTAGCCACTTTATTAATACAATTATTTTGTCTAATTAAGGTGTATTAACAATGAGCGTCATTTTACTCACTGTTAATCAAAAAAGTTAACGCTATTAAACAGTCAGCCAATTAAAGGGGGAGCGGGACAAAAATCTTATTTTTATAAGAAGATTCTGTAGTCCCACCCCGGCAAAGATGACTAGAGTTGAAAGCAGCTTGATATAAGCGCATTTTCAATATAGTCATCTACTGCCCATATAAAAATAGAGCCTGAAGACAATATGACGCGGTGACCCCAAATTAGGGGTTCAGTGCCATGATGTTCCAGGCTCTATTTATTATATCCAATCATCAAATGTTACTAATATTAAAATGGATAAATTACGTTCCAAACTTTCGTAAAAGTTATAAATACATATGCCTTATTAGTAAACTTAATACCCCCCCATTCCAAGGGATCATTTGCATCAAATATTTAAATATTACACTTTTAGTAATATTTCTGTTATATTGTAACTAGATTGTAACATGAATCAAAATTATTATTTGGAGTGATACAATATGAACAAAATTGCCAAAGTTTTTGTAGCAAGCACGTTTGTTTTTGGAACTGCACTAGGTATAAATGCTTATAAAGAAGACGTATCACATAATGAAGCGCAAGCAGCAACAACGCAATCTGGGTTTACTTATACTGGATATACGTCAAAAGGTGGAGACTTCGTATTAGACCAATCCTTTTATAATGGCCTAAAATCTGGAAATATAGCGTTCAATGGTATTAAAGTTAATAGCAAGTATAGTGCTGAGACTAGTAGTAAACAAATATATGACCAAACGTTTCAGCAAGTAGACGGTAATAAAGCGAACAATGTCACTTTTGATATACAAAATAAAGCAGTGAGTTTTAAAGATATGCGTGTACAATATGGCGAAAATTTTGAATATCAGCCGCCATTAAATGGTAATAAAAAATCAACAAGCGAAGGTAATTTTGGATATAAAGTAGGTAATGGTAATATTGTTTTCCATGTTAGTGATGGTTATGTAACAAGCGCTACGGTTTCTTAATGTATTGTATTAACAGCAAATACGATGAGATGTATTAGCAAATCTAAATGATACTGCTATCTATTGAGTTTCATATTCCTAAAAACTAAAATACTAGAATCAATTCATGCATGGCATTCATAAAATTTGTCTATGCTTAAATAACATAAAACGCACCCTTCATTAAGCGAAGGGTGCGTTTATTACCTTATAGGAACTTATTCATAGATTCTAGGAATTAATTTTCAACTATTTATGCAGTTACCCACTGTGAAGCGCCTTCTGTGTCATATAATTTCTGAGCTGCTTGGTCTTGAACTGATTCAGGTGCTTCTGTAGGAGATTTACCTTGATATTCTGACGGTGCTACAGAATCCCATGTAGTTTGTAGGAATTGATATTTACC
>NZ_JAVTDB010000016.1:0-44318 GCF_032139365.1 Staphylococcus kloosii
AATTTTGTAATGATTTAATGCGCTATTCTTTCTAAAATAATCAATATAAATAGAATTTGATATACCCCGTTCTTTCGTCATAATTCCAGTTGACTGATTATTTATTGTTTTTAAGAAAGTTGTTCCAACCCCCTCACCTTTCAACTGATATTGAATGCTATCCCCTATAGCGTCATTTCCAACAGCACTCACAAATTGTGAACCAACACCTAATTTAGCTAAACCAATCATTGTATTTGCTTCAGCACCTGCAATGTAAAAACGAGCAGTATCACTATATTTTAATTTATTATCGTTAACTGCAAATACACCCATAACTTCTCCGTATGAAACTATATTCAAAAGATATCCACTCCATTTCTAGTTAACCCCATGGCTTTCGAAATAAAATAAGCATTTTTCTTCATTTTCATTGGGATATTCTTATTTTTTATTATTCTATGCTTTGGACCAGCACAGCTAATTGCCCCAATAACATTTTTTTCATCATTCACAATAGGTGAAGCAATACAGTATAGTCCTTCTTCATTCTCCTCATCATCAATTGCATAACCTTGTTTCTTAAATAACATTAATTGTTTTTTCAATGCTTCGTAATCTTTAACAGTATTGCTGGTTATTTTTTCAAATATTACGTTTTTAAATAGACTATCTAAAGTTTCCGAATCATACATCGAAAGACAAGCTTTACCCAATCCAGTAGAATATATAGGTTTGTTAGCTCCCGGTTGTGCATTTGTTCTAATAGACCTATTACTATCGAGTTTCGTTAAATAAATCATTTCATTATATTGAGGATATGCCAAAAAAATAGTTTCATTTAATTCCTCATTTAGACGTTTTATATAAGTCAAACTCTCATTATATAAATCTAAGTCTTCTCTTGCCCTATTTCCTAAGCTTATTAATTTATATCCCAATACATATTTATTTTGATAGTCTTTTCTTAGATAATTAACTTCTAACATAGATTTTAGTAAGTTAAATAAACTACTGGGTGGAATGTTTAAAGCATCACCGATTTCTTTTTCACTTAATGGATTTCTTGAATCTTTCAAAAGTTCTAAAACCTCAAATACTCTTTTAGCAGACTTAACGATTATCAACACCCTCTTCCTATTTCACATATATGAAATGAATTTATGTATATGAAAGCACATGAATATAATCATATAGATTAAAAAAAGTCAATAATCTATTAGTTATTTAATTACAAAATATAAACCTAACTACAATTATCTAAAAATTAATATTTTATTAATACAAAATTAAAACTGTTTTATTGGATAAATTATAAAAAAGTAATATTGTTTTTATATGAAAGGGGTTACATAAAATGAATGAATTTAAAGGTTTCGACATTAATTTTAATATTACAGACAAAGTTGCAATCGTTACTGGAGGCGCGAGTGGTATCGGGGAAGCAATCACTGACCTTTACGTTAAAAAGGGTGCTCAAGTTGCTGTCATCGATATGAAGGAAGATATAGCAGACATTGAACATCATAAAGACAATGTTTATGGCTTTAAATGTGATATTACAAATACTAAACAGGTAGAAGATACGGTAAACGCTATTAAAGAAAAATTTGGAAAAATAGATATTTTAGTAAATAGTGCGGGCGTTGCGCTACTTGATAAAGCAGAAAACATATCTGAAGCGCTATGGAATAAAACACTCGATTTAAACTTAACTGCCTCATTTAAATTAGCACAAATCGTAGGTCGCATTCTTATTGAGCAAAACGAAGGCGGCAAAATCATCAACATGGCTAGTCAAAATGCATTAATTGCTTTAGATAATCATATCGCTTATGGCGCAACAAAAGCTGCGATTGTTAACGTAACTAAAAGCTTAGCCTATGAATGGGCACAATACGGTATCAATGTGAATGCTATCGCTCCAACTATCGTTGCCACTGAATTAAGCGATAAAGCTTGGGTAGGAGCAAAACGTCAAGAACAACTTGATAGTATTCCTTTAGGTAGGTTTGGTGATCCATCTGAAGTCGCAGCTGTGGCACTATTCTTAGCAAGTGACGCCACTAATTTCATCACAGGTGAAAACATCGTCATTGATGGTGGAAATACGATAAAATAGATCTTTATGACTGAGGGGAGACTCACCCCTCTTCTTTTTTGCATAAAAAACACACCAAACTGCGTTTACAGTCTGGTGTGTCACCTTTAATATGATTAATTTAATCTTCTAATCGTGATTGATCGTAAATATAATTTCCAATAAACTTAGAAGCTTCGCCTGTTTCTAACGAACAGAATTTTTCATAAAACTGTTCAATTTTATCTTTATATTTCTCTTTATGCGCATCTAAATTTTTAAGCGCTTTAGCCAGTTTAAGTTCATCTGTGAAAATCTCACCCGGCAAATCTTTCATATAGTCCATATAGAATCCTCTTAAGCCCTTATCATATTTTTCGATATCATAAGCAAAGAAGAATTGAGGTCTTTTAAGAATACCAAAGTCGAACATTACAGAAGAATAATCAGTAACGAGTGCATCTGTGATTAAATATAGTTCAGAAATATCGTTATAATTTGATACATCGTAAGCAAAATCTTCATAGCCTTCTAAGTTTAAGGCGTTTGAAATCAGATAATGCATACGCAGTAAAACGACGTAATCATCGCCTAATTCTTTCTGTAAATTCTCTAAATTAATTCTTAAATCAAATAAGTATTTTCCCTTTTTGACAAACTCATCATCTCTCCACGTCGGCGCGTACATAATGATTTTTTTACCTTCAGGAATATTTAAATCTTTTCTTAGACGATTTTTAAAGTCTTCGTCATTAATTCTATTAACTAAGACATCATTTCTTGGATAACCGATTTCCCATACTCTTTCTTCATTCATCCAAAATGCCGATTCAAAGATTTCAGTAGAATACCTGTTAGGAGAAACAAGTTTATCCCATCTCATCGTTTCTTCATGAAAGTTCTTTTTATAATTAGCCGTTGTAGTGCCAGGCATTCTAACGACCTTCATATCATTACCTAAACGCTTCAATGGTGTTCCATGCCAAGTTTGAATATACTCTTGATTGTCTTTTTTATTTAGATATTGCGGTAATCTAGCATTTGTAACCCAATATTTAGCTTTAGAATAAGCATCATAATATGCCTCAGAACCTTTTTTAACTTTTTTAGCATTACCCATGATTAAATTCTGTTTGGGATTATTAAATACCCAAATGTAGTTTAATTGTGGGAAGTGATTTTGCATATATTCATAAATATATTTCGGACTATCACTATAATTTTTACCACCAAAAGATTCAAAAATAATCGTGTCTTTATTTACGTTTTCTTCCTTATCAAACAATAAGTACTTAGAACGATTTTTCATTTTATTCTTTTTCACTATATTTTTTACATGTCTACTTACATTTCTAATATTGTTAATAAATTTAGCATTTTCAGTCGAATTCATATATAAAAATAGCATTTCTAAATTATAAAGCACTTTAGAGTCTTTCAGTAAATCCCATTTTAAATATTTAACAACTTCTACGAGCGGTTCTTCAAGCACCTTGTATCTCGAGTCGATATCTTTTAATGATGGATCAAAACCATTTTTTATTTCATCTTTCATTTTGTCAGTTAAGAAGTTTTTTATTTTTTTGTCATCAGTTCTTTGAATAGCATCAAAGTAACTTTTAACATAATCGCCAAAAGTATAAATGAATTCTTGATTACTTAATGCATTGCCTTCAAATGGATCATATATTTCCCCCCTGAAATAGAACGGAAAATTCAACACTCTCACAAATTTTTCAGCGTATTTTACGTAATCAACTATGAATGAAGTATCAGTATATATATTTAAATCTTCATTAAATCTAATATGATGCCCTTGAATAATAGCCGTTTTAAATAAAATATTACACACAGTGTTTTTTCTTAAAAATGAATTAGGATTAGACTTTTGTGTTAAATATTTAACTCTAATTTGGTCTTTATCAATATATTGTGGTCTATCTTTAAGACTAAACTTATGAATAGGTGCCACGAGTCCATCTAAGCCATTAATATTAGATAGATAAAATTCAACGGCATAGCTAGCCAATTGGTCGTCAGCATCTAGGAACATAACATACGGCGTTTCAACCTCATCAAGTGCTTTGTTCCTAGCATAAGCATGGCCATGGTTCGTTTCCAATGTAATATAGTTAATATTTTTAGTCTCATTTTTAAAGGCTTCTTTCACTACGCTTGCAGATGCATCAGTTGAACCATCATCAACAATAATTAAATCAAAAGCTTGATTACGTTGCTTTTTCAAACTTTCAAGACAATCTAAAATGTGATCTTCCTTATTATAAAAAGTAATAATAATAGATAATTTATTCAATGTTATCTCTCCATTTTTTAAGGTTTACTGCTCTTACTTGTCTAATTATATTAATTTATAATTTTTTAATAAATATTGCTATTTATAGGTATTATTCTATAATAATATCAAATTCATTGTAGAATTTTAACATATTTCTTTGCAGTTAAATAATAATCTTTTAACAATAGTAACTTATTTGTTGATTTATTGGGAGCGCGACAAAAATCTTATTGTTATAAGAAAATTTTGTAGTCCCGCCCCGGCAAGGATGACTAGAGTTGAAAACAGCTTGATACAAGCGCATTTTCAATTCAGTCCTCTACTACCTATATAAAAATAGCTCCTGAATATAATATTATGTCTCGCTCCCAAATATGTTCACCTTGTTTGAGTGGTTGAGTTTTTTCTATTTATTTCATCCTAAACAAAGTAATTAATTAAAACTATATCAAGATCAATAGCTTTACATTCATGACAATTAACCTTATATTGAACTTTCAATTTTATGTAGTTAATTGTCTTCTATGAATAATAAACTGAAACAATTAAGTGAAAGGGATGACCTTATGAACTTCGGTATCATTGGCGTTGGAAACATTGGTTCCATTTTATCTGATAAATTATATGAAGCAGGGCACCAAGTGAAAGTAGCAGATGCAAGAGCTATAGGTCGTTTGGAAGGTAAATCATATAGTGGAAAAGCTGTGGAAATCGCAGAAGTTATTAAAGACATTGATATATTAATCATTAGTATACCTATTGCAGTAATACCTAAAGTAAAATCAATAATTCAAAAAGTGGATGCTCATGTTCCAATTATTGATACGTCAAATTATTATCCAGCTCGAGACAATAAAATTACCGCTATTGAAAACGGTATGACAGAAAGTGTATGGGTATCTAAACAATTAGATAGAGAAATAGTTAAAACATTTAATAACTTACTCGCATATACATTAAAACATAAAGGTCATCGAGACAAGACTCCCGGACGTGTAGCAACAACTATCGCTGGCAATAACGACACACAAAAAGACATCGTTAAACATATTATCAATCAATTAGGCTTTGATTACGTAGATACAGGAAACCTTGAAAATTCATGGCGCCAACAACCAGGCACACCAGCATACTGCACAGAACTTACTAAAGAAGAATTGAAACAAGCATTAGAACAAGCAGACAAGGAGAAAGCACCTAAACGACGCGATAAAATATTAGAACTCGCCATACTGAACAAAGATAAAACATTAAGCCATGAAGAACGAATTCACTTAAATAGAAAAATTTATAATTCTTAGTAATTTAAGGAACCGCAGAATTTAAAAATTAAACAACTATGATGAATGGCTAATGGACAATATCCACTAGCCATTTTTATATGATGATATTTTAAAACATTTGGGATACAACAAAGTGTATATTCAACGTCTCACTTTATATAGCACACCATCTTTATTTGTGCTTCCAGTTATCTTTCATGATTGTTATAATGCACTAATAAGTGTGTAAATGGACGACGTGTTATTTCTTAATTTTGTGACACGATTATCAAGTGTTTTTCGTCCTTCTTAACGTATTCATTGGCATAACTTCTACATTCTATACCAACACCTTAGTTAAACTTGAAAGAAAATTTATTAGGAGAAAGAACAAATCATCATGAAACATAAACTTAGTATTAAAGAAAATATATTTATAGGATCGTTGTTATTCGGCTTATTTTTCGGTGCTGGCAATCTTATATTCCCAATACATTTAGGTCAATCAGCTGGTTCAAATATTGTTCAGGCGGACTTAGGTTTCTTAATTACAGCTATTGGTTTACCTTTTTTAGGTATCATCGCAATTGGCATATCCAAAACAACTGGTATATTCGAAATTGTTTCAAGAGTTAATATTAAATACGCTTATATTTTCACCATATTGCTGTACCTAGTCATTGGTCCTTTTTACGCATTGCCAAGACTTGCGACAACATCATTTGAAATAGCTTTTTCACCATTTATTTCACAATCATCTGTGCCACTATATTTATCAATTTTTAGTATTTTATTCTTTTTTGTGGCATGGTTTTTCTCGAAAAAACCTTCCAAAATTTTAGAATATATTGGCAAATTTTTAAATCCAGTATTTTTAATACTGCTAGGCTTGCTTATTGTATTAGCATTTATTAATCCAATGGGTCATATTTCCAATGCTAAAGTTAGTACGGATTATGAAAATAGTGCACTATTAAAAGGATTTATAGACGGCTACAACACATTAGATGCTTTAGCAGCACTTGCTTTTGGTATTATCGTCGTTACAACGATTAAAAAGCTTGGCGTTACCAATCCAAGTCATATTGCGAAAGAAACGGTTAAATCCGGTACAATCAGTATTATTTTAATGGGAGTAATTTACAGCCTACTCGCATTCATGGGTACGATGAGTTTAGGCCATTTCAAAATGAGTGACAATGGCGGTATCGCACTAGCGCAAATTGCACAATATTACTTAGGTGATTACGGCATTATTTTACTGTCACTAATTATTATTGTTGCCTGTTTAAAAACAGCGATAGGTTTAATCACTGCATTTTCAGAAACATTTTCGGATCTATTTCCAAAACAAAATTATTTAATGTTTGCGACAGTCGTTAGTATTATTTCTTGCGTTTTTGCTAATATCGGTTTAACAAAAATTATCGCTTACTCAACACCAGTATTGATGTTCTTGTATCCGTTAGCCATAACGATTATTTTACTCACACTATTGAGTTCATTCTTTAACCATTCAAAAATCGTCTATCAATTTACTACGTATTTCACGATGGTTGCATCATTTGCAGACGGCATTAAAGCTAGCCCAGCGATTATTGCTAACACACAATTCGCTCATAGCATAATCACATTCAGTGAAAAATACCTACCCTTCTTTACGATAGGTATGGGTTGGGTAACACCTGCGCTATTAGGATTTATTATCGGGTTTATTGTGTACAAAGTTAAAAAGACGACCGTTAAAACATCTTAACTTTTAAAACAAAGCGACTAGATCCAAATAACTGCACAACAAAAATAAACAAGCATACCACTTAACCGATTTCCCAGGAAATAGCGTGGTATGCTTGTTTTTGTTTATTAAGACTTGTTATTTATCACGCTTTTTCCACGAGCATGCCCATTTTTGCTTATTTTATGCGCTTCTGGAACTTAAGATAGAAGACAGTTTTTATTTCAGCACATGCCTTAATGCTTTTAAATTATGCTAAGGTAATTTGTTTTTATATTTTAGCGAGTTTAGTATCGCTTTTAGATAGTCATTCATTCAATTTTTTGGAAAAGTTTACTTTCTGCTAATTTCTTTAAAGTTGAATTTATGAATATGCTTCGTACTTAATTTCAAAGATACTTTAATAGAAAATCTGTTTGTAATTTTTACTTTTACTTTTCTTCCCCAACTACTGTAAAACGTTCATTTATATTTTGTGGATTTTCAATTTCATCTACTAATGCTAGCGCAAAATCAGCATAGCTAATATAACTATTGCCATTAGCATTAACTAATAAATTGTCTTTTCCTGATTGATAGCTTCCTGTTCTAACACCTTCTGCATTAAAATCGGCAGAGGGACTTAGGAATGTCCAAGTTATATCTTGTGAAGCTTTTAAATCTTGTAAATTTCTGCCTTGTCCATTGGCAGTTGGTGCGAATGCCTCGGGAAATTCAGGCGTATCTTTCAATACAGTTGTTTGTGCTTCATCAACATATAAACTGCCTGCACCACCCACAACAATCACTCTAGTATCTGTGCCTTTTAATGCTTCAATTAATGCTCGGCCAGCTGTTACATGTTCTTCTTCCTCACCAAGCGGTGCACCAAAGGCGTTAACAACTACGTCTAAATCTTTTAAGTCATCTGAAGTGATGTCATATATTTCTTTTTCTATTACTTTGACACTACTATCAGATATTTTTGATGCATTTCTAACAATTGCTGTTACATCATGTCCTCTTTCAATTGCTTCTCGTAATACTAAATTACCAACTTTTCCACTTGCTCCAATGATTCCAATTTTCATAAATAAAAGCCTCCTATTTTTTTAAAATTAATGCTAATCGTGATAAAACAATAATTCCTTTCAATTACGATGATTGAGGGGGGTGATATTGTTTTAATATCATTTTGTAAACATCTTCTAGTTGTAATTGTAATAGTTACAGTTACATTATAGGTTTACGGATAAGTTTATCCGTTATTAACTAATATTTTATCTACTATACTTTGTAAAGTTACATTTTTTAATACGGTCTCCATTGCTTCTTGCGCATTTTCTAAAATAACTTCTAACACAATTTGAATGTTTGCACCGACTGTACAATTAATATTAGTATCTTCATGGATTTGAAATAAACGCCCTTTTTCAACAACTTCCACAGCATTGTACACGTCAAACAACGTAATTTCATCTAAAGGTTTCAAAAGTCTAACCCCTGAGTTGCCTCGAGAGACTTCAATATAACCAGCATCTTTAAGCTTTCCCATCAGTCTGCGTATGACTACCGGATTCGTGTTCACACTATTTGCTATTTGATTTGACGTTAAATTATATTCTCTTTCTACTTTAATCAAAGTTAAAATATGAACAGCTACCGTAAAACGACTGCTAATTTTCAAATCAACCACCTCATGTAACCATTATAGTTACACCTTGAGTTAATGTCAATATAATTAATTCTCCTTCTTCATTGCTGAAAGTATTACCTTCAACTATATTTTAGACTACAGGAAGACATCCTTCGCCAAAGTTGTAACGAGACAAATTCCTTTTGTATAAGTGCACAATTTGTGGTAATATCATCATGGATAAAAATTCGATTATACTAATAAATAAGAAGGTTTAAATATATCATGAAAGAAAATTTTTGGAGTGACTTACCACGTCCTTTTTTTGTTTTGGCACCTATGGAAGACGTTACGGACATCGTCTTTCGCCACGTAGTCAGTGAAGCAGCTAGACCTGATGTATTTTTCACTGAATTTACTAACACTGAGAGTTTTTGCCACCCCGAGGGCATACACAGTGTTCGTGGACGCTTAACATTTAGTGAAGATGAACAGCCTATGGTCGCTCATATTTGGGGCGATAAACCAGATCATTTTCGAGAAATGAGTATCGGCTTAGCAGAGATGGGCTTTAAAGGGATTGATTTGAATATGGGCTGCCCCGTAGACAATGTAGCAAAGAAAGGTAAAGGATCAGGCTTGATTCTACGACCTGAAACTGCGGCCGAAATTATTCAAGCAGCTAAAGCTGGAGGTCTACCCGTAAGCGTTAAAACGCGTCTTGGTTACTATGAAATAGACGAGTGGAAAGACTGGTTAAAACACGTCTTCGAACAAGACATTGCTAACTTATCTATCCATCTACGTACTCGTAAAGAGATGAGTAAAGTAGATGCACACTGGGAATTAATCGAAGCCGTTAAAAAGTTACGCGACGAGATTGCACCAGATACATTATTAACGATTAATGGTGATATTCCAGACAGACAAACAGGCCTAGAACTCGCCGAAAAATATGGTATTGATGGGGTAATGATTGGTAGAGGTATTTTTAACAATCCATTCGCTTTTGAAAAAGAACCACGTGTACACACGAGCAAAGAACTATTAGATTTATTGAGATTACATCTAACATTGTTCAATAAATATTCAAAAGAAGAGACACGCCAATTCAAAAGCTTACGCAGATTCTTTAAAATTTACGTCCGTGGCATTAGAGGGGCTAGCGAACTACGCCATCAATTGATGAGCACAGAAACGACAGACCAAGCACGCGCATTAATCGATGACTTCGAAGCTCAAATGGACGACAGTGTCATATCTTAATATAAGTTAAAGTGAAAAATTAGGAATTATTCTTTATATTTTATCGCATGAAAATCCCCTGCTAACATAATGGTTAACAGGGGATTTTTGGTTATATATGGCAGTATATGAATGGGTTGAAAATGCCTTGTATTGAGCTTTTTCAATTCCAGTCATCTTTGCCAAAGCGAAACTACAAAATCTTTTTTATACAAATAAGCTTTTGCTCAGCTTCCACTTTTTATATTACATTGTTTTTGTATCAATGACGAAACGATATTTAACGTCTGAAGATAGGACTCTTTCATACGCTTCATCGATTTGATCTGCTGAAATTAATTCGATTTGTGGTGTAATATTGTGTTCTGAACAGAAATCTAACATTTCTTGAGTTTCTCTTATACCACCAATGGCTGAACCTGCAAATGATCTACGATGACCAATTAAATTTGCCACATGCACAGATACAGGTTCTGCTGGCGCACCAACATTAACAATAGTACCGTCTAATTTTAATAATTTAAGGTAATCATCAATTTTTAAATTAGCACTTACAGTATTAATAATTAAATCAAATGAGCTTGCAAGTTGTTCGAATGTTGATTCATCACTTGTTGCATAATAATGAGAAGCGCCCAATTTCAAGCCGTCTTCTTTTTTATTTAATGTTCTTGATAATACAGTGACTTCTGCGCCCATACCATGCGCAATTTGAACAGCCATGTGTCCAAGTCCACCCATACCGATAACAGCTACACTTTTACCTTCATATGCTTTCCAATGATTTAAAGGTGAATAAGTCGTAATACCAGCACATAGTAAAGGTGCAGCCGCATCTAAACTAATATTATCAGGAATACTTAGTACAAAATCTTCATGTACGACGATATGTGTTGAGTAGCCACCTTGAGTGGGTTCACCATATCTATCCGTACCAGCATATGTACCAACCATGCCTTTTGTACAATACTGTTCTTCACCGTTTTTACAATGTTCACATTCACCACAAGAGTCTACCATGCAACCAACACCGACACGGTCATCTACTTGATATTTACTAACATCTGAACCGACCTCTTTAACAATACCAGCAATTTCATGACCCGGTACTAAGGGATAATGAACTGGTCCCCATTCCCCACGTGCAGTATGAATATCTGAATGACATATACCTGCATATTTAATTTCTATTAAAATATCATGTTTATCAAGATCTCGTCTTGTAATTTCTGTAGCATAAAAATCAGAATCCGGACTATTTACCGCTCTAGCTTTTGCATTTAACATCAATCTATTCCTCCATTAAAAACTTTAATAGAATACCTTCATTTGTATTCTTATTGCACAATATTAGACCTGGCATACCCCAACGTCAATTTATATGACTTGGTGTGATGTATGTTGTAAGTTTTGTATAAATCACTTTGCTTGATAGGCCTATAAATAAAAACACGACGAGACAAAAATGCAAAAGTTAACAGATAGAAGCAAAAGTGAATGACTCATCGTTACTACACTTAACTTTATAAAATACCGATTAATTTCATCCATACTGAGCCTAGACCAATCCAAATGATGAAATAGACGATACCTAATATGAAATTCATCGTCCACCAACGTTTTTGGGTGATATAGCCTGCTGAATATAGTATTGGCGCTGGACCACTACTGTAATGCGTCGTTGAAGCTAGCAAGTTACCGAAGAAACCTAACATGAGTGCACTGTATAAAGGTGGTGCACCTGCAGCAACTGCAACGCCTAATAAGGCGGCATACATTGCACTAACATGTGCTGTTGAACTCGCAAATAAATAGTGTGAATAAAAATAAAATAATATAAGAATAATTAGCACTATTGGCCAATTGAAGTTACCTAAACTTGTTGCTATGAGTTTACTTAACCATGGAATAAATCCTAATTTATTTAATCTATCTGCCATAAGAACAAGTACTGAGAACCATACTAACGTATTCCACGCACCTGTCTCGTTCAAAATATCTTTCCATTCTAGTACACCCGTTAACAATAATAACGATAATGCTATAAATGCTGTTAAGGTAGCATCAATGTGAATAAGGCTACCTAGCACCCATAAGGCTAATGAGATAATAAAAATAATAATCATGAATTTTTCTGAAGTTGAAATATTGCCCATTTTAGATAATTCAGTGTTAGCCCAATGCTTAGCATTAGGTGTTTCTTTAACAGCTGGGGGATAAATTTTATAAATAATGTACGGTACGACAATCAGTGATACTAATCCAGGTACTAAAGCGGCTAAAAACCAATCCATCCACGTAATATTTATATGGGCTGTGCTTTCCGCAAGGTTTTGTGCTAATGGGTTACCTGCCATCGCTGTTAAAAACATTGCGGCAGTAATTAAATTACCTTGGAATTCAGTAAATATAAGAAAAGCACCCATTTTACGTTCTGTGCCTTGTTTCGGATTTGAATCAAATGATTCCGATAAAGATTTAATAATTGGGAACATGATGCCACCTGCACGTGCGGTATTACTAGGGGTAGCAGGTGCAAGTATAAGATCAACACCGACAAGCGAATAGGCCAAGCCTAAAGTTTTTTTACCAAAGAGCTTTACAAATTGTAGTGCAATACGGCGACCTAAACCTGTTTTGACGAAACCTCTAGAAATAAAGAAGGCTATCGCAATAAGCCAAATACTGTTATTTCCAAATCCTGCTACTGCAGTTTTTATGTCCGTTACGCCAGTTAAAACCATTGCTGTAAAACCTAATATAGATACAGCACCGATAGGCATCGGCTGCGTAATACAAGCAACAATAGTTGTTACAAATATAGCAAACATTAACCAAGCTTGTGTACTTAAGGCATCCGGTTTAATAGGAGTAAGTGCACAAATGATTATACCGATAATTAGGGGTAAAATAAATTTACGGTATTTTATTGAATTTTGCATTTTGAAACTTTCCTTTCTTCCACACATTATTACTACTTACACATAATAATCTACGCCTATCGTTATAATATGTAAATATGAAATAAGAAAAAGCTTTATATCAACTCAGTTTTTTAAATGATTTATTTTAGTATTAATATAATCAAAAAATAATTTAAACACCGAATTCTCTCTAATATCACTTATTTATATTCATATAAATAAGCTCAATTTTCATATAAGCTGCGTATGATCTAATTTATACATATGTTACACTCGTTCTAATTCTTAAAACTTTTTATATAAGGAAAGACAAGGGGGTATCCGCATGAAAAGATTTTCTATATCTATAGTATTAATAATTAGTGCTTTATTACTTTCATCTTGTTCACATCAATCCGATAACCATCATAATACTAAAAATAAAGGGGAGCATACTGCTAAATCATGAAACAGTGATAACAATCAAAAGAAACATAAAAAGGTCGTTAAAGATGGTCGTACGTATGTAGATGGAATTTTAATTGTAAACAAAGAAAACAAATTACCCTCCTCTTATAATCCAGGTGAAAATCCAAAAGCACAAAAAGCGTTACAACAATTATTAGATGATGCACAAAAAGATGGTATTAATTTATATAAAATGAGTGGCTATAGAAGTTACCCTACACAAGTTAAGCTTTATGATAGTTATGCGAAGCGTGATGGTAAAAAAACAGCTGATAAATATAGTGCACGCCCAGGCTATTCTGAACATCAAACAGGTCTTACATTTGATCTAGGTGGAAAGAATTCAAATAAAAATCTATATGCTAGCTTTGGTAAAACTAAAGAAGGTCAATGGATCGCGAATCATGCATATAAATATGGATTTATTGTGAGATACCCTAAGGGCAAAGAAAAAATTACCGGATATCAATATGAACCTTGGCATATACGCTATTTAGGAAAAGATAAAGCCACAAAAGTACATAAATCTGGCAAAACATTAGAGGAATATGTAGGCTTAAAATAATAGAACCGTAAAACTCCTTCTATTCGAACTAAAATAAAGACGAAATGCTATCCAGCATTTCGTCTTTTTTTGTTCTCAAACGCTTTATCTTAAAATATAATAAAAAAGCAAAGTGCATTACATACCTTGCTTATTATTGGCAATTTAGACTTTTTATACTTAACAGATACTAAAAACACTTTTATTAATAAGCATTATTTATGATACGCTTCCCCTTATCAGTGATTTTGCTAAAATTTTTATATCGCTAAAAAATAGGCAAGTTAGTATTTAAATAACTCGCCTATATGTTTGCAGAAATATCATTTAATTCAAAAATTATGTTATTTAAATTCTAAACTAATATTAAATGATAGGTTTCTGTTTACAATAGATTTATCAGCACCTTGTTTGGTTCCTCTATTTTTATGGGATGCTTTATATTCCTGAGACTCTTGCCAATGTTTGTAAGCTGCTTCGTCTTGCCAAAACGTAATGATAACATGATGTTCATGTGTACTATGTGGCTTTAGAAATAATAGATTTTCAAACCCTTCAGTATTCTCTAGATGTTTATCTCTATTTAAGAACACACGCTCGAAGTCTGCCTCTAAACCAGGATTAGCATATAAATGGTTTAAAACTGCATAACCATATTGTGGCAAATCATTAATTTGTTCTAATATAGTATAGTGATATGTCACATTAAATCTATTAATAGTTACCTCATTATTATTTTTGTCTAAATAAATACGATGTATTTCATTTTTTAACAAATGAATCACTCCTTTTTATTGGATGACATGTCAAAATTGCTTAAATTTATCCATAACATAATCTCTACTATTTTTATGATTCACGATAGTCTGTGGATAATCTTTTCCAATTTCAATGTGATAAATTTCTTGTAACTTGTCTTTATATTTAGTTGGATCATGAATGTATTTTCTACTCACATCATTAAATATTTCTAGCTGTGTTTTAATAAAATACCCTTGCGCATCAAAGCGCTCACTTTGACGTATAGAATTAAACATTCTGAAATAAGGCACTGCATCTGTTCCGGTTGATGCTGACCACTGCCATCCATGTACATTAGATGCATTATCATAATCTATCAAATACTGTCTAAAGTACTCCTCACCCCAAGTCCAATCAATAAATAAATTTTTCGTTAAAAATTGTGATACGACCATTCGTAAGCGATTATGCATATATCCTGTACGATTCAGCTTCTTCATTGCAGCATCAACGATTGGGTAGCCAGTTTGACCTTTTTTCCATACTTCAAAATGTGTTTTATTATAAGACCATTGCATGTTTCGATATTTTTCAGAAAAAGATTTAGTTGCCGTTTCTGGATACTGCGTCATTAACACATAATAAAATTCACGGAATATAACCTCTCTTATAAAAGCTTCATAATTTTTTTCATCGCTCTCATAACCTTCAAGTAAATCATTTATAATTTCACGAATATCGAGTAGTCCATATGCTAAATATTTACCTAATCCACTTACAAAATCCTGCGACACATCGTCAGTCAATTTATCATAACGAGCTATGTCACCATTTAAAAAATCATCCCAAGCTTTACACGCTAACTTTTCTATATCTTTATTATTTTCAAATTTTAAGTCACTTTGATTTGAACCCTTTTCCGCAATTTGAGACAACTGCTTAAATTGATAACTTTTTTTAGGGGTGTGTACTAAATCCTGACGATTTGCTTTATAAAAACTAGTAAATACTTTATAAGGCTGTTGTTGTTTATTAAAAGTCTTTGTTGGCTCAAAATAATGATTCACGCGCTGTTCAATTACTGTAACTTGGTAATTTTCAAAAGCCTTTTTTACATGAGGATAGTCATATATTTCTTTGTGATAACTCATAATATCTTTTGCTACTAATACATGAGATAACGCCAATGTTTCAGCTAATTCACCTAGCTTTTCATATGTGACAATATGAGGTTGTATATCATGCTTATCTAAAGCATTTACAAATCCTTTTACAACTTTATGGTAATAGTCACGTTTTACTTCTGATGCGTCAGTTAAATCTTCTAAAGTTAAGATAAAATACAATTTATTTATCTCATTTTGATGCTTCACTATATATTGAAAAAGTGGATTATCTTTCGTTCTAAAAACTCTGTTAAGTATGACTCCTAAATGCATTTTATTGCCTCCCAGCTTGTTTCATACAAATTCACTTTATAATTGCCCTTTAACTTAAGATTGTGTTTTCAATCATATACCCGTTTTAACTTTTGTATAATTCACTAAAAAAAATAAATTTTAATACCTTACATATTATAGGCAACTTCAGGGTATATTATTATCAGAGGTGATTAAATTATGAATAACGAACAATTACAAAATGAAATTGAAAATATATTAAATACATCAAAAATAGGTGTCCTATCTACTGCACATAACAATACACCTAATAGTAGATACATGGTATTTTATAATGATAGCCACACACTTTATACTAAGACAAGCATTGAGTCTAAAAAAATTGCTGAATTTAAAGATAATCCCAAAGCTCATGTACTTATAGGTTACGATGAAATGAATAATCGTAGTTTTCTAGAAATTGATGCGAATGTTGAAATACTGAAAGATCAAGAGACTATTGATTGGATTTGGAACAAACAAGATAAGTCCTTTTTTGACTCTAAGGATGATCCAAACTTGTGTGTAATTAAAGTAATACCAAAATCCATAAAAATTATGAACGATAAAAAATTAGACACACCACAAACCATTACGTTCGATTAGTTAAAAAGGCGCTTAAAATCACATTATTAAAAAGTGATTTTAAGCGTTTTTTATATACCATTATTAATATCTTCTAACATAGCATCAACTGTAATTTTAGCACTCGTCAGTACAATTGGCACTCCTGCCCCTGGATGAACACTAGCTCCAGCAAAATACAAATTTTTGTAATCTCTACTCACATTAGGCGGTCTGTAATAGTTACTTTGCGCTAAAGTAGGCATTAAACCAAAGGCTGCTCCAAATTTAGCATTATAATCTCCTTCAAAATCCTTAGGCGTATAAATAATTTCTGTCACAACTTGCTTTTTCAAATCTTCTAACGCTTTAATCGTAGAAAGCTTATTGTAAATAATATCTTTCACTTGTGTGATTGTTGACTCATCAGACCAATCCGTATCACCTGTTTTCAATTCTGAAACGGGCATCAGCACATAAATACCTGTTTGACCTTCTGGCGCTAACGACTGATCTTCCACACTAGGAGCGTATACATATATTGATGGATCTTGGGATATTTCCCCGGAAAATATTTCATTGATATTATTATCAAAATCCTTTGAAAATATAACATTATGTAACAAGATATCTTCAGATAAATCTTTATCAACCCCTATGTACATTAAAAAGGCTGAGCAAGAATAGTCCATATTATCAATTTTCTGTGTCGTATACTTCTTAGGATGATGTTCATTTTTAATTAAAGATGAAGTAGCATATGGAAAATCAGCAGTACAAATTATTTTGTCATACTTTTCTATATGTCCGTTTACTTTTAGTCCATCCGCATGCTTATACCTACTATCAATGATAATTTCTTCAACGTTTGCGTTGGTATAAATTTGAGTACCTAATTCTTCATTTAGCGTTTGAAGCGCTCTGACAAAGCTATACATACCACCTTTTATAAAGTGAACACCAAACATTAACTCTATCATGGGTATAATTGAATACAATGACGGGCTTCGTTTAGGGTCGATACCTATATATAATGTTTGAAACGCTAAAATCTTTTGGATTTTTTTATTATCAACATATTTTTCAATTAAATTATCTGCTTTATCAAATGTTTTGAGTTTCATACCTTGATATATAGTAAAAGGATTATAAAAATCCGTAGGTTTCCTAAACGTACGTTCTAGAAAATATTTTCGTGCTATTTCGTATCTTTCGTATATATCTGTTAAAAAGGACATAAAACCATGCGTAGAGTTAGGTTCAATATCTTCAAGCATATCTCTTAATTGAGCAAGATCTGTAGGAACGCGAATTTGATCTGTTTCACTAAAATAAACATCATATATATGTGATAATTGTTTAATTTCCAAGTAATCATTCATATTTTTTTGAGCGTAATTAAAAACGTCTCGATAAATCTCAGGCATCATTACGATGGTTGGTCCCATATCAAATGTAAAGCCATCTTGCTTAATCTGATTCATCCTACCACCTATTTGTTGGTTCTTTTCATATAAATCTACTTGATGACCGTTTGCTGCTAATCTTGAAGCTGCAGCTAAACCTGAAACACCGCCGCCTATAACTGCAATCTTCATAATGTTTCACTCCTATTATATTTCGCACTAAGTTCACGATAAATTTTCATTTTTTTCAATTTACTCACATATACTTTCTTATGCAACGTATAGTTTGCCTTCCTTACTTCCACAAGTATTTCATGATAAGCTATCGCAGCTAATTCGATAATGTAACGTACCTCTTCGTCAAAATAATTAATACCGTTTAATGCAATATCATATAACCTAACTGACTCTGTAGCGTAACTTTCCCACAGTTCTATATAATTTGGCGTAATCCCTTCATAATATATAGAATGTAGATTAACTCGATATTGAGCTAATTTTTCTACACTTAGATAAATTCTTCCATTTTGAAAATCTTCGCCGACATCTCTTAAAATATTAGTTATTTGCATTGCCTTGCCTAAAGCAATCGCAGCTTCTTCAGCTTGCTCGAAATTATTTTCATTTGATGAAGTTAATATAGGAGTTAACAATTCGCCGACAGTACCTGCCACACCATAGCAATACTCATATAAATCTGAATCAGTTTGCATTTCTTTTAAAACTAAATCTTCCTTCACATATTGAATTAAAGATTCGAAAGGTTTTTTAGGTATTGAATATGTATTCAATGTATTACTTAAAGCATTCATAATAGCTGCATCACTTTGATACGCTTGAATATAATCACAATCGCTATAAATCACATCTAAATCTCTAGCTATGCCGTCTAATTGCTCAAGGTCTTTGTATTTATCAATACTGTCATCTATAATTCTGCAAACTGCATAAATAGCCCAAATTGCTTTTTTTCTTTTTAGATCCAAAAAATCAAAGGCATATGAGAACGTTTTTGAATGTTCTTTCATTATATTGTGACAATGGTTATAATCTCTCTCTAATTGATTCATTTATTGGCCTCCTCAGTAAGCCTAGAACTTCTTGACATTTGTATAAAAAACTAACCTATAAATCTATTCTACGGCCTTTCCAATATATACGTTTGAATACATTGATATCTAACCATGATTTAAAAAATATCACGACAAAGCATATGAAGAGCAGTGGATGACATAAACTCGCAACGATATTAAAATTTCCTGTTCTTCGAATAAATATATGAAATTGTATCGCATATATAAAATATAGAGTAACAGCTAATAATATATATAACGAGCCTAAATTAATTGAAAAAATTATCGCTAAAACTGTTGTAAGTGAACCAAATAGCCATAAAAATACAAACGTAAGCGTAGACTTTTTAGTTACTTGAGAGCCAAGTGCAAAGTGTTTACTCCAACCCTCTAATAGCGCTTTATATCCTTGAGAATACATTCTAAAATTCACTACACCTTGGCCTTCATGCAAACTAACTGGCAAACCTTGCTTATTATATGCTTTACTTATTGCAAAGCCTTCAATGATTTGATTTTTAGCTTTCAAATGTCCTTGTGTCAATTTATAATCTTGCTTATTTGTCACAAGGACGGGTCCAAACGCGCCTTGCTCATTATTTGCTGATTTCGTGATTGAAAATTGATTCATACCTACGATTGTCATTAAATTAAAAATCGCCGATATATTTTCATATAGCTTTTTTATCTTGTGATAAGGTTGTATTGATAACAAGCCTTTACCACCTTGTAAATCATATTGATTGGCTATATTTTGAATACTATCATCACAAGCAAACTGAACATCAGCATCAACAAACATCAATAAATCATGCGTTGCATATTTGCTACCTTGCCAACAAGCATGTGACTTACCTTGCCATGTCGTATCATTTTCAACAGTATATACGCTCGCACCATAATATCTAGCAACAACTTTTGTCTCATCAGTTGAACCATCATCCATAACAATTACTTCTATTTCTTGCTCTTTACTTATACTGTTAAGTAATTTAGGTAAGTTCTCCGCTTCATTTCTAGCAGGCACAATAATACTGACGGCTGTCTGACCGCTTTCTTTTTCGGAGCTATTTATTACCGCTCGACGTGTATACATACACATGCCACTAATTAGTGATAATATCGTTAATCCTATTGCTATTATATAAAGTATCATTTAATCTCAACTACTTTCTCCACTAAGAATAGCTTCTGCTACTTGCATACCGCTCAAAGTGACCATAGGCATGCCTGCGCCAGGATTTACGGATCCACCTACAAAATACAAATTTTTAAAATATTGACTTCTCTTAGGAAACTTGAAACCTTTATTTTTCTTCTTATTAGAAACTACGCCATATATAGCTCCTTTATTAGAATTGTATGTATTTTTAATGTCATGTGGCGTCCATATATCTTCATATACAATGTGCTTCCTCAAATCTTTTAAGCCCATAGACTCTAATTTATTCAATATACATTCTCGAAACTGCATATATTCCGCTTCACTAAATGGTTTATTCTGGATGTAGGGTATATGTGGTAATATCTTTATATTTTCGTGTCCTTCTGGTGCTTGCGTGTTATCTGTTTTGTTAGTATTCACTACATAAATTGTCGGATCTTCAGGCAAAACATACTGGTGAAAAACCTGTTCATAATTAACTTTAGAATGATTCGAAAAGAAAAAGTTATGATGTTGAAGCTCTGGATAACTTTTGTCCACACCAAGATGCATTACATAACCTGAACTAGCTGGCTCAAATTTACGTTCCAATTTATTTATTTGATTTGCATCAAAATTCAATAAATATTTATAAACAGGGATTACTTCCATATTAGATATAATGTAATCTGCATATATTTCCTCATTACTTTCTATTGTTATCCCTGTCACCTTATTTTGACTATTATAATTGATACGTTTTACAGGGGTGTTAAAATGTATGCCCACACCTAATTTTCTCGCTAATTGTTCCATCGCTTCCGCTAACTTATGAATGCCACCATCTACGTACCACAAACCTTCCTCATGTTGCATTTGAGGTAATAAACTCAATACAGCCGGAGCATCATAAGATGAGGAGCCTACATATTTTATGAAATAACCTAGCATTTCTCTTAAATACGGGTTATCCACCCTTTTATTAATGACTTGTTGCATTGTATGAAAATAGTCGAATTGTTTTAAAGCTGAAAATGGACCATGATAACGAATGATTGCATACATCGTATCTAACCCCTTATCAAAGTAGCTTTTTTCAGCCACTTGATGTATCTTTTGAGCATAACTAAAAAATGAAGAAAGTTGCTCTATATCTTTATTTGTTAATGTCTCGTTATTTGTTAACATATCTTCCATGGATTCATATAAATCTAAAATTTGGCCATCTGGATAGACGTTTCTAATCTGTAAACTTAACTTACGAATGCTAACATAATCTTCTAGCCTTTCATCACATCGTTGAAATAAGCGTTGAAATACTTTCGGCATGGTTAAAATTGATGGACCGAGATCAAATCCATAGTCATCTGTGTCTAACCTATTTACCTTTCCACCGATATGCTTATTTTGTTCATATAAATCCACTTGATAGCCTGCTTGAGCCATACAAATTGCGCTAGCAATTCCTCCCAAGCCACCTCCTATGACAACCACTTTCTTATTTCCCATTTAATCACCTTTTCTTTTTTGTAATTTATTATAAATACGTATTAACTTAGGGCGATTATAGCGCTGAACAATCATACAAGGCACATTAGCTATAATGACATATATAAAATTAATTATTTTAACGCTTTTTGACGCTTTAAAAAACGCAATAACAGGAAATATGGATAGCAGATGAACAATCTCTGCACGTCTAGTTTCTAATATAAATCGCTGTATATCATTCATATTTTTAGATAAATCGAATGTCGCTTTACTAATGATATTAGGGTTAAGATTTTGACCGTCTGGCAAATGATCTTTCCAATATTGTACTTTAACTAATTGTTGCCATAATTGACCCTCTTGTTCAAAATTCCAACTTCGAAAATACTTATTAACTTTTTCTAAGAACTTATAACTAATACGAGTACCCAGTTGAGCAATAATCATTTGAACTATAAACCAATATAGCGCGTTATATAACAGTTTTTTTATCAATTTAATTCTCAGATTTTCCTGTATAACTTGGGTTATCTTTATTTAAAAACCAGTTGCCCGCTGTTAAGTAAGTAGCAAAAGCGCTCCAAAGCATATATGGAACTAGTAAAATGCCAGCAACTTTTTTTACATTGAAAAATTTTACAGTTGTTGTAACTACTGCGCCCAGTAATACAACACTCTCTATCAACGCACTAAAGCGTAATTTATATTTGAAGTATAATATCGACCATAGATAATTCAGGCTTAATTGTGAGTAATAAGCACCTTTCAAAACCTTACTAGTAGATTTATTAGTCACTAATGCATAAGCTACGCCCATCGTTGTATAAAGTATTGGCCACACAATTGGAAAGACATAGCCGGGTGGTGAAAAAGGTGGTTTAACATTATTTTTATAATCTTTTCTCGCGTTTTTCACTGCAAATTTCCCTATAAATTTACCGCCTGTAATTGGTGTTATAACTTTTATAATTGTTTTAATTATCTCGTTTGCTTTCATAGTTGATCCCCTCTTTTTTGTAAAAGTAACTAGCTATTATATCTAATAGCTATAGTTCGGCATTAGACATGTTATTTTTTCTAGCTAAATACTTCTTCAATCCATATAATTTCAAGACAATAGCACCTGAAATAACAATTGGTAAAATAAATTTCTTCATATTTAATTGTTTTCCTTTGTTAGTTCTTTGAGTACTTATTTTAAATTTAAAAAGATTCATTACACTTTTATGAACTTTTGCTTGGGTATACTTACATACCCACCAAGGTAACGTCGGTTCATATTCTTGTAACGCTATGATACATGCGTCACTATTAGGTAATCTTCTAAACTCTAATCTCGCATTACCACCATCTGAATCTAAAGCGAAATCTCCACCAACAATTCGATATAAAATTCTCTCGTTATTAGAAGCTTTAAAATCTTTACTTAATAATAGTAAATCCTTATTTAAACACGGCACACTAATCGTAAAGTTATCTTCGTTAAAATCACTATTAACCACATTTAATGTAATTCTATTTAAAAAATTTGCATATGATTCTGCCAATTGAATCATATTTACATCTTTAGGTAAGACTACCCTTGATATTGCTCTAACATCTTTAATATCGCCCTTAGGTGATGACTTACCTTTCTTTTGTGTCTTATTTTCTTCTTCTAATGCATTACGCACACTTTCTTTATAATCAATTTTACCTATAGAAATATCTTTCACAATATTTTCATCGTTTCTAATCATATCATGAATTAAGCTATCCATTAACGGATAAACCATTTCTTTTGGTACCCCAGAAATAAGTTTCACCCAATATTTACTTAGCCAAATGGGAATAATAGGCAAATCTATCGTAGGTAATCGTTTATCTAGTACCTTTGCAGTTTGCTTGAAAAGGTCTTTATAAGTCATATGACTAGGTCCACCAATATCTATCGATTCATTCTTATTCGGCTGACGCTCTACAATTTTATATAAACCGTCAATCACGTCGTCTATTGCAACTGGCAATGTTGTATTATAAGCCCATTTTGGCAGTAACAGGCCCAGTAATCTATCTACTAATTTTTTTAATATAGGGTAAGAACTTCCTTTAGAGCCTATAATCAAACCAGCTCTTAAAGTACTTACTGGTACACCATATGATCCTAAAATCTGTTCGCACTCTAAACGGCTTCTTAAATGTGGTGATAATTCACTTGTATTAGGTATCAAACCACTCATAAATACAATATGCTGAACTTTGTTATAACTAGCGGCTTTAGCAAAATTATCAGCTAATAATGCATCCATATCTTCAAAGCTCGCCTGCGTCAACTTAGCTGAAGGCATCATAGAATGGACAAGGTATATAGCAATATCAATGTCTTCCATTACCTCTGTTATTTCATTTAAATCAAACAAGTCAGCTGCCTTCCAAGTAACATTGTGCTCATTTGATTTATTTTCTATATTTCTAGAAATTGCTACAATTTCATAGTTTTCTTTTAATTTATTCATTAAATGACTGCCGATATATCCCGAAGCGCCTGTTAATAATACTTTTTTCATATATTTAGCCTCCAAATAGAAAAAGGAAATAAGCTTACTCGCTTTAATTACATCACTAGTATAAAAAATTCTTTATCTTTTCCTGTATAAGCTGGAATTAGTACCATACTTACTTTAGCACTTTATAATCACTCTCGATTTAATATATATCTTGATATTCTTCAAAAATATTTGAGCAATTTAAGTTTATTTTTACAATGTATCTCCTATAACTATATATTTGAAAGTCATCATTTTCTATACTCCCTTATATGTTTCTACTTCAAAAAAGTTTGAAGAATGCATGTAATATTACTTTCACTTTATATTACACCGAAAGTCAAAGTTAAATTATATATATTTCAACTTATTTTCTCAGTGTCCTTTCGTCATTCAATAACATCTATCTAACAAATATCTTCAACACGCTAACTACTCATGACTCAATGTGAAGCTTATATTGATATGACGAAAGAACATCCCAAAATAAAATACAAGCGGGATAGTAACGGGATTGGATAACTTCATGTATAAGAAGGATTACGCAAGCGTAATCCCAAAATCCCGTTATTATTTATAAATAAATAATATAAAAAGAAAAAGTAAATCATAACCACACCTACAAATCCAAACTATATATAAATATATAGCTATATTTCCTAAGAAATGATCGGGATAACGGGATTTCATTGTCATATCAACAATTATCACGACTTTCGATTGGGATCTTTTCTGTATTTCAGTGGGATTTCTAAGCGAAACAAACGTTATTTCAAACTTATATTATCAATAAGATGTATCACGTACATACATCAATCAAATACATTAGGAGGTCATAACCATGACACTAGAACAACAACTCAAGCATTATATAACCAACTTATTCAATCTGCCAAAGGAAGAAAAATGGGAATGTGAATCCATCGAGGAAGTCGCTGATAATATCCTACCTGACCAATATGTAAGGCTTGGTCCACTTAGTAATAAAATACTTCAAACCTATACCTACTACTCTGACACACTTCACGAAAGCAATCTCTATCCTTTCATTCTCTACTATCAGAAACAACTCATTGCCATAGGCTATATCGACGAAAATCACGATATGGATTTCCTATATCTACACAACACCATCATGCCCCTTTTAGATCAACGATACTTATTAACCGGAGGACAATAATATGCATAAATATATCAAAATTACACAATTAGTCATCACAATTCTTAGTGAAGTTATTATTTGGATGAAAGAATCAGAACGAAAGGAAAATGCTTATGAATAGATATATCACCCGTGGTATTGCCAATTACTTACCTACCACATTACAACATCATTTATGGCAACTTGTAGCGCAACGTGAAAACGAACAGTCCAAGGAATTAGAAGCAATAGATTACTTTCACATCTTCCAGTTCAACATGCACAATAATCAATTATATATCAAACACAAACAAGAACGTCCTGAGTACATCAAAACACATAAAGCTAATTATTCAAAAGCTATCAATATGAATAAGGTCTACATTATCCGAGAAGATGATGTAGACCTTTCTTATTACGTCATGTTACTACCCGAAGAATATTAATAGGAGGCATCAATCATGTAGAATATACAATGTATATTAGAAACTGAAGCAATATTTAGTGACGATAATCAACATCGTTATTTACTCAAAAAAACGTGGGACAAAGATAAAAAGATAATTTCAGTTATAACTTGTTATACAAATTTTGAAGGAACCAAAAAATTAGATTTAACGACTCAATTAATTCTAAATAAAGTATCTGAAATGAAAGACTTCGGATCAATTAATTTTGTGAACCTATATTCAAACATGATAACAACCACAAATATAAAGCATATGGCAAATAGTCATGATAAGCATACTGACATTCAAATCATGAAGGCAGTGAAAGAATCAGATGCAGTGGGGCGCTTACGCTAAAAAACCGATTGTTGAAGCGCGTGTCAATGAAATATTAGAGATGTTGAAACCACATAAAAAGAAAGTGAAGCAACTCATGAACCCCGTAACTAATGAAATCATGCATCCCCTTAATCCAAAAGCAAGACAGAAATGGACTTTGAAAGCCTAACCTATATATGAAGGATGGAGGTAAATTATGAAAGAAATCAATATCGTTTCACTACAAATAATAAAAACAGATACATTAAGTTATCTAAAAGCTCGTATTTCAAACCCTGAGGATGCGGCAGAAATCATGCGTTCATTCATTGGAAACAGTGACCGAGAGCATCTCATTCTTATCTGTATGAATAATAAAAATGAACCTACACATATTCAAACACTATCAATTGGATCTATTAACCAGACAGTGATTCATCCTAGAGAAATATTCAAAGCAGCGATACTCAGTAACGCAAATAGTATTATGCTAGGTCATACTCATCCAAGTAGAGATGTAACGCCTTCTCCTGAAGATATCAATGTAACTGAACGGTTAATGCTCATCAGTGAAATGATGGGCATTTTATTTTATGACCATATTATTTTCTCTACTAGTCATACTTATTCCATTAGACAAAATGATTTAAAGTTAGAGGTTTAGCCGTATTTTGTCACTACCGTTAATTTATTAATTTCCAATATTTAAAAAAACCATTCATATCAATGCTTCCATATCAAAAATATTTTTCACAACTTTTATTAAATATGCGTAGGATTGACTTATTGTGACAAACCTATTTTGTAATATATAACTTAAAGGAGGTGACATATTGGATCGTGCATTTCGAATATTAACAATATACAATCGGTTACTACAAAATAAATCCGTCAACAAGCAATCACTTACATTAGAACTTGAGACAAGCTCTCGAACGATACAAAGAGATATCGATGATAGCAGAAACTTCTTATATGAAAGTAAATCATGGATAAGTGCACCTAAAGAAATTACGTACGATTATAAATCAGAAAGTTATAAGCTTGAACAAAATAAAAGTGAAAATATGCATTTTATGTATGATATTTTGACTGCTTTATACCTAACCACACCAAAATTAAGCCATTACTTTTATCAATATCTTAAATTGTTAATCGTCAAACATCATTCAGGTAATCGAACTGCATTATTAAAATATCTTGATTGGTTTGAAATTGATAAAAATCAAACAGGTATTTCGACATCATCATTAGTTGTTCAAGCAATGAATGAAAATAAATATCTTCAATACCATCAAAAACTATTATTACCCTTATCGATGTACTATCAAATGTATGCTTTTCACTTAGTATATCGAATGGACAATGAAATTTATATCGATGATATTAATCAAATGAATTTGAGTTTGTCTGAAAAATCTATAGACATACAAGAAAAACCAAAGGTACAAACTTATATTACTTTTGAAATTTCTAAAGATGTGTGGTTAAAAATGCATCGATATTATCAAATTCATGTAATAGAAAATTTTGATGCACATTATCTTATCGTCACTTTTAAGATGACAAGAATCGAAGCGATTCAACTCTGTTTTATGTATCGATCCAATATACGTATTATTTCACCTCCTGATTTGAGAGAACAAGTGATTGATGAATTACTTTTATTGCAGTCAACATATTTAAAACAACAGGTTCGAGAGTGAACAAAGCACACAATGCTTTACAAATAACCTTAATAATAATGAAAGGAATGGAAATCATGAGTAACATCATAAAAACGATAGGCAAAGGAATTGGGAAAGGTGTCGGGGCAGCAGCATATTATTCAGTTGCGACAGTTGGCGCTGCCATCGGTGCAATTTGGGAAACAACAGGCGATAGAGGTTTTATGAGAGACGCTTTAAGTGATAGCTCAAACCAAGACTTAATGGAAATATATGAGATACAGAAGAAAGATGACGGTGATTACGATACTTATCTTGCGGCTAAATCTCTATTACAAGAAAGAGGATTCACTTATAATCACGAAACGAATAAGTGGGAAAAATAGTAAGGAGTGAAATAAATGGAATTTGCATATTATGAAGCGAAATCTTTAAATGATTTTGAAAGCGAACTAAAAACACTTGCTTTAAATAAAAAATATACATTCAGTAAGGAAGCTGAAGTTCTAAAAGAAGAAGAAATTCTTGAAAAATCGAATAGCCATGAGCGCGAACTATTAAAAGTATTTAAAGATAATGCACAGATAACAACTTATCATTTTAAGAGTCATAAAAGTAATTATTTAATTATTATGGGAGAAACAAAAACACCTAATGTCATAGGTCTAACAGTTATATTTGATAAGAAGCCTTTTAAACAAATAGGGAAAGTTGCGTTGGGTTCCTTGATTGGATTAACTGCTATGTCTGGAGGTAGTCTTCTACTTGCAGCAGCTGGTCTTGGAATTTTAGGGTCTTATTTTAAAAGAACATTCACTATTAAAGGGCCACTAGGTAAAGAAATAACAAGAATTATAGAAAGTAAATTGGGTCAACCGATAAAAATTAAAGAACAATAAAGAAGTAATATTTTTCAAAGACATATTGACTTCAAAATATGTCTTTTTCAATTATTCTAATAATAAATATAGAAAAGCGTAGCAAAATAGATTAATATAAAATAATTTTAGAAAGAATGGGGATATTAAGTTGAAAAAATTTTTAGCAAGTTTAGGTGTTGTTTTATTGGTTGCAATATTGGGAGTTGCAGTTGTATTCGCGTATGGGAGTTATAAAGATTTAGAACTTAAAAAAGAAGAGGCTAAAGTAACTGAAAACAAACAAAAAGATAGTAAGAATAAAACTTCAAACCAAAATGAAAATCAAAAGTCAACAAACACAAATGAAGAACTCAATACTAATGATGTGCGAACAACAGAAGATGGTGAAGAAATTAAAAAAACTAAGAATGGTATAGATTATACTGGTGAATTTGATTCTCCTGAGGAAGAGGAAGAATTTGAAAAAGGTGTTATTGCCCAATCTGGTGGTGGAGCTACAAATGGAGAAAATACAGAAGAAAGCGCACCTAAATATACAGCTGAAGATGCTAAAAACATGTCTGATGATGAATTTTTAGAGGCATATAAAGAAGGCATGTCAAGCGAAGATGCTGATGCAGTCGATGAATTATCTAAAGATCCAGCTTATAAAGAATATTTAAGAGGTCAAGTTGAAGCACGTTCTAATGGTCAAGATGGCAATTATTAAATTTGAGGATGAATAGATTATGAAAAAATTATTAAGCACAATAACAATAATTTCCATCATTGGTATATTAGCAGCTGTTGGATTTTTTG
Organism: Staphylococcus kloosii; assembly: GCF_032139365.1. Lineage (GTDB taxonomy): Bacteria > Bacillota > Bacilli > Staphylococcales > Staphylococcaceae > Staphylococcus > Staphylococcus kloosii_A. The sequence continues at coordinate 29,765 of NZ_JAVTDB010000016.1, forward strand.
GATACAACAAATATCAGGAAGTAGAGTTAGAAAAAAATAAATTACAAGCTCAACAAAAAGAAAACGAAGAAAGTAATTCTCAAACTACTAGTGAAACATCTAATAATGAAAATCAATCGAATCAAAGTCAAAATAATAGTCAAGATCAATCTACAACAGAAGAAGATACAAATGATGAACAACAAGTAACTAGAGATAATGTTTTTGATTACGCTATAGCTGCGGTGAATGAAGTTAGGGATGCTGATTTATTAAAATTTCAAGAATCAGAATACAATCGTTCAGAATGGACGATTAATGCAAATAATAAATCAGGAGCAGGCGCTAACACAATCTTAGTTAAAGATGATGGAACTGTTCAAATTTGGAACGGACCTAAAACATCTATCGACCATTAAACTAAAATAGAATTATAAGCAAAAATTAATAACTGCCTTAAAAATGTCTAATTATGATACATCTCAATAAACTGTACAGTTACCTTAACTACTATATTTAAATTAAAATCCAACAACTGAGAAATGGGAAATCTTGGCGAATAATAAAAGTAGTAGAGGGAATTATGTATTTAAAGTAACGCCTAATGGGATGTTGAATTTTATAATAGTACAGGGCAAGATATGAGATAAAGTGTACCGGTTGATACGTTAGCATATGATAGATAGGACATTCTCACTAGATAGTGAGAATGTCCTATTTTTAAGTTATTTTTTTATTTTTTACATACTTAGCAATAAGAATTACTATTGATTAAAGATTGGACCTAGGATCAATCTTTAATATTCAATCAATTTCTTTTCATTTATAAACTATCTCTATAACTCTGTGACAAGGTACGATACTACAATAAACAATAGATTTTAACAATTACTAAAGCAACTGTCCTAACTGAATTTAGTTTTTGAATGTCTTGTATAATATCACTACTTGATGCAGTTTAAAATAGCCGCTTATTCAATTCAAATCCATACAAAAGCATATGAACTCAACATTCTTAGTTTCATATGCTTTTTATTATTAATCTATCTCAATGTCTTCTGCAGGTAATTCTATTTGATTAAACATACTTTCTCCACCTTTAGAAGATGTTCTAACATCTGACATACCTCTCGTAATTGCATTTGTTTCATATGATCTCAAAGCATCCTCTAGTTTTTTATTTCCTAATTTGTAGTCAATAAATGCTTGGGTTAATTTGTATGCATCGTAAAGTGCAGCATTACCTCCGATACCAATTGGTGTCATTGGATGTAAGGCGTCTCCTAACAGTAAGATGTTTGTTGTTTCTTTCCAAGATTTGTAAGGAACAACATTTCTAATGTGGTACATGCCTGTAGACTCTGCCGATGCAAAATCTAACATTTTTGCTATTTGTGGATGCCAATGTGATGTTTTTGTTTTAGCTAAATCTAGTAATTCAGACCCACTTAAATTAAATAACGTCTCATCTGAATTATCGAACCATGTTTTATGTCCTGCGAAAACTACGTATAAATAGTCTTGTTGGGGCGTGATATGAACATTTGGTGCAATGTTTTGCGAATGTTGTTCTAACGGTTGATTAAATTTCATATCTTCTAATAAAAGCATAGCCGGTGCATTTTCATCTGACATACCACGCATTCCTATTCCAGTTAATGCACTCAAACTTTCTCTTCGCTGTTCATCCAAATACACTTTAGTATAAAGTGCTCGCCCATCGGTATCCATTACTGATATTTCGGGTTTATACTGTTTTCTTACTCGAGAATTCGCTCCATCTGCTCCGATTAATATATCTGTAATGTGACTTTCTCCATTTTCAAACCATATTTTAATTTTTCCATTTTCAATTTTTTCGTAACTTTTAAAAGTGTAACCATATTCTATTTGTCCATCTAGTTCACCTAATAATACTTCTCTAAAGGTAAATCTATTTACTGATTGATTTTCTTCAACTTGATCATCTTTATTTGAACTTTTTAATGTATATGCATCCAAAAAGAATGGATGTAGTGGGCTTTTCACTGATGTTTTGATGTAAAGTTCATATAAATGTTCTGGTAAGCAGAATTTTAAAGCTTCCGTACCATGCTGATTAATTTTTATACGATAACCTGTTTGTTTCATACTATTGCGTTCTTGACGTTCAAAAACTGTAACATCGATATTATGTTTTTTTAAACCTTGTGCTAAGGCAAGACCGCCTAATCCACTGCCAATGATTGAAATTTTTAAATTTTCCATAATTATAACCACTCCAAAATATTTATCCGATTTTATTTGTAACAATGTAACATAAATAATGTAACTCCGTTACAATAAACTGTCAAACTTTATCAATTACAATTTAACTTATATTCTTCTTTCAGTTAAAATAGAGATAATATGTATTTAGGAGTTGCTATATAATGAACAAAGAATCTAAAAAAGCTCAAATTATTGATATTTCATGGGATTTATTGCAAAAAGAAGGTATTGATGGATTTTCTATGCGTAAACTATCAGCAGCCTCAAACACTACCATTTCTTCACTCTATCATTATTACAAAAATAAGGAGTCCATATTTCAAGCAATGGTGGATAAAGCCTTGGCTGAAGTTGTTTTTCCAGTTAATGCCAATGGTGTTGATGATAAATTAAAGCAATATGCTTACAACATCTTAAGCACTTTAAAAAAATATCCAAACTTGGAATGGCTACTCCTTGTTTATCCACCAACCCAAGTAAATTATACAAAATTACTAGATAACTTATTAATGATTGTAGATGGACTGGATATCAAGCGTGAACAAAAATTGTATTATATAAATATCTTTATTAACTTCATTCTTACATTTCAAATCGACCGTCAAATTCAAATCGACGATCAAGCAAAAAATAATCGCCATAATGAATCAAGCTGGAATCATTCAATTGCTCCGTATTTAAATTACTACTATAAGAATAATATTATTGAAAAGTTAAGTGAGGAAGAAGTCTTTGATTTTGGAATTTCTTTACTAATCAACGGGCTAAAAACTAAGTAGTCAACTTAATTAGTCCCGTTGAGTCAACTTAACAGGACTAATACAAATATGCTAAACAATTACCTCATTTTTTAATACATTTAAATAAACTAAAAAAACTACAGAAATCTGTAGAAGAACAACAAGACTCAAACGCTATATCATATAATAAGTTCTTAGAAGCTTACAAAGTAGACACGTCTTCTGATTATACTAATACAGTTGATGAATTAACAGAAAATCCAGTATATATTGAGTACTTAAGAGGTCAAACAGAAGCTAGAGAAAAAGGTCAAAGTAGAACTTATTAAGCATATTAAATTAATTAACTTGATACTTTTCAATAAAAAATAGAGCACCTCCATAACGTAGAGAATGCACTATTTCTTATAATGTATTTACTAGTCTTTCAAGTTCATAAGTATTAACTAGAAATATATTCTTTAAAAATTTAGATATATCTATTTTCGAGAAATAGTTTCTTTTACTTCATTTGGTAAAATTCCCATAAAGTAATTTTCTATATTATCCCAAAACCACTCAGTATAATTTAGTGTTCTTTCTGTTACGGTTGCTCCAATCTGCTTTTTAGTAAATAAATACTTGAGCATCTCTACACTCGTATGATGTTTTGATTGAACATCTTGTAATATAGTATTTTGATAAAAATCACCTTGTTTAATTGCTTTTTCAAGAGGTGCTACTGAGTTCATTCTTAAATAAATTTGTGGTGTATTACCTCCAACAACTTGATAATTAAGTAATTTTCTAGCTTCGCCAATACCTAAAGCAGCAATCTGCGAATCTATATTATTTGTATTTACTCTAAGATGAAATGACGTTACAGTATCTCCATCTTTTACAAAATTATAATTAGGTGTTAATGCACTTGTAATAGAATTCATTATAAAATTAGTGAAAATATCTCCATCCTGATTGAAAAAATACTTTTGATTATTTTCATTATTAATTCTTTCAGTTATAAACTTAATTTCTTTAATTTTCCCAAACTCAAAAGCAGCGTTAATAATAGTTTGAGCAAATGCTCTAGCTTCAAATTTATCAGATATTTTTAATGATTTCATAAAATGATTGCCTAGGTCTACAACTGTGAAGTGTTTGTCAGTTATTTTTAGTTGATTCACAAATTTTTCAAATGAATCTAAAATAATTTTATATTTTGATTTTATGTCTTCTATTGAAATATCGCTATTCAAACTTACTTCAACACCTGAAGTATATATTAATTTTTCAAACAACTTACTATGCTTTAATTTTTCTCTTTCTTTAGCATTAAATAATGCATACTTAAAACTTGGATATGACATTCTTTTGTAATACTTTTCCCATATGTCGCTTAAATTCACTTGATAAATAGAACTATATGAAGGACTTTCAATATCATATCTTTTACTAAAGTATCTACCAATATCAGATTTAATAAATGAAGACTCCATATCCGGAGTTACCATAATCATATCGTTACCAAACAAACTTCTTGGTCTCGCAACAAACGGTGAATATCCAAGTTTATTAGGCGATGAAAAATCTTTTTCTATCATCAATAAAACTGTCTTAACTTTATTATCCAATGAATCTTCATCACGTTTACTTTGTACGAAAATATATTTAAAATCTTCTGGACTAATAATAACGTTACGATTATTCCCTTTTTCCTTATAAACTGACAAGACTTTTTTCATTACTTCTAATATTTGAGATTTTCTAATTGCTGACATTCCTTGTAATCTTTTTACTTCATTCATATCTTTCGATAGAAAATCAATTACTCCAAATCCCTTTGCAACTTTGTCTTTATCTCTGGCTGCACGTCCAATTTCTTGAATATAATCAACGACATTTCCTGTTGGTGCATAATGATAAACATTATTAATATCTGGAATATCTATCCCCATTCCGAACGCTTTAGTTGCTAGTACGAATTGTATATCTCCAGATTTATATTCCCTAAGAACCTCATCTTTTTCTTCTTTTTGAAGTGTGCCATAATATTTACCTGTTTTCTTAGCAATTTCAGGTTCATTTAAATTAACAAAATTATAAAATTCTAAAAGTAGCCTTACTGTTGGGAAATATAGCAAAGATTTTTGATTTAATTTTTCAGCTTGCTGTAAATGTTTTAAAGCCAAGGTATTTTTTGTTTTTCTATAATCTCTTCCTTCAGCATCTAAATCTTTCTGACTACTACGTACTTTCATTATTAGATCTTCTCTTCTCACATCACCAAAATATGATATAGGACTAATCATATTTAAACTATTTCTAGTATCTAAATACATATCTTCACGTCCACCATATATTGCAGTTGCTGTAAATGTTACAATTGGAAACTTATATTCTTTTCTTAATTTCGCTAGATATATACCAAGATACCAATAGTCTGCTCTAAATGATTTACCCCAAGTTGTAACAATATGCGCTTCATCTATTATGACAACCCCAATATTTCTATCCCCAATAAGCATTTTAATATCACTCCGTGCTTGTAGTGTTTCAGGAGATAAATAAAGAACATCAATTTTTTGGTTTTGAACGCCTTCTATTATATTCTCTTTTTCATAAGGTGGTGTATTTCCATTTATAGTAGCAGATGAATTCACGCCTTTTCTACGCATATTTTCAACTTGGTCATTCATAAGTCCAATTAAAGGTGATATTACAAGTGTTAGTGGTTTATTATCTATATATTTGTCAGCTAAATATAATGCAGGTACTTGGAACATCACTGATTTTCCTGCACCAGTTGAAGCAGTAATATATATATCCCTAAATGCCTCACCAAACATTGCATTTTCAGCCTGATTAACAATATCATCAACAATTTGTACTTGGGATATTGCAACTGTTTCTTTTGATTGATTTTCTATATTTTCATAAAATGCTATATCTCTAAATCCATCATATCCATAAACATCTTTTAACATTCTTTCGTAATTCTCTTTATTATCAATAACCTGTTTTTTTATAGACAATGTTGTAAAGTAGAATTTTGCATTAGTCACTTTACTAAGAATATTAATTCTTTCAAGATAATTATTCGGTAACTTATCAAGTGATCCAGATAAAATGAATACAATATTTTCGTTCTTTTCACTATTAATTATTTCATCTTGTAAATCTAAAAAAGGAATTTCGTCATCTGACAACTCAATTCGTTTTGCATTCTCTGAAGGATAGTTATCAGTTACTTGTACATCATATGCATGATTTTCATAAAGATTATAGACTTCTATATTTTCGTTAATTTCTGGATATGTAACAAAATAGTTACCCGACTGCTTTGAATAGTCTATCTGACCATAAAAATTTGAAACTGCCTCAAGTATTTTCACTTGTTCCGGTTCTAGTGTATTGTCTTCTTCAAAATAAAGATCATGATATATATTTTCAACATTTGATAATGTATTTTTATATGGATACTGTTTTCCGTAAAGATTGTTTTTCAAAATAATTATAGGCATTTTATTTATTGAAAAATAATCCTTAAATATTTGATATTCTTCAATAGTCATCCATTTATAATCTTCACTAAACGTTCTGTTTAAAATAATTTCATCTACTACTTGTTCTTTTAAAACATTTAACTCTACTTTGTCATAATAGTCGATATTAAATGAAAAATATTTATTCTCTTCTGGAATTAAATTCTTATCTATACCTTCAAGAACTATAATACTACTACCATTTTCACTAATAATCTCTTCTATCTTATTATTAACCATAATAATATTCGCCTAACCTTTCTTTAATTTTAATAAATTTTAATTTTTTTAAAGCTTTCGACTCAATCTGTCTAATACGTTCTCTTGTAACACCAATTTCTTGTCCGATTTCTTCTAAAGTATAAATTTGACCGTTTTCAAACCCAAAACGCATTAATAATACTTTTGCTTCCCGCTCTGTCAACTTATTACTGAAAAGATTATCAATCTCTTGTTTTAAAAATAAACCTGCAACTTGGTTTTCAGTACTTATACTTTTTTCATCAGGAATAAAATCAATTAATAGACTATCTTCATCTTCTCCAATAGTTGTTTCTAGACTTGTTAAATTCGATATAGTTTTGACCTTTTTCAGCGTTTCAATTTCATCTACTTCACATTCCATTTTTACTGCAAGTTCTCTATTAGTTGCTGTTCTACTATTGGTATTAAAAAATTCATTTTCAATATATATAAGTTTAGTTATCTTTTCACGCATGTGTACAGGTACTCGTATGGTAGTACTAAAATCAGCAATTGATCTCGATATACTTTGTCTTATCCAATGTGTAGCATATGTTGAAAATTGAAATCCTTTATCTACATCAAACCTTTCTACAGCTTTTAATAATCCTTGCATGCCAGCTTGAAACATATCTTCCTCGTTAAATGATGGGGTAGACAAACCTTTATATTTCAACACAATTTTGTAAACTAACTTTTCATTTGCGAAAGCTATGTTATCTAATAATTCTGACTTTTTTGCGTAATCTTCTTTGTATTTTTCATAATCACTTAGATACTTAATATTATGTCTTTTATCTACTATATCTTTTAAATCTTTAAGATTTTCTTTAAATTCATCATTATCCAAGAGATCATCTAATTCTTCAGAGTCTTCAATTTCTAACAGTTCTAACTCTTTATTTATAACCTTTTTATTTATATCATTAATAATTGTATAATCCATATCTTTAAGTAATTTTCGAATAGTAGCTTTTACTTCGGCATTATCAACTTCTTCGTCAAACCACTTTAATAAATCACTTTCTAACAATTCTTTATTTTCGTCAAACAAAGAAAATAATCTCTTCAATTTATTTTTATATGAATCCTGTGACTCAATGATTGTAATATCTAAAGATTTCAGTTCATCATAGACAATGTTCTTTTCATCATTTTTTATAGAAAATTGATTAAATAAATTCTCTAATTTCTCCCGTTTGATTTCACTACCATAGATTATATTATCATTGATATAGTCAATGAATAATGACAAATTATCACTCATAACAGTCCCAACCCCTTTATTTTGATAGACTAATTATCTTCATCATTGTAAAACAAATTACACCCTTTAAATTTAACTCAACTTAAATATCGACAAATTAAAAAACAATAAAATTACTTGAATATTATTCATAATATATTAACAACTTTATTATACTGCTCTTTATATATAAAATCATTAATAATTAAACAAGCCTTAAAATATTTAACTTTTTTGTGATTATTACACATTATCTTATCTGCTCTTTATCACCATAAAAATAGAAAAAACAAGATTCCTAAAGAATATAGGAATCTTGTTTCAGACTGTGGACAAACTGATTTTTTATCAGTTAGCTTAGTTAGCTTAGTTAGAAAGTTTTATTTAAATTACAGTTTCTATTTTTATTAGATCACAATTTTATTTCAGCTCTTGTTCAAGTAATCATTTTTCGCTAAAAACTTTATACTGAACAGCTTCTACATTAAATACTTTATCAATGAGATCATCTACATCTTTAAATTCAGAATAATTTGCATATGGATCTATAAAATAAAATTGTGGTTCTTTACCGGAAACATTAAATATTCTTAATATTAAATATTTCTTCTTATATTCTTTCATAGCAAACATTTCATTTAGCGATATAAAAAATGGTTCCTCAATACTAGAAGATGTAGATGTTTTAATTTCAATAAATTTTTCTACAGCTTCATCTGTATTTGTTGGATCAAAAGCTACTAAATCATAGCCATGACCGTGTTGAGAGCCTGGATTATCATTTAAAATATTCCTAAACTGTTCTTTCTTATCTTCGTCTATTTTATTATCAATTAGCTCATTAAAGTAATTTAGCGCTAATTTTTCTCCAACTTTACCGGTTAATTTATTCTCTTTATTTGACTTTTCAATTTCTGAATCATTTTTAGTAGTCTTTGATACACCTTTTTTATATTTTGGAATTATTCCTTTAGGTGCTTCCACTTCCTTGAGTGTCTTATCTTTTTGTGCTGTTCTAATTTCTTCAATTTCGCTGTCTTCCTGTATTTCGTCTATGCTATTGACCAAGCTATCATAGGATGTTTTTGTAACTTTTGAAGCTAATTCATTAAATAGTTCTAAAAATTTCTTTAAATCCTCTAGCATATCTTCTTCTGTGAATCCTTCATTCAAATCATAATATTTGAATCTTATTGATCCATGAGAATATCCTGATGGATAATCATTTTTTAAATCATAAGATGAATCTTTATTTTCTGCGTAATAAAATCTTCCAGTATTAAATTCATTTGATGTAATATATTTATTGAGTTCGGAAGATAAAGTTAATGCTCTTTGTTTTGCAGCATTTTTATCCCGCGGAAACATATCACTTATCTTTGACCACCCTTGATTCAAAGATAAGTATATGCCTTCTCCTTCCGGATGAAAAAGATATACCAAATAATATCCATCCTTTGTTTCTTTTGTTATATTCTCATCATATATTGAAATCCAAGGAACTTTACTATAGTTCCCAGTAGCAACCTTCCCTACAACTGAATATTTATCTTCTTTTATATGCACTTTTAACTGCTTGGGTAACTTATCATGGACTAAAGTTTTATATAGATCACCTTTATCCCAATCAGATTTTTTAACTACATTATTGGTACGTTTCTCTTTAATTAATTTAAGGACCTGCATAAAGTTGTCTATCATTGGAAATTCCCTCCTATTATAAAATATCTCATTTTCTTCAATATGTACTTATTTATATTTTACCGTAATTTACTATATTTAGTTACAGAAAGAATTTTCTCAAAGCTAGAACTTTGCTTCACTATAAGTATTCAGTATAAAGAATATTTCGCTATTATTTACTTAAAATGAAAGACTGCGGAGGCTAACTATGTCAAAAATCATGAACCTCATTACTTGTGATACGCTTCTGCTTATCAGGTAGTGATGCGGTTTTTAATTATATAATTTCAATTAATAAGGTAATGAACAGTTTTTTGATAAATGTTATTCTTCTAAAATTCTTTTTAATTTACACACTAAAAAATATCCTCCTTAACAATAATAAGTTATTTAAATTATTGATTAAGGAGGATATTTTTATATCTATTTATTTCTCAATTTAGAACTAGATTTTTATCGTGCTTTCAGCTCATTTCCTGTCATCCATTTATGATTTTTAATGATTTTACCATTATCTTTGGATTTGTAATCAACTACGTAAACAGTAGTCTTTTTCACGTTATCTATATTGGCTGTAGCACCTTTCATACCAGACATATGACTTGCTTCTAATTTAACAGTATCGCCCTTACTAAATCCATCTTTAGGTGCATCTTTAATCTCTTCGTTTACGACCCATTTATGATTGTTTACTTTTTCATTTCCATTTGTGGGTTTATAACTTACAACATAGGCATATGTTTTATACGCACCTTTTACAGTAGCTTCTGCACCTTTCATACCTGGCATATGCCCTGCTGTAATCGTTACTTTATCTCCCACTTTAAATTCACCCTCATTAGTCGATTTCATATCTTCTGGAACTTTACTTTCATCATTATGCTTCATATGGCTCTCACTTTTTTGGTCATTAGTGTCTTTATCTTTTTCATCATTATTGGAGCAAGCTGATAATATTAGTAATGATCCTAATATCATAAAAAATAATTTTTTAATCATAATAAAACTCCTATCTTTTATTTTAATTTTAATGTAAAGGCATTAATTGCAACAATAACCGTACTTAGTGACATTAAAATAGCACCTATTGCAGGTGATAAAATCAAGCCGATAAATGCTAAAATACCAGCTGCTAAAGGTACAGCAACAATATTATAACCTGCACCCCACCATAAGTTTTGCACCATTTTTCTCATAGTATTATTTGAAAGGGTCAAGAAATGAATAATATCTGATGGATTACTTTTAACAAGTATGATATCACCTGAATCCACTGCAACATCTGTGCCTGCACCAATTGCTATACCAATATCGGCTCTTATAAGACTCGGCGCATCGTTGATACCGTCTCCGACCATCATGACTTTATTACCGTCACTTTGATAATCTTTTATAATGCTTTCCTTATCTTCTGGCATGAGTTGTGCGTGGACATCACTAATACCTAATTCTTTTGCGACAGCGTGTGCCACTTCATTATTGTCACCTGTAAGCATGACTGGTGTAATATTTCTTGATAGTAAATCAGCTACCATTTGTTTTGAGCTTTCTTTAATTTGATCTCCTTGAGCAATCATGCCAATGACTTGTTGATCCTCAATTAAATAGCTGATTGAATTACCTTGTTGAGCTAATTTAGTAAACAAGTCATCGTCATAATTAAGTTTATGTTTATCAAGATAAGAGACATTTGTTATTTTATATGTTTTATTATCAATTAGACCTTCTAATCCGACACCTGGAATATTATTAACGTCTTGTGGATTAGTAAATGAAACATTTTTACTTTTCGCAAAATCAACAATACTTATAGCTAATGGGTGATTAGATTGACTTTCTAATGAGGCGAAAAGGCTTAATATTGTATCATTACTCACATCATTTTTAAAGCTCTCATAATGATTCACAGAAAAGTTACCCTCAGTTAAAGTACCAGTTTTATCCATCATTACATAATCGATATGTTGAGCTATTTCTACAGACTCTCTATTTTTAATAATTAAACCATTATGTGCACCAATTGAAGTAGAACGTGCAGTGACTAAAGGTATTGCCAAGCCTAAAGCATGTGGACAAGCAATGACTAACACAGTTACAAGACGTTCTAATGCAAAATCAACATCATTTTGAATGAGCATCCAGACAATAAAAGAAATCACGCCAACACTTACAGCAAAGTAGAATAAATAACCCGCTACTTTATCAGATAACAATTCAGCACTAGATTTATCACTTTGTGCTTGATTAACAAGTCCCATAACTTGAGAAAGATATCCATCTTCTCCCACAGCTGTAACCTTGAGTTGTATTGTTCCAGACCCATTAATAGAACCCCCGATGACGTTGTCATTTTGATTTTTTTGTACTTTTTTAGATTCTCCAGTGACTAGGGATTCATCTATAGATGTTTGTCCTTGAACGATAATACCATCTGTTGGAATGCTTTCTCCGGCTTTTACTTCGACGATATCATCAGTCATGATGTCTGATATTTTAACTTCTTCGCGTTGGCCATTATCCATAACTTTAATAGCACTATTAGGTAACAGTTCTGCCATTTTCTTTAAAGCATCTCCAGCATTTCCGACAGCATTCATTTCTATCCAATGTCCTAATAGCATAATTAAAATTAAGGTTGCTAATTCCCAAAAAAAGTCCATTGTATGACCAGTTGCACTACTAAAGTTATTCATATAAAAAGCATACAAGCTATAAATATAAGCTACTGAGATACCTAGGGTAACTAAGGTCATCATGCCTGGTTTTTTTGTAGCAATTTCATCTTTACCACCAGACAAGAACGGTTTACCACCATAAAAGAATAAAATTGTACTTAATATTAACACTACCCATTCAGAACCTGGAAATGTGAATTGAAAAGGTAAGTTAACACCCATCAGTGGCGATAAAAGAATGATAGGTATTGCAAAAATTAATGAAACAAAAAACTTAACTTTAAAATTTCCATGATGATGTGCATGGCCACTATGATGATGATGTGAGGCATGGTTATCATGATGCATTTGATTGGAATGATTCATGTGATTTTGATGATTATGCTCTTCACCATTATTATTCAAATTAACCCCTCCTAATGAAAATGTTATAGTAAAGTTACTTATACTATAACATATACCCACCCAGGGTATAAAGGTTTTCGATTTATCTCCTTTTATGGATTTATATAATTCCGAACCTTATATCTACACGTCCTACATTAGACCTTGTCATCGATATTTAAAACAATGTTTTAATTAAAAGATCTAATCTTAACTATCACATGACAATACACTCTAACCAAGGTTATCATTACCAACACAAGTCATATATTAATATTCTTAAAGAAAATAGCGCATTTCAAAGTATGCCTAGAAACGAGAATTGTCTTGATAATTATTAGAGAAGCCAGTAAATGAGTTTATAGTAAACTCATTTACTGGCCATTTTTCTAGTATTTATGCTCAGTCTCTTCAAACTATATTAATCATTTTTTGATTCTCATATTCTACGCCACAATAGCTGCATTCTATTAAAGTTACTATATATTCAATCAATTTCAAAGTGAGTTATATACAACCTATTTTTTAGTTTTATTTGTGATACGCTTCTGCTTATCGGTAAATAATGCGGTTTTTATAATTCAAATTTTGTATCACTTTTCTTTAGAATAAATTTGACATAAACTCTGGAATTATTTTTCCAATCTGCTTAACTTTTGTAACAGATGCTATTAACACTTTATTTACTTCCATTTCTTACTCCATATTTGAATTTTAGTTAAGTTTTATAATTTATGAAAAAAATTTATAAACGATGCGTGTCTATTTTGCGAATAAATTAAACTTTTTCAGTTATTATTATCCCAGTATTTGTCATTTCAATTTTCGATAATTTCGGTATTTGTTCTATTTTAAATACCCAGTAAAAATCTCCTACACAAGACATTCCATGTATCGTAGCCATTGTTACAAAAAACACTTTTGGGAAAACCCCTATGTAAAGAGTGATAATAAATATTGTAGTAATAATCATAAATGGCGCTATTGTACAATATATCATTCCTTTAGCAACTCCAAAATGCACCTTGTTTTCTGGCCAAAATGCTTGATCAACAAAGCTTTTCATTGTCGGAGGCACATTGAACCAATATAGTGGATAAATAAAAATTAATGGCTCTAATTCATTTAAAGTATTGATTATATGTGTTTGCTATTTTGTTGGTTCTGAATAGTAACATTCTCAAATATTAATGGCAGATCCATTTACTGCAAATTAAATATATGTAAATCATTTTTATCTAACTTCTTTAAAATTGTCTGATATAACTCAAAGCATATTCCTTACTGGTTACCTCCGTATATAATACTAATCATTATGTTCTCTCCTTTGATTGAGTTCTTTTAGAATAGTTTCTTTATTTAGTTCATATTGGTTATCTTTAGATAATTCATCTACTGCATCAGCATCTTCGTTCGACATGCCATACTATTACCACTGTCTGAATACTTTATTTAATTTAAATTGTAATAATTTTTATTTTTATAAAAATGTACAGTAATTTCAGTAAAAATATTTTCCTTAGATTTGATGGTTATATCATGACCTAATTTACTAGCCAATTGCTTAGCTAAAAAAAGTCCCATTCCCGTAGATTTTGGATAGTTTCTTCCATTATAACCAGTGAATCCTTTTTCAAAGACGCGATTTAAATCCTCATTTTTAATACCAACACCGTTATCTTTTATAATAAATCTTTTTTCTTGATTATCCTCTTCAAAGTAAATAATAATCTTCCCATTATCATCTGTGTACTTGAGTGAATTAGAGATAAATTGATCAAGGATAAATAAAAGCCATTTATTATCGCTTTGAACGTGTTTTTCAATTTCATC
>NZ_JAVTDB010000017.1:0-14559 GCF_032139365.1 Staphylococcus kloosii
AATTTTTAAAATAAAAAATTGGTTACGACTTAAGTTATTATTTGTTTATTAATTTCTCTTATGATTAACTTAATAACGTAACATTAGCTGCTAGAGTGAGTAAGATGGACATTGATATTTCAATGTAATAACTTATGCTATAATTAGGCTATACAATTAATATAAATAATGCGTTTTTAACTACTTAAGGCACATTGATTCACATATGAATACGCATGTAACTCAGTTGGTAAAATTTTAGCAATTAAATTCTCTAAATTTTGAAATAACTGTTAATGGTGCCCTTGAATCTATACGGCTCAGGTTCGGAATCAATGTTTGATAACGTCATCAATAAAATTATTTTTAATAAACTACAAGTCAATTTGAAAGTTTCAATGCAGAAAAGGAGTTGAGTAATAGCAGTGGTAAATAAAAAAGATTATAAAGATGCAATGAACATGTTAAAAGCAACAAGCCGTACATTTTATATTCCTATTACTTTTTTAGAAAAAGATTTAAAGGATGCAGTCGCTTCAGCATATTTAATACTACGTGCAGTTGATGAAATTGAAGATCATCCAGACATAAGTAATGACGTGAAATATACGGTGTTATTGCAAATAAGTGAACTATTTAAACAACCATTTGATGAAAATGCATATGCATCGATCATTGCACCAATAAAAGATATTTTACCAGATGTATCAATTCGTTTAGGAGACTGGATTAAAGTATGTCCTGAAGCGGCATTACCTGCCGTAATGGAGCACTCTAGTGAAACAGCTTATGGTATGTCTAAATGGTCTAAATTAAATTGGGAAATTCATACGCGAGAAGATTTAGATGAATATACATACTATGTTGCAGGTTTGGTAGGCGTCATGTTGTCTGATTTATGGCACATTTATGGTAATGAACAAACGGACAGAGATTTAGCAATTGGTTATGGCCGTGGTTTACAAGCTGTAAATATATTACGTAATGAACAAGAAGATTTAGATGAACGAAAAGTAAGCTTTGTCCCTGACGATTGGACACGTGACGACTTATTCGAATATGCAGAAGCTAATTTAGCCAAAGCTGACGAGTACATTAAAGCAGTTAAGAAAAGAAGTATCAAAATGTTTTGTCGTTTACCTTTAGTATTGGCGCATAAAACATTAAAAGCTATGAAATCAGGTCGCGAAAAAGTATCACGTGAAGAGGTTGAACAATCTGTAAAAGAAGTTCAAGACGAAGCATAAATTGAATATAAGATAAGACTAGAGCCTGGGATAATACTGTCTTCAGGCTCTACTTTTATATGGGCAGTAGATGACTGAATTGAAAATACGCTTGTGCCAAGCTGCTGTCAACACTAGTCATCCTTGCAGGTATAGGGCTACAAAAGATTCTTATAAAAATAAGATTTTGGCTCCGCTCCTTTTTTCTTTTTAAAGCTATTAAAATGTTTTTATAGTTGTAGATATAGTGCTAAGGTGTAAATATATAATACGCTATTTGGAATATGAACTTAATTACAGGGGGATAATTATGAATAAACAACAATTACAACAACAAATTGAACAAGTGTATCTCGATATATTGATTGAATTGAATTTAGATAAAGTAGACACATATTTTGCGCCCGAATATGTTCAAGTCACAGACCATATCACAACAAATATCGATGAATTTAAAGTACATTTAGAAAAACTAAAAGCTGTAGTAAAAAGTTTAACAATTGAAACTTTTAAAGATATGTTGATAGATGAAGACAAACAAAGTGTGTTTTTAAGATATGATGTCATTGTTGAGAAAAAGGACAATAGTATAGGCAACATTGAGGTTTATGCAGTATTTACATTCAATGATGAAGGTAAAGTAATAAGTTGTAACGAGCTCACTAAAGAATATGATGAACAAGTCAAAGGATTAGGCAGCATTTAATAAAAAGGAGTGAGACGATATAATTGGTTAGAGAATAATAATGTCATTATTTTAAATGGCAGAGCTAGAGATGTGAGAGATAAACGGTCTATCTATTTTTTAGATCCAGATGGACATAAATTAGAATTACATACAGGAACTTTAGAAGATCGTATAAACTATTACAAAGAAACTAAACCACACATGACTTTTTATAAATAAGGGTGATTAGATGAGCATTGTTACAAGATTATTTAATAATGATGATTTGCAACAAATAGACAATTTTCTTATTTTATATGAACAGTTAGGCTACCCGACTACTAAAGAAGAATTACTGGATCGTTTAGAAAAATTAAATAAACACGACGATTATTACATGTTGCTGCTAATCAATGGAAATGGTGACATTATTGGGTTTAGTGGCATGTGTCGCATGATGAATTTTGAAAAGCCTGGTGTTTATTTACGTATTTTAGCTTTCGTTGTAAATGGCCATTATCGAAAACAGGGTAACGGTACATTATTACTTAATGAGTCAGAACAGTTAGCGCATCAGTTAAATTGTGAAGCTTTGGCGTTAAATAGTGGTAATCGAGAAGAGCGTCTAAATGCACATGCATTTTATCAAGCTAATGGTTTTAAAAAGCAATCTCTAGGGTTTGTAAAGCAGCTATAACAAAAACAAACTATAATAGATAACCGATTTGAATGCTGTTAATTTAAGTTATTTCAAATCAGTTATCTTTTTTAATCTTAATAAGCTTTCTATGAAAAAGTAGACTGACTTCCTACTTTTATTAGCGAAAAATGCTGACTACAAATCACAAATGTCTAATTCCATACATAAAGCTTCTTTTCCCTTAGGCGTCACAAGAATTTCTCTTTTTAAATCTCCCAATTTTAGCCATCCTCGTTGTATAAATTGTTTCGTTATTGCGAGTGACAATGGCCCTGCTAAATGATTTTGACGTACGGTCCAATCAATATGCATAGGTAACACTTCGGGACGAATATTCAATTGGTAAATATCTATTTCTAACCTTTCGCACCATTGTTTACCAGTGTCGGTTAATTGATAGTATTCATTATGCTGCTCGACAAGGTAACCTTTATTGATTAACGCATTGGTAATCATAACACCTAATTTACCGGCAATATGACCATAACAAGTACGTGCAAACTCTAGTTTTTGTTTATAAGTCGATTGATTGAGTGATTTTGAAACAAGCGGACCAGAGATATTCGCAATACTTTCAAGTGCTTTAGCGACGTCTTCATTATAAAGTTCATAGTATTTATGACGACCTTGGCGGCGTTCAATTATTAGGTTGCCGTTTAACAATTTTTGTAAATGTGCGCTTGCTGTTTGTGGTGAGATATTGGATGCGCATGCTAATTCACCAGCAGTTAAAGCGTTCATGCTAGATAAATTCATTAACATAGTCATACGTGTTGGTTCGCTAATTAATTGTCCAGTATCAGAAATATTTTTATAAATTGTCATTAGTTAGCACCTCTCTTTAATAATTTTATTATAACAATGATATATTTCGATGAGCATGGAACTATTATTAAAAACAGTGTTTTTATAAATAAGGTAGTAAGCAGAGTGAAGAATAGTTATAATACTAGTAATTATGCAATGTTAATAACTATGTAAAAGGGGTGCTTAACGTGTCTATTGAAGCATTTTGGAATGAATTTATTACTAAATATCCAGAATATAAAGACGCTAACTATACTGCATGGGCATTTGGTGTTGACCAAGATCTATTAGCTGACTTAGTATGTCGTGTGATTAAAACATCAACAACGAGTGCATATAGCCTTTATGAATTAGATAATGAACCACTACCTCAAACAGAGGAGCTAAGTATTGTGTTAAATAGTAAAGCGCAACCGATATGTGTGATTCAAACGACTGAACTATATGCTACAAAATTTAAAAATGTGACTGAAACACATGCATATAATGAAGGTGAAGGGGACAGAAGCTTGGCATATTGGAGAAAAGCGCATTTAGAGTTTTTTAATGAAGAATTTAAAGAACACAATTTAACATTTTCTGAAGAAGCAATTATGTTATGTGAAGCATTTAAATGTTTATTTGTTAAGGGTGAGTAGTGTGTTGTATTTATTAAGACATTGTCAGGCTGAAAGTCAAAATAAAGGAGCACCATTAACTGAAGATGGTCGACAGAAAGCTGAGTCCCTAATACCGATATTAAAACAACTTGAGCTTAACAAAATTTATTCAAGCCCTATGACAAGAGCAATTAAGACGGTAGAACCTTTTGCGTTGTCTATGCAAAAAACGATAACTATAGACGAAAGATTAACGGAACGTGTACTAACTTCTGACACATTAACATCATTTTTACCCTTATTAGAAAAAACTTTTAATGATTATGATTTGAAGTTACACGGTGGGGAGAGTAGTCGTGAAGCTGAACAAAGAGCAATTAGCTTTTTACATGAATTAGATCCAACTGAAAATACGCTAGTTGTTAGTCATGGCAATTTAATTGCTTTGATGTTAAATTATTTTGATAAATTCTCCTTTAGTGATTGGCAAGCGCTAAAAAATATTGATTTAAGAGTAATCAACGATGATGGCGATATTTCAAAAATTGAGTTAGTTGGACTGGGTGATAGTCATGGAAATTAGACAATTTGAAACCGAAGATGCGCATAAAGTATCAGAATTGATTATAAGAACATTAAAAACTACAAATGCATTATACGAACCTGAAGCTGTGATTAAAAAAGCAATTATTGATATAACACCTCAAAAGATAATAGAGCGGGCAAGTTTTACTCATTTTTATTTGATTGTCGATGATACGAAAATTATTGGTACTGGTGCTATTGGACCATACTGGGATAGTGAAATAGAGAGCAGCCTATTTACAATTTTTGTAGATCCACAATATCAAGGCAGAGGCATTGGGAATTTAATAATTGAAACGCTAGAAAATGATAAATATTTTAAACGTGCCACAAGAGTAGAGGTTCCAGCATCGATAACAGCTGTTGATTTTTATCGTAAACATGGTTATATGTATAAAAACGATATTGCCGAACCGGATTCAGAAGGTCTATTTAGACTCGAAAAATATTTATAAAAGCACTCACATGTTACTGAAAGGATGTGCACCCCAAAAGTTGGACTAAAAATCTAACTTATGGGGTGCTTTTTTAGTTGTAAACGTTAAAGTAACTGACGCAACAATCGGTTACATTGGTGGCGTATAATAGCACTACAATATTAAATATTTTAAAAACCACACTCTCAATTTCTGAGGTGTGGTTGCTTTATGCCGATAACATTTAAAAATTAAGGAATATTTAAGATTAGGTGATCATCCCAAAATTGTGAATCTTGCTCGATATCTCCGACACTTTCAAGATTTCTAGTATTATTAGCGTCGGTAATCGCTCCACGCATATCGTTGCCTTGAAAACTTCCTACAAGTATTAAAACTAAGTATCCACAGCATAAAATTAAAATTGTCCCAAGATAAATCCCTATTGCCAATTTAACAGGTTTACTCATGACTACCTCCCTAAGTTAACGCTTGATATTTTGCTTCAATTAAAAAATAACATAGCTGTTTTAATCCAATGTAAAGTAAGCGTAAAAGTATATTTCATTTTAGATATAAGTCGTTAATGAATCACTCTTTAATAAAGGTTAAATAATTATAAATATAGATAATATTGAATTTAATCCAAATGTAAATATGACTTTAGATTATATTTACAAAATATTTATATGTTTAAAACTAGCTAAATAACTGAATGATAATATGTCGTTAATAGAATAAATTAATAAAAATATACGTTGATTAGAGATTTATATATTCATAAATTAGCGTAAATCATTTATTTCTATAACGTTAAACACTAAACAGCTTAATGAAAAGAGGGACACAAATTGTTACTTATCATAATTTGCGTGGTGTTAATCATGTGGTTAGGCGTAGTAGAGAAAAAGAAACACTCTCGACGATTAGAAAAAATTCCAATACGTATAAATATTAATGGAATCAGGGGCAAATCAACGATTACGAGGCTCATTTATAGTATTTTACGTGAAGATCAATACAAAGTTATTGGCAAAACTACTGGGACAGATGCACGTATGTTGTACTGGTTCACTTCACAAGAATATCCAGTATATAGAAAACCTCAAGGTGCGAATATTGGTGAACAAAGGGACATTGTTCAAAAAGTTGTGAAGCAAAAAGCCAATGCACTCGTGAATGAATGTATGGCAGTAAATCCAGATTATCAAATTACATTTCAAAAAGATTTGGTAAAGGCCAATATCGGGGTCATCGTTAATGTTATGGAAGATCATATGGATGTTTTAGGCCCCACATTAAAAGATGTGGCGCAATCTTTTACAGCAACAATACCTTATAAAGGACATCTTATCGTAATGAAAGATGATTATACTTCCTATTTTGCCAAGGTAGCGAAAAAGCGAAAATCTAAACTCATTGTTGTTGATAAAGATGAAGTACCAGAAACATATTTAAGAAAATTTGAGTATTTAGTCTTTCCTGATAATGTTGCTATTGCTTTAGGTGTGGCAGAGGCATTAGGGATTGATAAAGAAATAGCATTACAAGGCATGTTAAATGCTCCGCCTGATTCGGGAGCTGTAGAAATTAAATATTTCACTGCAAATCATACGACGAATGTTTATGTAAATGCATTCGCTGCAAACGAAACGAAATCCTCTAAGGCTATTTTAAGAAAAGTCGAGTCATACAATTATCCATATAAAAAGAGAATTATCATATTAAATTGTCGTGCGGATAGGGTGGATAGGACAAAAATGTTTGCTGAAGATTTTATCGAAGACGTACAATTCGACACCTTAATTTGTACAGGTAAAAGTACGCAAATGATTACAGAGGTCATGGAACGTCATCCTGATAAAAAATATCTAAACTTTGAAAATAGTGATATTGGAGAAATTGAAAAAAGTTTATATGCAGAGTGCGAAAATGCTTTGGTGTTCTGTGTAGGTAATATTCATGGCCCGGGAAAAAAAATAGCGCAGTTTATAGAAGGGATAAAATAATATGGTAGGTTCAGAATTATATTTCTCATTGTTTGTAGGTATTGTATTGAGTCTCATATTTGCAGAAAAATTCGGTATTACACCAGCAGGTATGGTTGTGCCAGGTTATTTAGCTTTAATTTTTGACCAACCAATAATGTTGTTATCTGTATTGATAATTAGCTGTATTACATATTTTATAGTCAACCATGGTATTAGTAAATACGTTATTTTGTATGGACGACGAAAGTTTGCAGCAATGATATTAACTGGAATGATATTGAAATTTTTCTTCGATTTAATCTATCCATTAACACCGTTTGAAATGGTTGAAATGTCAGGGATTGGTATTGTAATTCCAGGAATTATAGCGAATACAATTCAAAAGCAAGGTGTGATTATTACACTATCGACATGTATGCTACTAACTTGTATAACATACGCCATTTTATTCTTTTATAGTTTCATTAACTAGTTAGGAGTTTGTAAATATGAGGAAATCACAAAGATTTACAATTGCAGAACGGGTGCTCAAATGGTCGAAATTGCATAAAAGATATAATTTCTTACTTACATTAGTCATATTAATACTAGCTTTAGTGCTATTAGTCTTGATTTTAAAGGCGCAAAAAAGTATGCCGGTAGAAGCGGTAACTAAACAAGACGATGATATTAATTTGACGTATTTAGGTAATATCAACATGAATTCAAACATAAGAAAAAACGACCTTGACGATACTTTTGGAGCTATTAAAGCTGTCCTGAAAGGAAGTGATTATTCAACAGCAAGCCTGCATTTATCTAAGTTTGCGGACAATCCAAAGATGAACAGGAAAGAAAATATTGATAATATTTTGTATTTAAAAGAATTAAATCTTAAAAGTTTAAATTTAATAAATAATTCAGTAGATAATATACAAGCAAGAGATTTACAAAAGGATGTTGAAGGTCAACTAGGGTACAATTTTTTAACTGGTAATGGCTCTAATCCAATTAATAGTAAAACTGTCCAACAAAATGTTAAAGGAAAAAAGATAGCTAGTGTGGATTTTACAGATGTAGACTCCGACTATTCGAATTCTTTAAAAAACACAACATCCATTAGTTTGAAACCAAAAATATTTATGCCGCTATTAAAAAAACTAAAAGAAGATAACGATATGGTAGTTGTTAATGTTGACTGGGGAATCCCAGATGAGAAACATGTAACTGCTAGGCAACAAAAATACGCTCACGCTTTATCAGATGCTGGTGCAGACGTCATCATTGGCCATAACACGGTTATTCAAAAAGTAGAAAAATATAAACATACAAATATATTTTATAGTTTAGGTAATGTGACATCTGAGAATTTTCTGTCTAAAAATAAGCAAGGCATGACGGTACAACAGCGATGGGATGGTAAAAAATCAGATTTCTTAGTGACACCCATTAAATCTCAAGGTGGCAAGGTTACGAGGGCACAACCAAGTAAAGTTGAAGAAATTAAGTTATTGAATAATCTTAATAGTGATTCAGTGAAATTGAAAAAAGTGAAAGGGGGTTATCATTATGAATCTTAAAAACCGCTGGTTATCTATTACATTTATAACAATCATCCTTATTATCTTCTTGTTAATTACATTTGTTAAATCAAATGAAGATACTGATAAATACGAAGACTATGAACTTAAAATAGAAAACAAACATTATTTATCTAAAGGAGTAAGTTAATATGAGTATTTATAATAAAAAAACGCTCATCGTTATATTGCTCCTCACAATTATTATTTCCATTATCTTTTTCTTTATTACTAAAAAAGATAATTATAATAAAGATGATTTATATGAAAATAAAATTGTGGATCATGACCAATCTAATGCTAGTAAAAAATACGGTGTAGCTTCTAATAATCCAATCGCAACAAAAGTAGGTAATCAAATATTAAAGCAAGGCGGCAATGCTATTGATGCGTCTATCGGGGTATCATATGCATTGGCCGTTACCGAACCGCACTCTTCTGGACTTGGTGGCGGAGGCGCAATGCTTTATTACGACGGTAAAACTGGCGGTGTGCCAAAACAATGGCAATATAAAGATATTTCATCATTTGGTTATAAAGATAAAGATCAAACTGGCACACCTGGTTTTGTTAGAGGTATGCATGATGTACATAAAGCTGGTGGTAAAATGTCGGAAAAAGACATTTTAAATGATGTTATTCCTTTAGCAGAAGAAGGATTTGAAGTGGATTCTGAGTTAGAGCGAAGTTTGAAACTTTATGGTTCTGACGTTGATAGAAATTCGCCATTCTTTGAAGGTAGTAAAACGAAACGCGAGGGAGATGTGATTAAGCAACCAGCTCTTGCAGAGACACTTAAAGGTATACGTGATAAAGGGCCTGATTATTTTTACAATGATATAGGTGATAAAATATCTAAGCAAATGGATGATAAACTTACAGCAAAAGACTTCAAAAGCTATCGTACCCAAGCTAAAGAACCTGTGAGTACAGATTATATGGGCAATAAAATTTATTCGGCATCCAATCCCCTTGGCGGCACGCTTATGTTACAAGGTTTAAAGGTAGATGAAGCAACCGAACAAGGAGCAACAGCTAATCATAGACTTGATTATATTACAGGAGTGTTAAAATCTAGAGCGCTGATGTACCGTAATAGAGATATAGTTAATGGCAATGATCAAGACTTTGATGAATACCTTTCCCAAGATTACTTGTTAGGAAAACTAAATGAACTAAATATGAATAGTAATTTCAATACAAATAATGTCGATAATACAAGCACTACGCATTTTGTAGTTGTAGATAAGGACGGTAAATTGACGAGTACGACCAATACATTATCTAGTTTCTTTGGTTCAGGAAAATATATAAAGCAAGGTTTTTATATGAATAATTCGCTATCTAATTTTTCAAATGACCCGGCAAGTCCCAATTATAAAGGTAAGCATAAAGAACCAAGGTCTTTTACTTCACCTACAATCGTTGTGGGGCCCGATTATTACATGGGTATCGGAACGCCGGGTGGTAATAAAATACCGACGACATTAAATGAAGTGCTTATTGACTACTTAAGAAATAATGGCACATTACAAGAGTCAATCGATAAACCACGTTTTTACAATGATGGGGGGACGATTTACTATGAAAATGCGACAAGTAAAGACGATATAAATATTTTCAAAAGTTTAGGATTTGGCGTTGAAGAAAAGCGTAATGATCCGAACTTCGGCAGTGTACAAGGTGCAATTTATAATAAAAAAGATAAATCAGTTGAAATTGGGCAAGACGTTGGTAATCGTTGATTGACCTTAAAATTAATAAGAACGAATTTATACGATAAGTAAACACCCTTTACAATTAGTCACTACAAAGTGCGTTTTGTGAAGGGTGTTTTAATGTTTGCTTAACTTATGATGATTGAAACGGTAAAAGAAAATGAGCTATTATTTAATTTCGTAATGTGCAAATTCTGACTTTAGCAAACTAAAGACATAGCTATCTGAGTATTGACCATTAAGCTTTTCAGCTTGGCGAATGATACCTTCTTGTTGAAAACCTAATTTTTTAGGAATGTTTTGGCTTTTAACGTTATTTACTGCTGTGCGTATTTCTACACGATTTAACTTTAATTCCTCAAAACAATAATTAATTAAATACTGAGTGCATTTAGTCATAATGCCATATTGTTGATAGTCTTCGGCTAAGTAATAGCCAATAGAAGTTTTTTCATTTAACGAATCTATATAATGAAGGCCAATTACACCGACAAGTTGATTGTTATACCAAATGCCACAATGAAAGCCGTCGTTACTAGCAAATTGTTGGAGCGCTGATTTAATGAAGTTTTTACTATCTGTACTAGATTGTGTGAAATTCACAAATGGCAACCATTCACCTAAATGTTCTCTATTATTCGAAATGATAGCAAAGAGTGCATCTGCATCTCTTTCTTCTAATATTTTTAAACTTAAATGATTGGTAATTGGTGTTTTGAACATGAATTTCACTCCTAATATAAAATATTGTTCAATGCTTGCTTGCTACTATGCCTACTTGGACATCATTGCCTGAACTTATAGCTAATATCGTGCCATGCGCGATTTCAGAATGATATAACCATCTTTTTTGACCACCAGTATCTTCTTTATAGCCTAAACTCACAGTAGAAGTAGTAATATTTGAAGCGGATAGATAAGAAAGTAATTCTGCGTCACTGTAGTTTTGCGTAGCTACAATATGAATATAGCGATGCTTATTTTTAGACCATGATACATGCGCTTTTAAGAAACGTAAATGATTAGCATAGCCTTTACTGTGAACCCAACTAATCACTAGTGTCACATCATTAATTGTAAAATCGAAAGTTTCGGGTTGAAGGTAATCATAATGTTGAAAATGCACATTACTTTGTTCTAATAAAAATGAATCATAACTGTCTTTATTTCTAGAAAGTAAATAAATATCTTCGTTGAAATTATCGACAACCCAACGAATAGTGTTTGTTAACATACCCGATCCACCGACAATAATAATAGACATAATACCAACCCCTTGTTATTTTACCCCTCATTATACAGTATCGTTAAGGAAATAAAAGCACCAAGCGTTTGGCCAAAAATGCTAAACGCTCGGTGTTTAGTTATTATTTATCCGGAGGTGTACATCCACCTACAGTACAAGTCGTACCATCTGGTTTTTCGTAACCAATAACGTCTCCATTACCTGGAGCTTGATACCATGTATCTCCATCTTTATCTTTAATACCATTAACGTTAACGCCACTTTTTAATTGTTTTTCAACTTGTGCTTTCGATAATGTGCCATTTTGTTGATTTTGCTGAGCTTGTGGTTGTTGAATTTGATTTACCTGATTTTGTTGACTCTGAGCTGATTGTGTTTGTTGATTTGCTTGATTTTGCTCTGTTGTTGTTGGCTGTTGGTTAGTATTTTGTTGTTCATTTTGTTGATTTTGAGCTTGTTCATTACTAGTATTTTGATTTTGATCATCATTATTTGAAGCAGCTTGATTGTCACTGTCATTATTAGCTTGACTATCATTACTGTTCTTATCATTTTTCATATCATTATTTTTCTTGTCATCAGATTTGTCATCGTTAGACTTTTTATCATTCTTCTCTTTATCTTTTGATTTCTTCGCACTATCTTTCGTTGATGATTTTGTTTCTTTCTTATTATCTTTTGTACCACTGTGATCATTACCACATGCACCTAATACTAAAAAACTTGCTAGCAATAAAAATAATAATTTTTTCATTTATTGTCTCCCTTTTTTAAATGTGAAATTTATTGTAGTATACATAAAAATTGTGAACTATTCAAATTTACACATAATACTTTATAAAAATATAAATAATACTATTTTTTTCGAAATAGGGAATGTAATTTATATTACTAAAAGCATTAAAAGAGTATAAATAACGTTAAAGGGTGATTACCTGTGATTGACTATGAATGGCAGCATTTAAAACCAAGTAATAGAAAAAATATAGATAAAGTTATGGATATTTTGCATCCCAACTTTAAGGAATTTGGTAAGTCGGGCAAAGTATTTTACAAAAGTGACATCAAAAATATGGCTCTAAATTGTGATGACTTTACAATTAATCATTTTGAAGTTTATGAACTCTCTGATGATGCAAGATTATGTACGTATGAACTTGTAAACAATACGCGTGGAGTAATTAGCCACAGAAGCTCTGTGTGGCAGTTTTATGATGGCGATTGGGTATTGTTGTTTCATCAAGGGACTGAAAAATATTAGGTGACTTAAAGTTGAATTTCACTCATAAAGATTGTAATTTTCAGAAGCTTTTCATAAATATTAATAAATGTTAATGTCTGAGACGTAGGTTAAGGGAATTTGGCCATTAATTATTAATGGTTTTGTGTATCTATATGCAATATTAATAAATTTCTAGGAGGAATTATTTTGAATATGCATATTTACGCATGCCTTTTTGATGAGTGGGTAGATATATCTAAGGCAGACAATGTTTTAATTGAACACACTTATACCGATGCTAATCAATGGTATAGAGAATTACCGCACGATATTTTTGATTACGATTATGTAGCTATCCGTTATCGTGATATTGATTACGAAGTGCACCCATGTTTTATTGAAATTTTAATGCACTGATTTATATAAAGGTGATAGGGGTTATGACTTTATTTTTTAATTAATAAGTGT
Source organism: Staphylococcus kloosii (assembly GCF_032139365.1). Lineage (GTDB taxonomy): Bacteria > Bacillota > Bacilli > Staphylococcales > Staphylococcaceae > Staphylococcus > Staphylococcus kloosii_A. Next base: position 13,184 of record NZ_JAVTDB010000017.1, read on the forward strand.
TCAATTATTTAAAATTTGTAGGTGATATGTTACAGTTATCAACCCTACTACTGTCTCCTGAATAAAACAATAAGGAGAATTTTATGTTGAATGTGATATCCGCAATCGGACAAATAGGTACATTTATAATGGCATTGTTCTATTTTATTTCTGTATCATTGCAACTATATCAAATGAAAATAGCGTTTATACCAGCGCTCGGCTTCAATCAAATTTTAATAAAAAGAAGTTCCAAAGGTTTAACATTGCACAATACCGCAGTAAATAGAGATGGAGAAACTGAAGAAGACTTTTTACAACTCTACAATTTAGGTGGAGGCGCAGCTAAACAAATCACTATCGAAATTTATATTGAAGGTAATGAGGTATTAGAAAGAAAATTTGTTAGTATGCTTCCTAGTAAAGAAGGATATTTATTACCAATAAATAAAGATGTATTTGATGAAATTGAAAAAACTATTAAAAACAATGGTTATGAATCTAATTTAAAACTTAAATTAACGTATAAGCATAATGTAAGTAGAAAACAACAAGAACTTTATTTAAACGGTAAAATTGACGTCTTTAACACTTATGATGATAAAGCTGTTTATGAATTACAATTTATTAATATTGATCAATAATTCACTGAATAAGTAGAAAGCATGCAAGTGCAAGTAGTTCTGTTGCGCCTGCATGTTTTACTTATATATCACTTTATTAAATTTTAAAATGTTTACAATAATAATTGTGAAAGATATAATCTATTTGCATGCCTTAGGGCATGTGAGATTATATGAGATGGGTTTCTCAACGTGCCCTTGGGCATGTTGAGAATGTTAACTCCCGTTATAGTCTCAGAAGGCCCCTATGATTAGGGGTCTTTTTTTATTTATTTCTAATGTGCTATCACCGTTTTGAGCGTAAATGACTGGGCAATAAGGTGAGCACCTATAACACTATTTTGCATAAGTCCTAAACGTAAATATCCACCATAAGCATGGCCAAATAATATAAGATGGTTGGTAATGCCTAACTGATTAATAAAAGGAAGTAAGGCATCTAACATATCGTCTGAATTATTAATACCAGTACCACTTGATTTCCCCATTCCAGGTAAAGCTATAAAAATCTGTCATAGACATTACTATTTTGGCAAATTAGCTCGTAAACTTTCTCCAAACTATCTTTGTTAAGTCCATTATCATAAATAATCTGGGAGTGCCACTACCATAAGCGTTATAATTTATTTTGTTTTTTATATTGTCAATTTATTCTTCTCCTAATAGGATGCATCTTTTTATCAATATATCAATATAACTATGATTTTTAAAAATAGTATTTTTACATGAAAATGGGAATTTAAAAGCAAGAACTATTACATTGTGACTTGTTAA
>NZ_JAVTDB010000018.1:0-1088 GCF_032139365.1 Staphylococcus kloosii
ACTATTTATTTAATTAAGCTAATACAAAAAAATAAATTTTTATATTATAGAAGTACAACATTAATTAGTACATCTAACTTGCTTTATCGTGTTAAAGGTAACGCTAAGATGTTTTCATTAATTACATTACTTAGTGCTACAACAATTAGTTTATTTGCAGCAACCTATGGTGGTTATTATGGCAATGAAAAAGGGGCTAAAGATGATACTGTTTTTAGCTATACCCATTTATCAAAAGATCATAATTACGATTCAAAAATAAAACATAAGATTGAGAAAGACAAAGACCATCCTGTGAAATCACGTGTAACAATTCCGGTTTTAGAAACAGATGCAAAGTTCTCATCTAATGTTGATTATCCGACAAAACCAGTAAAAATCATTTCCAACAATACATTTAATAATGTATCTCATTCTTTAAATAGGGATAAACAATTAAAAATTTCTGGAAATCAAGCCAAAGTCATTAAACCAAGAGCTACTAAATTTAAATCAAGTGATTTTAAAAATCAAGAATTAGAATTAGATTCAAATGAGAAATCACAAAATTTACAAATTAATGGTATGGTTACTGGAAGCGTATTACCATTTAATTATCCAGATTTATTTGTGATTGTTAGTGATGAAAAATTTCATAAATTAAATAAAAATGCTAAATTTTCGAACTATATAGGATATGAAGTAAAAAATGAAAAATCTACAAAAATGACTTCTGAAGATTTAAATAAATTTGCTAATAAAGAAGGTTCACCAATCATTTCTTTTTATGATAATTATAAAGAAGGTAAAGAAGGAAATGCATTAAATCTATTTATTTTTGGATTTTTAGGTCTCGTCTTTTTATCAGCTACGGGAACTATTATTTATTTTAAACAACTTACAGAAGCTAATGAAAATCAACTTAACTATGAAATATTAAGAAAAATTGGAATTGGGAAAAGGGAATTATATAAAAGTGTAGCAAAACAGACGTTATTTATTTTCGGTCTGCCCTTGATTGTAAGCCTATCTCATGGTTTTGCTGTTATTTATTTTATTAGCAATTTTATGTCTAATTTAATTGGATTTAATATGTTTGTTCCGTTAAT
>NZ_JAVTDB010000019.1:0-67413 GCF_032139365.1 Staphylococcus kloosii
ACTCTCTATAATTGTTAATTAATAAAGGGGGCATTATATTTTATGAAAGATAATATTTATGGAAATACACCATGTTTTTTAGCTAGTAAGAATTTATCAAAGGCACAAGATTTAGATACTGACGTTATTGTGTATGGTGTGCCTTTTGAAGGTGAAAGTACTTGGGGTGACTATACAGGCGTTGAATTAGGACCTAAACAAATTCGTGTATGTTCTGCACGTTATAGTCATTATTTACCCGAGTTAAATCATATAGATGTAAGCAAACATTTATCTATGGGTGATGTTGGTGACGTTCCTTTCGTCGCACACGATAATAAGCAAAGTTATGAGAATATTGAGAACTTTGCATATAATTTATGGCAACAAGATAAATTTTTAGTGGGCTTTGGTGGTGAACACGGCGTTACCTACCCTATTCTAAAAGCATTAACTAAAACAAATAAACGTGTAGGTATTATACATTTAGATGCACATTATGATAATATGCCTGACTATGATGGCGAACTTTATGCACGTAACACCCCATTTATGCGCTTATATGAAACTGAGGGTATCAGAAATGAAAGCATCATACATACAGGTATCCATGGTCCGCGTAATAAACCTGAAACTGGTAAATATGCTGAGGAAGCGGGTGCTGTCACTTTAACGATTAACGACATTAGATCATCTACAAATTTAACACAATTAGCACGTGATATTTATGCACAAGCGAGTAAAGATGTAGATGTCGTTTATTTAACAATTTGTAGTGATGTCCTTGATTTTGCTTTTAATCCAGGCGGTCCAGTGGATGGCAATGGCGTTACATCTTACGAGTTACTAACATTAATACATGAATTTGGTAAATTAGGTCTTTGTGGTATGGATTATGTTGAGGTATATCCAATGCAAGACGCCAACCAAAATTCTGCTCATTTTGTCTCTACTGCTGTACTATACGTACTTGCAGGCCACGCGAAATACTTAGGCAAAGCCTAATAACACGGGGATGTGATGGTTGTGTTTAAGAACTTTAGTAAAGTATTTAAATCAATTGGACCAGGAATGATTATTACCGCTTCATTTATTGGGCCAGGTACTGTTACTACAATGACCCAAGGGGGCGCAGGCTTTGGATATAGCTTGCTGTGGGCAGTAGTATTCTCTATTATTGCAACAATCGTCTTACAAGAAATGATTATCCGTCTATCCTTGGTCACGAGAGAAGGATTGGGCGAAGCCGTGCAAGAATTATTTGCACATAAAGTAGGTAAAGTTATTATCGTTTGGTTTACATTAATCGCAGTGACTATAGGGTGTGCCGCATACATAAGTGGTGACTTGCTAGGTACATCTTTGGGTGCTGCATATTTATTACATTTACCTTCGCATGCAGTAGCGCCTGTAATTGGGATTATTATTTTATTAATCGGTCTGTTTGGTAACTATCGTTTTTTAGAAAAAATAATGATTGTACTAATGGTTATTATGGGGATTATTTTCATAACAACTATGATTGTAATTAAACCTGATATAACAGGTGTCTTGAAAGGTATTTTTGTACCAACGATACCGAATGGATCAATTATTACTGTTATTGCATTAATTGGTACAACGGTAGTACCTTATAATTTCTTTATTCACTCTACTGCCGTACATGAACGTTTTAAAGGTTTAAGCGAATTAAAATTTGCACGTTGGGATACTATTATTTCGATTGCTGTGGGTGGCCTTATTTCAGCAGCAATTTTAATTTCAGCAGCTACATTAATTAAAGGTAAAGAGGTATCAAGCATTATCCAACTTGCCGATCCCCTGAAACCGATTTTCGGAGAAGCTGCACCATTCATTATTAGTATAGGCTTGTTTGCAGCCGGACTGTCATCTGCCATTGCTTCACCTACTGGGGCTGCGGCTACAATAAGTAGTTTACTCGGTTGGGAAAAAGGTATGAAAAGCAAAAAATACAAAACTGTATTCGCCGCAATCATACTTATCGGCATTATCACATCAGGACTCGGCTTCGAACCCATTCAAGTCCTACTCGTTGCCCAAGCACTAAATGGTATTATCCTACCAATAGTCGCTATCCTAATCTTTATCATTATTAACAAAAAGCAACTTATGGGCAAATACGCCAATAATATATGGCTTAATATTTTAGGATTTATTGTTGTACTTATCGTCTCATTTTTAGGTGTTTATAGTTTAATTGATGCCGTTACGAGTATTTTTTAAATATGGAATTTATATTCGAAATTTGTACATTTATAGATAATATAATATGAACGTCGTCATTTCACTTCTGGTTTTTTAACAAACATCCAAGGATTTGACCTCATGTTAAGCACTCTATTTGTAGCACTTATATCACCTATCATTGCAGCAATCATAATCCGACGGTGACATAACCAATACACTAAAAAAAGCCCAATAACTACGGTCATAGTTATCGGGCTCGGTGTTTACCATGTAAATACTCTATTTGTTAACTGTATTAGAACATCACAGCGGAGAGAAACAAAAAAAGTGTAAATAAACCCTTCATTTAAGTGGAACAAAACTTAAAATTTGGTATATTTAATAATAATTATGAATAATGGAGTGGTTATATTGAATATTAAACTAAGACAATGGAACAGTATGGTTCAAGCTATACCAAGAAGTCAAAATAATAAAGGATATGTTATCACTTCTTTCAAATCCTCTCATTGATTATGTGGGTAAAACGAAAGATGGCTATTATGCCAAAGGATCGTTGAAAGACGCGACATTAAAATTTAGATTTTATTATGATGTATCAACAAATTGACTTTTAATTATTATCTTTCCTTGTATATGGGTAATCATAGTTGTTTTGTGTATTAATTGGGTACATCCTAATAATACACAATAAACATGCGTTTATAAGGAACTCTGATCGTTTGGTTAGGATTAGAAATTAATTCATAAAGGCGCCCGATACTGAAAATAGTAATCGGCGCCTTTATAAATTAAAATATATTATTATAGTAAGTGAGAATATAAATTATGATAATATAATTATCGCTTTTATACTTTTCGCTAACTCAATAACTTTACATAATTTATATTTGCTAAGTTAATTATAATCACTCTTGATTTAAGTTAATCTTAAATGTTTGAACATAAACAGCAGTTCCAACTATTTGTATGTTCCATTCATTCTCATTAGGAGTAACTTTAACTTGCACCTTACCATTCTTTCCAAGTTCTTGACCTTGCTCGACAATAAGTTCTAGGGAATTATCTATCTTATTACTCACGTATTTTAAAAAGTATGCCCCCATTACTCCAGAAGCTGTTCCAGTAACTGGATCTTCTGTTGTTCCAGAGAAAGGTGAAGAAAAATGTCGTGCATGCATATCAGAATCTAAATCATAAGTTTCAAAACAAAATGGATGAATGGACACATTAGGTTTTTCTTTTAATATAGAAGGAAACTGTGAATGATTGGGTTTCATTTTTTTACAAGTAGCTAGGCTATTTACTGGAACAAGAAGTGTCCAAACACCTGTACTTCCATATAAAACTGGTAAATCATCGCTGATATCTTCTTTTTTAATACCTAAAGATTGAGCTAAATCTTCATTAGAACCTGTATAAGTTTCAAATTTTGGTACTGCATGTTGCATGATAATATATATTTTATTATCGTTTTGTTCATTAATACCTATAGATAAAATGCCTGCTTTAGTTTCAATAGTATATTCGGGTTTATTTTTTAGTAACTTTTTTTCTTTTAAAGCATAAATTGTCGCTATAGTTGCATGACCACAAAGGTTCATTTCATGACCTGGGGTAAAAAAGCGTATCTTCAAATCTGCCTTATCAGATTTGAGTGGAAATGCAGTTTCATTGAAGCCAACACTTGATGCGATTTTCTGCATTTCCGAGTCTGTTAACTTTTCTGCATCTAATACAATACCTGCAGGATTCCCTTTGTGGGGTTCTGTGCTAAATGCATCATAATGATAAACCTGAACTGATTCAACCATACAATACCTCCTAATTTTTTAATACTCTATAAATTGTAGAATCGCTAAATCCTGTTAGTTTAGCAATCTCTTCACCTGCAAGTTTTTGTTTATCATATAAGAATTTGATTTCTCTCTTCTTATAATTTGGAAATGAATGGCTACTACCTTTTCGGCTTCTTGCTCTTGTAGTTTCCAATCCTTTTTATAATTCGTTCAATAATATGAAAATAAATCCGGTTTAACTCAATGCTTTTGATTTTGTTTATAAACAACATTATTACTATTTTCTTAAGGAATGGATAATTTCAGTAAGAGGGTTTAGTTTTAAAGGTTCGCTATAAACCGTGTCTTTTATATGATTTATATACGGTTCATCTCTATTATAACAAGCCCAACTCGTTCCATCTTCATTTTGTGGGACTCCCTTTTTCCCAAAAGTAATCCATGCATGTTGCAATTGCTTTGAGATTATTCGATCCCTGTCATCATAATGTTCTTCAGGTTGTAAATTCCCAAAAACATATTTAATTTCTGATGTGTGTTGAGCTAATTCTTTTGTCCGATAATGTTCGGGAGATACCCTCGCAAAATGATAATAATAAACGTCATAACCTAATTCGACGAATTTATTTACAGTCGCATAAGACGGTTCAAACCATATAGTGGTCGTGAACAATAAGTCTAAAGCTTCATATGTTGTTAAATCCTTATTGTTTAAAAGTTGTAATGCTTGATCACTTTTAGTAGTAGCTAAAACTTGAGCCATTCTACTTAAATCATTGTTATGATATGTACCATTAGGCTTTATAAAATAACGTGCCTCATTTTCTACACAACCAATTAATATAGGTAAATCAACATCACATCCAGGAAATCCATCTTTAGCTATAATTTCTCCATCAGGAACTTGATTCCATATTAAATTAGCTGGTGTATGAACTTCTCCCGGAGGTGGCACTGTACCAGAAAAGGCCATAGAAGCCTCTAAAATGTCATTTGCAGGCAATTTTTGAAGTTTTTCTAAATCTGATGTTCCTAACTTTTCGAATAACTTTTCGGTACTTGTTTGAACTTTTTCATAAGAGTGAGTCGACGTGAAAACATAAGGCTCAAAGCCTGCACTTTGTATAATAGCACGGTGAAACAAACCTTTGGCGCGACTGACTGATAATAAATTTCGTACCGCTTGGGCACCAGCAGATTCACCAAATATAGTGATATTGTTAGGGTTACCACCAAATGATCCAATATTGTTTGAAATCCATTCTAAAGCTGCAACTTGGTCTAATACAGCAAAATTACAACCTATGTCTGGATGTGCTATAAAGCCAAAAGCGCCCAGACGATAATTAAAAGTGACTACGGTAACACCTTGTTTAGCTAAATTAGTACCATCAAAAGCATCCTCTGATCCAGCACCACCTAAGTTACCGCCACCATGTATCCATACCATAACAGGTTGCTGAGCATCACAAATGGTTGTAGATGTCCAAACATTGAGATAGAGACAGTCTTCGCTTTGCTTATCTTGTCTAAGATTAAAACTAGCACCGCCTTTTTGGGGACATATTGGTCCGAAATTAGTTGCTTGATAAATACCTTCCCATTTTTGAGGCGGCATAGGTTGCGTCCAACGGCGTTCCTTGATCGGTGGAGCAGCATAAGGGATACCTAAAAATTTATGAATGGAATCTTTATATATCCCATTGATTGTGCCTTGTTCTACTTTAGATAGCATGTTCATCTTCCTTTAGTATAATAGTATTGTTATGATTTATAATAATCCGAATAGCAAACAACTTGTTTATTAGTATGCCCTCCCATAAATAAATAAATAAAAGAGATAAAAATATAATAAATGATTTTTTAAATAATAAAAAATTGATTAAAAGCTATCTTATATAGCTATACCATCATTATTCCAGAAAACATTTGATTTGTGTTATTAACTTCTTTCACAATCTATACCAAACGCTTATTCTCACCTATCCACCATCTAATAAAACACTGCCACCAAATTCAATTATTAGTGAATTTGATGGCAATGTTTTTTTAATATTCTCAAATAGTGTGCATTTCCTCACCATTAAAAAATCGTCCTACGCTCATTGATTAAAATTTTCATCGGCAATAGCTTTAACGTTTTTCATAATGCTTGCCTTTTTATAGCCATGTAAATCATGCAATGCTTTATATGCTTTGAATAGTTTTTTATAAGTTGTGACTTTGTTTTCTTCTGGCTCTACTTGATAAAGTATTGGTTCTTTCATAGCTTGAATAGCTTGGTCAAATGAATCATGTGCTTTCCCACTTATAGCGCCTAATATAGCTGCTCCTATCGCTGGTGCATACTCGCTATCGATAATTGTGATGGTTTTATTCAACACATTGGCATATATTTCCATCAATAATGGATTTTTCTTCGGTATGCCGCCACATGCATATACGTTATCCACTTCCATCTGCCAACCTTGATATTGTTGCATAATCATTTTCGTACCAAATGCCGTAGCTTCCATATATGCACGGTAAATATCTTCATGCTTCGTTTGTAGTGTCATGCCAAATAGACTTCCAGTTAGTGTACTATCACTTAATACACTCCGATTACCATTATGCCAATCGAGTGCTACTAAACCACTTTCCCCCGGCGCCAATTTTTGTGCCTTTTCATTGAGTAATTCAAAAATTGAAATATACCGTTCTTTAGCTTCGACAACGTATTCGTGCGGTGTTTGTTTAGCGATATATTCAAATAGGTCTCCTACTGCTGATTGCCCCGCTTCATATGCATAAAGGTCAGGAATGATTGCTCCTTTAACCGAACCAGAGATGCCTGGCACTTTATGTTGTGCTTTGTTAAGCATTAAATGACATGTACTCGTTCCCATTACCATCGTCATTTCTTTATCTTTTTCTGAGCCTATACCTAATAAACTTGCATGTGCATCAATAATAAATGGACTTACTGCTATTGTGTCTGGAAGACCTAATTTATTAGCCATCTCTGTGCATAATGTACCTACTGTGTCACCAATATTTACAATAGGAGCAGCGACTTTTTTTTTCACTATATCAGACAATTCCTCATCTATTTGATCAAATAAGTCATAATGAAAACCTGTCTCTGCTTGCCAAAATGACTTGAAACCTAGTCCACAGTTAGAGCGAACATTTTTACCAGTTAATTTATTGACAATCCAATCTCCTGCTTCCATGATATGCGCAGTGTTAGCCATGACTTCTGGTGCTTTATGTTGTACTTCCATTATTTTTGGAATCATCCATTCACTACTCACATTAAAACCATAGTATCCTAACCATCGATTTTTTTGTTGTAGTGCAGTTTGGAATAGTTTATCGGCCTCAGCTTGAGCGCCGTGATGTTTCCACAATTTTACGTAAGCATGTGGATTATCTTTGAAGGCTTCATAGTTATGCATCGGTTCCATATGTTCATCTACAAATATCACGGTCGATGAAGTAAAATCAATGCCTATTCCAACTATGTTGTTAACATCGATGTTGGCATTTTTTATTATGTATGGGACGCCTTCTTCGATGACTTCCATATAATCATTAGCATTTTGTAACGCAAAACTTTGCGGTATCTTTTGACCATTTAATTGCTGCTCAATCGTTCCATGAGAATATTCTTTTATATATTGTGAAATAATTTCGCCATTAGCTGTATTGATTAAAAATACTCTCCCAGAACCTGTGCCAAAATCAATACCTATACTGTAACTCATAATAACCCTCCATATACGTACAATAGAAAACGCTTTATTAAATAATAAGCAACTTAATAGCAAAAAGCAACGCACAAAACTTAAATAAACGAACAAAAATAAACATTAAATCAGTAATTTCGAGCACATAAAAACATATTTATTGTAGTTTTATGATTGACATACATAAATGTAAGCGATTACTATTGTTTTTACAAACATATATGTACAAAAAATGAGTTTTATTTTCTCAATAAATGATTTTTATATTTTATTAACAGTTTAAATTTAAGACAACCTAGACCTACAAGCATAACACTACCATCACTATGCGTGATTAAAGGAGTATTTTATATGAAAAATTCAAATTCAGTTTTAGGTATGCCCCGCCAAATCGTTTGGGGTTACATAGGTATTATTATTTTCATGATGGGCGACGGTTTAGAAATTGGCTGGTTAAGCCCTTGGCTACATGAAAATGGCTTTTCCGTTAAGGAAACGAGTGCACTGTTTTCTTGTTATGGTGTTACTGTTGCTTTAGCAAGTTGGTTTAGCGGTGTGTTTGCCGAAGCATTAGGTGGCAAAAAAACAATGATTCTTGGTTTGTTCTTCTATATTATAGGAACTATTTGCTTTGTTGGTTTTGCTATTCCTTCAAATAATTTATATTTAATGTTACCAGCGTATGCGCTACGTGGTTTAGGCTATCCGTTATTTGCTTATTCGTTTTTAGTGTGGATATCTTATCGTTCAGAACAAAAAACGTTAGGTGCTGCAGTAGGTTGGTTTTGGTTTGTCTTTACTGGTGGTTTAAATGTGTTAGGCGCACTATATTCTATTTGGGCTATTAAATATTTAGGACATATTAACACGCTATGGAGTTCATTATTCTGGGTTATTTTGGGTGCAGTATTCACACTTATTATTAATAGAGATACATTACCTTCAAATCAAGGTAGTTCGAAAGAAAAATTCAAAGAGATACTTAAAGGTATTACGATTATGAAGGAAGAACCTAAAGTATTACTCGGTGGTATCGTACGTGTAATCAATACGACAGCACAGTTTGCCTTCCCTGTCTTCTTACCTATTTATTTATCAAGTTTCGGTATACCTACATCAAAATGGTTAGCCGTATGGTCTACGATTTTTGTAGGCAATATTATTTTCAACTTAATCTTTGGTATTATCGGAGATAAAATTGGCTGGCGTAACACAGTTATGTACTTCGGAGGCATTGGTAGCGGTATATCAGTACTACTCATAGGTTATATTCCGATGTGGACAGATGGGAATTTAATATTATTAACTATCGTAGGATTTTGTTGGGGTGCATTTATCGCCGCTTACGTACCATTATCAGCATTAATTCCTACCTTAGTAAAAAAAGACAAAGGCGCTGCGCTCTCTGTATTAAATCTAGGTGCTGGTTTACCAGTCTTTGTCGGTCCAATGATTGTAAATTTATTTATCGATATCGTACATGATATCGGAATCATTTGGATTTTAGGCATACTTTATTTTATTAGTACGATACTTACTTATTTCATCAAGCTACCTAAAAGTGCACAATATGAATAATTGAACCTTTCATTAATTTTGTTATACTTACGTCTAAATGAGGTGTGAATTATGTTACCGGCCGAACGTGAAGAAAAAATTATTGCTTTTTTGTTACAACATAAACATGCAACGATACACACATTATCAAAACAATTTAATGTTCACGAAGCCACGATTCGTCGTGATTTAAATAAACTTGAACAATTCGATCAAATTAAACGTACACATGGTGGTGTCGTATTAAATAAAGGCGAAGTATGGGACGAACTTAGCTTCGCCGATAGACAAACGAGCAATTATCAAGAAAAAGTTGCTATTGCCACTAAGGCTGCTGAGTTTGTACGGGACAACGATACTATTATTATTGATTCAGGTTCTACCGGACTACAATTAGCCTTAGCTTTACAACACAAACGCAACTTAACGCTTATTACGAATGACATTTATATTGCGTCTACGTTAAAATCAACGAACCATCAGGTCATCGTTACTGGTGGAGTTTTGCATAAGGATAATTATGTCTTAGATGGTCAGCTTGCGAACAACGCTTTAAAATCTTTTAATCCTTTAAAGTTATTTTTAAGTACACCTGCGATAGACGCAGTAAAAGGTGTGACGCACTTTAGTGAAACATTGGCATATACGAAAGCACAAATGGTAGAACAAGCTCAAGAAATTTATATCTTAGCTGATAGTTCTAAACTAGACAAAGTTTCTTTATATAATGTGTGCGCTCCAAACAATATAGACATGTTAATAACCGACAATTCAAATTCAAATGTAAATTGGAATTCATATCGTAATTATTTTAAACATTTAACTCGTGTCCATGTAAGTCATAACAATAATTAATTGCTATATAATCTAACAGAGGTCATCTCCAAATCTAGGAAATGACCTTTGTTTTTTTATCCATTAAATTGTGCAGGATCTGGCCCGACACGTTGCTCTTTATTTAATTTATCTATCTTTGTCATCTGTGATTCGGAAAGTTCAAATCCAAAAACATCAATATTTTGTTCAATACGTGCTGGCGTAATAGATTTAGGAATTGTTATTACGCCATGTTGTACATTCCAACGTAGCACGACTTGTGCCGGTGATTTGTTTATTGTTTGTGCTATTTCGTTAATTGTTTCATCCGCTAATATTTCTGCATTCATTAATGGGGACCATGATTCCATTTGTATCCCTTCTTCTGTTAAATAATTGCGTAATAAAGCTTGATTAAAATAAGGATGAAATTCTACTTGATTAATAACTGGCTTAATTTGTGCATGCTTTTTCAATCTTGCTAAATGATTCATATTAAAATTACTCACGCCAATATTTTTAACTTTGCCATCCTCATATAACTTTTCCATGCCTAGCCATGTATCAATCATTAGTGCTTCATCAGTACCTGGCCAATGAACTAAATATAAATCTAAATAGTTAAGCCCTAAATTATTGAGTGAACGTTCATATCCTCTAATCACATTGTGCTTGCCAAAATCATCGAACCATAATTTAGAAGTAATAAATAAATCTTCTCGTGAAATGCCGACTGCTGATATGCCTTCCTTAATACCCTGTCCTACCATTTCTTCATTTTCATAAACTAAAGCTGCATCGATACTTCTATAACCATTTATAATTGCATGTTTTACAGCCAATTTTGCAGTATCATCGTTAGCAACTCGAAAGACGCCTAACCCTATTTGTGGCATCTCATTTCCATTATTGAATGTTAGTTGATTCATCATTATTTACCCCTTTTATTAGCATTGCGCTAAGTTGTATTGTTTTTCTCTACTATATAATGCGTACATCATTGCACTTGCGACTATAACCATTACGAAACCAAAGTATGGTGTCATTGCTACTGAAAATTCATTTAACACGTAACCGCCAATAACAGATCCCAATGTAATACCAATATTAAACGCTGAAATATTTAAGCTTGATGCAAAATTGACAGTCGCTTTATTTTCACGTTCTGCAAATAGCACAACGATAAGTTGTAATCCTGGCACATTCATAAATGCGAATAATCCCATGAATAAAATGGCGATAAGTCCAATAATTGGATGATCCGTCGTCACACCTACAAATAAAAGCACGATGGCTTGAATTAAAAAGATGATACTTAAAGCTTTCGTAGGCATTTTATTCGTGAATTTACCACCTAAAGTATTTCCTATCGCAACCATGACACCGTAGACGATAAGTAAGACAACGACTGTACTATCGCTATAACCTAATTGATGTGTTAACATTGATGTCAGATACGTATATACCACAAACGTACCACCATAACCTAAGGCAGTAATGAGGTAGACAAGCATAAGTGATTTATTTTTAAATACTTTTAATTGTTGAATAATAGGTGATTGTTCAAATTCGTTTAAATTGCTTGGCACGAAAATCACATTAGTAATCAAACTAATGAAACCTATACCTGCTATTGTGATAAAGGACATTTCCCAACCGAAATTTTGTCCAATCCAAGTTCCAAATGGCACGCCTGTAATTGTTGCAACAGTTAAACCGGTAAACATCATCGCAATTGCACTGGAACGTTTATCTGAAGACACAAGGTCGCTCGCTATAGCTGTAGCAATAGACATAAACACGCCATGCATTAATGCAGATAAGACACGCATTGCTAGTAACATCGTAAATGACGCTGAAAATGCTGCTAACAAGTTAGCTATAATAAAAATAACCATAATTGTAATTAATAAGTGCTTTCTTTTCATTTTATTTGTAAGTGGCGTAAGTACTGGTGCTCCTACCGTAACGCCAATGGCATATAAAGATACTGTTAATCCAGCCATAGGGATTGTAATATCAAATGCATTTTTAATAAGTGGTAATAATCCGACGCTAATAAATTCTGTCATACCAATCGCAAAGGCTGAGATGGCTAAAGCAATAATTGCTAATTTTTGTTGTTTCATTTACTTCTTTCCTTCCTCTTTTATTAATATGTGTGTTATTATAATTCCAATAATTAAAAGAAGTAAGTACGCACTTTAAAGTCATATAGGTACCTAAAAGTACTATAGGCACTTTTTAGTACCTATGGAGGTGGAATTTATGTTAAAGCACCATTATAATATCGGCGTAGAGGCAACGATTGATGTGTTAGGCGGCAAGTGGAAGCCTGTCGTGCTGTGTCATTTGAAGGATAATGGCACGATGCGCACTTCCGAACTTAAACGTGCCATACCTCATATCACTCAAAAAATGTTGACGCAACAATTACGAGAGTTAGAAGAAGATAGTATTATCGAACGCATTGTTTATCAACAAGTGCCACCGAAAGTCGAATACAAATTATCCGATTATGGACAGACGTTGAGCGAAATTTTATCTTCTCTATGTCAATGGGGAGAGTTTCACATTGCTAAAATGCACGATGAAGGTCGTCCAGTGTCTTTAGAAAAACAAGACTTTATTCATATTCCAGATTGAGTAAGTTGTGAATAACTTATAAGCATAAAAAATAACCTCGATGTTGTCATTAACATCGAGGTTATTTTTAGTTATTTATTATTAAACGCCTGAATATGCATTAAATCCACCATCAACTGGCACGACTATACCTGTTACGAAACCACTTTGTCTATTGTCCATTAGCCAATATAAAGTCCCTAATAATTCTTCGGGTTCACCAAAGCGTTGCATAGGCGTTTGTGACAAGATTTTATTCGCTCTTTCAGAATAAGAACCGTCATCATTTCTTAACAAACCTTTATTTTGCGCAGTTTCAAAAAAGCCTGGCGCGATTGCATTTACTCGGATTTGACCTGCAAAGTAAGTACTCAACCATTGAGTAAAGTTACTGACAGAAGCTTTTGCACCACTATATGCTGGAATTTTTGTTAAAGGCGTAAATGCGTTCATTGACGAAATGTTAATAATTGTACCTTGCTTAGACGTCACGACGTCTTGACCAAAGACTTGTGAAGGTAAAAATGTCCCTGTGTAATTTAATTTGAACACTTGATCAACACCGTCTTCAGTTAAATCAAAGAAAGATTTTTTACTGTTTTCATTGTACATTTCGTCATCAGTTGTAGCATTGGGATTGTTACCGCCTGCTCCATTAATTAAGACATCAATTTGACCAAATCTTTGATTAAAAGTCTTTTTAGCTTGTTCTAAGGCATTTTTGTCTAATACGTCTGCTACTAAACCTACAGTTTGTTTATGACCGGCGTCTATTTGTTGTTGCAAGTTAACAATTTTGTCCTCGGAACGCCCTAATATACCTACATTAGCGCCTTGTGCTACTAAAGCTTTGACAAACGTTGAACCAATAACACCTGTAGCTCCAGTTATCACTATGTTTAAATTTTCAAATTGTGTCATTTTATTTGCGCACCCCTTCGATTAAACCATTAATATATGTTGCACCTAAGGCACGGTCATATAAGCCATAGCCTGCCTTACCTGTTTCTCCCCAAATCATTCGCCCATGATCAGGTCTAATTGTACCTTTAAAATCAATATCTACTAATGCTTCAACAACAGCTTGCATATCTACCGAACCATTTTTAGATAAATGTCCAGTTTCTAAGAACGAATACTCACCGATACGTTTAACGTTACGCATATGCATAAAGTGAATGTGATTTCCAAAAGTTCTGATCATTGTCGGTAAGTCGTTTTCAGCTAGTGAACCTAACGAGCCTGTACAGAAACAAATGCCGTTATTTTTACTATTATTGATAGATAGTAGACGTTCATAACTATCTTTATTTCTAATAATTCTTGGAATACCGAAAATGGACCAAGGTGGATCGTCCGGATGTATCGCTAGATCAACGTCATGTTCGATTGCCGTCGGTAACACACGTTCTAAAAAGTACGCTAAGTTGTCCCACAATTGTTCTTCTGAAATCTCGCGGTAGTCTAAAATCAATTGATTCATTTCTTCTCGAGAGTAACTTTCATCCCAACCTGGTAAATTTAAATCCGTTGTTAAAGGGTCAATATCTTTAATTTGATCATGTTTATAAATCAAAGTGTTAGAGCTGTCCTCAAGTTCGTAATCTAATTGTGAACGTGTCCAATCAAATACTGGCATAAAATTATAAGTTACAGTTTTAATACCATTATTAGCTAAATTAATAAGGGACGTTTTATAATTTTCGATAAATTCATCTCTATTACTTACGCCTAATTTAATATTTTCATGTACCGGTAAACTTTCGACTACTTCAAATTTAAGTCCTTCGGCTTCAATTGTAGCTTTTAAGTTAGCAATACGTTCACTCGTCCAAACTTCTCCTACCGGCACATCATAAATAGCCGAAACAATGTGTTTCATATCAGGAATTTGTTTAATTTGTTGTAAGGTTACCGGATCGTCTTTGCCGTACCATCTAAAAGATAATTCCATGCCGTTTAGACCTCCTTAATTCCATCGATTTTGAAGAGTTTTAATGCATTATTAAAACAAATATCTTTCAGAATTTGTTCAATTGTTTTATTACTTAGGGCAATTTCACCTTTTTCAATTCTGTCACCTATTAAATTACATAAAATGCGTCTGAAGTATTCATGTCTAGTGTATGAAGTCATACTTCTTGAATCTGTTAACATACCTACAAAGTTTGGTAATAGACCGACGTTGGCATAATCAATTAAGTGTTGTTCCATGCCTTCTTTCGTATCGTTAAACCACCATGCTGCCCCTAATTGAACGCGATGTTCACTATTCGTAAAGTTCCCAGCAGTTGCTTGAACCATTAAATGATCTTGACCATTATTTGGATAAATAATAGTGTCTGATAATGCATTATTTAATTCTAAATGATTAAGAAAGGCGTTTAAGCGTTTTGCACTCAATTGATCGCCCACACTATCGAAGCCACTATCGGCTCCAACTTGTTGGTACATTTTTGTATTATTGTTGCGTGTAGGTCCTAAGTGAAATTGCACGACCCAACTTAATTCTTTATAAACTTTTGATAATTCAGTCATAATAAAGCCAGCTAACTCGTATTGTTCTGTTTCTTCAATAACGCCACCGTTTAACACTTTTTCAAATAATTTGACCGCTTCTTCTGCATCAACAGTGACACATGGTGTCTTTTCAAAACTTTGATCCGAGCTTAAAGCACCATTCCTATCAAAATAATATATGCGTTCTTTTAATGCAGAAATATAGCTTGTTAAATCATTAATATTACAGTCTACATTCTTTTTTAACTGTTCAACTTTTGCAGTGACTGTGTCTTTACTTAGGAACACATAACTATCTGGTCTAAACGTTGGGCATACTTTAAAATTAACTTTTTTATCTTCGTTCAATAAACGGTGATATTTTAAATCGTCACATGGATCATCGGTTGTACACACAACTGAGACATTGCTTTTTTCAATTAATGCTTGGGGTGTATGCGAAGGTTTGCTTAACTTTTTATTTAGCACATCATATAATTTTTTAATATCGACATCATCAAAATTAGTCGTTTCATTAAAATATCGTTTTAACTCTAACGCACACCAATGATACATAGGATTCATAATTGAATAAGGTAGCATATGCATAAATGCTTTAAATTTATCAAAGTCCGGTGCATTACCTGTAATAAATGATTCGTTAATACCATCAGCACGCATCAGTCGCCATTTATAGTGATCACCTGCTAACCATAATTGTGTGATAGTGTCATAGTTTTCATTGTCATAAATCTCTTTCGCGTCTATATGACAATGGAAATCGATAATAGGTATATTTTTAACCTTTTGGTAAAGCTTCTCAGCTGTTTTATTATTAAGTAAAAAATGATCATTCATAAGTGTCATAGTACCTCTCCTTTATTTCTCTATCTTTCATGTTCATTAAGTTTGATTGAATGCGCTTTCAAAATTATGTTTGCTAGCGCTTTAATTCGCCAACGTTAGCGGATAAATTTAAAATATCTTGTTCTTCAATACTTAATGCATCTTCGTTGGTAGTATGCTGCAATACGGAACATTTTGTTGCAAAATCGATAACTTGTGCTAAATCCCACTGTTGAAGCAACCCATGGATAATACCTGCTGTAAATGCATCGCCAGCACCGATACGATTGAGGACGTTATATTGATATTTCGGACTCGTTATAAAGTTATCTTGGATTAGCATAATACCTTGCAATGTACTTTCCGTAATATCTCTATTGCTAGACGCCATTACTGGTATATTATATTGAGCTTGTATCGTTTTAGCACATGTTTCCATATCGTCATCTTCACTATTCGTCGATAGTAAATGTGTAGCGTCTTTTTTTCCAAAGAGTAAAATATCTACAAGTGGTAACACTGACTTAATAACGGGTATCGCTTCATCTATAGACCATAAATTATCTCTATAATTTATATCAAATACTAATTTAACACCTTGGCCTTTAAGTTTAGTTAGAATATCTACAATGTTTTCTCTTATTTGTGTATTTACTGCAAGTGTAATACCTGTCAAAATCAGGTAATCTCCATCATTAAAATCAATTTGTTGTAACTGTTCATAACCGTTTATAGCGAATGTAGAATGATCACGATCATAAATAACTTGACCGTTTCTATAACCGAAGCCTTCTTCCATATAGTAAGTACCTAAGCGACCTTCACTATAATCGATAAATTTTGTACTTACGTTTGCACGCCGCATCGTTTGTAATACTAAATCATTTAAATTATTTTGCGGTAATGTTGTTAACATCGCAGTATCTTGTCTAAATCCAGCTAACGTCACGAGTGTATTTAATTCTGCGCCACCCGTTTTTATATTCAATGAACATGCATTTTTCAGTTGTTCGTAATTCGGTGGTGTAAAACGCAGTAAGACTTCCCCTAAACCATAGATAGTCATCTTCTCTCACCACCTTTAAGTTCACTTACATATTGCTTCAGACCGTCTGCTCCATGTTGTTGATATACTTTTGTAATTTCACTACCAATGCCTACAGCAAAACTACCAGCATCTAACCATTCGAGGTGATTTTCCTTACCAACGCCCCCCGTAGGAATAAATTCTGTTGTAGGTAAAGGACCTCTAAAGTCTTTTATTGTTGAAGGTGTAAACTGTGTAGCTGGAAATAGTTTGAGCACTTTGCAACCGTATGTCATTGCTTCTATCATCTCTTTTACCGTCATGACTCCAGGAACATAAGGTACATCATATAAGTTAGCAACTTTTGCTGTTTCTTTATCAAACGACGGACTAACGATAAATTTAGCACCATTTAAAATAGCAACCCTCGCTGAAACACTATCAAGCACAGTGCCAGCCCCTATAAGTGCGTTATCTTTTTGAGACAACGTTGTTATAATCTCCATTGCTTGAGGTGTAGTTAGCGTTACCTCTATGACATTTAAACCTTGTTCGATAATAATATTAGCAATATCAACAAATTCCTGTTTGTTATTTGTTCTCATAACAGCAATGTGTTTAGAGCTATTAATTTTGTTCATTGTCTCCATCGAATTCATTCCAACATCCCCTTTGCTTTCAAAATAACAACGTTGTTATTTTGCGATAAAAAAATATTTTCTTTCTTGCCTATATGGTATAATTAAATATAAATTAAATCAATCCCTTTGAAGGAGTATTTTTATGGCAGTTACACTCAAAGATGTCGCAAAAGCCTGTGGTGTAAGTTATTCAACAGTTAGTAAAGCATTAAAAAATTCACCACTTGTAAAACCAAATACGAAAGCATACATACAACAAAAAGCCGCCGAAATGAATTATATACCTAACCACTCTGCGCGTGCACTTGTGTCTAAACGTAGTAATACTATTGGTTTGATTTGGCCGTCCGTTGATCGTGTTGCCGTGACTCATTTAGTTTCTGAGATTAATGAAGCGCTTAAAGCATTAGGCTACGTCATGATATTGTCTATTGATGATATTGATGTTGCTTCCAAAAAATTTCTTGAGTTTGGCTGTGATGGTATTATCATTTTCGATGAAGGGCCGAGTACAAATTTGACACCTGACGTATATCAAAACATACCTGTTGTAGCATATGGTGTGGATAGAAAAATCGACTACCCTATCATTAACGTTAACCATTATAAAGCAATGATAATGGCTATAACGTCTTTACTTGATAAAGGCGTCAAACAAATTGATTACATAGGTGATATTAATACTACTGACTCAAGACAAGTAGCAAAAAAAAATGCAATCGTCGATTATTGTCAACAGCATCATATCTATTATCGCATCATTGATTCTCAAGGGTTATCAGCTTTAGAAACAGAATCAGCAGTCAAAAATTTTTATGCGCAACACGACCTTGCACCTGGCGTGATTTGTGGTAGTTATGATATTACACTTGGCACCTTAAATGCGATAGATTTGGAACGTAATCAACCGATAATTTATTCTTATGATAATATTCCACATATCGCTAAATTAGATTATCCGGTACATGCTATCGGTGTGCCTACTGTCGAAATTGCAAATAAGGTTGTCGAAGTATTAGATCAAGTTATTTCAGACGGCACAATAGACAATGTTTATAATTTAGAGCCACAATTAAATGAATAAATATATTTATAGCGATTAAACTATTATTAACTGACATAGTTTAATCGCTATTTTTGTGACCCACGCATTCTGATATAAAAAACAAAATTCCTATGTAATCCCTTTCATTAAGTTATAATAGGTTCGTATTCAATATTTTTTATTATAAAAATGCACTTATTATATATTTTTAAGGGAGTTATTTTATGGTATTACAAGATTATAGATTACTTATCATTACAGTTATTAGTATTTTATTACTTATATTACTGATTACATCTAAGCTACGTTTTCACCCTTTACTTGCTTTGTTATTAACAGCAATCTTTGTTGGTTTCTCGGCAGGTTTGGATATAGGTAAAATTGTAGATTCTATCGAAAAAGGCGCGGGATCAACGCTTGGTGAGACAGGCGTCACTATTGCTTTAGGAGCAATGTTAGGTAAAATTTTATCCGATACTGGGGCAAGTGATAAAATTGCATCCACCATTTTAAGTAATGCTTCATATAAGCAATTACCATGGTTAATGGCTCTAGCTGCTTTCATTATTGGTATACCTATGTTCTTTGAAGTGGGATTAATAATGCTGCTGCCCCTTATATTTACGATAGCGAAAAAATTAGAAGATCAGCATAACTTTAAAGGTTCTACATATGTCGCTATAGGAGTCCCGGTAATTGCTGCATTAGCTACGATGCACGGTATGGTGCCACCTCACCCTGGACCATTAATTTCTATTAATCAATTTAAAGCAAATATCGGTATTACGATGATTTACGGTATGATTTGTGCGATACCAACAATTATTATTGCTGGCCCACTATACGGTAAATTTATAACGCCAAGATTATCTGTAAAACCAAATCAAGACTTATTAACGCAATATGCAACACCTGAAAAATCAACCGATGAACGATCAGTCTCATCATTTTTAGCTTTTTCAACAATCTTAGTTCCTGTCGTAATGATGTTACTTCATGCTATTGCTGGCATATTTTTTGCAGAGCATACATTACAATACAAAACTTTTGAATTTTTAGGTAGTCCTATTATAGCGATGTTTATAGGTGTGTTATATGCGTTAATCACACTCGGATACTTACGTCATTCAGATACTAAAAAATTAAGAGATTCACTTGGCGCAAGTTTAAAACCGATTGCAGGTATTATGTTAATTATTGCTGGAGGTGGTGCTTTTGGACAAGTATTAGAAGATTCTGGCGTAGGTACAGCAATTGTACATTTAGCCGATAATTTTTCATTATCAGCTATACTTATGGGCTGGTTAGTCGCTGCCCTACTATCAATATCTACAGGTTCGGCAACTGTTGGTATAGTCGGGGCAACTAATTTATTATATCCACTTTTACAAGCAGATCCGAGTATTAATAAAGAATTGTTAACAGTCGCGATAGGCTCAGGTTCACTATTTTTCAACTACGTCAATCACGGAGGATTTTGGTTAGTGAAAGAGTCCTTTGGCATGTCAATGGGTGAAACATTTAAAACCATTACTGTCGTCCAATCTATTGTAGGGTTATGTGGCTTAATTATGACTCTCCTACTGAATTATATTATTCATTTATTTTAGTAATATTAAGTTGGACAAATAGAAAAAAACGGGAGCACCACAAATGTTTTATTTATATAAGAAGATTTTGTCACTCCGTTCTACCAAGGATGACCAAAGATGAAAAAACTTGTTACAATAGTGATTTCAATTCAGTCAGCTATTCCAAATCAAAAGTATATTAAGATTTACTTTATAGCGATTTTGTAACGTACTGACGCCTGCCTAGTGAAATCATATGTGCGAGAGACTTACAGGACCAAATCATATCAAACTATTTCGAACTGTACATCAGGCAAGAGACAAGCATGCACGCTAAAAACATAAGATAAAAAAATAAGAGCTTTAATCCGATTTTGGATTAAAACTCTTATTTTAATATTGGGTCTTTATATCCAGACTCAAACTTTTATATGTAATAACAAAATATAACAACGTTAAGCAATAATAATATCGTTGCAGGTAACGCCTTTATTAATGGATCTTTAGCTAAAAATATTAATGATAATGCACCTGCTAACATTGTACATCCTAGTAAAACACTAGCTCCTATAGCTAAATAAGGATTGAAAATGCCAAACAACATATTTAAAGCGCCTAATAGTTCAATTGCTCCAGTAATTTGATTAAAAATTTGTGGGTACCCCATGCGCACAAACTCTTCATTCATAGCCCCCGACACAATTTTTGACCCCGTTATGATAAATATTATCCCAAGCAGTACTTGCAAGATAATAATTATTACACCCATATATACACCTCGTTTTACG
The DNA here is from genome assembly GCF_032139365.1 of Staphylococcus kloosii. Classification (GTDB taxonomy): domain Bacteria; phylum Bacillota; class Bacilli; order Staphylococcales; family Staphylococcaceae; genus Staphylococcus; species Staphylococcus kloosii_A. The sequence goes on from NZ_JAVTDB010000019.1 coordinate 21,133, forward strand.
CCCTACTTAATTTACACTTATATTCATTATAAGCAAAATAATTTGTTATTTATAGTATTTATTATTATTTCATCTTTTGTCGTAATGCTTCTTGTTCTTGTGGTGATAAAAATGTATATTTAACAGCATTTTTATTAATGCTTGCTATATCTTCCATCGTGAGTTGATGTGCTTTAAGTAATAAGTCATACTCTGCCAGCAATGTTGTTTGCGTCACTGTCCTATTATCTGTATTTATGAGAAAAGGTATACCTTGTGATACTAAGTACGGTAAATTCAACTCGGCAACGTCTGTAATCGCTTGTGTTTGTATATTACTATTTGGACAGATTTCTAATAACACTTGTTGTGCTTTTACTTCTGCTAATACTTGAGCGTCATTATTAATGGCAACGCCATGACCTATACGTTTCGCCCCTAGTTTAATCGATTCTACAACGTTATGAATGCAACCACATTCGCCCGCATGAAGTGTTAGATTCAACCCTTTAGCAACACCGTATTGTGCTGCTTCTTGAATTTTTTCTGGTGGAAAAGCTGCCTCCGGACCCGCAAAATCTATACCAGCAATATGTGCAGTATCATTTTGAAGCACATGGTTAAATAAATTTTTGTTTACTGCATTACTATGTTGACGCATAGCACATACTAAAATATTAATTTTAATATCGTATTGAGACATGGCTCGTTGAGCGCCTGCAACAACTGCTTGAATCGTCTCATCGATACTTAAACCTTTTTCCATGTGAAATAAAGGTGCAAATCTAATTTCAATATATTTAACATTATCTTCAACTGCTTGTGCTGCTACGTCTACAACAGAACGTTGTAAGCTATCTGCAGTTTGTAACACTTTTTGAATTTCATCAAAACATCGTAAATATTGTTCCAAGTTTTCACAATTTTGATCAACATAAAGATGCTGTTCATTTAATGAAACACCTTGTTCCAGAGCTAGTTGCTTAAGTAATGCTATACTTACTGATCCATCTAAATGACAATGTAATTCTATTTTCGGGATAGTATATAACTGTTGTTCCATTCTTGACTCCTTGTTCATTTATTAATTATGTGTGACTTTTATTTTTAACATAACGCTTAATATTATACATCATATAATTATATATCATATAATACTATAGTAAATTAAGTTAATTTTTCTAACTAAACTGTTTTCAGACTAACGCATATAATGTATTTTAAATGCGGAACTTAGTTATAAAATTTAAAATGGAAGGTGTCCTTAACATGACAAAAATATTTGTAGTTGGTGCCACTGGTCTTATTGGTACTAAATTAACAAAACGGTTATTAGAAGAAGGATACGAGGTTGCTGGTTTAACACGTTCACAACAAGGCAAAGCTAAATTAGAAGACCAAGGCGTTACTGGTTTTATAGGTGACGTATTTAAAGCAGATACGATTGAAGCTGCAATTACGAGTTACAAACCAGACGTTATTATTAATGAAATTACTGACCTCAAACAAGCGGATATGTCAGCTAACACACGTGTTAGAAAAGAAGGCACAAAAAATATAGTATCGGCAGCATTAAATAACGACGTACAACATATTCAATCACAAAGCATTGCTTTCGTTTATGAAGGTGGGCAAGGTTTAGCAACTGAAGCAACGCCACTTGATTATCAAGCGACAGGCGAAAGAAAAGTAACTGTAGATGGTGTAGAAGCTTTAGAACAAGAAACTGCTCGTATTTCACATCATATTATTTTACGTTACGGCTTACTTTATGGTCCTCAAACATGGTTTGGTAAAGATGGTATGATTTATAACCAATTTATAGACGGCTCTGTATCAATGTCTAATGGTATTCAATCATTTATTCATATAGATGATGCTGTGGAAACAGCTATACAAGCTTTCTCATTTGAACCAGGTATCTATAATGTTACAGATGACAATCCAGTAGACGGAGAAACTTGGGCTAAATGGTATGCACAACTATTAAACGTTAATCCAACATTAAATATTGAACAAGCTGCTGACTTTGAACGTGGTGCAAGTAACAAAAAATTTAGACAACAAGGTGGCAAGTTAATCTATTCTGATTGGCAAGATGGCATGAACCCTATTAAATAAACAACGCTACTTAAAAAGTGTAATTACGAAGTACAAACTACGTAATTACACTTTTTTATTAATTATTTAATGTCAGCAATTTTTGATAGAAATAATTAGCTACGACAATATCTACAATGGCTAGACCTACCGATTTAAAAACAGTTATTTCTTCATTATTCAATCTGCCTTCAAGTTTACCTGCTACGATATTACCTAATTCTCCATATAGATCGTTCGCTTTAAAAACGCCTTCTTCAATAGGATTAATTAAGTCTCCTGTTTCTTCTAATGCTGTATCAGTTGATTCAACAACGACTTTGTCTGCTTGTTGTATGGCAACAGACGGTAACTCTTGCATGTCTGGTTTAAACGAACCTACAGCATTGATATGTACACCAGCTGTTAATGCGTTGTGAAATACTGGCGACGTAGCATTTGTAGCAGTTACGATGACATCAGCATTTTGCATCGCACCTTCAACATCTTCACATACTTTTATAGTTATAGCGTATTGTGTTTGCAACTTGTTAGCCAACGTTACAGCTTTATCGTAAGTTCGATTAAAAAGTTGTATATGCGTTATTGCTCTCACTGCAAGGACCGCTTCGACTAATCCTTCAGCCTGTTTACCAGTGCCAATGACACATAGTGTTTTGGCATTTTGTTGTGCAAGGTATTTTGTAGCTACACCAGAAATTGCACCAGTACGTATTTTCGTCAAATATGCTCCCTCTAAGACAGCTAACGTCTCGCCTGTATTATAATCTGACAACATAACTGAACCCACTATAGTATTTTTTCCAAGTTGTGGATTATTAGGTGCGAATGTTACTGTTTTCAGTCCCACTATACCTAATTTGTCAGATAATGCCGGCATCACTAAATACTTATTGTCCTCATTGAACGGCAAAACATGACGCAAAGGATTTTCTGTTTGTCCTTCAGAATAAGTTTGTAATGCTTCTTCAACTGCTTCGACAACTTCTGCCATGTTTAGTAATTCAGCTTGCTGCCGTTCATTTATAAATCGCACCATAAAACAAACCTCCTATGTATCAATATAACGTTCTTGCTATCATACATAATTATCAAATTACTAAGGCGCTGTTGTTGAGCAATTATGCTAAGTGGTTCTCAAAGTCGGCATCGGTATACTTTTCTACATCTTCAAGCGTTGTCCCTTCTTGCAGTTCGATCAATTTCATAACACCTTTATCAAAATGAAATACAGCTAAATCCGTAATCAATGTGTGCACGACTTCACTTCCTGTTAATGGTAACTCACACGCTTTCTTAACCTTTGATTCACCGTGCTTATTCATATGGTCCATAATTACTACTACTTTTTGAGCGCCAACGACTAAATCCATAGCGCCTCCCATACCTTTAACTAACTTTTCAGGGATCATGTAATTAGCTAAATCACCTTTTTGAGATATTTCCATGCCTCCTAAAATAGCTAAATCAATATGCCCACCTCTAATCATGGCAAATGATTCAGCATTATCGAAATAAGAAGCGCCTTTAGCAGCAGTTACCGTTTCTTTACCCGCATTGATTAAATCTGGGTCTACTTCCGCTTCAGTTGGATACGGACCAATCCCTAGCAACCCATTTTCAGATTGGAAATAAACATTTTCAACGTGGTCATTAATTTCATTAGCTACTAAAGTTGGCATTCCAATACCTAAATTGATAACCATATTACTTTTAATTTCTTGTGCTGCACGTTGTATAATCTTCTTCCTTTGTGTCGCTTTATCCATGATTAGCCTCCTTAACTGTTCTTTTTTCAATTCGTTTCTCGTAATCTTGTCCTTCATAAATATAATCGACATATACACCTGATAAGTGTACATCATCAGGATCGATTTCCCCAATATCTACGATTTCTTCGACTTCAACAACAGTTGTTGTAGCAGCCATCGCACATAACGGATTAAAGTTACGTGCCGTTTTATTAAATACTAAGTTTCCAAATGTGTCCGCCTTTGCCGCTTTAACAATGCCATAATCACCTTTAATAGCACGTTCCATTAAATAATTTTCACCGTCAAACTCGCGCGTTTCTTTACCTTCTGCGATACGAGTGCCTACGCCAGTTTTAGTATAAAATGCTGGAATACCTGCACCACCCGCTCGCAATTTTTCAGCCAATGTACCTTGGGGTGTTAATTCTACTTCTAGTTCTCCATTGATGAGTTGGCGCTCAAAAATTTTATTTTCGCCGACGTATGAGCTGATCATTTTATCAATTTGTTGATGTTCTAACAATCTACCAAGACCAAAATCATCGACACCACAATTATTACTTACAACTGTTAAACCTTTTGTTCCTTTATGTCGAATAGCTTCAATAGCATACTCAGGTATACCACATAGTCCAAATCCGCCCGCTAACACGGTCATCCCATCTTTTAAATCATCAAACGCCTCGTTGATGTCTTGAATAACCTTTGACATGCAATCCCTCTTTCTATATCATAATTAATCCATCTGTTATTATACTTGAAAAAATAAACAAAGTCTTTTAATTATGGTTACGCTTTCATATTGTAGCCACTATTGTTTGCCGAAAATGTTTCAATTAAAAAAGCTTAACGTATGGGTTACATACGTTAAGCTAGCCTTATTTATAAAGTTTATGCGATTTCTATCATAAATCTGCGTGTAATTGTACCATCATCATGTTGGTATGGTTCAATTTCTTCGCCACCATTATTTAAAATTACAGTCGCCGAAGCTTTATTATCATCATCACAAGTAATTAACGCTTCTTGAACACCGATTCTAGATAAGTAATCTAATGACTTTTTAAGAATTTTAGTGCCATAACCTTGTTGACGATATTTTTTACGCACGCCATAACCGATATGTCCACCGTGTTTTTTCAATGCATCATTTAAATTGTGTCGTATATTGGCAGCGCCAATAATTTCTTCGCCAATTAAAAATAATGTAGTATTATCCACTTTTTGATCGTGTGATTTATTACCTTCTAATTTATGCACTAAGTCTTCAAAATTATTATATTTAGCAATGTTTGTAACTGTTGGCACGATATGTTCGTCATTATCCAGCCACTCTTCCATGTAGTTACAGTACAACTCTTCATCGCCCATCGTTAATTCTCTAAATTCTGTCATTACATTACGCCTCCCCGTACAAGTCATTATTATGTGTATTTATATAGTAGACATAGTTGTCCGTCCATTTTCCATCTTCATAAATAAAGCCTTCACGTAAACATTCAAATTTAAACCCTACTTTTTCTAATAATTTTATAGATGGTTCATTATCAATGTTAACGTGTGCTTCGATTCTATGAAATCTCAACGTCTCATAAGCTTGAAAGACTAATTCTGCTACAGCTTCATAACAATAGCCATTTCTCCAATACTGATTATGCATAAAGTAACCAATTTCAGCCCATTGAAAGTTATCTCTACTCAGCGTTTTTAAATCTAGCATACCTAAGTGATTATTATTACGGTCAAAAATGCCCCAAAAATACAAATCATCTTGTTCGGCAGATATCGTTTGTCGTTCTACCAAATTATGAAACCAAGTAACAGTGGCATCTGACATATCTAATTGTCCTTTATCATACTTATATTGTGATGGCAGTCTACCTTTAAAACCTTTTAACCAAACTTCATAGTCATTTTTCGCTAACGGTCTTATGATAAGACGTGGTGTAATAAAATGCAACCGTGACAATTTATCCATATATTATCCCCTTAAACGCCATTTATTTTAGTATATATTAGCTTGAATATAGCATATAAATCACCATTATGTCAGTAGTAAATGTAAGTGATTACAATTTTCATCACTTGGGTATATTAAATAATAAAGATGTGGCGATTCACGCAAAGTCATACACAATTGTTAGCTTATTTAATAACTATTATTAAGCATCAATTTAGGGGGCAATAATGATGAACAAAAATTTATCTAAAATTCTCTTTACATTTTTTGGCATATTAGCATGGTTAGCAACGATGATTATATTTATCTTACCGACCTTAACACCTTATCAACAATATATTGAAAAGCAGAGTGGTATTTCTGAAGGTTGGATTGTAGTATTACTTGTCTTAATCACATTATTTTATATCGGTATTCTTATACTCGATATATTCAACACTTTCGCCACACAAGTATTACAATTCGTTTTATTATCACTTGTAGTTATTTGTTCATTACCATCAATAACTGCATTTATCATCGTGTCATTTATTGTCGACATTAGTATTATAGAAGTATTTATTCCAATAGTATTGGTAATTCTAACTATTTTACTGCATATACTTTGGTGTGCCATACCATTTATGCAAACAAAAGCAGAACGAGAGCTCAATCAAAGCAATAATAACCATTAAACCGTTTAAAAGATACTGGGACATCTATCCTAGAAAAATAGCACTTAGATGATGATTTAATTCAATGCATCTAAGTGCTTTTTTTCAATACTTTAAAAATAAGGCCATTATACGTTTTACTCGAAAGTCATTAAAAGAGAACTTAGCTCTGTATGAATGGCTTTTAATATAAAACAAGTAGTAGCGCAATGCATTAACTATAACCAAAACAATAATGAAAAAGGCAGTTGCTATTGACATAATATAGCAATTGCCTTTTCTTATTTGTGCAAGAACGTTATATCCCAGACTCTTTCTGTAAGTCTCCAATTATCTTTGCTAAAATTTCTTCTTTATTCATATATTGATTTAATATTTGTTCTTGAGCATTGCCTAAATAATCATGGTCAACAAACCAAGAGGCCATCTTTTCTTTACCAAAATCAGTATGCGCTTTAGTGTTATGTCGCCGTACAGTTTCTTCAAAAGGTAAATCAAAATAGTAAATATGTGCAGTTACTGCAGGCAAACTAATTAATGATTGTAGCATGTGATTATATTTATCTTTGTTTAATATACCTTCTAGTATGACATACTTGCAATGTTCCAAACCATATAATGCAATTTGCTGAATAAGTGTTATCGCTAAATTTCATGGTCGATCATGTACTTGTAACATTTCGCGCCTTACAACATCTTGTGACAGTAATAACGCATCTTCTCCAAGTTCATTATGCAATGCTTTTGCGATTGTTGTTTTTCCACTACCAGAATTACCTCTTATTATAATCAAGTTCATTTCAGCACCTCACAATATATAAAAATAGTCGAGATGTAAAGTAACACTTCGAAACCTACGTTAAGTTTCTTACTGTTACCTATATCTCGACTATAATATCTTAACTATTAATAATTAAATTATATCTAACTCTTTACCAACTTTTTCAAACGCTGCAATTGCATCATCTAACATTTCTTTTGTATGTGCAGCAGTAGGCATATTTCTAACTCTACCAGTACCTCTTGGAACCGTTGGGAAGACGATTGATTTAACATATACGCCTTCTTCTTTTAGACGGTTACTAAATGCTTGTGTCTTTTTCTCATCACCAATAATAACAGGTGTAATGGGTGATTCTGATTGACCGATGTCAAAACCAAGTTTTTGTAAGTTTTCTTTTAAATAATTACCATTTTCCCATAATTTATCATGTAATGCTGTAGAAGACATTAATTTTTTTACAGCTTCAGTGATTGCTTTAGTGTCTCCAGGCGCTAATGAAGTCGAGAATAAGAATGGTCTTGATTGTACTTTTAACCAATCAATTAGTGATTGTGTACCAGCTACGTAGCCACCTACAACACCAATAGCTTTAGATAATGTACCGATTTGGAAATCAATTTTATCTTGTAAACCAAAATGTTTAACTGTGCCTGCACCGTTACCCATAACGCCTGAACCATGTGCATCATCTACGTATGTTAATAAACCAAATTCTTCAGCGATTTCAACAATTTCAGGTAACTTTGCCACGTCTCCATCCATACTAAATACACCGTCAGTAATATACATTACTTTGTTATATTGACCTGATTCTACAGCTTCTTTAGCTTTCGCACGTAAATCTTCCATATCTGAGTGATTGACACGAATAATTTTTGCACGTGATAAACGACAACCATCAATAATAGATGCGTGGTTTAATTCATCTGATAAAATCGCATCATTTTTATTCATTACAGCAGAAATAGCTGCCATATTACAATTAAATCCTGATTGATAAGCAATTGCTGCTTCTGTGCCTTTAAATTTAGCTAATGTTGCTTCTAATTCATCATGTAAGTCTAATGTTCCGTTAATTGAACGTACAGCACCTGCACCTACACCATGTGTATCTATTGCACTTTTAGCTGCTTCTTTTAAATCTTCGTCTGTTGCTAGTCCTAAATAGTTATTTGAAGATAAGTTGATATAATTTTTGCCGTTAATTTTAATTTCAGGTCCATTTGCACCTTCAATTGTATCTATTTCATTATAAAGTCCATTATCTTTCAAATAGTTAATATTTTCAGATAAAAAGTCAGTCAGTGATTGTACCACTTTAAATCCCCCTTTGAGTTATCTATCTACTATGACAATAATACCTTATTTTCACTTAATATAAAAGCACTAACACGTTAGTAATAAAGTAAATTAATGAACATGTACCACCTACTATATACCATGTTATAATGTATATAAATTGCATTAGGAAGAAGGGTTTACGTTGTTTGATTGGTATCAACTTGCGAATAAAAAAGAAGATAAAATGATTCAAATTCGAAGATATTTACACCAGTATCCTGAATTATCTTTTGCAGAAACACATACACATGATTTTATCGTAAATCAATTAAAACAATGGTCATGTGATATTACTGAACCTGTTGGTCGCAACGGGGTAGTAGCGACTTTTAACGGCACTGGCGACGGTCCTACCATCGCATTGCGTGCAGATTTTGACGCACTCCCTATTGAAGAACTTACTACACATGATTTTAAGTCAAAAAACGATGGTGTGATGCATGCTTGTGGTCATGATGGACACACGGCTATATTGTTAGCAGTCGCAGAAATAATAAATGACAATCTTGAACATCTAAACGGTAACGTAGTACTCATTTTCCAATATGGTGAAGAAATGATGCCTGGAGGCTCCCAAGAGATGATTGATGATGGTTGTCTTAAAGGTGTAGATAGCGTATACGGTAATCATTTATGGAGTGGTTATCCAACAGGTACAATCTACTCTAGAGAAGGTGCTATGATGGCATCACCAGATGAATTTAGCATAAAAATACAAGGACAAGGTGGTCACGGTGCAAAACCGCACGACACGATTGATCCTGTCGTGGTATTAGCTGAATTTATTCTAAGCGCACAAAAAATTGTTTCACGTACGATAGATCCAGTAAAACAAGCTGTAGTTAGTTTCGGTATGATTCAAGCCGGTAGTATAGATAATGTCATACCAGATGTAGCATATTGTAAAGGAACTGTGCGTACGTTTGATACTGAAGTACAGCAACACGTTATCGACAAAATGGAAAAACTGCTAGCAGGATTAGCTGTAGCAAACGATATCACATATGCTTTAGATTATGTACGCGGCTATCTACCGTTGCACAATAATCCTAAATCATATAATACAATTAAGATGGCTGCTAATGATTTAAACTTTAGATTTAATGATTCTGAGCTCATGATGATTGGTGAAGATTTTTCTCACTATTTAAAAGTACGTCCTGGAGCATTCTTTTTAACAGGTTGTGGTAATCCACAAAAAAATATTACTGCCTCTCATCATAGTCCCTACTTTGATATAGATGAATCATCATTAAAATATGCAGTAAGTACCTTCCTTAAAATCTTAGAATTAGAACAAGTATTCAAATAATAATAATTCACAGTAACGCAAAAACGGCGCTCTCTATTAAATAAAAATAGAAAGCGCCATTTTATTGTGAAAACTATTTTGATGAGAAACAAGCTAATGATTATGTAATTAAAAACAGATGGGACAAAACATTATTTTTATAAGAAGACTTTGTAGCCCCGCCTCGGCAAGGACGAAAAGAGTTGAAAGCAGCTTGATATAAGCGCGTTTTCAATTCGGTCATCTAGTGCCTATATAAAAATAGAGCCTGAAGACAATATGTCTCAGGCTCTTTAAACATAGTTTTAGAAACTACAGTTTATTATTTTTCGATTTGAGTAACAACGCCTGATCCTACAGTACGGCCACCTTCACGAATTGAGAAACGAGTACCGTCTTCGATAGCGATTGGTGAAATTAATTCAACTTCCATTTCAACGTTATCACCAGGCATAACCATTTCAGTACCTTCTGGTAAAGTAACAACACCTGTTACGTCAGTAGTACGGAAATAGAATTGTGGGCGGTAGTTACTGAAGAATGGAGTATGACGTCCACCTTCGTCTTTTGATAATACATAAACTTCTGCTTTGAATTTAGTGTGTGGTGTAATTGAACCAGGAGCAGCTAAAACTTGACCACGTTGGATGTCTTCACGTGCAACACCACGTAATAAAGCACCAATGTTGTCACCAGCTTCAGCGTAGTCTAATAATTTACGGAACATTTCTACACCAGTAACTGTTGTTTTGCTTGATTCTTCTTGCATACCGATGATTTCAACTTCTTCACCGACTTTGATTTGACCACGTTCAACACGGCCTGTAGCAACAGTACCACGACCAGTGATTGAGAATACGTCCTCAACTGGCATCATGAATGGTTTATCAGAGTCACGTTCTGGAGTTGGGATGAAGTCATCAACTGCTTGCATTAAGTCTAAGATTTTTTGTTCATATTCTTCGTCGCCTTCAAGCGCTTTTAATGCAGAACCAGCGATTACAGGAATGTCGTCGCCAGGGAAGTCGTATTCACTTAATAAGTCACGAACTTCCATTTCAACTAATTCTAATAATTCTTCGTCGTCAACCATGTCAACTTTGTTTAAGAATACAACTAATGCTGGAACACCAACGTTACGTGATAATAAGATGTGTTCACGAGTTTGTGGCATTGGGCCGTCTGCAGCAGATACTACTAAGATACCGCCGTCCATTTGAGCAGCACCAGTGATCATGTTTTTAACATAGTCAGCGTGTCCTGGGCAGTCAACGTGAGCATAGTGACGTTTGTTAGTTTGATATTCAATGTGCGCAGTATTGATTGTAATACCACGTTCTTTTTCTTCTGGAGCGTTGTCAATCATGTCGTATGATTGTGCAACAGTGTCACCATTTTTTGCTAATACAGTTGCGATAGCAGCTGTTAAAGTTGTTTTACCATGGTCAACGTGACCGATAGTACCAATATTGGCATGTTCTTTTGAGCGATCGAATTTTTCTTTAGCCATTATAAAATCTCTCCTATTCTCTTAAAAAATTAATTTAATTATTTATCTCTCATGACAGTTTCTCACCATCATGAGAAGATGGTTTACATTATACATAAAGGAACATAGTTCCTTTATAATGCATTTAGACCAAAAAATCAATTATAACAATTACTAAGTTAAAATAAACTCTTAGTGTATTTTATCGGCTTTAGCCAATCAATACAAGTTTAATTAGTCAGCTTTGTTACCACTGTTTTTCTTGATGATTTCATCAGAAATTGATTTAGGAACTTCTGCGTAGTGGTCAAAGTACATAGTGTAAGTACCGCGACCTTGAGTGTTAGAACGTAATGAAGTTGCATAACCGAACATTTCTGAAAGTGGTACATAAGCGTTAACAACTTGTGCATTACCACGAGGTTCCATACCATCGACACGTCCACGACGAGCTGTTACGTCACCCATGATATCACCCATGTATTCTTCAGGCATTTCGATTGTAACTTTTGTAATTGGTTCTAAGATAACTGGATCACATTTTTTAGCAGCTTCTTTAAGTGCTAATGATGCAGCAATTTTGAAGGCCATTTCAGATGAATCGACATCATGGTATGAACCATCAAATAATTTAGCTTTAACATCAATTAATGGATAACCAGCTAATACACCGTTTTCCATTGCGTCTTTAAGACCAGCTTCAACTGATGGAATGTATTCACGCGGAACTACACCACCAACGATAGCATTTTCAAATTCAAATCCGCCACCAGTTTCGTTTGGAGTGAATTCGATTTGAACGTCACCATATTGTCCACGACCACCTGATTGACGCGCAAATTTACCTTGAACTTGTGCAGATTGCTTAAATGTTTCACGGTAAGAAACCATTGGCGCACCTACGTTACATTCAACGTTAAATTCTTTTTTCATACGGTCAACTAAAATGTCTAGGTGAAGCTCACCCATACCACCGATGATAACTTGTCCAGTTTCTTCATCTGTATGTGCATGGAATGTTGGGTCTTCTTCTTGCAATTTAACTAAAGCTGTTGTCATTTTATCTTGGTCAGCTTTAGATTTTGGTTCAACTGATAAGTGGATAACAGGCTCTGGGAATACCATTGATTCCAAGATAATGTCATTTTTCTCACCACATAAAGTATCACCAGTACCTGTATCTTTAAGACCTACCGCAGCAGCGATATCGCCAGAGTATACAGTGTTTAACTCTTGACGTGAGTTAGCGTGCATTTGTAATAAACGACCGACACGTTCACGTTTGTTTTTAGTAGAGTTTTTAACGTATGAACCAGATGTTAATGTACCTGAGTAAACACGGAAGAAAGTTAATTTACCAACATAAGGGTCAGTCATAACCTTGAATGCTAATGCAGCAAATTCTGCACTGTCATCTGGTCTTGCAATAACTTCTTCATCTGGGTTTCCAGAACGGTGACCAACAATTGGTTTAACGTCTAAAGGTGATGGAAGGTAGTCAATTACAGCGTTAAGCATTAATTGAACACCTTTGTTTTTGAATGCTGTACCAACAAGTACTGGGTAAAATTCTACATCAGTAGTTGCTTGACGGATAGCAGCTTTCAATTCATCTTTAGAGATTTCTTCGTCTCCAAGATATTTTTCCATCAATTCATCGTTTGTTTCAGCAACTGCTTCAATTAAGTTAGCACGTGCTTCTTCAGCTCTATCTTGATGGTCTGCAGGAATTTCGATTTCTTCAATCTCAGTTCCTAAGTCGTTGTTGTATTTGAAACATTTCATTTCAACAAGATCGATGATCGCTTCGAACTCATCTTCCGCTCCAATTGGTAATTGGATTGGTTGAGCGTTAGCTTGTAGACGATCGTGAATAGTGCTTACTGAATAATCAAAGTTAGCACCTAATTTATCCATTTTGTTAACAAATACAATACGAGGTACACCGTATGTTGTTGCCTGACGCCAAACTGTTTCAGTTTGAGGTTCAACACCTGATTGAGCGTCAAGTACCGTTACAGCACCGTCAAGTACACGTAATGAACGTTCAACTTCAACAGTGAAGTCTACGTGTCCAGGCGTGTCGATAATGTTTACACGGTGGTCGTTCCATTGTGCAGTTGTTGCTGCTGATGTAATTGTGATACCACGGTCTTGCTCTTGCTCCATCCAGTCCATTTGTGAAGCACCTTCGTGTGTTTCACCAATTTTGTGGATACGGCCAGTATAGTAAAGAATACGTTCAGTCGTAGTTGTTTTACCAGCGTCGATATGAGCCATGATACCGATATTACGAGTTTTTTCTAAAGTAAAATCTCTAGCCATGTATTTTTCTCCTTCCAGTATTACTGTGAATAAATACTATAAATACGGCAATGCCCTAAGTACGAACCTTAGATAGTAAACTATCAACTCGAAAAGTACTCAGGGTAAAAACTACCATCTTACCAACGATAGTGAGCAAATGCTTTGTTTGCTTCAGCCATTTTGTGAGTGTCTTCACGTTTCTTAACTGCGCCACCTGAATTGTTAGCTGCATCTAAGATTTCGTTAGCTAAACGCTCTTCCATAGTTTTTTCACCACGAAGACGAGCATAGTTAACTAACCAACGTAAACCTAAAGTAGTACGACGTTCTGGACGTACTTCTACAGGTACTTGATAGTTTGAACCACCAACACGACGAGCTTTAACTTCTAAAACTGGCATAATATTTTCGATAGCTTCTTCGAATACTTCTAATGCATCTCTACCACTACGTTCTTGTACTAGTTCGAATGCAGAATAAAGAATTCCTTGAGCTGTTCCACGTTTACCATCTAACATAATTTTGTTGATCAATTTCGTAACTAATTTTGAGTTATGAATTGGATCTGGTAATACGTCTCTTTTTGGGACTGATCCTTTACGAGGCATAATGTAAGTCCTCCCTTCCTATAATAATGATATTTATAAAGCTAAATATTAATTAAAAAATTAGTTTTTAGGTTTTTTAGTACCGTATAATGAACGGCCTTGTCTACGTCCATCAACACCTGAAGTATCAAGCGCACCACGTACGATGTGATAACGCACACCAGGTAAGTCTTTTACACGACCACCACGTACAAGTACAACACTGTGTTCTTGTAAGTTATGACCTATACCAGGGATATACGCGTTAATTTCGATGTTGTTTGATAAACGAACACGAGCATATTTACGTAAAGCTGAGTTAGGTTTTTTAGGTGTCATTGTGCCGACACGAGTACAAACACCACGTTTTTGTGGAGAGTTTAAATCAGTAAATTTTTTCTTTTTACTGTTGAAACCTCTATTTAAAGCTGGTGAATCTGATTGTTTGCTTTTGCTTTGTCTTGGCTTACGTACCAATTGGTTAATAGTTGGCATGTGAATGTCCTCCTCTCTTGAATTTTAATCCCACACATCCAGGTGGTTCATTTTCAGAGTAAATAAAATTTAGTAAGAAAAATTCTTACTAATCTCATTTCAATAATGCCACGATAGCAGCATTAACATTAATACCTACATACTCTCCAAGTGCTTTTTTGCTACTAAAAAAAGTAATAGGCATTGCTTGTAGATTGATTTGGCTTAACACGCGAGTAAGTAAATAAACTTCTACGTCTTGAGCAATAATCAATGATGTCACTTGATCTTTACTTAACGCTTTAAGCGTCTGTTTAAGACCAATAACATAGTGTTGTTTGTTAAAGCGTGCAACTTTTTCATTAGACATTAAATATCCTCCAAAGTTCTGCTTGCATCAACCTTAATAATAATAACATCGATATTATACATAGTCAACTTAAATTAAACTATAAAATCAAAAAAACAGTGACCGACATAACTATCGGCCACTGTTGATTTAACCTTATGATTCAGTAAATTCGATTGATTCTTCTACCTCTTGTTCTGGTGCTGCTTTATCGTATTCAACATCTCTATAACGTCTCATACCTGTACCAGCTGGGATAAGTTTACCAATGATTACATTTTCTTTAAGGCCTAGTAAATTATCACGTTTACCTTTAATTGCAGCATCAGTAAGTACACGAGTTGTTTCTTGGAATGAAGCCGCTGATAAGAAGCTTTCAGTTTCAAGAGATGCTTTCGTAATACCTAATAATACTGGTTTAGCTGTTGCTGGGCGTTTACGATCTTTAAACGCTTCACGGTTAGCATCAGTAAAGTTGTGAATATCTACTAATGAACCAGGTAATAGTTTAGTGTCACCCGCTTCAATGATACGTACTTTACGTAACATTTGTCTTACCATAACTTCAACGTGTTTATCATCGATTTCAACACCTTGCATACGGTAAACTTTTTGTACTTCTTTTAATAAGTAACTTTCAGTAGCATTTAAGCCAGCAACTGATAAGTAGTTCTTAGGTTCGATTGAACCTTCAGTTAATACTTCACCACGTTCTACGCTTTGGCCAATTTCTACTTTAAGTCTTGAAGTACCTGAAGCAAGATATGATCTAACTTCATTACTACCTTTAATCACAATTTCTTGTTGACGGTCTTTAGCTAATTTAATATCTTCTACGACACCTTCGATTTCTGTAATAACCGCTTGTCCTTTAGGATTACGCGCTTCAAAAATCTCTTGGATACGAGGAAGACCTTGAGTGATATCGCTTCCTGCTACACCACCAGTATGGAATGTACGCATTGTAAGCTGCGTACCAGGTTCACCGATTGATTGGGCAGCAATTGTACCAACTGCTTCACCAACTTCAACTTTTTCACCTGTAGCAAGGTTTTTACCGTAACATTTTTCACATACACCATGTCTAGTGTTACATGTAAATGCTGAACGGATGTACATTTGTTCGATACCTACATCAGTAATTTGTTTAGCGATGTCTGCTGTGATTAATTCATCCGGACGAATAATAATTTCGTCAGTTTCTGGATGACGAATTGTTTCTTTAGAATAACGTCCTTCAATACGTTCGATAAATGGTTCGATCATTTCAGTACCTTCTCGAATATCTGAAACAAGTAAACCACGGTCAGTTCCGCAATCTTCTTCACGTACGATAACATCTTGTGCAACATCAACAAGACGACGAGTAAGGTAACCTGAATCGGCAGTTTTAAGTGCTGTATCGGCAAGACCTTTACGCGCACCGTGAGTAGAGATGAAGTATTCTAACACTGTTAAGCCTTCACGGAATGATGATGTGATTGGCAATTCAATAATCTTACCAGAAGGTGCAGCCATAAGTCCACGCATACCGGCTAACTGTGTAAAGTTAGACGCGTTACCACGGGCACCAGAGTCACTCATCATGAAGATCGGGTTTGTTTTTTCTAATGATTGCATTAACTCGCCTTGAATTTGGTCTTTGGCATCAGTCCAAATTTCAACGACTCTGTTATAACGTTCATCTTCAGTGATTAAACCACGGTTAAATTGTTTAGTTACTTTTTCAACTAATTCATCGTGTTCGTCTAAGATATCTTTCTTATCTGGTAATACAACGATGTCAGATACACCAACAGTGATACCAGCTTTAGAAGAGAATTTGAAACCTAAATCTTTCATTCTATCAAGCATCATAGATGTATCAGTGATGCTAAAGCGGTTGAACACTTCAGCAATGACATTACCTAAGAATTTTTTGTTGAATGGTTCAATAAGGTCTTTATCTTCAAAGTATTCCGCTAATCCGCCTTCACCAAGTTCAGTTGCAGATACGAAATATTTATCAGGCGTTTTATCTTCTAAGTTTGCTTGTGTTGGTTCGTTAATATAAGCAAATGAATCAGGAATGATTTCATTGAATATGACTTTACCAACAGATGTAGTTAAAATTTTGTTGTTTTGCTCTTCTGTAAATGTTGGGTTGTTAAATGAACGCGCATGTACACCAATACGTGTGTGTAAGTGAACATAACCGTTTGCGTATGCTTTTAATACTTCGTTTGTATCATTATAGATAGTACCAGTATTTACAGCATCTTTACGTTCTAATGTTAAGTAGTAGTTACCTAATACCATATCCTGTGATGGCGTAACAACTGGTTTACCATCTTTAGGGTTTAAGATATTTTGTGCTGCTAACATTAACATACGTGCTTCAGCTTGCGCTTCTTTTGATAAAGGTACGTGAACAGCCATTTGGTCACCATCAAAGTCAGCGTTATAAGCTGTAGTAACAAGTGGGTGTAAACGGATTGCACGACCTTCAACGAGTGTAGGTTCAAATGCTTGAATACCTAGTCTGTGAAGCGTTGGCGCACGATTAAGTAATACCGGATGTTCAACGATAACGTCTTCTAATACATCCCATACTTCATCGTCCATACGTTCGATTTTGCTTTTCGCATTTTTAATGTTAGTAGCAATCTCACGTTGTACAAGTTCTTTCATGATAAATGGTTTGAATAATTCTAAAGCCATTTCTTTTGGTAAACCACATTGGTACATTTTCAAGCTTGGTCCTACTGCAATAACCGAACGACCTGAATAGTCAACACGTTTACCAAGTAAGTTTTGACGGAAACGACCTTGTTTACCTTTTAACATATGAGAAAGTGATTTTAACGGACGGTTACCTGGACCAGTTACTGGACGGCCACGACGACCATTGTCGATTAATGCGTCCACAGCTTCTTGCAACATACGTTTTTCATTTTGAACGATGATGCCAGGTGCACCTAAATCTAATAAACGTTTCAAACGATTATTACGGTTAATAACACGGCGGTATAAATCGTTTAAATCACTTGTAGCAAAACGTCCACCATCTAATTGAACCATTGGTCTGATTTCAGGTGGGATGATTGGAAGTACATCTAAAATCATCCAAGCTGGATTGTTACCAGAATGTCTGAATGACTCAACTACTTCTAATCGTTTAATTGCACGAGTTAGTCTTTGACCAGTTGCTGATTCTAATTCATCACGCAATTGTTTAAGTTCTTCGTCTAAGTCGATTTCTTCTAATAATTCTTTAATACCTTCCGCACCCATTTTGGCATTAAATTGCCCAGGGAATTTATCATAGTATTCTCTGAATTCAGCTTCAGATAGTAACGTTTTCTTCTCTAATCCAGTTGGACCTGGATCAACAAGTACGTAAGACGCGAAGTAAATTACTTCTTCTAAAGCTCTAGGAGACATATCTAACAATAGTCCCATACGACTTGGAATACCTTTAAAGTACCAAATGTGAGAAACAGGTGCAGCTAGTTCGATATGACCCATTCTTTCACGACGTACTTTAGATTTAGTTACTTCGACACCACATCTGTCACAAACCATGCCTTTATAACGGACACGTTTATATTTACCACAACTACATTCCCAGTCTTTAGTAGGTCCGAATATTCTTTCACAGAAAAGACCATCTTTTTCTGGTTTTAACGTACGATAGTTAATTGTTTCTGGCTTTTTAACTTCCCCAAATGACCATGAGCGGATTTTTTCAGGTGAAGCAAGTCCTATTTTCATATAATGGAAATTATTTACATCAATCAAGGAGCCTACCTCCTTCAATTTAGATTACTGTGCAAATTGATTGATTAGCTTATATCGATCAATAGTGTGCAAGTGAGCTAAAGGCAATCATTCAATAGTGTAATTTAAGCTAAATACTATTAATGAATTGCCTCATTGCTCAATTGCATAGCTATTAAAACTTAAATGCAATTAGTCAGTGATTTCTTTTTGAGATTCTGGCGCATCTTTTTGTTGTAAATCAACTTTGCGCTCTGTAGCATCTTCATCTTCGTTATCATGCATGTCAATTTCATTATCATGTTCGTCCATAATCTTAACGTCTAATCCTAAACTTTGTAATTCTTTCATCAATACGCGGAATGATTCAGGAACACTTGGTTTAGTGATATTTTCACCTTTAACGATTGATTCGTAAGTTTTAACACGACCTACTGTATCGTCAGATTTATAAGTTAAGATTTCTTGTAACGTATAAGCAGCACCGTAAGCTTCAAGTGCCCATACTTCCATTTCACCGAAACGTTGTCCACCAAATTGAGCTTTACCGCCAAGTGGTTGTTGCGTTACAAGTGAATATGGTCCAGTTGAACGCGCATGTAACTTGTCATCAACCATGTGAGCAAGTTTAAGCATGTACATTACACCAACTGAAATACGGTTGTCGAATGGTTCACCAGTACGGCCATCATAAAGGACAGTTTTACCATCTCTAGCCATGCCTGCTTCTTCAATCGTAGACCAAACGTCTTCATCGTTAGCACCATCAAATACTGGAGATGCAACATGAATGCCTAGATTTTTAGCAGCCATACCTAAGTGTAGTTCAAGTACTTGTCCGATGTTCATACGTGATGGCACACCTAGTGGATTTAACATGATGTCAATTGGCGTACCGTCTGGTAAATAAGGCATGTCTTCTTCAGGAACTATTTTAGAAATGACACCTTTGTTACCGTGACGACCACACATTTTGTCACCAACATGAATTTTACGTTTTTGAACGATATATACACGTACTAATTGGTTTACACCAGGAGATAAAGTGTCGTCTCCTTCTTCACGATTAAATACTTTAACATCAAGTACAATACCGCCTGCACCATGAGGTACACGTAGTGAAGTATCACGAACTTCTCTTGCTTTTTCACCAAAGATTGCATGTAATAGGCGTTCTTCAGCAGTTAATTCGGTTACACCTTTAGGCGTTACTTTACCTACTAAGATGTCACCATCATTAACTTCAGCACCAACGTAAACAATGCCTCGTTCATCTAAGTTTTTCAATGCACTATCAGAAACATTAGGAATATCTCTTGTGATTTCTTCAGGTCCTAATTTAGTGTCACGCGCCTCTGATTCGTATTCTTCAATATGAATTGAAGTATATACGTCATCTTTAACAAGACGTTCACTCATAATTACAGCATCTTCATAGTTATAACCGTCCCATGTCATGAAACCTACAACAACGTTGCGGCCTAATGCCATTTCGCCTAGTTCCATAGAAGGTCCATCCGCTAAGATTTCGCCTTTAGTTACAACATTACCTGCTGCAACGATTGGTCTTTGGTTATAACAAGTACCAGTGTTAGAACGCTTGAATTTAGATAATGGGTAACGATCTAATTCGCCTTCGTATTCTTTGCCGTCTTCTTCGATTAATCGACGTACTAAGATTTCATTAGATTCAACGTGCTCAACGCGGCCTTTATGCTTAGCAATAATTGCAGCACCTGAGTCACGAGCGGCAACGTGTTCCATACCTGTACCAACAAATGGTGATTCAGGGTTCATCAATGGTACTGCTTGACGTTGCATGTTCGCACCCATTAAGGCACGGTTAGAGTCATCGTTTTCTAAGAAAGGAATACATGCTGTCGCAGCCGATACGACTTGTTTTGGTGATACATCCATGTAGTCCATTTTTTCTTTCGCCATAACTGTGTTGTTACCACGGAAACGACAAACTACTTCATCGTCTAAGAAACGACCATTTTCATCTAATTTAGAGTTTGCTTGTGCTACCACATAGCTATCTTCTTCATCAGCTGTTAAATAGTCAATTTGATCTGTAATTGAATTAGTTTCTAAATCAACTTTACGGTATGGTGTTTCGATAAAGCCAAATTCATTAACACGTGCATAACTTGATAATGAGTTGATAAGTCCAATGTTTGGGCCCTCTGGCGTTTCGATTGGACACATACGACCATAGTGAGAATAGTGAACGTCACGCACTTCCATTTGAGCACGTTCACGAGTTAAACCACCAGGTCCAAGCGCAGATAGACGACGTTTATGCGTTAACTCAGCTAATGGGTTAGCTTGGTCCATGAATTGTGATAATTGTGAGCTTCCAAAGAATTCTTTGATAGAAGCGATAACCGGACGAATATTGATTAATTGTTGTGGTGTAATTGAGTCAGTATCTTGAATAGACATTCTTTCTCTTACAACACGTTCCATTCTTGATAAACCAATACGGAATTGGTTTTGTAACAATTCACCTACTGAACGTAGACGACGGTTACCTAAATGGTCAATATCATCAGTGAAACCAATACCACTTAATAAGTTAAAGAAGTATGACATTGAAGCAATGATGTCTGCTGGTGTTATACATTTAACCTCTGAATCAGGGAATGCATTACCAATTACTGTTGTTTTACGCCCTTCTTCATCATTAGGAACATAAACCTTAATAGATTGGATTTCAACAGGCTCATCAATTACAGTGCCTTCTAATTCATAAACTTCGCTGTTGGCATTAGATTCTAAAACATCCATAATTTCATCAATTTTACGACGGTCTAAAACAATGCCTTCTTCAGCTACTATTTCACCAGTTTCAGCATTAACGATGGGTTCAGCTAATTTTTGATTGAATAAACGATGTTTTAAATGTAATTTTTTGTTTGCTTTGTAACGACCTACACTCGCTAAATCATAACGTTTCGGATCGAAGAAACGTGAGTATAATAAGCTTTTTGCATTTTCTACTGTAGGTGGCTCGCCAGGACGTAAACGTTCATAAATTTCTAATAAAGCTTGGTCAGTATTTTCTGTGCCATCTTTTTCTAATGTGTTACGCAAGTATTCATTGTCACCAAGTAATTCAATGATTTCTTGATCTGTTGAGAAACCTAAAGCTCTTAAAAGAACTGTTAAAGGTAATTTTCTCGTTCTATCAATACGCACGTACACAACGTCTTTTGCATCTGTTTCATATTCTAACCATGCACCACGGTTTGGAATAATTGTTGCATCATAATTTGTACGACCATTTTTGTCTAATTTTTCATTGAAATAAACGGATGGTGAACGAACTAATTGTGATACGATAACACGTTCAGCACCGTTGATTACAAATGTACCTGTGTCTGTCATTAATGGGAAATCACCCATAAATACTTCTTGTTCTTTCACTTCGCCAGTTTCTTTAATGATTAAACGAACTTTGACGCGTAGCGGTGCCGCATAAGTTGTATCGCGGTTTTTTGATTCTTCTAAATCGTATTTCGGTTCACCAAGTCTATAATCAACAAACTCTAATGATAGATTTCCAGTGAAATCTTCAATTGGTGAAATGTCGCGGAACATTTCTAGTAATCCTTCTTCTAAAAACCATTCATATGATTTCGTTTGGATTTCGATTAAGTTCGGTAATTCTAAAACCTCTGAAATTCTAGCGTAGTTTCTACGTTTACGATGTCTTCCATATTGGACAAATTGACCTGCCAAACAGATTCACCCCTCAAAAATTGTGTGTTTACTTTTAACAAATTACTCAATATAATAAGACAAAAAGAAAACGGTAGCACTCCTTATGACACCATTTTCGATTTACTATATTTACAATTTGCATTGTTGTATGATTGATAAAAGTACACACTTATTGAACATAAATTTTTACATTCTATAACTATATCAGAATTACACTTCGAAATCAACCTTCACACTTTTCAAAATGTAATATCCTTTACTTTTGTCAACAACTTCAACGTTACTAAAAGTTTCTTCCATTTTCTTCTTCGCAGATGGCATACCTTGCTTTTTTTGAATTACAACATACAAGGATCCATCATTATTTAATTTGCTATAAGCGTCTTCTAATATACGATGCACGACTTGTTTTCCAGCTCTTATTGGTGGATTAGTAACAATGGCATCATAATTGTTATCAATCGTTTGTGTTAAGCCATCGCTTTTAAAAATTCCCGCATTATCTATATGATTGCTTTTTTTATTCTTTTTAGCTAAAGCTAGTGCTCGTTCATTAACATCTACCATTGCAACCTCATGATGTGGCGCACATTTAGCAATCATCAAGCCAATCGGGCCATATCCACACCCTACATCGACTATTTTCTTTTTAGGGCCTGGCGGGTTAGATTTTAAAAAAGTTCTAATTAATAAATCGGAACCAAAATCAATCTTTCCTTTTGAAAATACGCCACTGTCGGTAGTTAATTTCAAGTTATGTTGATCATAGGAGTATGTAAATGTTATTTCGTCACTTTCAATTTCAGGATTTTCATCATAATAATGACTCATGACTTCACCTCTTAATTATTCATCGTTACATGAATGATATAATATCTTACGTCGTTCGACTCTTTGAAATAACTATATATACAAAAAGATAAAACCCCGTTATATCTATAACGGGGTTTTCACTTCTCAAAATCTTAGACTGCAAGGTGTATACTTAAATAGTGAAACATCCTTGTTACTGCAATATAAAATTATTTTTGAGTATTAAGGCTAGAATTATTTTAATTCTACTGAAGCGCCAACTTCTTCTAATTGAGATTTAAGTTCTTCAGCATCTTCTTTAGATAAACCTTCTTTAACTACACTTGGAGCTCCGTCTACTAATTCTTTAGCATCTTTTAAGCCTAAGCCAGTTGCTTCTTTAACAGCTTTAACAACTTTGATTTTAGATGAACCAGCTGAAGTTAACTCAACGTTAAATTCAGTTTGTTCAGCAGCAGCGTCAGCGCCACCTGCAGCACCGCCAGCTGCTACTGGAGCCGCTGCAGTTACACCAAATTCTTCTTCAATTGCTTTTACTAAATCGTTTAATTCTAATACTGACATTTCTTTAATTGCTTCAATGATTTGTTCTTGATTAGCCATTTTAATATTCCTCCGTTAATTTAATATTTTTGCGCGATTATTCAGCGCTTTCTTCTTCTTGTTGTTCTCCAACAGCTTTAACCGCATAAGCGAAGTTGCGTACTGGAGCTTGTAATACAGATAAAAGCATAGATACAAGACCGTCGTGATTTGGTAAAGAACCAACTGTTTTAACTTCTTCAGCTGAGATTAAGTTACCTTCCATAACGCCTGTCTTAATTTCTAACGCATCATGTTCTTTTGCGAATCCTGCAAGTACTTTTGCTGGCGCAACAACATCTTCAGTTGAAGTAGCAACAGCTGTAGGTCCAACTAAAAATTCGTCTAAACCTTCAATACCTGCTTTTTCAGCTGCACGACGTACCATAGTATTTTTGTATACTTTGTATTCCACGCCAGCTTCACGTAATTGGTTACGTAATTCTGTTACTTCAGATACGCTTAAACCACGATAGTCAACGATAACAGTTGAAACTGAGTTTTTAAGTTGATCAGCTATAACATCAACATGTTGTTGTTTTGCTTCAATGATAGCAGACATTTAGACACCTCCATATAGTTTAATTTTGGTGCTTTTAATTTTGATATTGGCAATACAAGTGTATGTAACAACCAATAATCAATAAAAAAAGCACTTTCTACCCACGGCAAAAAGTGCTTGAAAGTTTAATCTTCACGTTCAAGTCAATTTTAGCCTCGGTAGGATAATTTTTAAGTTACGTATAACTCCTACTGTCTTAGGTAAAATAATCACATAAACAAATATAACTCGTTTACGTTAATAAGTCAATATTTATTTATAGACTGAAAGAAAATCTTCCAGTCTATAATTATTTTTGTATGAAATTACAATTTGAAGCTTGAAGTATCAACTTTGATACCAGGGCCCATTGTTGTAGTTACGTTAACAGATTTGTAGTAAGTCCCTTTAGCTGAAGATGGTTTAGCTTTTGTTAAAACATCTTGTAAAGCTTTAAAGTTTTCTACTAGTTTATCTGTATCGAATGAAGTTTTACCAATTGAAGCGTGGACAATACCAGCTTTTTCAGCACGATATTCAACTTTACCAGCTTTAATTTCTTCAACGGCTTTTTTCACATCCATTGTAACAGTTCCAGTTTTAGGGTTTGGCATTAAACCTTTAGGTCCTAATACACGACCTAATTTACCAACTTCACCCATCATGTCTGGTGTAGCAACAACTACATCGAAGTCGAACCAACCTTGTTGGATTTGAGTTACATAGTCGCCTTCGCCTACATAATCTGCTCCTGCTTCTTCTGCTTCTGTTGCTTTGTCACCTTTAGCAAATACTAATACACGTTGTGATTTACCTGTACCGTTTGGTAATACTACCGCTCCACGGATTTGTTGATCATTTTTACGTGTATCAATGCCTAAACGAAATGCTACTTCAACCGAAGCATCAAAGTTAGCAATACTTGTTTCTTTAGCTAATGCAACCGCTTCTTCAACACTATAGTGTTTTTGGCGATCGATTTTACTAGCTACTTCTTGATACTTTTTACTTTTCTTAGCCATTTTAAGTTCCTCCTTTAGTGGTTTTAGCGGAATTTCCTCCCACGTTTACTTGTTTACACAAGTTAAGAGCAGACAACATTTACTGAGAATCACAAGGTATTGCCTCATTCATTCATCAAGCCATAAATAATCTATAGCTATTGTTATCTGCTATAATAATTTATCGTTATAATATCAATGTTATTAATTAGTCTACAGTTATACCCATACTACGAGCAGTACCTTCGATAATACGCATTGCTGCTTCTTCGTCTGCAGCGTTTAAGTCTTGCATTTTAGTGTTAGCAATTTCGCGTACTTGATCTTTAGTTACTGAAGCAACTTTGTTTTTGTTTGGTTCACCTGAACCTTTTTCAACTCCAGCTGCTTTTTTAAGTAGTACTGGCGCAGGTGGTGTTTTAGTAACGAATGTAAATGAACGATCTTCATATACACTGATTTCTACTGGAATGATTAAACCTGCATCCTCTTGAGTACGTGCGTTGAATTCCTTACAGAATCCCATAATGTTCACACCTGCTTGACCTAACGCTGGTCCAACTGGTGGTGCTGGATTTGCTTTACCTGCAGGAATTTGTAATTTAACTACTTTTTCTACTTTTTTAGCCACGATGTGCACCTCCTTGATATCGTGATGTGGTCATAGGACTAAGTTTTGCCCTCCCACTCTTCAACATTTCGTGACGAAATGAAACGCTCTTAAGCGCGACCACAGTATTATAACATCAACTAAGAATATAAAGCAATAGTAATTTTGCTAATTTCCAGCTGATGTTATGATTTCTTTTATTATAATTTTTCGATTTGATCAAATTCTACTTCGACAGGAGTTTCTCTACCAAACATGTCTACTAATACAGTAAGTTTGAATTTATCGGCTTCAATTTCTTGAACCTCACCCACTTGATTCGCAAAAGGTCCAGATTTAATAGTAACTTGTTCACCAACTTCAACTTCTACATCGATCGTTTTTTCTTTTAAGCCCATTTGTTTTAAAATGAAGCGCACTTCATCAGGCAATAATGGATTCGGTTTAGAACCAGATCCAGCAGAACCGACAAACCCAGTTACTCCTGGTGTATTTCTTACTACATACCATGATTCATCAGTCATTACTAATTCAACTAATACATAACCAGGGAATGTTTTTTTAGTTAATGTCTTTGCTTTACCATCTTTCACTTGCGTTTCTTCTTCTTCTGGTATGACAACTCTAAAAATTTGTTCAGTCATATTCATAGATTCTACACGTTTCTCTAAATTCTTTTTAACCTTATTCTCATATCCAGAATACGTATGCACTGCATACCAATGCTTTGCGCCAACTTCTTCAGACATGTCGTCACTCCTTATTATTTAATTATTTCTATGATTCTGCCAATTCCTAAATCTAAGGCATAGAAGAAAGCTAAGAAGAATACTACTGTTGCTACTACAATAACTGTGTATTTAAACAATTCCTCTTTTGTAGGCCAACTTGTTTTTTCCATCTCTGACTTAACGCCTTGGAAGAAATTTTCTTTTTTAGCCATATTACAGACCTCCATCTCAATTCTATCTTAAATTATCATCTAACTGCGCTATTTATTAAACCAAGTAGATAAAAACATTTCAATTTTATTTAGATTCTTTGTGCACGGTATGCGCATTACATCTTGGGCAATACTTTTTCAAAGTTAGCCTTATCGTAGAATCATCTTGCTTTGGAACGTTGTAATTTCGGTTACCACATTCTTCGCAACTAAGCGGTACTTTTTTCACTAGACTTCACCTTATTCATTATAATACCAGTATACTATACATAAATAGCATGATAAATGTCAAACCTCAGCTTTTTCCTAACGAAGTAAGCAACGCTTTTTTATCATTGTAAGTGCTACTTAATTATTCTTATGTAACATTAATTTTTTTCGGAGTTTTATTTTACACCGTTGTATAGCATTATAAATATTTTTATTGTTAACATTTAATTTCCGAGCCATTTCTTGTGGCGTGTACCCTTGCAATAAAAACGTAACAACCACACACTCAAAATCACTTAGTATAGATAAACTTTGCTTAATGTGTCTTGCTATTTCATCATTGAGTACTTGCTGCTCCACTATATGATAGTGTTTGAAATAATTATATTCTACTTTATATTCATTAATTAGCATTTCTTGTTTATGATACTGATTCATCCGTCTGCGCAAATAATCATATTTTACCGACTTTACTATTTTACTAATATAATGCTCAAACGGCGTTGATCGACGGAAGTCAAATTTACTTATAGCTAAAAATATTTTAACTACTACTTCTTGATATAAATCATCTTGTACATGACAATCAATTGCGTAGTGATTTAGTTTTTGTCTAATCTTAGGTTCTATCTTATTTAAGTAGTCTTCTAAATCTATACAATCATCAATACGTAACTCACTTTGTTGCTCATAGTCTTTTGTTGTTTTATTACGAATCATATGTAATGTCCTTTCTTAAAAGTATAGACATCATACATAGATTCATATGTTAAATCAATAGTGCTAAATTAGTCTTTTTTACGATCGCCACGTCTAATTTTCTCGAATTCTTCCAATATATCATTCGACAGTTCAATTCGCGTACGTGGCTTGCGTTCTTTAAAGCCATCAAGCGACTTAGAGATTGTCACTTCGCTCTCTTTTAAATCTCGCCACATTTCTCTAGATGAAATTCTATAGGCCCCCGTGCCAAATATGGCATGTTGTTCGCTCATATCACTCGTCACAACTGTAATATGAGTAGTGTATTTATCGTATAAATCATACACATATTTTTCGATATAGCTATCTGCTGTTTCTTTCTCCTTCGTAAAAACGACTTTAACACCATGATACATATATTCAGTTTGCATGCCTGACTGTTCATAAGCATCAAATACACATAATACCTCATCTGCGATTACAGCACTATAATTAGCAATGGTAGTGAGCAAACTTTCTCGAGCTTCTTCTAAATTCTCTTGGGACAGTTTACTCAATTCAGTAGACTGCCCTATCATGTTATAACCATCAATGATTAAATAACGAGACTTCATTAGTTATCTCCTATCTGATTCCGCTTACGATAAACCTCATACATCATTAAACTAGCTGCTACAGACGCATTTAGGCTATTTACATGCCCTACCATAGGAATCTTGATATAAAAATCGCATTTATCTTTTACAAGTCTGCTCATTCCTTGACCTTCACTACCAATGACGATGGCTATTGGCATCCCAGCATCTAATTGACGATAATCCGTCGCATTATCCGCTTCTGCACCAGCAACCCAATAGCCTTTTTCTTTTAATGTTTCAATTGTTTGAGCTAGATTTGTCACACGCATAACGGGAACGTGTTGGATAGCACCTGTACTTGCTTTCACTACAGTTTGTGTTAACGCAACGGAACGACGTTTAGGAATAATAATGCCATCAACACCTGAAGCGTCGGCAGTACGTATAATTGATCCTAAATTATGTGGGTCTTCTAGTCCATCTAATATAAGTACTGTCGATAATTGTTCTTTATTTTGTTGCGCCGTTAAAAAATTGTCGAAATCAGCATATTCATAAGGTGCTACTAGTGCTGCAACACCTTGGTGAGGTGCATCTGCTAGATTATCCAATTTAGATTTCGGTACGGTTTGAACTATAAGTTTATCGTTTTTTGCTTTTTTTAAAATCTCACTCAATTGTTGTTTCTTTACGCCTTCTTGAATCAAAATTTTATTTATAGTATGTCCTGAGACAATAGCTTCTTTAACAGCATGACGACCAACGATGACAATGTCTTCCAAATTATTACGCCCTTTCATCTACTATATTTACTATTGTTGTTAATAATCGCTCTAATCTTTCGTTATGACGCTCTAAATATAAGTAGCCAATTATCGCTTCTAAAGCTGTGCTTTTTTTATAAGTTTGAATATCTGTGTTCTTCGCCTTAGTATAACTTTTAGCGTTACGACCACGTCTAACAATGTCTAATTCTTCTTCAGTAAACCATTTCATTGTCATTAGTGTTTCCAAAGTTTGCGCCTGGCTTTTAGCTGATACATAAGTTTTAGAGAGTTGGTGTAATCTATTAGGTTTACTTTTAAGTTTCAAAACAATGTAAGTACGTACATGTTGATCTAGAACTGCATCACCCATATAAGCTAAAGTTAAAGGATTTAATAATTTTGCATTGGCTTTATCCACGTTTAAACCTCACACCTTGAGGCGTATCTTCTAAAACGATGTTTTGTTCTTTAAGTGAGTCACGTATTTCATCAGCTCTAGCGAAGTCTTTATTTTTTCTTGCCTCATTACGTTCTTCAATAAGCGCCTCGATATCTTCATCTAATAACACTTCCGCTTCTTGTCCAACAAGTGGTACACCTAACACATCGCTAAATATTTGATAAACTTCTTTAAATCTTTCAAGCACTGCTAATGAAGTCGTGTTCTCTAATACAAATTTATTAGCTAGTTTTGTTAATTCAAACCAAGCCGTAATCGCATTGGCTGTATTAAAGTCATCGTTCATCACTGCTTCAAATTGAGCTAATATATTATTGATTTCTGCAATATAATCATTTTGATCTGTTACGTCAGTAGCTATTTCTGCACGTTCTATTATTGCTTTGTAACTATTACGTATACGTTCTAATCCATTTTTCGCTGCGTTAACTAATTCCATATTATAGTTTATAGGACTACGGTAGTGTACACTAATCATAAAGAAACGTAACACATCAGGATCAATCTCTTTAATAATGTCATGTACAAGTACAAAATTACCTAACGACTTACTCATCTTTTCATTATCAATATTAATAAAGCCATTATGCATCCAGTAATTAGCAAATGTTGCATGGTTATGTGCTTCAGATTGTGCAATTTCATTTTCGTGGTGAGGGAATTGTAAGTCTGTACCACCTGCGTGAATATCCATCGTAGCGCCAAGTTCTTTATAAGCCATAACTGAACACTCAATATGCCAACCCGGACGACCTTTACCAAACGGACTATCCCAGCTTATTTCACCTTCTTTTGCGGCTTTCCATAAAGTGAAGTCTAAAGCATCCTCTTTTTGCTCGCCTTGCTCAATACGTGCGCCAACTTTCAAATCATTTAAAGACTGGTGGCTTAATTTACCATAGTCTTCAAATTTACGCGTTCTATAATAAACATCTCCACCGCTAACATAAGCATATCCTTCGTCCACTAAATCTTGAATAAATTGAATAATATCATCCATATGGTTCATCACTCGTGGGTTAGCAGTTGCTCTTCTTACATTCAACGCACCAGTATCTTCATAGAAAGCATTAATATAACGTTCAGCAATCGTTTCTACAGGTTCATTTAATTCTTTAGAGCGGTTGATTAATTTATCATCAACATCCGTAAAGTTAGATACATAGATCACTTCATAGCCTTGATATTCAAAATATCTACGTACGACATCATAAACAATAGCCGGGCGTGCATTTCCTATATGAATATAGTTATAAACCGTTGGCCCACACACGTACATTTTAACTTTGCCCGGCTCAATAGGCTCAAACGTCTCTTTTTGACGTGTAAGTGTATTATATAATGTAATCATCTTGTATCTCTCCGTTTCTTGTTTTCTCTAACTGACGCTCTAATTCTTTCATTTGCTCATAAATAGGGTCTGGTAAATTTAAATGATCAAATGTTTTACCAATACGTTTACCATCTTGTTTAACGATATGACCTGGAATACCTACTACTGTTGAATAACTTGGAACAGAAGTTAAAACTACAGAATTAGCACCAATATTCACATCTGAATCAATTTGGATATTACCTAAAACCTTCGCACCTGCTGCAATCAATACATTGTCGCCAATATCAGGATGTCTTTTCCCTTTTTCTTTACCAGTACCACCTAAAGTGACACCTTGATAGATAGTAACATTATTACCGATTCTACATGTTTCTCCGATGACTACGCCCATTCCATGATCGATAAATAGACGTTTTCCTATTTCTGCACCTGGATGAATTTCGATACCCGTAAAGAAACGCGCTACTTGAGAAATCAGTCTGGCGATGACATATTTTTTCTTTTTGTATAATTCATGCGCTATTAAATGGCTCCATATCGCATGTAAACCGGCATATGACGTCACAACTTCAAATGTCGTTTTTGCTGCGGGATCTTGCTCAAACACCATATTAATATCGTCTTTCATTCTTTTTATTACTTTAAACAAGGTATATTTCCTCCCTACTAAAAAAAGCACCCCAACAATTTATGTTAGAGGTGCTTTTGCACGGTTCCACTCTTTTTTATAATAGTGATAGCTTGAATAACTATAAAAATTCAAACTGTTAACTAGTATACGCTCATTTATCTTATTTAATTATAAAGACACAAAGGTGCATTCCATAATCGCAGTGATGTACTTGCAGCAACCGCACACTCTCTAAACACTGCCAATTATTTACTAATCCTCTGTTATTTAATATTAATCATAAGTCGTTTGTTGTAAATTTTCAAGTTACAACACGTACCACTTTGTAATCATTATAAATATTTTTTAAGTCTTGATAAAACTTTGTCTTTACCAAGTACTTCAATCGTATTTGGTAGTTCTGGTCCATGCATTTGTCCAGTGACAGCAACTCGGATAGGCATAAACAATTGTTTACCTTTAATACCTGTTTCTTTTTGTACTTCTTTAATTGTCTTTTTAATTTCTGCCGCTTCAAACGGTTCTAAAGCTTCTAATTTACCGTATAAGTGGTTGATTAATTCAGGAACTTGTTCACCGTCTAAAATTTCTTGTTCATCTTTGCCTAAAGCTTGTTCATCGCGGAAGAAAATCTCTGACAACGGTACAATTTCACCTGCATAGCTCATTTCTTTTTGATATAACGCAACTAACTTACGTCCCCACTCTAAATCATCTTCAGAAGGATTTTCTGGTAATAATTCAGCTTTAATTAAATGTGGTAATGCAAGTTCGAATACAGTTTCAGCATCTTTTTGTTTCATGTATTGGTTGTTAATCCATGCTAACTTCTGTTTATCAAAGAAAGCAGGTGATTTTGATAAACGTTTTTCATCAAATATTTTAATGAATTGTTCTTTAGAATAGATTTCGTCTTCGCCTTCTGGAGACCAACCTAACAATGTTATAAAGTTAAATAAAGCTTCAGGTAGGTAACCTAAATCACGATATTGCTCAATAAATTGTAATATTTGCCCATCACGTTTACTTAATTTTTTACGTTCTTCATTAACAATTAATGACATATGTGCAAAACGTGGAGGCTCCCAACCGAATGTTTCATATATCATAATTTGCTTTGGTGTGTTTGAAATATGGTCATCACCGCGAATAACATCAGAAATTTCCATATAATGGTCGTCTATTGCTACAGCAAAGTTGTATGTTGGGACGCCATCTTTTTTTACGATTACCCAATCACCCATATTATTTGAATCGAATGAAATTTCACCTTTAACCATGTCATCAAATTTAAAACTAGTATCTTTAGGAACTCTGAAACGAATCGATGGTTTACGACCTTCAGCTTCAAATTGTTGACGTTCTTCTTCAGTTAAATGTGCATGTTTACCACCATATCTAGGCATTTCACCACGTGCGATTTGTTCTTCACGTTCAGCTTCTAACTCATCTTCAGTCATGTAGCATTTGTAAGCTTTATCTTCGTCTAATAATTGTTGAATTAATGGGTTATAGATTTCAGCACGTTCAGACTGACGGTACGGACCGTATCCTTTATCTTTATCAATTGATTCATCCCATTCAATGCCTAACCATTTCAAGTTTTCAAATTGTGAAGATTCTCCGTCTTCTAAATTACGTTTACTATCTGTATCTTCAATACGGATAACAAAATCCCCATCATAATGTTTGGCAAATAAATAGTTAAATAATGCTGTTCTAGCATTACCAATATGCAAATAACCTGTTGGGCTAGGTGCGTATCTAACTCTTACACGATCGCTCATTATGTTCACTCCAATTTAACTTTTTCTGTTTCACGGCGCATCAAAAAAGTTGAAACTTGCGTATCAACTCAAATTAATATTTATCACTTTATAATATTAATAATGCAGACCTTTAATATTTTTCTAATTAATAATACCATAGCTGGACTCATTTTGCTTAACTCTTTTCTAGAAAACATAGGATAAATACTTCAGTTGAACTTTAATCAAAATAAGTAGCAATTTTTCGCTATCCATTGTAGCACGTCGCACCTATTTTTGATAACAACATGCTTCGTTTTACATTAAAATAAGATTTCATATAAAAAAATTATCGTAATAACAACCTTTTTATATAAAATCTTATAATTAAATAGTATCTAATTTCTTCGCAAAAATAATTCTACCTGATGATGTTTGTAATAAGCTAATAACTTCTAAATCAATATGTTCGCCAATATGTTTTTTAGCATTATCCACAACAACCATCGTGCCATCATCTAAATAACCTACAGCTTGGCCAGATTCTTTACCCATTTTAGTTAACAATAAGCTAAAACGATCGCCTTGATGCACATTTGGTTTAATTGCTTCAGATAAATCATTAACATTTAATGCTTGTATACCTTGTACATGACAAACTTTATTTAAATTAAAATCTGTTGTTATCACATGAGCTCTATAATGTTGCGCTAATTTGATCAACATCGCGTCAATATCACTATGCGTTTTTGTTGGATGAATAATTCTTGTCGGGTGATCTGTATCATACAGTTCATTTAAAATATCCAAACCTCGTTGTCCTTTTTCACGTTTAACGCTATCATTCGCATCGGCCACAATTTGTAGTTCATTAATAACGCCTTGTGGAATTAAAATTTCACCATCTATAAAACCACATTTAATAATATCTACAATTCGGCCATCTATAATCGCACTTGTATCAATAATTTTAGGTACAGCATTTCTTGCATTAATCGACATTGAACGCGCCATATTTTCAGGTAAAAAAAGCAACATTTCGTCACGCTTTTTCAATCCGAATTGGAAACCTAAATAACCTAAAACAATAGTAATAATAATTGGCACAAAATGATTTAAGACATTGTTCCCGATAATTTGAAAAATAAATGATATCATTACTGAAATTAACAGGCCTATAATAAGTCCAATCGTCGCAAATAGTATTTCTACTGCGCTTTGACGCATAAATGTTTGCTCTAATTCTTTCATTCCTAAAGTGATTTTATTAATAAACCATCCAAAAATTAAAAAGAATAAAATAATACCAATGAGACCAGTAAAATAGCTATTTGTTAATAACGCTATATCTCCTAAACCAGCATCAGTAGTGATAGCTGGAATAAAATATACACCTAAACTTGCACCTAAAATAATATAGCACAAGATTACAATGAATTTTACCATATTCACACTAGTAATCTCCTTTCTGCAAAATGTTCTCTATCTATAACGTTATGAATTGAGTCATTTTGTTTAATTTGTCTTAGTTTTTTAAAGCATGTTTTAAAGCTTCGTGGACACTTTTTACGCCTACGACTTTAATATTGTCTGGAAATGTCCAACCACCGATATTTGTTTCGGGTATAATTACTTTTTTAAATCCTAGTTTAGCCGCTTCTTGTACGCGTTGTTCTATTCTAGAGACGCGTCGCACTTCACCAGTAAGTCCAACTTCGCCTATAAAACAGTCCAAGCCATCAACAGCCTTATCTTTAAAACTTGATGCTGTAGCTATTATAATACCTAAGTCAACTGCAGGTTCAGTTAAACGCACCCCACCTGCAACTTTAATATATGCATCTTGTTGTTGTAGTAAATAGTTTTCTTTTTTCTCTAATACAGCCATTAATAAACTTAAGCGATTGTGATCGATGCCTGTAGCCATTCGTCTAGGATTGTTAAAAGTAGTTGGTGTGACTAAAGCTTGTACCTCAATCAATAATGGTCTAGTTCCTTCCATAGTTGATACAATCGTAGAACCTGGCACATTTGTCGAACGTTCTTCTAAAAACATTTCAGAAGGGTTTTTGACACCTTTCAATCCGCTCTGTTTCATTTCAAAAATGCCCATCTCGTTCGTAGAACCGAAACGGTTTTTCACCGCTCTTAAAATACGATAAGCATGGTGTTCATCACCTTCAAAATACAATACCGTATCAACCATATGTTCAAGTAGACGTGGACCCGCTATTTGCCCTTCTTTCGTAACATGGCCAACGATAAATGTAGCAATATTCATTTGTTTAGCAATATTCATAAGACTTTGGGTACTCTCTCTAACTTGAGACACTGAACCCGGGGCAGAACTGATTTCTGGATGAAATATTGTTTGAATCGAGTCCACAACGATCATATCTGGTTGTATTTGTTTTACTGTTTCATGTATAATTTCTAAATCTGTTTCTGCAAATACATTTAACTGACTCGAGTCCTCTTCTAATCTTTCGGCTCTTAACTTCGTTTGATTTAAAGATTCTTCACCTGTTATGTATAAAATATTATAGTCTTGAGATAAGGCAGCACAGATTTGTAATAATAGCGTGGATTTCCCTATACCTGGGTCCCCACCAATCAGAACTAATGAGCCGCTGACTACACCGCCACCAAGTACTCTATTAAATTCTTCAGATTTACTTTTAATTCTAGGCATCGTTTCATGGCGAACTTCATTTAATTTTTGCACTTTAGATGATGTCGCTTTACTTCGCACACCATGTTTCGGACTGCTTTCTTTCTGTGCTATACTCTCTTCCATTTGATTCCATGCACCGCAGTTCGGACATTTTCCCATCCATTTCGGAGATTGATAGCCACATGCCATACATTCATATATTACTTTCTTTTTGGCCAAATTTGCACCTCCAACTTTATATAGAACAAATCTATTTTATACTTCTCTTTCTTTAAAGACAAATCAAAATACAATTCCATTTAAAAATCATTGTAGCATTTGCTTATGTACAGACAATTAATTCATAAAAGCTAGTTTTATTAATTTATATTTAGGTCCTAAAATTAATTTTAATAATGATAACATATTCGCAAATTACGAGTTATTGTAAACTCTTGTTTTATACAAATTAATAAGAGAACAGGACAAGCTGAAAACTGCAGGCTGAGGCTCTCCTCTAAGAAAGCGAGCCAACAATTAGTATTATTGTAAATAAAGAAGCCAGTAAACGAATTCATAAAAACTCATTTACTGGCTATTTATCCCGGAATTATGTCCTAGACTCAACAAATAGGAAAGCAGTATGCATATGGCAAGGGTAATGAACCATTAAATAACAAAGAAAAAGGCATTACCAGAAGCATGTCCCGTATGGGAACGCCAGCTGATAATGCCCCTATCGAATGCTTCCATTCCTCTCTAAAATGTGAAACATTCTACCTAAACAATGAGCTTAATAGCTTTAATGACATTGTAATAGACATTGTCGTAAATTTACATTGAAAACTATAATAAACTTAGAATTTAACAAAAAACTAGGCTACTTATCTCCTATAGCATTCAGGAAGTTAGTAGCCTAGCCGATTGTCTCTTTATTAAACTCCCAATTTAGGGGTTCAGTGCCATCGTCCCAGGCTCTTAAAATCAACAATTTCTACCTAATCCTCATACATTATTAGGAATAGTTCATTGATTCGCACATTCATTTAAGTCTGTGCATTATTTACAGATTATGATTCTGTTGTTTCTTTAGTTTTGCTAGTTTTTTTACGCTTTTTGATGTCGTATTTAAATGCTTCACCATCATGGTTAATAACGACGTCTTTACCTTCAATTTTGTTTCCGTCTAAGATTAATTCACTTAAGTTATCTTCGACAGTTTTTTGAATCGCTCTAATTAAAGGTCTTGCACCGTATTCAGGATCATATCCTTCTTCGGCAATTTTTTCTTTCGCTTTTTCAGTAACTTCGATATTAATATCTTGTTCTGTTAAGCGTTCAGTTAATTTATTAACCATCATTGTTACGATTTCTTTTAATTCGTCTTGGTTTAGTTTGTGGAAGACGATTGTATCATCTACACGGTTTAAGAATTCCGGACGGAATGCATTTTTAAGTTCTTTTAACATTGTCTTGCGAATCGTTTCGTATGCTTGGCCTTCTGCTGCGCCACCGAAACCAGCAAAACGTTGGTCTTGTAATTCTTGTGCACCGACGTTAGAAGTCATAATAATCACTGTATTTCTGAAGTCTACACGACGACCTTTTGTATCTGTAAGATGTCCATCATCAAGCACTTGTAACAAGATATTAAATACATCAGGGTGTGCTTTTTCAATTTCATCAAATAGAATAACTGAGTATGGTTTACGTCTAACTTTTTCAGTTAATTGACCACCATCATCATGACCTACGTAGCCTGGAGGCGCTCCGACTAAACGACTCACAGCGTGTTTTTCCATGAATTCACTCATGTCTACACGAATCATCGCATCTTCTTCGCCAAACATTGACTCAGCTAAAGCACGCGCTAATTCTGTTTTACCAACACCAGTTGGTCCTAAGAAGATAAAGCTACCGATTGGACGTTTAGGATCTTTTAATCCGGCACGCGCACGTCTAACAGCTTTACTAATTGAATTAACAGCTTCTTTTTGTCCAATAACTCTTTCATGAAGAGAATCTTCTAAGTTTAATAGACGTTGAGATTCTGTTTCGTTAATACGCGTTAATGGAATACCAGTCCATCCAGCAATAACTTCTGCGATGTCTTCTTCTGATAATGATGTACTTTCCCCATTTTGTGTGTTTTTCCAATTGTTGTTAGCTTCTTCGTATTGTTTTTCTAGTTTAGTCTGTTTATCTCTCAAGTTAGCTGCATTTTCAAATTCTTGTGCATGTACTGCAGCGTCTTTTTCATTTTTAACTTGTTCAATTTGTTGTTCGATTTCTTTTAAATTTGGTGGCGTAGTATGACTTTTAAGTCTTACTTTTGAACTCGCTTCATCAATTAAGTCAATCGCTTTGTCTGGTAAGAAACGATCAGAAACATAACGATTACTTAATTTTACTGCTGCTTCTACCGCTTCATCTGAAATGTTGATACGGTGATGTGCTTCATAACGATCACGTAAACCTTTTAATATTTCTACTGTATCTTCAACAGTTGGTTCGTCGACTTGAACTGGTTGGAAACGACGTTCAAGTGCCGCATCTTTTTCAATGTTTTTACGGTATTCATCTAATGTTGTCGCGCCAATACATTGTAATTCACCACGGGCTAATGCTGGTTTTAAGATATTAGAAGCATCGATTGCACCTTCTGCACCGCCAGCGCCTACAAGTGTATGCAATTCGTCAATAAATAGAATGACGTTACCAGCTTGGTGAATTTCTTCCATTACTTTTTTCAAACGTTC
Organism: Staphylococcus kloosii; assembly: GCF_032139365.1. Classification (GTDB taxonomy): domain Bacteria; phylum Bacillota; class Bacilli; order Staphylococcales; family Staphylococcaceae; genus Staphylococcus; species Staphylococcus kloosii_A. Next base: position 60,020 of record NZ_JAVTDB010000019.1, read on the forward strand.
TTCGAATTCGCCTCTATATTTAGTACCAGCAACTACTGTACCCATATCCAATGACATAACACGTTTATCTTTCAATGTTTCAGGTACTTCATTATTAACAATTGCTTGTGCTAATCCTTCTGCAATCGCTGTTTTACCAACACCCGGTTCACCGATTAATACTGGGTTGTTTTTAGTACGACGACTAAGTACTTCGATTACACGAGTAATTTCACTATTTCTGCCAATGACAGGATCTAATGTACCGTCTTTTGCGATCACTGTTAAATCACGTGCTAAACCATCTAACGTTGGGGTATTATTTGATTTATTTGCTTGTGCATTTTTGTTATTCATTTCAGGGCTACCTAACGCTTTAACAACTTGAGCACGTGCTTTGGTAATATTTAAATCTAAGTTGGCAAATACGCGAGCAGCAACGCCTTCATTTTCACGAATTAAACCTAATAAGATGTGTTCTGTACCGACAAAATTGTGGTGTAGTTTTCTTGCTTCATCCATAGATAATTCGATTACTTTTTTCGCTCTAGGCGTGTAGTGCAATGCACCCATTTGCTCTTGGCCATGACCGATAAGTTTTTCAACTTCTTCGATTACTTTTTCTTCAGTAATATCGAATGACTCTAACACTTTTGCTGCGATGCCTTCGGGTTCTTTCATTAAACCTAAAAGCAAATGTTCCGTACCGATATTAGAATGGTTCAAACGAATTGCTTCTTCTTGTGCATGTGCTAATACGCGCTGCGCACGTTCTGTAAGTCTTCCAAATAACATAAACGAGACCTCCTATTTTATATGCTTTCTCAATATATTTGATCGTTTTTCATTTACTGATACATCATCTTCACTATCTAATAAAAACGCAGATTGAATAGCTATCATTAATTCATTGAATTTAAAGTCTTCTAGTTCAATATAACCTAAATCGATACCTAATTTCACTTCACTCAATCTGAAAGATGCTTCTTCCATTGAGATCAGTCTACTATATTTCAAAACGCCTAATGCACGATAAACTCTATCTAACGTTTCAACATGATTATGGCGATTAAGTTGTTCACGAATTTGTAATTCTTCGTTAATAATTTGTTGCACTACTTCTGCTAAGCTATCTATAATTTCTAATTCTGTTTTACCTAAAGTTAATTGATTAGAAATTTGATAAATATGACCATAAACTTGTGAACCTTCACCATATATACCTCTAATCGTAAATCCAAAACGATTTATGGTCTGAGCAATGCGATTCATTCGTTTCATGATTGATAGTCCGGGTAAGTGGAGCATTACGCTTGCTCTTAAACCTGTGCCAATATTAGTCGGACAAGTTGTTAAATAACCTAAACTTTCATCAAAACTAATGTCTAATTCTTGGTCTATTTGGTCATCTACCTCAGAAGCCTTCTCAAATAACGTGTGCAACGATAAATCATTACCCATTGCTTGAATACGCAAATGGTCTTCTTCGTTAATCATTAAACTTAACGATTCGTCTTCATTTAACAGTACCGCCGCCGCAGGTTGTTTGATTAATTCAGGACTTATAAGATGTTTCGCAACGAGTTTGTATTTGCTTTGCTGATCCATAGTATCTAGTCTTTGCAACGTTAACTCGGGAAGCGCATCTTGAACTTCATTAATGACGTTTTCGCCTTCTTTTTCGGAAGGATACATCAGTGGGTGTACATGATTGTCTAAGTTACGCGCAAGTCTAATCCTTGAAGACATTACTACAGGTTGTTCTACTTCGTCGCGCATCCATTCACTAATATGTGAATTAATTTCCTTTTCGCTCATCACGTGACACCTCGCTATCTGTCTTTAACGCTTTAATTTCATCCCTAACTACTGCAGCTTGTTCAAATTCTTGTTCTTCTATCAAATGATTTAAATATTTTGTTTTTTCTTCAATTTGCTTTTTTAAAGCTAACTTTTTATAAGACGAGTGTGGCGTTTTACCGGTATGTTCAAATTGGCCACCTTGGACACGCCTAACTATATCTATAATGTCTTCTTTAAATGTGTCATAACAATCGGCACAGCCAAATTTACCTACATGCGCTATATCTCTTAAAGTCATTTGGCAAGTTGGACATCGCTTTGCTTCTTTAAAAGTGATTTCATCAAAATTAATACCATGTTTAGAAGCAAGGTGTTGTAAGATTTGCTTTACAACGAATGCACCTTCAATATCGTCTTGATGACTTTCTATTTGCTTATCTTGAGTCCAAGGGTTACCACCTTGTGCGCATGTCGAACATACCCACTTTTCTTGTATACCGTCTTGGCCTTTAACCGATAATTTTACTTCTGCCTCATTTAAATGGCAATTTTCACATAACACGGTTATCACCTCGCCTTAATAGTAATTAATAATTGGTAGTAAACGTTTTAAAATGTTAGCTCGAATAATATCTCTAGCTACAATATCCATTTTTAAAGTTTCTCTATCAATGACTGCATTAATCATTTTTGCTTCTCTGTCAGTAATGTAGGACTTTTCTAATAAACCATCTATAATATAGTACGCTTGTTGTTGTGAAATAGAAGGGCCAATAATTTGAAGTAAGTGATTAATATAACCAGTTTCATCTTTATTTTCAATTTTAGTGATTCGGATATATCCTCCGCCACCTCTTTTACTTTCTATTTCATAACCATGTTTATTCGTAAAACGTGTTTTGATCACATAGTTTAACTGTGAAGGAACGCAGTCGAAACGTTGAGCAACATGCGCACGTTGTATTTCAACAGCGTCTTCATTGGTGTCTTCAAATAACTTTTTAATGTACTGTTCTATGATGTCTGACATATTATGCATGATTATCACCTCTTTTTGACCTTCTTTGACTATATTATATGACCAACTTTGACCTTTTTCAACCAATATGATTTAAAAATTTTTATTATCTATGTTACTCATATTACTTTTATTGTATTATAGATGATAAGAAAAAAATAAAGGGATGAGAACATTATGCACATTATCATTGGCTTGATTGGGATTGTAGTATTTTTGGCACTAGCTGTACTATTTAGCTCAGACAGAAAAAATATCCGTTGGAAATATGTCGGTTTACTGTTACTGATACAATTAGTCTTTGCATTTATTTTGTTAAAAACAAAATTCGGTATAACTTTTATTGGTGGCATATCTGATGGCTTCAACTATTTATTATCAAAAGCAGCTGAAGGTGTTAACTTCGTCTTTGGTGGATTTGAATTTGTAGATCCTAAAAACCCACCATTCTTCTTCAATGTATTATTACCAATTGTATTTATTTCTGCTCTAATTGGTATTTTACAATATACAAAAATTTTGCCTTTAATCATTAACGTTTTAGGATTCTTAATTTCCAAAATCAACGGGATGGGTCGTTTAGAATCATATAATGCTGTTGCCGCAGCAATTCTCGGACAATCAGAAGTATTTATTTCTTTAAAAAAAGAATTAGCATACATACCTAAACAACGTTTATATACACTAACTGCTTCTGCGATGTCTACAGTTTCTGCTTCAATTATTGGTGCCTATTTTACATTAATTGAACCGAAGTATGTTGTTACTGCAGTAGTATTAAACTTATTTGGTGGTTTCATTATTGCTTCAATTATTAACCCTTATCGTGTTGATGAAAAAGAAGACAAATTAATCGTTCAAGAAAGTGAAACACATAAACAATCGTTCTTCGAAGTTTTAGGAGAATATATTTTAGATGGTTTTAAAGTAGCAGTTATCGTTGGCGCTATGTTAATAGGTTATATCGCCATTATTGCGTTACTTAACGGCGTCGTTAGTGCTATTTTCACTGGCGTATCTGGAGGTCACATTCACTGGGACTTCCAAACTTTAATTGGTTTTGTCTTTGCACCATTTGCATTTTTAGCTGGTGTACCATGGGGCGATGCAGTTCAATCTGGGTCAGTTATGGCTACAAAACTGTTATCAAATGAGTTCGTTGCAATGCAAAGCTTAGGGAAAGCGACTGGCATGAGCGAACACGCTAAAGGTATCGTTTCAGTATTCGTAGTTTCATTTGCAAACTTCAGCTCTATCGGTATCATATCTGGCGCTATTAAATCATTAAACAACGAAAAAGGTGACATGGTTGCTCGTTTTGGCCTTAAATTACTGTTCGGTGCAACACTAGTGTCATTTATTTCTGCAGCTATTGCTGGATTCTTTATCTAATTTATAAAAAGAGTGATCATAATGGATTAATGCCACTATGACCACTCTTTTTTTAGTTATTACACTTTTTCAGTTATTGCTGGACGTACTATTTTTTCGATAAAATAATGCGTTACTCTAAAGTCATCTGTTAATTCTGGATGGAAAGATACACCTAAATATTTACCTTCTTGAACAGCTACAATTTTGTCGCCTACTGTACTTAATACATCGACATTATCGCGAACACTTTCAATATGTGGTGCTCTTATAAATACACCTTCAATATCTTCTGCTATACCTTTAATGTCTAATTCGGATTCAAAACTGTCTACTTGTCTTCCGAAAGAATTACGTTGTACAGTAATATCTAATTTACTTAAATAACCTTCTTCTCCAAGTATATCTTTTGCCAAGACAATTAAACCTGCACATGTACCAAACATTGGTAAACTTGATTGTTGTAACGCAGCTTTAAAACCATATAAGTTCATTAAACGGCGTAATGTAGTTGATTCACCACCTGGTAATATTAGTCCATCAATATCTTCAAGTTGCTCAACACGTTTAATAGCTACACCTTCATGTCCGCTTAATTCAATGTGACGAATATGTTCTCTAACTGCACCTTGAAGCGCTAATACACCTATCTTCATATTACCAACCACGCTCTTGCATTCGTTCTTCTAAAGAAAGTTGGTTAACATCTAAACCTTTCATCGCAGTACCTAATTCTTTAGATAGACGTCCGATTAATTCATAATCTTGATAATGCGTTGTAGCTTGTACAATTGCTTTAGCGAATTTTTCAGGGTCTTCTGATTTAAAGATACCTGAACCAACAAACACACCATCTGCACCTAATTCCATCATTAACGCAGCATCTGCAGGTGTTGCTACACCACCTGCCGCAAAGTTAACTACTGGTAAACGACCATTATCTTTAATTGATTTTAACACTTCATATGGTGCACCAATATTTTTAGCTTCTGTCATAATTTCATCATCATTCATTACAGTTAAACGACTCACTTCTGAATTAACTTGGCGAATATGTCTAACAGCTTCAACGATATTACCTGTTCCTGGTTCACCTTTCGTTCTTAACATTGCAGAACCTTCACCAATACGACGTGCTGCTTCGCCTAAATTTCTACAACCACAAACGAATGGTACTGTGAATTGATCTTTTAATAAGTGATATTCTTCATCAGCAGGAGTTAAAACTTCTGATTCATCTATATAATCTACACCCATTGATTCTAATACACGTGCTTCTGTTATATGGCCAATACGTGCTTTTGCCATTACGGGAATAGAAACTGCATTCATTACTTCTTCAACGATTTTAGGATTAGCCATTCTTGCTACACCACCAGCTGCTCTTATATCAGATGGAACACGTTCTAGTGCCATTACTGCGACGGCACCTGCTTCCTCAGCGATTTTCGCTTGTTCTGCATTAACAACGTCCATGATAACGCCGCCTTTTTGCATTTCGGCCATTCCTCTTTTGACTCTTTCTGATCCGGTAATTTTAGACATTTACATTTACCCCTTTACTTAGTTGATTAAATTTATTTTAAAAGATAAACTGGTATTTAAAAAGGTACAATTCCGAATAAAATTAAGGGGTCAGTTTATGAGTAAACAAACACTATATATTAATTTATATGAGTCACTGAAACAACAAATAATTGAAGGTCAGTATGATTCTAATGACAAATTTCCTTCTAAAAGAGCATTAGGTGCACACCTATCAGTGAGTAATACAACCATTGAACATGCTTATCAATTATTATTGGATGAAGGTTTTATTTATTCTAAACCACGTTCTGGCTATTTTGTCTCAGATATAGAATCTTTACCAGTTATATATAAAAATCAACCACATCAATTTCATGAAATAAATAAAAGTGCTAGTACTAGCACAACTGATATGAATTATAAGTACACATTCAATATGTCGGAAATTGATCCTGAATATTTCCCAATGCAACAATTTAGAAAATATGCACGTGATGTTTTTGAAGATAACGAAATCGACTTATTGCAACATCGAAGTTTAGAAGGATTATGGGAATTAAGACAACAAATTGCCCATTATCTTTTTAATAGTAGAGGCGTGAGCAGTCACCCAGATCAAATCATTATTGGCAGTTCAACGGAACAATTAATTAATTTAGTCACTGATATTTTAGAACACGCTTCATTTATAATTGAACATCCCAGTTATCCACCAATTAAACAAGTACTCGATAAGAAGCAAATAAGCTATATCCAAGTACCTGTAACGCAAACGGGTATCGACATTGATACCTTTAAAGATAGCAATAATAATATTGCATATGTGACACCTTCTCATCAGTTTCCCACTGGCTACGTAATGAACTTAAAAAAAAGAACCCAACTTATACATTGGGCTCAGTTAGACGACAATCGTTATATAATTGAAGACGATTACGATTCTGAATTTAGATATTCTGGCAAACCTTTACCCGCTTTACAAAGTTTAGATACAAAAGACAAAGTCATTTATATCAGTACTTTTTCAAAATCACTATATCCAAGTTGTCGTGTCGCCTATGTCGTCTTACCTAAAAAGTTGCTAGAACATTATCATCAATTAGAACACAAAGAAGGTAATACCGTTCCGATTCATATGCAAAAACTAGTATCTAACTTTATGCAATCCGGTAGTTTCGAAAGACATTTAAATAAAATGAGAACAGTTTACAATAATAAGTTAAGTTATATATTAGACCGTTTAAAACCATACAATGACCAATTACAAATAGAAGGCACATTAACTGGTATGCACTTCACACTAACCGTAACTAACGGCCTTACATTAGCAGAATGCTTGGCACAAGCTGAAGAAAATTCACTAAAAATTGTATCACTTGCCAAATATAATAATGAGGAAACTGCACCAAAATTTATCATTGGCTTCGGTGGTATACCACAATCGGCACTCCAAGCACATACCGATATATTAATTCAATCACTAACAAAGTAAAGTATCACTTCTTGATATAATCAAGTTAGTGATACTTATGCAGTTGCATCAGCAACTGTGTTTCTTTGTGTTCCTTTATTAGCGGGACGTAAGTCTGCTACCATCGGCGCTAAGAAGCTTTTTTGGCTTGAGGCAAGCGCTCGCATTTTTCCTCACTTGCACGCCTCGCTTACTTGCTTACCTACTCGTAAGCGCGTGGCGCGA
>NZ_JAVTDB010000020.1:0-58522 GCF_032139365.1 Staphylococcus kloosii
ACTGTTTTTATAGTGTAAGTGGGTAAATATATATGATAAATATTACGATATCTATTTATTTTTAAATTTATAAAAAAGAGTGGGTTGGTTAATTCATGACTTTTAACATAATGAATCATTTCATTAACAAATATTTATTGCCAATTAGATCGATGAACTTTGACAATGAGGACCAGTTACAACAATTTTTAACGCAGCGCGAGAGACTGAATGCACAAAAACATAAACAACCCGAAAGTTTAAATATAAAGTCTAATTTAGAAAAACAAACTTTTAACGATATGCAGGTGTTTAGGTTTAATTTTAGACATAATAGTAAGCAAAAAATTTTATATCTTCATGGCGGGTACAATGTATTACAACCGTCTGTTTTTCATTGGAGATTTATGGATAAACTAGCGTTAAGTTCGTTGCATGAAATTGTTATGCCTATTTATCCTAAGGCACCGACTTATAATGCTCAAGATACTTATAGTGCAATCAATGATTTATATCAACAACTGGTTTCTGAAGTAGGGGAAGGCAATATAGTTATTATGGGGGATGGCTCTGGTGGTAGCTTGGCACTTAGTTTTGTTCAACAATTGTATGTCGAAAACCTTTCAATGCCCCAAAAAATTTATTTATTATCTCCATTGTTGGATGCGGAATTGGAAAATGACCAAATTACTGAAACATTAATAAAAAAAGATAAGTTGATTCATGTTGAAGGCGTACGTAAAGTCATGAATGTATGGTCAGGCAACTGTGCACTGAAAGATGCGAAAATTTCACCGATAAATGGAAGCATCAATCACTTACCGCCTATTTACATGTTTGGTAGTACACAAGAAGTATATTATCCAGATATGTTGAAACTTGTAGAATTGGGGGAAACGCATCAACAACCCATTCATTTTTATCCATATAAAAAGATGATACATGGCTTTCCATTATATCCTATAAGACAATCACATAAAGCAGTAAGACAAATTGTGCAATCATTAAAAGTTTAAAGTTAAACAAATGCCGTCATTTAATAATGGCGGCATTTTTAACGTGTTACTTGGAAGCAACTAACGTATTGATAGAATCTATTATTAATTTCTGACCTTTTAATGTATATAAATAAGAAATAAACACTGCGAAATTGTCTTTCGGATTTTCCATTTGAGTGAACGTTGTTGTGGTATGCGTATAATCTTCTGATATACCTTGTGCATATTCCTCATAGTGCTTTAAAAAATCTGTTTCATCTTGATAAGCGTCTAATAGTGAATTAAGTGCATCTATCGTTTGTTTTTGGCCACGATAAAAACTAATGTTTAACCCTCTGTCAATGAGCTTGTTATCAGGACCGTTAATAACAAGGGCTTTACTCTGATTAAGTTCGCTCAAAGATACTTTAACTTCATCATGATAATCATAAAGTTGCGTACGGATCATATCTATTAATGACATTGGCATATGAATCACTCCTTATTTTGGTATACCAATACGATGGCCGAGTTGTTTAGGCCATTTTATAGTCGGTTGTTGTGCGTAGTAATGATCTAATTGTTGGTAATATTGTTTGGGGAAAGGACTTACTTTATTCGTATTGCTATCAATACCTAACATCATTGCTTCGTTAGTAGCGGCAAGCGTATCATTTTGCTTATACATAAATGCAAAAAAGTGTGCTCTTTTGACATCATAGTCATACAAATATAATTTTACTTTATATGTTTCATCGAGCTTTAATTCCTGAAGATAACTTGTTTGTTCTTCAGCTGTAAACATAGTGTAATTAAGTGTTGCTCTTTCTTTAAGCGACAAGCCATGTGCGTAATTAAATTGATTGATAATATCACTAAATATATGATTATAATGTGAATCATGCATGTGATTATTATGGTCAATCATGTCAGCTGAAACTTGCTGTGAGACTGTAAATACTGTAGTCATTGTCCTTTCAACTCCTGAATTTCTATTTATAAATTAGTACCATCTACAATTATATTACTAAATATAGTTTAAACATACATCTGTCACGATTCATGGTAAAATAAAGAAAAATAGTTGAGGAGGAAATTTTATGGGGCTGACGATAAATTATCAAACTGGCGACCATCCACTTCAACAAGTTGGTGATGAACAAGCCTTACCCGATGAGGCTGATTTCACATGGTATGATTACGAAAATCCGACATCATTAGAAAATCATCAATTACAAAATGATTTTAATTTTAATAAACTTGAAATTGATGATACAGTTAACGGTACACCAAGAGCAAAATATAAAAAATATGCTTCATATCAATATATTGTTGTTCATGGTATACGTGATGAAGATTACAGACCGACGGCAATTAACTTCTTTATAAAAGATAATGTGTTAATTACATATCACCATACACATGAACAAGCTATTAAAGATATTAATCATTCTTTATGTGAGCACACGACTGACCGTTTAACTGCCAACAGCGTCATGCTATATATTATAGATCAACTTGTAGATTATTATTTTGATTATATTTATGACATAGAAGAAAAAGTTTATGATTTTGAAGATAAACACGTGAATGATACTACAAGTAAAGTCATTATGGATGATGTGTTTAAATTGCGTTCGGATATTATAAAATTAAAGCGGATAGTCTTTCCGATGCATGAACTTATAGTTACACTTAAAGATAGTAAAACGCTATTTAATAGTCATAAAGACTATTTATATATTCAACATATTGAAGATCATATGATTAAACAAGAAAATAGTATTAAAACTTCTGACGAGATGACCAATGAAATAAGAGAGAATTATGAATCATATAGTTCTTATAAAATGAATAATATAATGCAAATATTGACGCTTGTATCTGTGATTTTTTCACCATTAGCGTTAATTACAGGCATTTACGGTATGAACTTTAAATATATGCCAGAATTAAATTGGCACTATAGTTATTTCGCCGTTTTAGTCATTATGTTAATTATTACCAGTATATGTATTTGGTACTTTAAAAAGAAAAAATGGTTTTAACTGTAACTTACAAAATTTAACAAGATGAAAGTAGGGGCAATAGTGAGCGATTCAAAGCGAGAACAAAGAAAGAATGACCATGTGGAAATAGCAATGGCACAAACAGATGCGCCACAGTCAGATTTTGATAAAATAAGGTTTGTACATCATTCCATTCCAGATATAGATGTCAGTGATGTAGATTTGAGTAGTCAATTAACTGATTTTACATTAGACTATCCTATTTATATTAATGCTATGACAGGTGGTAGTGAATGGACAAAAAATATAAATGAAAAGTTAGCAGTCATTGCACGTGAAACTGGTTTAGCAATGGCTGTAGGTTCTACACATGCTGCATTACGCAATGCCAATATGGCATCTTCATTTAGTATCGTGCGTGACACAAATCCTGAAGGTATTGTGTTTAGTAATGTCGGCGCCGATGTACCAGTCGATAAAGCTGAAGAAGCAGTAGAATTATTAGATGCACAAGCATTACAAGTTCACGTTAATTCTCCTCAAGAATTAGTTATGCCTGAGGGAAATAGAACATTTTCAACTTGGATGGAAAATTTAGCATTGATTGTAGAACGTGTACCTGTTCCTGTTATTGTTAAAGAAGTTGGTTTTGGTATGAGTAAAGAAACAATTCAAAGACTACAAGCTATCGGTGTGAGATACGTAGATGTCAGTGGTAAAGGCGGAACAAATTTCGTTGATATTGAAAATGAACGCCGTTCTTTAAAAGATATGAACTATTTATCATCTTGGGGCCAGTCTACTGTTGAATCATTATTAGAAAGTACTAAATTCCAGCAAGATATTAATGTATTAGCGAGTGGTGGCGTTAGGACACCTTTAGATGCAGTAAAATGTTTAGCATTAGGGGCGAATGCAGTAGGTATGTCGCGACCATTTTTAAATCATATTGAAAATTATGGCATAACTTCTACATTAGATTATGTCGAATCATTTATTGATCAAATGAAAAAAATTATGACGATGTTAAATGTTCGAACAATTGAAGAGTTAAAACAAACGCAAATTGTTTTTAGCCCAGACCTTATTTCATGGATGGAACAAAGAGGCTTAACAATTTAAAATTCATTAAAAAACGTTAGTAAGGAAGTCTATCTACTTCTTACTAACGTTTTTTACTTACATTACTTTAAAATATTAATAAATGATGTCACGATTGGCACACCCAATAAATCTATTAAAAAGGCACCTACAATAGGGACAACAAGATAGGCTTTCGGCGAAGCACCAAATTTTTTCGTGATAACGTCTAAGTTCGCCATTGCATTAGGTGTAGCACCTAAACCATGTCCAATAAAGCCGCCGATCATTACTGCAGCATCGTAATTTTTACCTAATCCTCGGAAGACGATAAAGACCGAGAATAAAACGATAAAGACGATTTGAACAAGAACGATAATAATAAGTGGTATAGCTAATTTATAAATGTCTGTTAAATTTATACTCATTAAGGCAATGGATAAAAATAGACTTAATGAAACGTCGCTAATTTTATCGACAATTTTCATATCAATTAATTGTAAATTACCGTATTCAGATATATTTCGAATAATAACAGCGACAAACATTGCGCCAACATACATTGGAATATTAATGCTTGTTAAGTCTGTAAATGTATTGCCGATATAACTGCCGATTGCCATACAAATAGCAACAATAGTAAATTGTAATAAAAAGACAGTTGTCGGTTCCATCTTCTTATGTAAATATTCGTTATAAGCAACAGTACTATAATCTTCTTTTGTACTCTCTGCTTGAGATGGCTTTAAATTATATTTGTTAATTAAGTATTTCACTACAGGACCACCAATGAGTCCACCTGCAACAAGGCCTAAAGTTGCTGCTGCTAATGCGGCTGTAAGAGCAGAATGATAACCAAGTTGTTGAATTGTTTGCCCATATGCCGCAGCGTTACCATGTCCACCTTCCATTGACATTGATCCAGCAGTAATACCTAATAAAGGTGGTATATTTAGTACCTTTGCTAATGAAACGCCGATAACGTTTTGTAGTGTAGCTAATATGCCACAGAAGATAAAATATAAAATAAGCACCTTGCCACCTAATTTTAATAATTTTAAAGATGCACCCAGTCCAATAGTAGTAAAGAATGCTAACATAAAGAAATTTTGAAAGAAATCAGAGTTCAGTTTGATTGTGACAATGCCGAAACTCTGTAAAATCGCAACTAAGATTGCGAATAATAAACCACCTATAACGGGTGCGGGGATACATAATTTCTTTAATATCGAGACATGATTCACAATATAGACACCAAGTAAGTACAAAACACTTGCTAGTGCCAGGGTTGTAATCGCATCTATATGTAACATAATACGTCCTCCTTTTTATATGTACGAGTAACCGCTTACAAAAACACCTAAAGGGCATTATATATGTTAGTAGACAGTAATTGCAATGACTAATATATAGTTTATATAAGGAGAATGATATTTAATTTTTTTACAGTTTAATTAGATGAGTTTGAATTGATGATTTTATATTCATTTTTAGTTACCATGTAATCACGAGTAAATAGATAGAGATAAGGGGTTATGTCATGGAAAATTCACTACGCAGTCAAAAGCAATATGGTGCATTGGCTTTATTACCGCTAGTAATATTTTTAGTGTTATATATTGGCGTAGGTATTACATTTACGATTATGGGCAAAAAAGATGCCTTTGACCAATTACCACGTCATGTTGCAGTGTTTATTGGTATAGTGATTGCATGGACTTGTTATGATCGCAAAACTAAGTTTGCAAAAAAAGTACAAATCTTTACGGAAAATGCTGGTAACTCTGGTATCGTTAATTTAGGACTTATTTTACTATTAGCAGGGGCATTTTCTACAGTTACATCCGATATGGGTGGTAAAGATGCTATGGTTAATATGGGACTATCTGTTATCCCACCGAGTTTATTAATTCCCGGTATATTTATAATGAGTGGTTTTGCTGCATTAACATTGGGAACATCAACAGGGGCTCAAGCGGCCTTCATTCCTGTAGGAGTTGCAGTAGCGCAAGCGGCAGATTTAAGTATAGCTGCAGCTGGTGCGGCAGTCATTGCAGGCGCATATTTTGGTGATAATTTATCCATTATTTCGGATACGACGATAGCTGCAACAAATGGCGTAGGCGCTAAAATGCGAGACAAATTTAAAATGAATGTGCTCATTGCCTTACCGGCAGCTATTTTAACGGCAGTCTGTTATGGCATTGTTGGTGGTACAGGCACAGTGAAAGGTGATTTAAGCTTTAACTTTATCAATATATTACCTTATTTATTTGTGTTAATTGCTGCGATTGCTGGATTAGACGTTATTTTAGTGTTAATTATAGGCATTTTAATGGCTGGTTTATTAGGCATTGTGCAAGGAAATATGGGCATTTTTCAATTTACAAAAGCTATTGGCGATGGCATGCAAAGCATGTTTTTAATTTTCTTAGTTGCCTTTTTAGTTTCAGGTTTAGTTGCTTTAATTCGTTATTATGGTGGTATCGATTGGATTATTCAAGCGATGAAAGCTAAAGCAAAAGGGCGTAAAAGTGCAGAATATGTAATAGGTTTTATGTCTGGTATTTTATCAGCAGCATTGTCACATAATACGTTAGCTATTATAATTTCAGCGCCTATAGCCAAAGAAATCGGTGACGAGTATAAAGTACCGCCAAAGAGAATGGCAAGTTTACTGGATATATTTGCGTGTAGTGCATTAATGGTGCTACCACATGATAGTGGTATGTTAATGGTTGAACAATACGGACATGTATCATATCTTGATGTGTTAAAATATTCATATTATCCTGTTATCTTTATTATATGCACATTAATTACAATACAATTTGGATTATTAGATAAGAATAAAGTAAAAAACTAATAAATTAAAAGGGTCTGGGACATCATATTGTCTTCAGGCTCTACTTTTATATGGTCAGTAGGTGACTGAATTGAAAATGTGCTTATATCAAATTGCTTTCAACGATAATCATCCTTATGGGGGTGGGACTACAAAATTTTCTTATAAAAATAAGATTTTTGTCACGCTCCCGTTTATCATTGCTATTATTATTTCCAAGTTTCATCTGGTGGGAGTATAGCAGATTTTTTTAGTCGTGAAACATAAGGATTTCCTTTAACAGTATAGCGTAAAGGTTTATGGGTCCATTCCCCTTTGTTAGGTATACCAATACGTCCGTCCTCATCTATGGCTCTCGGATATTTTCTATTTTTTGTATCGATTAGTAAATTGCCTTCGTTAAGTCTACTCCCGTCGATATGTCTTGGAATATTGAACGCCTTGGTCCACTTACCCGGACCATTAGTAATTTCATAACCCGTTTTGCCACGGCGGTAAACCATTGTCTCTATACCTTCTTCAGGTTCTACTGCTCGAATAAGTACACCTTCAGGTATGTCGGCTTGTTGCGTGACGAAATTAATTAATAAATGCGTATGCATCACGTGTGCATAAATTGTACCACCTTCTTTATATAAAGATGCTACTTTTGGCGTACGTTTACCATTAAAACCGTGTGCAGCTCTATCATCAAAGCCTAAATAAGCTTCTGTTTCGACGATATAACCTGTAAATGTTTGTTGTTCATCATGATAAATTACTTTAACGCCTAATAAATCTTTAGCAATCGTTATGGTATCACGTTGTAAAAAATCCACGTTTTGTATGCCTCCTAAAAATAAATGTGAAATATAGTAAATATAAACTTTAGTTAGTTTACAAATTATATATATATATTTGTAATAGTATGTTAAACTACATAATACATAAGTTGTAGAAATATTTCGTTCATACATATAGTTTACATTTAAAAAATGACATAATAAAGGAGTTGTATTAAAATGACGTCAAAAGTAGGTTTTGGTACAGCATACAAGTTATTTTGGAAAAACTACGTTAATTTTACTGGTCGCTCGAGAAGGAGTGAATACTGGTATACGTTATTATGGCATATCATTGTTTGTATTCCAGGTATTTTACTGTTAGTTGGGGGTATTATAGGTTTAATTATGGGCCTTATTGATAGTAATGCCAGTACATCAGGAGTAAGTATTTTGTGTCTAATGATAGGTTGGATTTATTTGGCAATTTACGGTTTAGCAACGATTATACCTAATTATGCATTGTTGATAAGAAGGTTTCATGATACGGGTCGTACGATGGTCGTGCCAATTATCTTGTTCGTGTTTTCAATCGTAATTAATGTTGTACCTTCAATTATTTCTGTACAATCATCTGATAACAATAGTTTAACTGGTTCAATTGTTGTATTAATTTTATATTTAGCATACTTTGTATTAACAATTTACCAAATTGTGGTAACCTGTCTTGATAGTCAACGTAAAAGTAATAAATATGGATTAAGTCCCAAATATCAAGGTACAGAAGCTAAAAATCATAGTGGAGTATCTTACGAGAATGATATAAATAACCCATATAATAATTTAAAGTAATAAGTCAATATGAAAAGCCAATCCTCTTTTTAATTCAGTGGATTGGCTTTTATATACTATGATTTTAATCTTTAGATCAGACAGTTAATTTTAATATTTAAATGTAGGATAACGTTGGGTGTTCTCTACCAAGTAAATCATGTAGTGACTTGTATTTATTAAATAAATGTTCATAAGCTTTAACTTTTTCTTGTTCGGGTTGTTTGCGGTATAAAACAGCTTGTTTCATATTTGCTACTGTAGTTTCTAAATCAGTATAAGCACCGCCAACATTAGCTCCTAGCATCGCAGCTCCTAATGCGGTTGCATTGCTAGAATCTAATACGACTACTTCTTTATTTAATACATTGGCATAAATATCAACAAGTAGATGACTTTTCTTTGGAATTCCTCCTGAAGCAAATACTGTATGTACTGGAATATTGTTATTTTCAAATTGTTGCATGATTAGTTTTGTACCAAATGCAGTCGCTTCTAAATGCGCACGATGTACCATAGCGAAAGGTGTTTGTAATGTTAAACCGAAAATACTACCCGTAAGTTGGCTATCACTTAAAATACTGCGATTACCATTGTGCCAATCTAACACTGTTACGTGTTGATCTTCGATTGCAATCTCTTGGGCTAAGTTTTCAAGGTGTTCTAATACGGATATGTTTTGCCTTTCAGCTTCATCAACGATTGCTTTAGGCGCTTGTTGTGCAGAATAATTAAATAAGTCTCCTACGGCTGCTTGACCGGCTTCATAAGCATACAGTTCCGGTATGATCGCATCTTTTACAGAGCCTGTAATAGCCGGGATTGGCGCTTGTTTAGCGTCTAACATTAGGTGACAAGTGCTAGTACCGATGACTGGCGTAAATTCACCTTGATGAATGGCGCCTACACCTAAAACACCAGAATGTGCATCTATAATATAAGGGGAAATTTGAACATTAGCCTTTAATCCCCATAATTGTTGATAGTACGCACTAAGAGAACCGGCGCTTTCTCCGATGTTGACTACTGGTGCTTCACATTTTTCTTTAACGATTTGTGGCAAGCCACTATCTACTGCAGCGAAAAAGTCATAGTTAAATCCTTCTTCTTCATTATAAAATCCTTTAAAACCAATACCACAATTAGAACGTAAATTTTTGTTTGTTAATAAGCTAACGAGATAGTCACCAGCCTCCATGATATATGAAGTAGCTTCTAAAATTTCAGGTGCTTGTTGTTTTACTTCTAATATCTTGGGAATCATCCATTCACAGTTTACACTATGACCATAATTATCTAACCAGTGTTTATTATATTGTGCACTAACTTCATTCATTAAATCAGCCTGTTCTTGCGCGCCATGGTGTTTCCATAATTTTACATAGGCATGTGGATTGTTTTCGTATTGAGATTTAGTATGTAATGGTTCAAAATTATCATCTAAAAAGACAATAGTACAACTTGTAAAATCAATACCAATGCCAATTACCTCATTTGAATCAACTTGGCTATCATTTAATACATGAGTTACACCTTGTTCAAGAATTTGTGTATAATCCTCGGCATGCTGTAAAAAATAATTTTGCGGTAATTTTTGACCGTTTAAGGATCCAGAAATTGTACCATGTGGGTATTCTTTAATATAACTTGATATTATAGCTCCGTTTGAAGTATCTACTAAAAATACTCTTCCAGAAGCTGTGCCATAATCTATGCCAATACTGTAACTCATATCGGGTGAATCCTCCTTATAATAGGTAATTATTTATGTTTGAATTAAAGATTGTAAATTAATGATAGTGCTTACATTTCATGCTGTAAAGTTGTACAACTCGTAAACTTACAGTAAACTGTTCTTTTGTTTACTTGAAAGTGCTATGATGTAATTAGTTTAAGCAGAAGAAATACATAATTATGGACAACAATAGTCTAAAAAGATTGATAAGGAGAAGATGTGTAATGACTCTGCGTATAGAAAACGTAACCAAGAAATATAAAGAGTTTAAAGCTGTAGATAATGTCTCTCTTACACTCGAAGAAGGTAACATGTTAGGCTTTCTTGGACGTAATGGAGCAGGCAAAACGACGACATTTAGAATGATTTTAGGCTTAACGCCCATCACTGAGGGACAAATAACTTATAAAGGTAAAAAGATTGATAAAAAACAATATGATTATGTAGGCTATTTACCTGAAGAACGTGGCTTGCACCCAAAGATGAAAGTGTATGATGAGTTGTTTTATTTGGCTACATTAAAAGGAATGAAGTCAAAAGATATAAAAAAAGCCATTGATTACTGGCTTAATAGATTTGATATTGTTCAAAATAGAGATAAAAAAATCGAAGCATTATCAAAAGGGAATCAACAAAAAATTCAATTGTTAGCAAGCATGATACATCAACCACAAGTATTAATTTTAGATGAACCTTTTAGTGGTTTGGATCCGGTCAATGTTGAATTATTAAAGTCTGCAGTAAAAGAATTAAACGATCAAGGTACGACGATTATTTATAGTTCACATAGAATGGAGCACGTTGAAGAACTATGTGATGATGTGTGTATTTTAAATAATGGTCAGTTAGTCGTGGCCGGTCAAATTGATGAAGTAAAAGCGAATCATGGTAATAAGAGTGTAATGATAGAAGCTACACATGAAATGCCAGAGTTAGAAACGATTAACGGCGTATTAAATGTGGAACGAAACAAACGCGAAATTAAGGTGACGATCGACAATGAAGCAATAGCCGAAAAGGTTTATGAAGTAGTCGTAAAGTATGGTTTTGTTAAGAGATTCCAAGTCGTTGAACCTTCTTTAAATGAAATCTTTATAGATAAAGTAGGTGATTATAATGGATAGATTTTTAGCTACTTTCGCACTTACTTATCGCAACAAGGTAAAAGCCAAATCATTTCTAATTTTCACGGGAATTGTTGTTATTTTAATCTTAGCAGCAGGTAATATTAATAAAATAATTGATTTATTTGATAATGGCGGAGATAAAATAGGTATTGTTGCGAATAATGATAAATTATATAAAGCAATTAAATCTCAAGAAAAGCAACTGAATGATGATGCTACCTATCAAAGAATGTCAGAAAGTAAAGCCAAAAAAGAAATAAAAGATAAAAAGCTAGACGAAGCTTATATTATAAGTTTAGCTGATAACAAATTAAACGGTAAAATTTTAAGTCATGATACGGTATCTGCACAAAAGCAACAAAAGTTTCAGACTATGTTGACGACAATGCAAACACAAATTACGGCATCTAATTTGAAATTAACACCATCAGAATTAAAGTCACTACAAGCGCAAAGTAAAGTGTCGACAGAAATGATATCTGATAATCAACACAATAATAATTTATCAGAGGCACAAAAAACGTTTAATATCATCGTTGTGTATGCCGGAATTATGTTGTTATTCTTTATTATTATCAATTATGCCAATCAAATAGCTATGGAAATTGCTACAGAAAAGACCTCTCGTGTTATCGAAATGATTATAACAAGTGTGTCACCAATGACGCACATTCTCGCTAAAATAGCAGGCATTATAGCCGTAGCATTAACACAAATAGTGATATTCATCATAGTTGCCATTATTTCTTATTTTGCATTTGATGTTAAAGAAATGTTCAAAGGCTTCGATGTGCATCCAGGTTCATTAACTACACAAATTATTATTGTAGGGATGATTAATTTAATCGTCGGTGTATTATCTTATGTATTTTTAGCAGCTATATTAGGTGCAATTACAGCTCGAATCGAAGACATTAATCAATCTATTATGCCAATGTCGTTGTTAGGCATGATTGGATTATATGTATCACTATATAGCGTTTGGAATCCAGATGCGTTAATCACAAAAATTACGAGCTTTATTCCAATGTTATCGCCTTTTATCATGTTTGTACGTTCATCATCTCCGAACGTCGAGGTATGGGAAATTGTAGTTAGTGTCATTATTTCGCTAATTACAGCAGTTGTTCTATTATGGGTAGCGATAAGAAGTTATAAAGATAGTATATTAAGTTTTGATAGAAGTGTAAAAGCTTCAATGAAACGGCTATTAAAACGGAGTTAATTATTTGTGTAAATTTACAATATGTATAGATTTACATTTAGTAAAATTGTTACAATGTAAGTTATAAATATTAGAGTTATAAACAAAATGAGAACATACAGGCATACCCCAACAAGTTTATAATTGCTTGTATGTTTTTTTAAATTGATTGATGTTTGAACAAGGGAACAGTAATTAGCACTATCGACAATGAAATAGTTGACTTACGCAGAATTGATATAGTAAATCATTTTAGTATTTTGATATATCAATTAGCATTTCATCGGCAATATTGTTGTGTTAACAAAATTATTTGTTGATGAAGATGTTTAGTGGGAAAGGGAGTATTTGACATGTTTGCAAAAGTAGAAAAACAGCGTAACGGTATTGAATTAATAAAAATCGACAATCAAGAAACAACAATAGCATTTTCAAATTTTGGTGCGCGTATTATTTCATGGAAATATGATGATAACAGTATTGTATTAGGTAATATTGTTGAAGCGGATGAATTTTATCAAGAGAATCCGTTTAAATTTGGAGCAACGATAGGACGTTACAGTGGCAGAATTGCAAATGCTACTTTTGAGTTAGATGGAAAAACTTATACTTTAGCTCAGAATGATGGCACAAATAATATTCATGGTGGACCTTATGGCCTTGATACTAAATTTTTTGATTATGAAATCCATGAACAAGTGGGGCAAGTCAAAATCATTTTTACGACGACAATTAATAGTGAGGACGATCATTTCCCGGGGAATATTGATTTGAAAGTAACACATACATATAATGTTGAGCATAAGTGGACTGTTGAATACGAAGCTGTTGCTACTGAGAAAACACTATTTAACCCGATGAATCATGTTTATTTTAATTTGAATAGAGACAACAATATTATCGATAATCATTATATTAGTAGTGACAAATTAGCATTGTATCCTTTGGGCGAAGATAATTTAGTAAGTAGTTTAGAAACCATCGATTTAAAAGCATGTTTTGACAATGACAAAATTAAATTTAAAGATATATTTGAGACAACACACCCTATGTTACAACAACAAATGACACGCTATAATGGTTTAGATCATCCTTTTGACATTCATGATGGTCAAATGACGATCGAAAATAAGCACTTTTTATTAAAGGTAGAAACGGATATGCCGAACGTTGTTATTTTTACATTTAATGACACTTCAAGTTGGCAAAGTAATTTTAATATTTATAAGCCGCATTCGGGATTTACACTAGAAACACAATGTATTCCTAATGACATCAACTTGAAAGGTGAAAATGCCCAATCTATCATAGAAGCAAACCAACCTTTCTACTCTAAAACATCTTATAAGATTTTTGAAAAAGAAGTATAAAAAAGTATGGGCCTGCGACATCATGTCTTCAGGCTCTTTTTTATAGAGGCAGTAGATGACTGAATTGAAAATGCACTTGTATCAAGCTACTTTCAATGCTAGTCATCTTTATCGGAGAGGAGGACAAAAGTTTCTTTTAAAATTAAGATTTTTGTCCCATTCCTATACTTTTTAATTGTTATTGCGCGCGTGTTAGTAAACGCTGAAGCTTCTCTTTTCTGTTACTTGTAAGATAAGGGTTTTGGAGTGCATAACTTAGGCGTGAAGCATTTTTACGGTCATTGTAATAAACATCATTAAGTTCATAAACTGATAGTTGCGTATCTTTGTCTGCGGTTTTTATTAATTTAAGATGGTCATCGCTTGATACATATCCCTCTTTTATAACTCGAAAATAAAAGCCTGTTTTGCCTGAGGTAGACATCCGTTTAACTAAGTCGGGAATTTGATATTTCGCTTGTATTTTCCAACAAGGTTCTCTTATTTCAGATATTTCAATAATTGCGTCACCTAATTGATATTGATTGCCAAAATAAGCTTCGCGTTCATCTAAATTAGCAACCGTAAGATTTTCGCCAAACATAGCATAAGTAGGAAGTTCAACAACATCATCTTGCCACATCGTATAATTTGATTTACTAAATAAACAGACAGCTTTATCAGGTCCACCATGATCTTTATACTCTTGTTCATCTTGTGTAAAACCAGTTAGTGATAGCCACATTGAACCACTAAAAGGTGTTTTGTTAAGCGCAGAACGCATTGGTCTTTTGCTACTGTAGTTTAAGTCTTCAATTTTACCTGTAGATATTGCTTCGACTTCATAAATCATTATTTGCCCTTCTTTCCCAAGTTTATGCTAATTATATATGAAATATAATAATTATTGAAGCGTAGAAGTTGGTGATTAGGGGTGACTATTACTTTATTATTAAGTTAAAGAAGGACTTTAGCTATATATTTTTATCATTCTAATGTACAATAAAGATATTACTACTATAGTCATAAAGGGGCAGCATTATGGATAAGAAACAGTTAAAAATAAGTACATTTGACGATGCATTGCAACAAGTAAAAGACGGTATGGTTATTGGAATCGGATCAGGTTCTACGATTGAATTACTAATTCCACAATTAGCAGAAAAAGTTACAACTGAGCAACTCGATATAACGGGTGTATGTACTTCAAATAAAACAGCTTACATAGCCAAAAAGCATGGCATTAAAGTAATAGAAATTAACGATGTTACTAATATTGATCTCGCAATTGACGGTGCAGACGAAGTTGATACAGACTTAAACCTCATTAAAGGTGGCGGAGGTGCATTATTTAGAGAAAAAGTTATAGATGCCATGGCAAATAAATTTGTTGTACTAGCGGATGAATCTAAAATGGTAAGTTATTTAGGTGAAACCTTTAAACTACCTGTCGAGGTAGATAAATTCAATTGGTTACTCGTAGCAAGAAAAATCGAAGCATACGATAATCTTGAGGTAACACGTCGCATGGCAGATGATGTGCCGTTTATTACAGATAATGGTAATTATATATTGGATGTAGTATTACATAGTGGCATTAACCCAGCTGAATTTCACGAATATTTAATTCATTTAATAGGCGTATTAGAAACTGGGTACTTTATCGATATAGCAGACCAAGCAATTGTAGGTACGCAAGATGGGGTACAAATTTTTAATAAAACAAACTAAAAAAGGGAGCCGGAGAAAAATCTTATTTTTATAAGATAATTTTGTAGTCCCGCCCTGGCAAGGGTTGACTAGAATTGAAAACAGCTTGACATAAGCTAATTTTAATTCAGTCATATACTGCCCATATAAAATAAGAGCCTGTGGACAATTAAGTCCCAGGCTCTTATTATACTATCTTCTATGACGTTTTTTGAGTTTTGTAAGGAACGATGTACGGTGATAGTCATTCGTAGCATCATTTTTACGCTCATTGCTTTGTTTACTGTCGTGTGTTTCGTCTGATTCTGCAATGTTTTGAGAAGATTGTTCGTCATTAGTGACATGCTTTGAAGAAGTTGTCGTTTCAGTATCATTAGCCACATTGTGCGCTAAATTTGAATGTCTATCGGCTTCAGATTCATGGTATTCACGATCAGAGTATGAATGCGTTTTTGTTTCATTTGTTGTTTCAAGGTCGTCGTTTTCTGCTGATTCTACTTGATGATGTTTTAAATCATTGTTGTGCGTAATAGGTGCATCTTCAGTGACTAGTGTATCGCCGCTGCTCGTACTATCTTCAGTTACTGGTGTATCGTCATTGTTCGTACTATCTTCAGTAACTGGTGTATCGTCATGAAGTGTTGTATTTTCCATGAGTGGTCTGTCATCGCTGTCACTCATTTGATGAGTTTCATTCGCGCCAGTGTTAGTTGTTGGAGTATCTTCAGTAACGGCTCGTTCATCAACAGCTGTCGTAGCAGTTGCCACAGTTTCTTCATTGTGAAGTGCGTTAGTTGACTCATTATGTTCATTAAACGTAGCTATTTCGTCTTCATCATTAAGATGATCCATGTAGTTATTATCTTCAATTTCATCAAAGTTGCGTCTTGTAAAGAAGTAAAGAATCGCTCTAATAATCATACTTAATATTAAATAAACAAGTCCAACTGCAACAGTTGAATACGCTATAATCTTCATTGCAAAGGTATTACCCAATTCTTCATTAAATAAGAAGACAAGACCAAATGACATAATAAAATGAAAGGCCGTTGCAATATAAATTGTACGTCCTCTCATGCCACGAATGAGTTCGCCAACAATTATAGAAAATGCAAAACCATATAAGAAGCTATATATTCCATAAGTTAAACCGAAACTAAGATTCACATTCCATAGCGCATATAAAAAACCAACTATAATAGATGCGAATAAATTATATACACGGTTTTCCACTATATTTTGTAAATATGAACGGAATGCAAATTCTATTAAAAATGCCATAATCAGCTGACCAATAATTACTGTAATGATTGACACTGATAAATCTTCAGCTTGTAATAAGATAAAACTATCTGCAAATACATTAAAGCTAGTCATTGCTACAATAAAAATCACTAATGGAATAATTAATGCTAATAAAATTCTAACAATTGTATCTAGCCCCAATGTGAATTTTAAACCACTTAATTGGATTCTTCTGCTTCCAAATATAATTAGACATATAAATACTGCAACAAAAGGTGCAATAAAACTCAAGTCAAAAACGAAAGATTTATACGGCACTCTGCCTTGAAAATCTTTAAGTATCGTAGGTAATGCATAGGAAATGATATAAAAGATGAAAATCATCATTGCCCATCTAAAACCAGGAATACGTTGCTTATCCATTTACGTAACCTCCATCTAGGTTTTAAATATTTCATTCGCACCTAATTATACATTTTACATATGTAGAAATAAATTAAATATAGTAAATATCATTGAATTGTAATAGTATAGGGTTAAATTTCACTAAAATTGAGATAGTAAATTGTTATGACCTAATTATTTAATTAATATAGGGGTAATAAAGGAGTATGAATTGAATTCAAAATTATGTAAGCGTATACTTTAAGTGTTCAATTAGGATTAAAGGGGGAAGAGTATGCATAATTTACCAAATGCTGAACTTTGGACAGGTAGAGTTGATAGCGAAACGGATAGTAGCCAGTTTCGCCATTTTCAAACAATTCAATTCGGTAATTTAAATGAGAAGACATCAAAGTCACAACGTGAAGGTGTAGGTATACTCGGTTATGAAGTAGACAAAGGAGTCGAATTAAATAATGGTCGATTAGGCGCGAAAGAAGGTCCAAATGCTATTAAAAGTGCATTTGCGAATTTACCAGTACTACGCGCTAGCCCAATTTATGACTATGGTAATATAGCCCATGATCACGAAACATTAGAAGAAACGCAACAAGAATTTGCACAATATGTAACGCAATCGGTTAATAAACATAAACAAACATTTTTATTAGGCGGAGGGCATGATATTGCTTACGCTCAATACTTAGGCGTTAGGGCGGCAAATCCTGATTCGTCTATAGGTGTCATTAATATTGATGCACATTTCGATACTCGCATTGCTGATGGCTCTACGTCAGGTACAAGTTTCCGACAAATATTAGAAGAAGATGAAAACACTTCATACTTAGTATTAGGTATCCAACAAGGGGGCAATACACAGGCTCTATTTGATTATGCAGAAGAACGAAACATAGACTATGTCTTTTCAGATGAGTTATTGCATCAAGTCTCACCACCAATTAAAGATTTAGTAGATCGATTTGTACATGACCATGACGTTATCATGTTTACAGTGTGTATGGATGTCATTGATAGTGCTTATGCACCAGGCGTTAGTGCCCCAGCAGTGTTAGGCTTATATCCAAATATTGTGTTGGAATTGGCTAAACGTATTATACCAAATGATAAAGTGTCTACAATAAGTATAGCCGAAACGAACCCAGCATATGATATTGATAATAGAACTGCAAAGTTGACAGCCAACTTTATTCATCATTTTTTACGTTAATTTCCCAATAATTTAAAAATACAGAGATTAAAGAAAGTACTCTAGCCGAGTGCTTTCTTTTTTTTAGGTAATTAAGGTAAATCGTACGACCTAATTTGGGTTTAAATTTGACGGCATCTAATTGATTTGTGTTAAATGATTGATAATAAAATCTCGGTATAATGGCATAGCCTAAACCTTTATGGACAAAATTCGTTGCCGCTTCAAAGCGATCAACTTCTAATATGATATTTGGGTGGAGATTTACTCGCTTAAAGTAATCGTCTAAGTGTTGTCTTACTTGTGAACCTTTCTTCGGTAAGATTAAGGGTAAATCATCTATTGTAATATGTTGCTGATTGAATGTATTGCGTGGTGCTAACAGAACGTAAGACTCATCGTATAATGGTGTGGATTGAATCGCTTCGTGTGTAATATTTTCATTTGATAAAGCGATATGCTCTTCAAAATTTAATAAGTGTTCTAAGATATCGTTTTGGTTATGTATTTCGGAAATTAAATAAGTTTGATCGTCGTAAGTTTTACGATGCATTGCTATAACTTGTGACACCCATTGATTGGTTGATTCTAGTATAGAGATTTTAATTTTAGGGGACTCACTCATTTTTAAGTCATGCATTTTTTCCATAGTTTGATGATATTCCTGCACTAACTGTACTGCATAATAGTAAAACTGAATGCCTTTTTCTGTAATTTTGATATCTTTTGTTGTACGTGTGAATAAATCATAACCTAAAGTATGTTCGATTTTTTTGATTGTTGCCGTTAAAGAAGGCTGGCTAATATGTAAAAATTTAGCAGCTTGTGTAAAGTTGTTATATTTAACTACTGCAATAAAGTATTCTAACTGAATAATTTTCATAAAAAACGCCACCTTTGCTATTTATAGTTTTATCCTATTAATGTTTAGTTTATTTATATTGGTAAGTTATAACTAAGCATAATATACTTACACTATAGCGTAAACAAGCAAATGCTTAATTTTATTTAAGTCATGTTAAAAAAGTGAAGTCAGTTTGAGATTTATATCGTATATAGCAATTAAATGAAGGGATGGAGTGATTGTTAATGAGACAAATACAAGCCAAAAAAGGATTAGATATCGAGTGTAAAGGATGGGAACAAGAAGCAGTTTTAAGAATGCTTTATAATAATTTGGATCCGGAAGTAGCAGAAAGACCAGAAGATTTAGTCGTATACGGGGGCATTGGTAAAGCGGCTAGAAACTGGGAGGCTTTCGAGGCGATTGAAAATACATTACGCGATTTAGAAGCGGATGAAACTATGTTAGTCCAATCTGGTAAACCAGTTGCAGTATTTAAAACGCACGAAGAAGCCCCTCGTGTATTAATATCAAACTCAGTATTAGTGCCTGAATGGGCAAACTGGGATCATTTTCATGAATTAGACAAAGAAGGTCTTATGATGTATGGGCAAATGACTGCAGGTAGTTGGATTTATATCGGTTCACAAGGTATCGTCCAAGGGACTTATGAAACTTTTGGAGAACTAGCAAACCAACATTTTGATGGTAGTCTTGCGGGCACTGTGACGTTGACTGCTGGTTTAGGTGGTATGGGTGGTGCGCAACCACTTGCTGTTACGATGAATGAAGGTGTCGTCATTGGTGTCGAAGTTGACGAATCAAGAATTGATAAACGTATTGCTACTAAATATTGTGATGTAAAAACGGATAATCTGGATGAAGCATTGAAATTAGCAGACGAAGCAAGAAAAGAAAAACGTCCTTTATCAATCGGTCTTTTAGGTAATGCGGTAGACATACACCAACAAATATTAGATAAAGGCTTTAAAATTGATATTATTACAGACCAAACAAGTGCACACGATCCGTTAAATGGCTATGTACCTCAAGGTTATTCAGTTGAAGAAGCCAAAACTTATCGTGAGAGTAAGCCGAAAGCATACGTTAAAGAATCTGAGGCTTCTATGGCTAAACATGTTTCATTAATGTTAGATTTCCAAAAGCAAGGCGCTATTGCATTTGACTATGGTAATAATATTCGTCAAGTTGCTTATAATAATGGCATAACAAATGCATTCGATTTCCCAGGATTCGTACCAGCTTATATTAGACCACTATTTTGTGAAGGTAAAGGTCCGTTTAGATTTGCTGCATTAAGTGGCGATCCTAAAGATATCGAACGCGCAGATGAAGAAATGAGAAAATTATTCCCAGATAACGAAAAACTAAATCGTTGGTTAGATTTAGCATCTGAAAAAATTGCATATCAAGGTTTACCATCACGTATCGCTTGGCTAGGTTATGGTGAAAGGGCTAAGATGGGCTTAGCACTTAATAAATTAGTTAGAGATGGTGAAATTTCTGCACCTATCGTTATTGGACGTGACCATTTAGATTCAGGTTCAGTAGCAAGTCCTAACAGAGAAACAGAAGGTATGAAAGATGGTTCAGATGCAGTAGGTGACTGGGCTGTCTTAAATGCCTTAATTAATACAGCAGCAGGCGGTTCATGGATTTCATTCCACCACGGCGGTGGCGTAGGAATGGGGTACTCGCTTCATGCTGGTATGGTAGTTGTCGCTGATGGCTCAGAACGTGCTGATAGACGCTTAGGCAGAGTATTAACTACAGATCCAGGCATGGGTGTAGCACGACATGTTGATGCTGGGTATGACTCAGCAGTAAAAGTTGCCAAAGCGCAAGGCGTCAAAATTCCAATGATAGATAGAAAAGGTGATCAATAATGAATGATTTAATTATACAAAATATTAAACAGCTAATTTTACCTAAATCTACCGATCGACCATTAAAAGGGACAGAATTAGATGAATTGACTACAATTAACAATGGGACTGTTGTAGTTAAAGATGGGAAAATTGTCTATTCTGGTAAGTACACTGATGAATATGAAGCTAAAGAAACAATTGATGCAAGCGATAAAGTTGTATCACCGTCTTTAGTCGAAGCTCACACTCATTTAGTGCACGGTGGTTCAAGAGAACATGAAATGGCACTGAAGAGACAAGGCGTGTCATATCTTGAAATATTAGAACAAGGTGGTGGCATACTTTCAACAGTTGAAGCTACACGTAATACTTCAGAAGAAGACTTACTGAAAAAGGCAGAAAAGCAACTATTAACTATGATGCAACATGGTGTGCTAACCGTAGAGGCTAAAAGTGGATATGGATTAGATAAAGAAACTGAATTAAAACAATTACGTGTTTCTAATCAATTAGCCGACAAGTTTAATTTAGAAATGAAACATACTTTTTTAGGACCTCATGCTATTCCTAAAGATGCTACATCTAATCAAGCCTTTTTAGACGAAATGATTGCTATGTTACCGGAAGCGAAACAATATGCAGACTTTGCTGATATTTTTTGTGAAACGGGTGTCTTTACGATAGAAGAATCTAAAAAGTATATGCAAGCTGCAAAAGAAGCTGGCTATAGAGTGAAAATACATGCAGATGAAATTGATCCACTCGGCGGATTAGAATTAGCGATAAATGAAGGTGCAATTAGTGCCGATCACCTAGTTGCTTCAAGTGAGGAAGGTAAACAAAAATTAAACGACAGCGACACTGTTGCAGTGATTTTACCTGGAACGACTTTCTATTTAGGTAAAGAACAATATGCGGATGCGAGAGGCATGATAGACAATAATGGTGCGATTGCGATTGCAACTGACTTTAATCCGGGTAGTTGTGTCACAAATAATTTACAACTCGTAATGTCTATTGCATCACTTAAATTGAAGTTATCATCAAATGAAATATGGAATGCTGTAACTGTCAATGCAGCCAAAGCAATAGACAGTGAAGCAGGTACAATTAATAAAGGTGATAAAGCGAATATTGTCTTATGGGATGCACCGAATTACGAATATATTTTATATCATTTTGGTATTAACCATGCAGATAAAGTAATCAAAGATGGACGTATTATTTTTGATAATGCGGTATCAGATGCAACAATTAATGTATAACATTATCAATGAGAGCTTGGGACATTGTCTTTAGGCTCTCATTTTATATGGGCGGTCGATGACTGGATTGAAATCGCGCTTATATCAAGCTGCTTTCAACGCTAGTCATCTTTGCCGGGTGGGACTGCAAAAGTTAATAATAAAAATTAGATTTTTGTCCTGACCCCTATTTTGCTTAATAGATTTTAGTTGTCTCAAAAATTCAGAAAATTATGATACGATAGACCTAATGGGGATATTTAAGGGGGAACACTTATGATTAGTCTTGATTACTTAAGACAGTGGCAAGCAAAATATTATAGTAATGATATTATCATAGGTGTCCTTTTAGCATTAGCACTTCTTCCCGGGGCTATCGCATTTTCTTTTATTGCTGGGGTTAGTCCGTCGATGGGGCTATTAAGTACTAGTATGATAATGCTTGTCATTAGTATTACGGGAAGTCGAACAATAATGGTAACTGCGCCTAGCAGTGGTGTGTCATTAGTTGCAGCACCAATCGTAGCTCATCATGGTGTGAAATATTTAATATTAGCCACCCTTGCAATGGGGATTATTCAAATTATTTTTGGCCTCTGTCATTTAAATAAAGTACTAGATTTAATTCCTAATACAGTCGTAATTGGATTTATGAACGCATTAGGTATATTGTTATTTACCTCTCAATTATCAAACATTTTTCATATTTCAAGCATGACCTATGTGGTTGTTATAATTTCATTAATCATTATTTGGCTTGTACCTAAATTCACTAGAATAATACCGTCATCTTTAGTAGCAATCATTGTCTTAACTTTATGTGCTTGGTATTTTAAGCCAAATATTAAATACGTAGCAGACTTATCAACCGTACATATAATGCTACCTAAACTATATCTTCCATTGGATATTTTAACTTTACATAGCGTAGGAGTAATTCTTTTTTATGGATTAATGATGGCAATAGTTGCTACAGTTCAAACTACACTTACTGCACGTTTAATAGACGAGCTCACACATTCTACTAGTAATAAAAATAAAGAATCCATTGGGCAAGGTATCGCAACAATAATTACCAGCTCACTAAGTGGTATTGGAGGGAGCGCCTTAGTCGGCCAGTCTCGATTTATCGTGTCTATGGGTGTAACTTCAAGAATAACAACATGTGTGGCAGGTGTTTTTTTATTTATCAGCCTATTTGCTTTTAGTAATATTATTGGCAAGATTCCAATGGCAGTATTAGCAACGGTACTTATAACTATTTCATTAACTACTTTTGACAGAAGAACGAAATCATATATCGAAGCGGCACCTTTTAAAAATGGAACTGTCATCATAGTAACAATGATTATTATACTAGCAAGCAATAATCTTGCTTACGGTGTTTTATTTGGCACTATATTTTACTATACTTTGAATAATATATTTAAAAATAAAAGGAGTGATACGTAATGCCTAATTTTGACGATTACGTACAATGGAGAAGACATTTTCATCAATATCCCGAAGTGTCTAAAAATGAATATGAAACTACAAAGAAACTTAAAGAAATTTTAACTGCTTATGATATTAAAGTGCTTGATCTACCGTTAGAGACAGGATTAATCGCAGAGGTAGGTCAAGGTGATGAATTTGTAGCAGTGAGAACTGATATCGATGCATTGCCAATCACTGAACAAGTTGATCATGCTTTTAAATCAACAAATGAAGGTGCAATGCACGCATGTGGTCATGATATGCATATGGCAAGTATTTTAGCTGTGGCGACTAAACTTAAAGCAAATGAAGCCGATTTAAAGGGGAGAGTTAGATTATTATTTCAACCCGCAGAAGAAATTGGTTTTGGCGCGTTAAATCTTGTGGATACTGGCGCCTTGGAAGGTGTTAAAGCAGTGTTAGGATATCATAATTTCCCAACGTTAAATATAGGTGAATTTATGGTTAAATCTGGACCAGTCACATCATCTGTTGACCGTTTTGAATTTAAGATTAAAGGTAAAGGTGCACATGCGGCAAAACCAGAACAAGGTAATGATACCGTCATAGTGCTCGGTCAACTTATTAATAGTTTACAGTCAATAGTAAGTCGAAATATATCGGCTTTTGATAATGCAGTTTTAACTATCGGAGAAGTTTCTTCAGGTAATACTTGGAATGTAATCGCCGATGAGGCATACGTGCAAGGGACAGTACGTTCATTTGATCAATCAGTGCGTCAGAAAATTGAAGATAGAATGAAGCAAATTGGTGATGGTTTAGCACAAGCATTTGATTTAGAAATTGAAACATTATATCACCACGTTACCGCAGCCGTAAATAATGACACAAAACTAACAAACGACGCAGTTGAAGTCGCTAAAGAAGTTGGTTATGACGTCTCAATCATGGATGAACCATTGACGATTGGTGAAGATTTCTCTGGCTATTCAACGCATTATCCTAGTGTGTTTGCTTTTATTGGTTCAAATAGTGAATATGACTTACATCATCCTAAATTCGATCCAGACGAGCGTATTTTAGAAACAGTGCCAGATTATTTTGTTACTTTTGTTAATAGATTATTTGATGCGTCATAATTTATAATTATTAATGTGTAACTAATGGTGCTTCTTGGGTATTTATTAGCATAACTTGAATTAAAGGAGTTTTGATTATGCCAAATATAGATCCTAGAAGTAAATATTCAAATGCAGATTTTCCAAAGCAAGAGCAACCTATCCCAGGGTTACAGAGCGAATTAAATCCTCAACCCGATTGCGGAGAAACATCATATACAGGTCATAATAGATTATTAGATTACAAAATGTTAGTAACTGGTGGCGATTCAGCTATAGGTCGTGCTGCGGCTATCGCTTATGCGAAAGAGGGCGCGGATGTAGCTATAAACTATTTGCCAGCTGAAGAAGAAGATGCGCAACAAGTTAAACAAGTCATTGAACAAGCTGGCAGAAAAGCTGTCTTGATTCCAGGTGATTTAAGAAATGAGCAATTTAATTATGATTTAATCGAACAAGCCCAAAAACAATTAGGTGGCTTAGATAATGTAACAATCGTTGCTGGGCACCAACAATACCGCGACAATATTAAAGGTTTTGACACACCTTCATTTACTGAAACTTTTGAAACTAACGTATACCCAATATTTTGGTTGGTTCAAAAAGCGGTAGATTATTTAAAACCAGGCGCAACGATTACAACCACATCATCAGTTCAAGGTTATAATCCTAGCCCAATTTTACACGATTATGCAGCTTCTAAAGCAGCGATTATTTCTTTAACTAAAAGCTTGTCAGAAGAACTAGGTGGCCAAGGTATTAGAGTTAACTGTGTCGCACCAGGGCCATTCTGGTCACCATTGCAAATTTCTGGTGGTCAACCTCAAGAAAAAATACCTCACTTTGGTCAAAAAGAAGTGTTAGGCAGAGCTGGACAACCGGTAGAACTTGCGGGGACATACGTACATTTAGCAGCTGAAGAATCTAGTTATACCACTGGCCAAGTGTACGGTGTTACTGGTGGTACGCAGTTAGATTAATTCAACATTACTTTGTCTGTTAAAGGTAGTTGACGAAATCATCAATATTTTTGTCAAACAATTAAGGTCTTGAATAAAGTAACAGAATGTCATAACCCCATTAAGAATAAGCAGTGGCTAACAGCATTGAAAATGCGCTAATATTTTGCGTATTTTCAATGCTTGGCTTATGTGTAGGAGTGTTATTATGAAACAATTAAATCCACAAGATTTATCAAAACAACAAAATTATAAATTATTAAGTGGTAGTGTCATACCGCGTCCAATCGCTTTTGTAACGACGAAAGATAATTCGGGGAATATAAATGCTGCACCGTTTAGTTTTTTTAATGTCGTTAATAGTGCACCTCCGATGATTATGATTTCAACGGGTAGAAATAATGGAAAGCGTAAAGATACTTCATTAAATATAGAAGAAACAGAAAACTTTGTAGTGCATATTACTGATAGTGATAATGTTGAAGACGTGAATATTACAGCGGCACCTATGGAACGAGAGGAAAGTGAGATTGAGCGTACTCAAATGGAGTTGATAGACTCTATAGTTGTTGATACACCAAGCGTAAAACATGCTAAGGTACGTATGGAATGTAAACTTGAGCGTCTTATTCAGTTAGGAGATGAACTTGAAGGGTCAGATTTAATAATTGGCGAAGTCGTCATGTTCCACATAGATGATCAAGTTTATTTTGAAGATAGTAAAATAATTGCAGAGGCTCTACAACCCATTGCTAGGTTATCTGGTAGTGATTATACACGTCTTGGAGACAAATTTACGCTTGAACGTCCAACTGAATAAAAAGAAATGCTATATTTGCAAACCATTTATTTTTTATGTCAATTTGACTTATAAGTATAAATAGTGTAACGTATACACGAATTTATTTAATTTACTTATAAATGCAAAACACGCAAATGCTTGTAATATGATTTTACAACTATTTAAATGCGGTTCATATTGTAATAGCATGATATAAGTAAATATGACTAACTAGACACTCTTTTCTTCATAATTAAGAAAAGAGTTTTTTATTTTTAAGGGAGTAGGTTGGATATGAAAGAGACACAAAAAGGTAGTTTATGGGCATTATCGCCATTGTTATTATTCGTCTTACTGTTTTTAGGTATAGGTATCATTTCGGGTGATTTTACTACGATGCCACTAAACGTTGCTATAGTGATTGCCTCGGTATATGGATTATTGTTATATCGTAAAGAAACGTTTGCGAAAAAAGTGGAAGTATTTACTAAAGGTGCCGGTCACTCAAATATTGTATTAATGATGATTATCTTTATTTTGGCTGGCGCTTTCTCTCAAACTACTGAAGATATGGGAGGCGTCCAATCAACTGTTAATCTAGGATTGACGTTAATACCACAAAACTTATTGATAGTCGGATTGTTTATTATTTGTATGTTCGTTTCTATTTCTATGGGTACTTCTGTAGGGACAGTTGCAGCAATTGCACCAGTTGGCTTTGGTTTAAGTCAAGCAACAGATGTTTCTGCTGCACTAACGATGGCCACTGTAGTTGGTGGTGCTATGTTTGGCGACAATCTATCAATGATTTCTGATACAACGATTGCTGCCGTTCGTACTCAAAAGACTAAGATGAGTGATAAGTTTAAAGTTAATTTCAAAATTGTCTTACCGGGTGCGATTTTAACAATTATTGTATTATGGTTTATGACGCATGGCACACATATTGATAGCACGAAAAATTATGATTTTAATATCATAAAAGTCATTCCTTACTTAGTAGTGTTAATTTTAGCCCTTATTGGTATCAATGTCATACTTGTACTAATTGGTGGTACTGTATTATCAGCGATAATCGGCTTGATTGACGGTTCATTTAATTGGGTTCACCTATTGAAATCAATATCTAAAGGTATAATGGGTATGGAAGACATTGCTATGATTGCTTTATTAATTGGGGGGCTAGTGGCACTGATTGAATATTACGGTGGTATTGCATGGCTACTGAATTTTATCAGAAGCAAAGTTAAATCTAAGAGAGGGGCCGAATTTGGTATTGCCAGCTTAGTAAGTGTTGCAGACATTTCTACGGCTAATAATACAATATCTATTCTTATGGCCGGAACGCTTGCTAAAAATATTTCAGATGAATTTGATGTCGATCCAAGAAAGTCAGCTAGTATATTAGATATATTTGCGAGTTGTTTCCAAGGATTCGTACCATACAGTCCTCAATTAATTGCAGCTGCTAGTGTAGCAAAAATATCACCAATAGAACTAATGGGCTATAGTTTTTATCCAATTTTATTAGGGATTTGTGGTTTAATAGCGATATTCTTTAAACTACCTAATTTAAATAAAAAGAAAAAACAAAATACAGCATATTAATACAGCTAAAACTGACTAATGATTATATAATTATTTATACGTAATATTGACGTGAGAGAAAAATTTCCAGTAAAGTTGTTAGACGGTATTTTTTATCTAATTAAAGCAATAATTGTTTAGCATAGTTAAATAATAAGTTAATATAAATACAAGAGGGAAAGTAGGTGACGAATATGGCCAAATATAATATAGAAAACGATAACGTTAATGTGAACCTAGAAAGGTTATTTAAATCTTCTCCCGAGCTTTTATATCGTGCATGGACGGATGAAAGATTACTTAAACGTTGGTTTATGACTTCAGAAAGAACAAATCAACTTATTAAAATTGATGCTCAAGAACAAGGTTCTTATGAAATTATAGATATACGTAAAGGAAAAGAGAATAAAGTGCAAGGCCGATTTGAGTCATTAGAAGAAAACGAATATATAGAAATGACGATAGGCATGCCTGAAATTAGCGAAGCGGAAGATAAGATTAATGTTGAAATTTTTGAAAGAGAAGCCGGTATTACACAGATGATTTTTAATTATAATGCGGTAGTACCTAAAGAAAGAAGACTTTCAAATTTAGAATATAAGCAAAAGAAAAAAGAATATCATGATTCAACTGCACATGGTTTTGAAATGATGTTCGATAAATTACAACAAGTTGTAGCAGATGAACGTGAAAATGGTTCAAATTAAATAATTAAAAGCTAGGATGAAGCAATTGCCCATCCTAGCTTTTTTAATTGCTAATTTTAAATTAAAGCGTGCCAAATTCGATACGTTCATTAAACTTTCTTACAACAGTTTCGAAAAAGATATGATAACTAATGAAACTTGAATAATCAGTGCCATCATGTAGATAAAATGTATTACTAGAAACATAAACATTATAATTAGCTTTTTGAGCTAAGTTGTTGTCCTTTAATGTCGTTACTGAAATAAAATATTGTTGTTTAAGTTGTAGCGCGTTTGTGATTTCCGGTATTTGATAAGATTCTCCAGATAAAGAAATAATGAAGAATAAATCTTGAGGCGTCGACTTGTTTAATATCATTTTTAATTCATGTACATCGTGTAGAACGATAATATTTTTGTGTATTGTTAATAATACACGTTGTGCTTCTTGAGCGACATTTAATTGCGCTAATCCCGTGCCGTAAAGATAAATTGTCTCTGCTTCTAATAATTTGTCCGTAATGAGCTTATAGTCAATACGTTCTAAATAGGCGAATGTATTTTTAATTTCTTGTTGAAATCCTTCGATTGAATCTGAAGGTAATTGTTTCACTTGTTCAGTTTCAAACTTTATGTATGATTTAAAATCGCTATAACCATCGAAGCCTAATTTTTTAGTAAATCGATGTATAGATGCATTAGAAGCATGTGTTTGTGCGGCAAGTTCTTGAATTTTCATCGATTTACATGCGTGAATATGTGTATTAATAAATTGGGCAATATGTAAATCATTATCGTTAAGCTTATCGAAATTTTTATTTAGCCGTTCATCTAAAAACAAGTTAGCACCTCATTTACTTGAAAACATTTTCGGTTTTTGAAAATATAATCTGATTATACAAAACATTTCAAAATAACGTCAAACTGTTGTTTAAATGTAAGCGTTTACTATAACATATGATTAAGTAAAAAATTGAAAAAATAGCTGTAAAGCATTATACAATCAATTTTTATAAAAAGTATTGGGGTGTCTATATGAATGCAATTAAACGTTTTGGTAGTGCTATGATTGTACCTGTACTTATGTTTGCTTTCTTCGGTATAGTTTTAGGATTTGCGACTTTATTTAAAAATCCAGCTATAATGGGAAGTATTGCGGATAGTGGTACGGCTTGGACTAAAGTTTGGACAGTAGTTGAATCTGGTGGTTGGACCATTTTCAATCATATGGAAATCGTTTTTGTGGTAGGATTACCCATTTCTCTCGCTAAAAAAGCATCGGGACATGCGACATTAGCAGCATTAATGGGATATTTAATGTTCAATACGTTTATTAATGCCATATTAACGCAATGGCCACATACTTTCGGGGCTAACTTTAATAAAGGTGTAGAAAATGTTACAGGATTAAAAGCTATTGCCGGTATTGATACATTGGACACTAATATTTTAGGTGCTATCATTATTTCTAGTATAGTAACTTGGATACATAATAAATATTACAGTAAAAAATTACCTGAGATGTTAGGCATTTTCCAAGGATTGACTTTTGTTGTAACGATTTCTTTCTTTGTAATGTTACCTATTGCGCTAATTACATGTATTGTATGGCCAACAGTGCAAGATGCGATTTCGTCACTACAAGGTTTCATTATAGGATCTGGTTATATAGGAGTTTGGCTATATCACTTCTTAGAAAGAGTACTTATACCTACAGGTTTACATCACTTCATTTATGCACCAGTTGAAGTTGGACCAGTAGTAGTCAATGATGGCTTAAAAGCTGAATGGTTCAAACATGTAAATGAATTTGCTAAAAGTACTAAACCGTTAAAAGAACAATTCCATTATGGCTTTATGTTACAAGGGAATGGTAAAGTATTTGGTGCTATCGGGATAGCATTGGCGATGTATTCTACTACGCCTAAAGAAAATAAGAAAAAGGTTGCAGCATTATTAATACCAGCAACATTAACTGCAGTAGTCGTAGGTATTACTGAACCATTAGAGTTTACGTTCCTATTTATTGCACCATATCTATTTGTAATACATGCGATCTTATCTGCAACAATGGATACTGTAATGTATGGATTTGGACTAGTAGGTAACTTTGGCGGAGGGCTAATCGACTTCTTTGCCACTAACTGGATACCGCTAGGACAAAACCATTGGATGACATACATAATCCAAATTATTATTGGTGTAATATTTACTGGTATTTATTTTGTAGTATTCAGATTTTTAATTTTGAAATTTGATATACCTTTACCTGGACGTAAAAAGGAAGAAGAAAATGTGAAGCTTTATAGTAAAAATGACTATAAAGAAAGTAAAGGTGAAGCGGCTACTACTTCTAGCGGTAACGAATATGAAGATAAAGCTGTCTACTACTTAGAAGGTTTAGGTGGAGCTGAAAATATTAAAGACGTGACAAATTGTGCAACAAGATTACGATTAACTGTTAATGATCCTGAAAAGGTTGAAGGTAATGATTACTTTATTCACAATCAACAAGCTCATGGATTAGTTAAAAGTGGTAAGAATGTACAAGTTATCGTTGGAATGTCAGTGCCACAAGTCAGAGAAGCATTTGAAGAAATATTAAATAGTAAAGAAAGTATTAATTGAATAATATTAAAAAGCATGCATAAGCTGATTACGTCTTATGCATGCTTTATTATATTATTTCAATAATGACCGTAATTAAGATATACGCTCTTTACGAATACTAGCGACTTTAGGGCAATATACTGCATTAAGTATATCGACATTTTTTGTTGCTAATTGGAAGATGAGTTGGCCAAATGTTGCTACAGAGCAGTTAACATTTAGTGTGTTTCTAGACATAGTATATACGATAGACTCAGATGTAGATAGCATATTCATGATGTCGATGATTTTATCTTTAATAAATGCATCGCTTAAACCGTCTATGTGAATTTCAAAACGTTTAGATGCTCTAGGTAATTGTTCTGAATCAATGAGTGTGCTAACTTTCGAAGATTTAACTACTTGATAAATAGTATAATTATTAAAACTTAAAAAACTTAATAAGAAAGGTAATTGTTGTTTCGGTAGTGTAGTTTCTAAAGCATAAATATGTTTATACTTTGCAATTGTATAGTTTAAATCACTACAAAAGTTAATTTGACGACATAATTTTAAGAGTTGTTTACGGTTTTTTCGTTTATTTAAACCATCAATATTTAAAATAAACGTTTCTGTTTTATCAATAAACATCTGAGTCCTCCCATTCTATATAATAAATTTTAGCAGTACATTGACGTTGGTAATGTTAGGCTTGTTCTAATTCTATTAAATTGTACCACTCTTTTTTTGTAATAGCACTAGGTCTTTGGGATGAACCGTTAGTATTTTAAGAAATAAAAAATTAATTAAGTAATTCTTTAGAATTTTCTGAAAATATATTGAGGTCATTACGAAAGTGTGATACATTTTTCTGTATTACATAATTAAGGGAAGTGTTTAAAGATGTTAACAAAAGTAAGCAGATTTGCAACAAACACATTCTTGTTTTGGATGTTAGTCGCAGCTATTATTGGGTTTGTTTTTCCAACTGAATTGGCTCAGATAAGTAAATATGTACCCTATTTATTAGGTATTGTGATGATCGGAATGGGTTTAACGATTGATCCGAAAGATTTCAAAATAGTGTTTCAAGCACCACGTTCAGTTATTATTGGGGTTATTTTACAGTTTACAATTATGCCAGTTACGGCTTTCGTTATCGCTAAAGTTTTTCAATTGCCACCTGAAATTGCAATTGGGGTTATTTTAGTAGGATGTTGTCCGGGTGGTACGTCTAGTAACGTGATGAGTTACTTAGCAAACGCTAACGTAGCGCTTTCTGTCGCAATTACAAGTGTTTCTACGTTGCTTGCGCCAATCGTTACACCAGCGCTAATTTTCTTATTTGCGAACCAATGGTTAAAAGTTTCTTTTGGGAGTATGTTATGGTCAGTAGTCCAAGTGGTGCTAATTCCAATTATCATTGGTTTTATTTTACAAAAAGTGTTTAAAAACTTTGCCGCTAAATCTGCTACGGCGCTACCTATAGTATCTGTCATTGCTATTTCATTGATTCTAGCCTCTGTTGTAGGTGGTAGCAAATCTCAAATTTTACAAACAGGTTTGTTAATATTCGCGGTTGTTATTCTACATAATATTGTTGGTTACACTTTAGGTTATGTCTTAGCTAAATTATTAAAATTAGAAAGAGCCGATAAAAAAGCTGTTTCTATTGAAGTGGGTATGCAAAATTCAGGTTTAGCTGTTTCCTTGGCAACCGTGCATTTCAACCCTTTAGCAGCTGTTCCTGGAGCTGTGTTTAGCTTAGTGCACAATATTACAGGACCTATTCTTGCTAGATACTGGTCCAAAAGGTGACAACATAGAAACTGAGGGACGTCAGCGTATCTCAGTTTCTTTATGTCTTATAAAAATATTATGTGATAAACTGTGTAGTAATAAAATATAGTAGACACAGGTTATGGGGGATAAAAATTGTATAAAGCGGTAGTATTCGATTTTGACGGGACAATTATAGATACTGAACAACATTTATATGACATCATAAACAAACATTTAATCAAGCATAATCATGAACCTTTATCGTTAGATTTTTATACAGGCTCAATTGGTGGCGCTGCCAATGATTTACACGAATATTTAGAGGATAAACTAGGTAAAGAACAAAAAGAAGCAATCTATATTGAGCATCATAATACGAGCAAAGATTTACCAATATTTGTAGAGATAAAAAAATTAATGCAATATTTAAAACAACGCCATATTCCTATGGCAATAGCAACAAGTAGTTATAGATCTTCTATCGAGCCTGCATTTCAACAATTAGCGCTAGAAAATTATATTGATGTAGTCGTAGGTAGAGAAGACGTCAAAGAAGTAAAACCTAACCCAGAATTATATTTAACAGCTGTACAAGCTTTAAATTATAACCCAGTTAATTGTCTGGCATTAGAAGATTCTGTGAATGGTGCGACGGCAGCAATCACTGCAGGTCTTGATGTGATAGTTAATACAAATAAAATGACTGAAAATCAAGATTTTGCAAATGTGGCTTATTTAAATAAAGATATGAGTACTGCAAACATTATTGCTAACTATTTTGCAGTATAACGTAAAGAAGGGTGCTTAATATGACTGTAAATTTAATATTATTCTTTTTAGCAGGTCCTATTATTTTAGCTATTGGTAACCTTATACTTGGACCCATTTTTAATAAGAAGATACCTTTTAGCATTCAAGTAAGGTCATTTATAGTAAGTACAATCATTTATTTGATTTGCGCCGGACTACTTTATCATTTTTTCTTATCTAGTAAATTTTAAATTTAACAAGAGATTGTTTTAGGCACCACTTTAATTTAGTAATGTTTATTAAATTATACGTGCGCGTCTTATTTTTTAGTAGTTTAATGTAAAATCATATATGAATATGAGATATTTTAGTGAGACGCATGACTCTAAGAAAGAGACCAAAAACACAAAGTATTGAATAAAAAAGAAGCACTTCGATGAATTAAATGCAATTCATCTGAGTGCTATTTTTCTAATATATATGTCCCAAACGCTTTTAGAGATGTTAACTATTTTAGAAATTGAAAAATTAATGTTGCTATGACTAATACAAGCAAAAGGGCGTCAACACCTATCATCATTTTGAAACGCGTGCTTTTTTGACCGGCAAGTTTGCTTTTTTTTGCAGCGCGCATGTTTGGTATTAAACTCACTAATAATAAAATAATTATTACTATACCTAAGAAGATAGTCATTTAGGGCCACCTCCTTGTTTGAGTTTATCGATATAAACCCATATATAACCAGCGATAACACCTAAAACAAGACCTGCAATAATCGCTATTTTTAAAGCGGATAAAATACCACCAATAATTACACAAATAAGCATTGCAATCGGAATAGTCGTTCCAAATTTAAATTTAAGTTCAGGCGTGTGCATCATCGCAAATAAAGTGAAATATAGCACACCTAAAACGACTGCAGCTAAAATAGATTTACCTACTAAATCAGGAATATCTCTATCATGTTGACCGAAGTAATTTAGTATAAAAAACAAGATGCCAAAAATAATAGTAATAGTAATGGTACGACTGAATAAATTTTTGTTCATAGTGAACTCCTTTTTGTAAATATAGAGAAAATTATAGCATATTGCATTATTTTATTATAACGAGAAAACAATAGTGCCATAAAGGATTTGATTTTTTGACAACATAATAATTTTAACTAAAAAGAAAAATACCTTTTGCAATTTTAATGAAAGTATCATAGAATATATAAGGGGTTTTGAAAGCCCTTACATTTTGAAAACTGTGTTTTTTATGAAAAATTTATAGTATAATAACCAGATATAACATTTAAATGTTCGTTTATTTTCAAGAGAGAGATGGGGTTAGAATTAAATGAATGATGAAACAGAATTACATAGGGGGCTGAGTGCTCGTCAAATTAGAATGATTGCACTTGGCGGTACTATCGGTGTCGGATTATTTATGGGGGCAACGAGTACGATTAAATGGACTGGACCTTCAGTTATATTTGCTTATTTAATTGCAGGTTTATTTTTATTCTTAGTAATGAGAGCGATGGGTGAGATGGTTTATCTATATCCAACAACAGGCTCGTTTGCTAACTTTGCAAGTGATTACATACATCCAGTTGCTGGTTACTTAACAGCATGGAGTAATATATTCCAGTGGATTGTCGTCGGTATGAGTGAGGTTATAGCCGTCGGTGAGTATATGAATTTTTGGTTTCCGAATTTACCTCAATGGATCCCAGGTGTTATCGTTGTTTTATTATTATTAGGAGCTAATTTAGTTTCTGTAAAAGCATTTGGTGAATTTGAATTCTGGTTTGCTATGATCAAAGTAATAACAATTATTTTGATGATTGTCGCAGGTTTAGGTTTAATATTCTTTGGCTTCGGCAATGGTGGTCATGCAATTGGTTTATCTAATTTATGGTCAAACGGTGGCTTCATGCCCAATGGTTGGTTAGGCTTCTTCTTTGCATTATCAATTGTTATTGGATCATATCAAGGGGTTGAACTCATCGGTATATCTGCCGGTGAAACAAAAGATCCTCAAAAAAATATAAAAAGTGCAGTTAATGGTATTATTTGGCGTATTTTAATTTTCTACTTAGGTGCAATTTTCGTTATTGTTACTGTTTATCCTTGGGATGAACTTGGTAATATCGGTAGTCCATTTACAGCTACATTTGCTAAAGTAGGCATTACATTCGCTGCAGGATTAATCAACTTTGTAGTATTAACAGCTGCTATGTCTGGTTGTAACTCAGGTATTTTTAGTGCAAGTAGAATGACTTTCACTTTAGCTCAAAAAGGGCAAATGCCTAAAGTATTCTTAAAAGTAATGAAAAATGGTGTGCCAGCATATACAGTAATTGCGATTGCGATTGGTATTTTAATTGGTGCCTTATTAAACGTAATCCTACCTTTATTTATTAAAGGGGCAGATAGTGTCTTCGTATATGTATATAGTGCATCAATCTTACCTGGTATGGTGCCATGGTTTATGATATTAATTAGTCATTTAAGATTTAGAAAATTATATCCTGAAAAAGCAGAAGGACACCCATTCACAATGCCAGGTGGTAAATTTGCTAGCTATGTGACTATTTTATTCTTTTTATTAGTACTTATTGGTATGTTATTTAATAAAGAAACTGTAGTATCCGTAGTTATCGGTATTGTATTCTTAGCATTTATGACAATTTTCTATTTCGCAAAAGGTTATCATAAATTAAATAAAAAAGATCAAATTTAATATATTTGATTATAAGGACATGTTCAATTCAGTTTGAATAGGTCCTTAGTTTAATGTAAAAAACACTTCATAGTAGCCTAGACAAGGCTTCACTATGAAGTGTTTTATTAATGCTTAAATTTAATATTTGATAAATGTTTATGATAATTATCTAAAGCCATTTTGGATTGCGTAATAGAGTCTAACGCTTCACGATAATGTAGTGATATATAACGATAATATAATACATCAACAGTAAAAAGTTGTGCAAACAATGAAGTGGTAGCTGCCATACGTAATTCATTTTCATCCGTTGAACCATAAACAATTGTATGGTTCGACATATTAGCTATAGGGTTAGAATGTGTGCTCGTTATTGTAACGATAGGTATTTGATAGTCGTTTGCTACCTTAGCCATAGATTGCATTTCACTATGATGACCTTGATTCGTCACGAAAATAATACAATCATTTGCGTCATGTGTTGCTAGTGTAGTCATAAATAAATGTGTTTCTTCCATCAAACGAACATTCAAACCAATTCTAGATAACTTTTGAAATAAATCATTCACGATAACTGAAGAA
Source organism: Staphylococcus kloosii (assembly GCF_032139365.1). Classification (GTDB taxonomy): domain Bacteria; phylum Bacillota; class Bacilli; order Staphylococcales; family Staphylococcaceae; genus Staphylococcus; species Staphylococcus kloosii_A. The sequence goes on from NZ_JAVTDB010000020.1 coordinate 37,405, forward strand.
GCACCATAACCAAAAAGAAAAATCGTACGTGACTGTTTTAATACATTACATACATCATCAATAGTATCATTGTCGATTTGTTGAGCTGTATATGTCATTGTGTCCGTGGCACGTGTTAACATCTTACTCTTTAACGTATCGACTGCTTCGTTATTAATAATTTCCATGTAATTATTTTTCGTCGTATCCGATGGTAAATAGCGGGATACGTAAATTTTTAATTCTTGAAAACCTTGATCCGTAATCTTTTTGCTGAAACGAACGATTGAAGCGGTACTCGTATTTATTTCTTTGGCTAAATCTTGCACTGACATTTTTATAATAAGGTGCGGACACTTTAATATAAAATCAGCAATTTTCTTTTCACTTTTTGTGAAATCTTGATATTTACTCTCTATTTGATGAAGTACATTTTTCATAGTTAATCACCTAAATGATCAGATTCTCGCATAGCTTTATTTGTACCAAAAAAATAAGTGAATACAAAGCCACCTATATATGCTGCGAGTAGTCCTGCAATGTAACCTAAATACATATGGTCAGATATTAATGGTAAAAGTGATATACCACTAGGTCCAATTGCAGTAGCGCCTATATGTCCGATACCGCCGACCACTGCACCTCCAATGCCACCACCGATACAAGCTGTAAAGAATGGTCTGCCTAAAGGTAAAGTGACACCGTAAATAAGTGGTTCGCCGATACCTAAGAAACCTATAGGTAACGCACCTTTAATTGTATCACGTAATGTTTTATTGTTACGACATCTAAACCATAACGCAATAGCCGCACCAACTTGGCCAGCACCTGCCATTGCTGCTATGGGTAATAAATAAGTTGCTCCTGTTTGGTTTATCATTTCGATATGAATAGGGGTAAATATATGATGCAATCCTAACATAACCAATGGTAAGAAAAAAGCGCCTATAATAAAGCCACTAAAGATACCACCGATACCAATCACCCAGTTTATAACTGAAACAAGTCCTGTTGATACAAATCCTGCTAAAGGCATTATGATAAATATAGTCATCAAACCAATGACTAACAGTGTTAAAGTCGGCGTAATAATGATGTCTATAGCGTTGGGTACAATTTTATGTAATCTTTTTTCAACTAAACTAAGTAACCAAACTGCAAAAATTACACCAATAATACCCCCTTGGCCTGCTTGTAAATGTTCACCAGTAAATATATTGGTAATTGCATTTTTATCAGTTAAACCAGTTAACAATGTAGTACCACCAATAACGCCGCCTAATCCAGGTGTTGCACCGAATTCTTTCGCTGCGTTAATACCTGTAAAGATGGCTAAATAAGCCAACATACCGTCTTTAATCACGTTAAAGACAGTTACAAGTTGTGTAACCCATTCTCCGGATATTTGACCACCCTGCATTAAGTTGCTTAATACTGCACCAATTCCTCCAATTAAACCGGCACCGATAAAAGCAGGAATTAAAGGAATAAAAATATTAGCAATTATTTTTAATAATTTATTAAATTTACCACGTTTTTGCTTACTTTGAAATTCTGATTTGTTTTGAGCAGCTTTAGACTCTGCCGCTTCTCTATATGTTTGTTGCTGGTGGGGGATAGTATCACCTAATTTTACGCCACTTTGTTCTGCCATATGGTTAGCAACTTTATTAACAGTTCCTGGACCAACAACTACTTGCACACGATCGTCGTTAACGACGCCGAGCACACCTTCAATTGACTTTAATGTATCATAGTCTACGACACTTTCATCGATAACTTTGATGCGTACTCTTGTCATACAATTAATTATATTATCTATATTATCCATACCACCGACTGCGGAAATAATTTGATCAGCTAAAATTTGTTCTTTTGACATATGACTAACCACCTTTATTGTTTATTTGATAGCTTCTTTAATAATGCCATTATTATTTTGTAACTTGTTTGTAGCTGCATCGGCATCTAAATTACACAAATACATGACGACAGCTACTTTTAAGTTTTGATGTGCCTTGTCATAGAGGTTTTTTGCTATTTGAGCATCGATATTACATATTTCTTGAATTATATTTATCGCTCTGTCATTTAATTTATTATTCGTTGGCTTCACGTCTACCATAAGATTACCGTAAACTTTACCTGCACCTACCATAGTAATGGTAGAAATCATATTTAAAATTAATTTTTGTGCGGTGCCTGACTTTAATCGTGTTGAACCTGTTAGTACTTCAGGTCCCACATTTACTTCGATAGGGAATTGTGCATAATGGCTAATTTCAGCGTTTGTGTTACATGCGATAGCTACAGTGTGAGCGTTAATAGACTGTGCATATTTTAAACCACCTTTAACATAAGGCGTTCTACCACTTGCAGCGATGCCAATAACTACATCCGATGAAGTTAAATTAATACTTTGTAAATCGTTTTGAGCACCGATTTCACTGTCTTCAGCGCCTTCAATAGCTTGAGTCATAGCTTCTTGACCACCTGCGATAAGTCCAACCACTTCTTCTGGTGTAGTATTGAAAGTAGGTACACATTCTGCCGCATCAAGTACACCCAAGCGTCCACTTGTACCAGCGCCAATATAAATAATTCTTCCGCCTTGATTAAATTGTTGTGTAGTTAAGTTAACGACTTCAGCAATTTGAGGTAATAACTGTTCAATACATAAAGCTACTTTTTGGTCTTCTCGATTCATAACTGTAAGTGCTTCTTGAATGGACATTTCGTCTAAGTTTTGTGTAGAGTCATTTCTTTTTTCTGTAGATAAATGATTCACTGTATTCATCTCCTTTTATTTATGTTGAATGAAAATGTATAGTTACCTTTTATGCAATGTATTAAAGCAATATCGTCTTCGTCAATATGACCCGCGACATTGACATGTTTGTGACTAGGTAAGTTAGACTTCATCATTTGTAATTCCCCCTCATATCTGCCATTCAAATGATTATCAATCGTAATGTCACCTCTATTTCTCTCGACGGTATTTAACGGTATGATACGCGAATTGCAATAAGACCTGGCTTCTTGTGACCGAATACTGGTCGCAGGATTATCAGGTCTCGCCGTATGTTGGTGTTGAAAAATTTGTTCATATTGCTCATCAAACAACGTCACATTTAAAGCAATATGTTGTTTATGTAAATAATCACTTAACAGAGATGCGTCATGATAATTTACTGCGCTGTCTCCAATGAGGACATTATTTATGCCAGTTGCTAATAAGTTATGAGCGTTTATAATTGGGTTGCCAAAACGTGCTTCTTCTAATGTTGGCAAACCTTTATGTAATGGTCCTCTTGTTGTACTTCCCGGTACAAAACCATAAATAACTGCTTGGTTGTTAAACGATAAAATTAATTTATTTTGATGTGCGACGTTGTTACTATCCAGTCCAGTATCTGGTCGAGGATAATAATTATGGCAATAAAGAATCTGATCAAAGTTTGTCACTGAGTGATATAAGTCATTTAACAAATGATAAGAGACAGTACTAGCATTTAAACAACATTTGAAACCATGTTTGATAATATCATTTACGACTGTCTTAGAAGTGTCGTTATCAATGCGTATTACAATATTGGCATTTGGAAATGATAAATCATTATATAATGATTCAGTGAGTAATAGAGGATTTATATCTATAATATAAGTTACGTTCGTATGTTGTAAGAATGTTAAAAGAGACGTTAAATATTTTGTTTTAGTAGCATCGTTTTCCTCTGGTATCTGCAGCGACGTGAAAATGGTGTCATAATTCAAATCAATCATAGTTTGAATATAATTTTCGTTTATATTTTGGCCTAAATAAACAGCAAAACCGTGCATTATCTTCACCCTCCATTCTTATGTAATCGATTACATTATACAATATATGAAATAGTATTACAATTTGACATTTAATATTAAATCTAATTGAAATATTATTTCAATATAAAGGTGATACTTTCGTGTAACAAAAGCAACCTTTTTTGAATGTCTTCAATGTATGCTTTAGTATTTCCATTGTCTAAAGGTTCAATTGGATTGTGATAACAGTCACTTAAAAAATTAAAAACTTATAATGCAGAAGAGAAGTATGTATGATTGGTCGTTTCTTTAAATCGTTATATAGGTTATGAACATTTTTATTTACGCTGTTTTGGTAAATAGTAAGTTTTTTATCATTGGTAATATAGCCAAATTTAAAAAGTTCAATATCATTTAATAGGTTGTTGATTTGTTGTTCTAATTTTATTAATTGTTGTAGTATCATTAAATATATACATTCCTTTCAAATAAGAGAGATTAGTGAGAAGCAATGTGAGTGATAAGTAGGATAGAGCGAGGTACAACGATGTGGAAAAGTGAGCAGTATAGAAAAGTTAAAATAAATAAGATTGATTTTTTAGTAATCCCAATACTTATCGTTGCGATGATTACTTTTATATTATTAGGTTGGGTTTATTCCAGTGCAGTGGTTGAGGATTTATCTGAAAGTGAACATGTCATGTTAGGCGCATTTGTACAACTACTTGCTTATACGGCAACCATAGTTTGTTATTGGGTTATAAAAAGAAAAAGTTTTGTGGCAAGGTTTAATGCAAATTATAAGTACATAGTAAAACATTGGAAATTTATTATGCTAGTATTTGTTATTACTTATCTACTTTCATACATATATAATTACGGCGTTCAGTATTTACCTGGAGACTTAGGTTTCGAGGAAACGCAAAATGAATTATCGTTACAAGTCATTTTTAGTAACTCAGCATTTTTACCAATAACTTTTATACTAATAGTAATTGTTGGTCCTTTTATTGAAGAATTATTTTTTAGGCACCTTTTAATCGGGGAGTTAGGAAAAAAATTCAATTTCAAAATAATGGGAATCATATCTGTCGTTGCATTTAGTTTAATGCATGTTACAAACGCAGCATCGCCGCTAGAATTTGGAAGTTATTGCATTATTGCGATTGGTATCGTCTATGCCTATTTAAAATCCGGAAGAAAATTAGGAGTTAGTTTAAGTTTACATATGTTGAATAACTTAATAGCATTTGTTATCACAATTTTAATGTAGTGATAAATAACAAAAATCCAACTGGAGTTTAGACTTCAGTTGGATTTAAAAATTCACGATAGTTTTTAATAGATATATCTTGCGTTTTTATTTTTTTCTCAAATGAGTAAGCTATATCTTGGATATTTGAGATAGGAATCTCACTCGTACTACCAAGTCCTATCTCGAAAACGACCGCTTTCCAAAGTCCATTTTCACAAATTAATCCAATGAAAATAACATTTTCTGTAAATAATTGTTCCCCATCAAAGTATTCCATAGACATTACATTACGTTCAGTACAATAAATTAATAAATCGGAAAATAGTGAAGGTAATGCTACATGTTCATGTTGCTCAAATTTGATATAACGATCTAATCGTTTAAGTGTCTTTCTCATTTTACTATACGGTAAGTTTAAACATTTTTTAATTATTGCTGATATTTCTTCTTTATAAGGTAACGTGGAAATTGATTGGCTTTCATTTAACACAAGAAATAGAGCAGATAATTGACTTTCAGTAAGTTCAATTGCGTAATTATGTTGAGATTCTTGTAATTGATAACCGCCCAACTTGCCATGTTTAGCTAAAATTTTAACACCTTGGTCTTCTAAATCTTGTATATCTCTTAATATAGTACGTTTGGAAACTTTGAGATTGTTAGCTAATTCAGCTGCAGTTATTTGTTTATTGTGATGAATCGCATTTACAATCATATTTTGTCTTTCGCGTTTGTTCAAAGAAAGTCACCTCCCAAATCATTACATATTACATTTATTATAGCATAAATACGATGATGACGATATTCAGGCAGGTTTTATTAAAAAAAATTAAGAAAACGCTTACATTTTTGTGCGACTTATGTTAATATATTAATCAGTAACAAAGGGGATAGCATTAAAGAAAAACAAAGGGGTAGCTATATACATATAGTTTTGTTGAATATTTAATTGCTTTAGTTACTATTCGAACATCTTCAATATTTATTACTTACTTTCCTTTCTAATGCCGACTAGTTAAACTAGTCGGTTTTTTTGTTACGTTTTAGAGAGGCAAAAGTATGATAGTTGAAGAAAAGGATATATGGTAGAATGAAGAAAATTAGGCAAAGGTAAAAAAGTGTTGAGAGGTGTAATGATGGAAAAAGAAGACTTACTACAAATAGATAAACATATAAGTGACTGGTTAAGCACATTAGATACTGTTATACCACAATTAATTAATGAAATGAAAACTACGACTAAAAAGAATAGATTTGATTTAGTTACGAACGTTGATAAAACAATCCAACAACATTTTGACCAATTTCTAAGCAAAAACTATCCGCAGCATCAACTTTTTGCAGAAGAAAAAAATAATGACGAGGTTAAGCCAAAGGAAGGTCATGTTTGGATAATGGATCCAATCGATGGAACAACTAATTTAGTTAAACAACAATATGATTATTGCATTATTTTAGGGTATTTTGTTGATGGTATACCAACACTTTCATACATATATGATTATCCAAATCAAACTTTACATAAGGCCATAAAAGACCAAGGCGCATATACGAATGAAGCTCGAATTAAAAAACCTGAACCTCAACCCCTAAAAGATTTAATTATTTCATTTAATTCACAAGTAATGAATAATGATACGATTAATGCCTTATACGATGCAGCATTTAGCTACCGGTTTATTGGGTCATGTGGTTTAGACTCAGTAAGAGTAATACATGGACAATTTGGTGCACATATTAATACAAACCCAAAACCATGGGATATTGCAGCACAGTTTTTATTTGCACAAGAATTAGGACTTAAAATGACGACATTAAGCAACGAAAAACTTGATTTTGCTACGAGTGGACCATTTATTATTAGTAACGAAGGTTGTCACGAGGAAATTTTGAATATATTAAATAGCGGAAATGGTTATGAAAAATTTTAACTAATTAATTCTATATAAATTAAAATATAGGTCTAAAGCACTATGCTTTTATATAACGTTTAATATATAATATTTGATAAGTAATTAAAAAAAGAATAAAAGAATAGGAGTGATGTGAGTGAATCGCTCAGATTACTATACAAAGAAAAAGATGAGTGCGCCGAAAAAAGCTATTTTATGGATAATTGGCATACTTGCAATACTAGCTGTTATTGCAGTAATTTATTTGGGGTTTAAAATACTGTCAGTAGGAAACGCAATACATAATCCTTTAGACAGAAATAAGTCATCATTAAGAAGTAGCGATGTAAGTTTAAAAAAGGGTGACCCGTTCACAATCGCATTTTTTGGCGTAGACTCAGACGCTAAACGTGCTGCTAATAACGGTGGTCAACGTAGTGATTCAATTATGGTCGTATCGATGAATCCTAAGAAAAAAACTTCCGAAATCGTAAGTGTTCCTCGTGATACACAAGCTAAAATAGTAGGTAAAGGGACAACTGAAAAAATCAACCACGCATATGCTTATGGTGGTCCTAACATGGCTGTTAAATCTTTAGAAAAATTATTAAATGTACCGATTGATCATTATGCTACAATTGATATGGATGGTATGAAAGAAATGATTGATACACTTGATGGTGTAACAGTTGTAAGTAATAGTACTTTCTCATATGATGGTCAAAGTTTTGAAAAAGGACAAAAAGTTCATCTAAATGGTAAGCAAGCTATGGCATTTATCAGAAGTAGAAAAGAAAGTGGTGCAGGTGGAGACTTCGGTAGACAACAAAGACAACAAATTGTTATGGAAGCCCTAGCAAACAAATTAACAAGTGTTAAATCTGTAACACACTTCAATACTTTAATGAATCACGTCGAAGATAATGTTAAAACTGACTTATCAATTGGTGACATTAACACAATTAGAGGCAAATACAAAAAGGCAAATGACACAGTAAATAGACATCAATTAGACGGTCAAGGTGGCATTCAAGATGATGGATTGTATTACTTTGTGCCAAGTGATGATTCATTAAAAAGTATTAAATCAGCTATAGATAGTAATCTAGGCATATAAGTTCACAACTCCACAATATAATGATTGAGATAGAGACCTTCTTTTAATAGTTGGTCTCTTTTTAATACATTAAGCTATATTACTCTTCATTATAGACTTTATTGATTTTTGTTTGAAATAGTTGTAATACGATTTAAATTTCATAAAAAAGAATGTGAAAAATATTGTGAAATACCTTAACATTTTAGTTTATTGGGTATACACTAAATATAATTCTATCTTTAATGAGTGTGGGGCTTATTAAAATAGAAAAATGTCACCTTTGTCAGTCGGGCATCAAATAATAAAAGGGGCTGTTGTAATGCAAACACATTTAATTATTACGCTAGATGGGAAAGACTATTTAGTTGAACCTGGTACAAACTTACTTGAATTTATTAAATCTCAAGATATTTTCGTACCGTCAATTTGTTATAATGAATCATTAGGTCCTATCCAAACGTGTGATACATGTACTGTAGAAATAGATGGTCAAATTGCTCGTGCATGTAGCACAACAATTAATAAACCTATGGTTGTAAACACACAAAATGATAGAGTCCAAACAAGTCAAAAAGAAGCGTTAGACAGAATTTTAGAGAAACATCAACTATACTGTACCGTTTGTGATTATAATAATGGAGATTGTGAAATTCATAATACGATGGATCAATGGGGTCTTGAACATCAAACATATGAATATAAAGAAAAGCCATATGAAAAAGATTATGGTCCATTTTATCGTTATGACCCAAATCAATGTATTTTGTGTGGTCGTTGTGTAGAAGTTTGTCAAGATGTTCAAGTCAATGAAACATTAACGATTGATTGGGAACGCCAACAACCGAGAGTAATTTGGGACAATGACACTACTATCAATGACTCATCTTGTGTTGGTTGTGGCCAATGTGCAACGGTTTGTCCGTGTAATGCAATGATGGAAGTGAATATGGAAGGTAATGCTGGTTATATGACAGATATGGAACCAGGTTCACTTGCTGCGATGATTGATTTAACTAAGAAAGCAGAACCAGGTTATGGTCCGTTGTTTGCAGTCTCAGATTCTGAAGCGGCAATGCGTAAAGAACGCATCCAAAAAACTAAAACAGTATGTACATATTGTGGTGTTGGATGTTCATTTGATGTATGGACAAAAGACCGTGAAGTTTTAAAGGTACAACCACAACCTGAATCTCCAGCAAATAAAATTTCATCGTGTGTTAAAGGTAAATTTGGTTGGGATTATGTTGATTCTGACGAACGTTTAACTAAACCTTTAGTACGTAAAGATGGTGAATTTTATGAAGTGGAATGGGATGAAGCTTTAAAAGTAGTATCTGATAACTTCAATAAAATAAAAAAAGAAAAAGGTTCAGATGGTTTAGCATTTATTTCATCTTCTAAAGCAACAAATGAAGAATCTTATTTAATGCAAAAACTTGCACGTCAAATTATAGGAACGAATAACGTTGATAACTGTTCACGTTATTGCCAAGCGCCAGCTACTAAAGGCTTATTTAGAACGGTAGGTCACGGTGGTGATTCAGGCTCTATTGATGATTTAGAAAAAGCAAGTATGGTTGTTTTGATTGGTACTAATACTGCCGAAGCGCATCCAGTTATCGCGTCTAGAATTAAGCGCGGTCACAAGTTATATAACAACAATTTAACTGTTTTTGATATTAGGAAACATGAAATGGCAGAGCGTGCCGATTATTTCTACCAACCTAAACCAGGTACTGATTTAGTATGGATTTCAGCAGTAACGAAATATATCATTGATCAAGGATTACAAGATCAAATATTTATCGATAAATGGGTAGATAATTTCAATGAATATTATGAATCTCTAGCACCATTTACAATGGAATTTGCTGAAGAAACAACGGGTATTCCTAAAGAAGATCTAATTGCCTTTGCACATCAAGTTGTTGATGCAGAAGCGGTCTCAATTTGTTGGGCTATGGGTGTTACACAACAAGATATCGGTAGCGATACCTCTACTGCTATCTCTAATTTATTGTTAACAACTGGTAACTATAGAAAACCGGGGTCAGGTGCATATCCTTTACGTGGTCACAATAACGTACAAGGTTGTAGTGATATGGGTAGTATGCCAGACCAATTCCCAGGCTATCAATTAGTAACAGATGATAAAGTTCGTGCCAAATTTGAACAGGCATACGGTACAGAATTACCAAGTAAAGCGGGTAGAGATAATCACCAAATGATGGAAGGCATCCACAATGACGAAATCGGCGCATTATATTTATATGGTGAAGATACAGGGATTGTTGACTCTAATATTAATTTCGTACAAGCAGCACTAGAAAAAGTTGAGTTCTTAGTCGTACAAGATGAGTTCTTTACTTTTACAGCTACTTATGCCGACGTAATATTACCAGCAAGTCCATCACTTGAAAAAGAAGGTACATTTACAAATACCGAACGTCGTATTCAACGTTTGTACCAAGCCTTCGATCCAAAAGGTGACTCTAAACCGGATTGGCAAATTATCCAGCTCGTAGCAAAATCATTAGGTTATGATTGGAATTACAACAATCCAAGTGAAATTATGGATGAGATAGCTAGATTAACGCCATTATATTCTGGTGTGAGTTATGACCGCTTAGAAGGATATAATAGTTTACAATGGCCAGTAGCTGAAGATGGTACAGACCAACCCATATTATATTTAGATGGTTTCAACTTTGAAAACAAAAAAGCTAAGTTCTTCCCATTGTCATTTGATAACTTCTTTAAAGAAAATGAAGTTTATGATTTACATGTTAACAATGGTCGTTTATTAGAGCATTTCCATGAAGGAAACATGACTTATAAAGTACCAGGCCTAGAATATAAAATGCCTAATACTTTTGTAGAAATTTCACCTGAGTTAGCTGAAGATCGTGGCATACATGAAGGTGCCGAAGTAAAACTAATTTCCGATACGGGTGAAGTTGAAATTGTCGTTCATGTAACAGACCGAGTTAAAGGTAAAGAAATTTACATTCCTTTAAATAATAATGCGATGTTACATGGCGATAATGGTGCTATTAACTTATTAACGAATAGCGACGTAGATAAAGATACCGATACACCGTCTTATAAACGTACAAGTTGTCGTATGGAAGTTAAAACACGCCGTGGGAAATCACCATTAAATCCAACAAACTTCCGTGTTGACAAACAACGCAAACCACAATATAGCGTTCAAGTACAAAAGAAATGGGAACGTGGCGACTATATTTTCCCAGGAAATCAGGTGGATAAATAATGGCTGAAAGAATTAGTAAAATTAATCGAATCGAAAAGTCAGAAGAACAAATTAAAGCAGAGAGCCTGAGCGAAGTTACAGATGCGATAGCTGAAAACAAAGATAGTATTTTAAAAGCAATTAACTTAGTTAAAGCATTAGATGATGCTAAGCTTTTAGATGCTATGTCTGGTGCTGTGAATGGTAGAGGTGTTATCGCTAACAAATTTGCTGTGGAATTAAACAAAGAACAATATACTGGATTAATATCTAACATGGCTTCACTCGTCTTTTTATTAGGTGATTTAAATGTTGATGATTTAACGACAATGTTAAACAAAGTTTCAAAAGGTTTACGTGTTGCCAATCAAGCTAATCCTAATCAAAAAACGTCAATTACAGGTTTAATGGGCGTATTACGAGACGACGAGATGAACAAGAGTCTTACGTACATGTTAAATATGCTACGAGGTATGTCTAGAGAATAATATTAATTTTAATAGCATACACCATTTGAACATTATCGCACGTGTTCAGATGGCTGTATGCTATTTTTGTTGTCTCATTGTCATATAGCTTTAGGTTAAATTATGGTACAATTTGAATTGTTGCGTCATCATAAGACGTGGAACTAGATAAAGGAGTGGACTGCTTATCAATCCAAATATCATTAAAATAATGGCTATATTTTCTAATATATTACTCGTTATAGGAATTATTTTATTAATTTTAATGAAGCTCATACCGGCAATAGCTATGTTTGTAGCGTCATTAGCGATTAGTTTAGTTATTTTTAATGCTTTATTTAGAGACAATAAAGGTATGAGAATTGCGGTAAATGTTTCATTTATCATTGTCATATTTGTTATTGTTATAGCATATAAAATATTAACCTAATTAATCTGTAGGGGGATTTTAATACGATGGACAAGCGCATTAAAAAGCGCATTCCAACAATAATGTTAATTGTTATATTAGTGGTTTTTGCCATTTTATTAATTATTAATGAAACGAATTTATTTCATAACGAAAGAAATTATACGTTTAAAGAAGCGGTAAACAAACAAGTTGGTAATGGCGCTATAAATACAAAGGCTACGCGTAGTGGTTTTGAGGATGCATCGAAAGCAGATGTTAGTCAGGCAATGAAAGTAGATGATAAAAACGATTATATTAACCATATGCAAATTACAGAAAAAGTAGCCTTGTCAAAAAAAGAAGTTAATCATATGTTGCGTGATAAGGGCGTATTTAAAAATAAGGGACAAGCATTTTTAGATGCTCAAGATAAATATGATGTAAATGTCATTTACTTAATTAGTCATGCACTTGTCGAAACTGGTAATGGTAAATCAGAATTAGCACAAGGTTTAAAAGATGACGGTGAACGATATTATAACTTTTTTGGTATAGGTGCTTTCGATGAGAATGCTTTACATCATGGTAGTAGTTACGCAAAGAAAGAAAAGTGGAACTCACCGGATAAGGCAATTATGGGTGGTGCAAAATTTGTCAGAGAAAATTATTTTGACAATAATCAATTATCTTTATATCAAATGAGATGGCATCCTGCAGATCCTGGTAAGCATCAATACGCGAGTGATATTAAGTGGGATGATAATATCGCTCAAGTAATGAAACATTATTATGAACAACTAGGAATTAAAAAAGATCATATTAATAAGCATCATTATTTGTAAGTAAATAAATAAGTATTGGCATCATAATATAATTTTCATAGTTTATTATATATTACATCAATTTTAGATTTGAGGTGCAAGGAAAATGAAAATAGCAATTATTGGTGCAGGTATAGGTGGCTTAACTGCCGCAGCTTTATTACAAGAACAGGGACATGAAGTAGAAATATATGAACGTAATGAGACGATTGAAGAATTAGGTGCTGGCATAGGTATAGGTGGTAATGTACTTGCTAAATTAGCAGGTCATGATTTAGCTAAGGGTATTAAAAATGCAGGTCAACTGATACATGCGATGGAAGTGTTAGATGATAAAGGCAAAACACTGTCGAAGGCAACTTTGAAAGCAAATACCATCAATTTAACGTTACGTCGTCAAACGTTGCTAGACGTAATTAAATCTTATGTTGAACCTTCTTCTATATTTACAAATCATAACGTAACGCGTGTTGAAAATAATAGTGATAAAGTAGATGTACACTTTGCGCATCATGAAAGTAAATCATTTGATTTATGTATTGGCGCTGACGGCTTACATTCACATGTTAGAGCGAGTGTTGAACCAGAAAGTAAACCTCTTTATCAAGGTTATACTGTCTTTCGAGGATTAGTACAAGATATTCATTTAAAAGAACCACATGTAGCTAAAGAGTATTGGACTAAAAAAGGGCGAGTAGGTATCGTACCACTGATTAATAATGAAGCATATTGGTTCATTTCTGTTAATGCTAACGAACAAGATGAGAAATTTAAATCTTTTGCAAAACCGCATTTGCAGGCTAGATATAATCATTTACCAAATGCAGTGAGAACGGTCTTAGATAAACAAGAAGAAACTGGTATCTTATTACATGATATTTATGATTTAAAACCGTTAAAAACTTTTGTTTATGAACGTACGTTGTTATTAGGAGATGCTGCACACGCCACGACGCCCAATCTAGGGCAAGGTGCTGGGCAAGCGATGGAAGATGCAATCGTGTTAGCAAATTGTCTTAAATCTTATGATTTTGATGTAGCATTATCACGATACGATGAATTACGTGTAGGACATACAAAAAAGGTTGTTAAAAAATCGAGATCAATAGGTAAAATAGCACAAAGTTCGAATGGATTAGTTATTAAGTTGAGAAATTTTATTACGAAGTTGATACCAAATAAATTAATCTCTAATCAAACTAAGTTTATTTATAAAACGAAAGACAAGTAAGAGTAGAAATACAAAAAACCAATTAACATGTTTGAAACTTAAATGTGTTGATTGGTTTTTTATGTATATTTTGGTTTGTAATAATTATTATTTTGAGCTGCGCTTTCCTACGGGAAAGGCTCGAGCCTGTAGTCTCGAGACTCTTTCTATTCCGTTAGGCGTCTTGCTCAAAATAAAAGGGTTCATGGTTATAAAGAGCGTGAACTTTATTGTGAAAAAATAAATTCTATAAATACTAATATATTAAAAAAATGTTAATCATCCATTTTTCTATTGTTTTGTGAAGTGGTGTGATGAATAGAATTATAATTATTTTGAGCTGCGCTTTCCTACGGGAAAGGCTCGAGCCTGTAGTCTCGAGACTCTTTCTATTCCGTCAGGCGTCTTGCTCAAAATAAAAGGGGTCTTGAGTAGGAAAAAGATAGGTCTGGGGTATTAGCTTGTACTATTTCATTAAAAGTCTCGCCAATAATAATAATAAACGAATTAGATTTTAAATTCATTGACTGGCACTCTTTAAGTAGCTATTCGGAAATATTAATATAATGTCTTTTAATGTAAAGTTAAGTGTATATAAATAAAAAATGACGATTACAATGGGATTCCCATAGTAATCGTCGTTTTGTTGTTAACGATTAAAAATATTTGATGTATTTTGTTAAGCTGTTTAGTTTACTTTAAATTGAGGTTCGTCACCGAATAGTTTACTAATCGTATCGTTGGCTACAATTTTAGACATCATATCGCGTGCTTCAAATGTAGCATTACCTATATGTGGCGTTATAACAACATTGTCTAATGTTGTTAGCTCATCATTTATTTCAGGTTCAAACTCAAATACATCTAGCGCAGCACCTTCTATTTCTTTTGTCTTTAAGGCATCCACAAGTGCTTGTTCATTCACAATTGGGCCCCTTGATGCATTTATTAAATAACTTGTAGGTTTCATCATTTCAAATTGTTGTTTATCAATTTGGTGATGTAACGAAGGGTTGTATGCTGCATTGATAGTTATAAAATCAGCATTTTTCAATAAAGTTTCTAAATCTACATACTTAGCACCAATTTCGCGTTCTTTTTCTGGCTTTTGATGCGGACCTGTGTACAAAACATCCATATCAAAGGCTTTGGCACGACGCGCAACGGCGCTACCAATTTCGCCTAAACCGATAATACCAATCGTTTTTTTCGATACTTCACGTCCTCTAAAGAATAAATGTGCCCAGCCATCAAATCCAGTAGTACGACATAATTTGTCGCCTTCAGGAATTCTTCTAGCAACTGATAAAATTAATGCAATTGTTAATTCAGCAGTTGCATCTGTTGAAGCTTTAGGTGTATTAGTAACATCGATATTGTTTTGTCTTGCGTAATCAATATCAACATTATTAAAGCCGGCACCATAATTTGCAATGATTTTTAAATTTTTTCCAGCGTCGATGATTTCTTTATCAACATTAGTAGAAAGTAAACTAACTAAAGCATCAGCATCTTTGACGCCATCTTTTAATGTTTGTTGATCTATTATACCAGTACCTTCATAAACAGAAACTTCAAAATGTTGTTCGAGCAAATCTAAACCTACTTGTGGTATTGCTCCAGCAATAAATACTTTTGACATTTGTGTTCACATCCTTTACCTATAGTATAATAAAGATGTTAAAGAGTCACAAACAGTAGTGTTTTAACTTATTAATTTTAATCCTATAACAGCTACTATGATTAAGCCTATAAAGAAAATACGTGCGATGCTTTTAGATTCATTGTAAAACAACATACCAACAATAGTGCCACCGCCAGTACCTATACCACTCCACACAGAGTAGGCGGTGCCCATAGGAATATGAAGCATAGCAACTTTTAATGTGCTAAAACTACAAATAAAGGCAATGGCAAGTGCGACAATCAATGACTTACTATTGTGCTTTGTCAGTTCATTTAAAATAACAACACCAACGATTTCCATGCAACCTGCTGCGACTAATATTAACCATGCCATTAAGCTTCACCTTCATTCGTAGTTAATTTAAGACCGATAATTCCAATGATTAATAATGCTATTAAGATAATTTTTAATAAATTAAATGGTTCATGGAAAAAGAATATGCCGACTAATACTGTACCGATGGTCCCCATGCCTACGAAAACGGCATATACTGTACCTACAGGCAATGTTTTACAAGCGGCTATAACTAAATAAAAACTTAAAACAATAAAAATCGCGACGATGAACCACGCAAACAATGAGTCGGCTTTATTCAAACCAGTCACCCAAATAACTTCTACCAAACCAGCTAAAAATACTTTAAGCCATTGCATAGTAGACCTCCTTAAATATGTAATAAACGCCACCATTTTCTCAGAAACTATGATGTCACGCAATGCGTATGATTTTTCGACAAAAAAATAACAAATGACCGCAGTCATTTGTTATCTATATATTTATAATAAGTTTAGTTTTATTTTACGTGAATATAATTATAAGAACCAGCTTCACTAGCTGAGATAGTACGGTTACTTACAGAGTATGGTCCGCCACTATAGTTCATTTCTGATACTTCTACAGAACCGTCGCTGTTTACATTTTCAACATATGCCACGTGGCCCATAGCGCCTTCGCTTGATTGTAAGACTGAACCAGCTGAAGGTGAGTGGTTTACTGTATAACCTGCTGCAGATGCTGCAGATGCCCAGTTATTTGCATTTCCCCAAGTAGAACCAATGCTACTGCCAACTTTATTATAAACATACCAAGTACATTGACCTGAAGTATATAAATTGCCACTAGCGCTTTGTGTACTAGCTGATTGCGTTGATTGTTGAGTATTTGCAGTTTCTGCTGCATGAGCTTCATGTCCATGATCTAAACCTACGATTGCTGCTCCGATTCCTGCTGTTAAAGTTGTAGCTGTTACTAATTTTTTCATAATAAAAATATCCTCCCAAAAATTTCTATCTTTATATTTCTAAGCGATTGACTGAAATGACTTTATTCTAATGTCGCATTTATACTGCTAGCGATTACGACAAGTAATACTTTATCAAAAGAAAACGTGTTTGTGTGGTTTGTTATTGTTTTGTAAACGAATTAAAAAAACCTCACATATCGTTGTAATAAACGCTACATGAAGTTACAAAATGATATCATCCCAATAATAGGAATTGAGCCGATAATAATAATACTTTTATGAAATTGTGGTATTACTTTATTACAAGGCTTTGTAAATTGTCATAATATTGTGTTTATCTTATTTGATAAATCTTATAGATAAAGGCGGTAAATAATGTTCACCATTGCTAGCTTTGACTATGGCTATGATTGTGAAAATTAAATTTAAGATAGCTACAATAGGTAATAAAACAAAACCGATTAAAATAAATATAAGTACCGTAGAAACGACTGTCCAGATAATATAAGAAATTAAGAAGTTAAAGTAGTCCTTTCCCCCACGGTCAATGAAAGGCGATGCTTCACGTCTAATTAACCAAATAATTAATGGGCCTATAAATGAAGTGAAGAAACTTAAGATATAAATTAACATGACCATTAAACGTTCATCGCTCGTCGTTTTTAAAGTTTGTTTCACGTCCTCGTACTCGTATTGATATGCGTCGTTATTAGTCATATGATTCCTCCTTTAAGAGGATTGTAACAAACTATTGAAAAAATTAATATATTGTGTAGCAAATACTTAGCTAATATGATAGTTTACAATGACGTGGTTTATATATTAAATTGAATTGCGGCAAGTTAAATCCTAGTAAAGAAAGAAGTGATAAGCATGAAAATAGCAATCGTAGGATCAGGTAATGGTGCGGTTACGGCTGCGCTAGATATGATAACAAAAGGTCATGAAGTAAAGTTATATTGTAGAAACCAATCTATTCATAAATTTGAAACGGCAATTAATAATGGCGGCTTTCATTTTAATAATGAAGGCGCAGAACAATTTGTAGCATTTACAAATATTAGTGATGATATGGAATATGTATTAAAAGATGCAGAAGTGATACAAATTATTATTCCATCTTCTTTTATAGAACATTATGCTAAAACAATGGCCGAATTTTTAACAAATGACCAACTTATTTTATTTAATATGGCAGCAGCAATGGGTGCAATTAGATTTATCAATGTACTCGAGGATATGCATATCGAAACGATGCCACAATTTGCTGAAGTCAACACATTAACGTATGGGACAAGAGTTGACTTTGACAAAGCAGAAGTCAATTTATCTTTAAACGTGAGAAAAGTTCATTTTTCTACTTATGATAAATCTTATTTAGCAGACAGTTTTAAATTAGTAGAGGCCCTTTATCCATATATTGTTAAAGAAGAAAGCTTGTGGAAAACTAACCTTGAAAATGGGAATCCTGAAGTACATCCAGGACCTACTTTACTAAATGTAGGACGTATAGATTATGCAGATGAGTTTGCATTATATAAAGAGGGTATAACATTGCACACAGTTAAATTGTTGCACGCAGTTGAATTAGAAAGATTAACTTTAGGTAGAAAGTTAGGTTTTGAATTAAATACTGCGAAAGGCGCCAGAATAGAGCGTGGTTATCTGTCTGAAGAGGATGAAGATATGCCACTGCATAGATTATTCAATTCCAGTGAAGTATTTTCACAAATAAAGGGACCGAACGAAGTTAAAAATCGTTATTTGACTGAAGATATTGCATTTGGTCTTGTATTATGGTCTAGCTTAGGCAGGGTGTTAGACGTTGCAACACCAAATATTGATGCCATAATCGTTATTGCATCTACGATATTAGAACGAGACTTCTTTGACGAAGGACTTACAGTCGAAGAATTAGGTCTAGAGAAATTAGGATTAGATTAAAATAATTGTTTAGTAAATAAGGTGTAAAGGGGAATTGCATGACGAGAAAACCTACATTTTTAGAATCTATTTCTACTATTTTAGTGATGGTTGTAATTGTAGTAACAGGTTTTATTATTTTTAATATACCTATTCAGGCATTACTCATCCTATCATCTGCATATGCAGCGTGGATTGCTAGGAGAGTCGGTTTAAATTGGACAGATCTTGAAGAGGGTATTACAAAAAGGCTATCCACAGCGATGCCGGCGTTGTTCATTATATTAGCCGTAGGTATTATTGTTGGTACTTGGATGTATTCAGGGACTGTACCTTCATTAATATATTATGGTTTAGAATTTTTGAATCCTCACTATTTCTTAGTGTCGGCATTTATCATTAGTGCAGTGACATCTGTTGCTACTGGGACTGCTTGGGGTTCTGCTTCTACTGCAGGGATTTCATTGATGGCTATAGGTACACAATTAAATATTGATAGTGGAATGGCCGCTGGGGCAATTATTGCCGGCGCAGTATTTGGAGACAAAATGTCGCCTTTATCAGATACGACTAATTTGGCGGCGCTTGTTACAAAAGTAAATATTTTCAAACATATTAAAGCGATGGTTTGGACTACAGTGCCAGCATCGATTATAGGTTTAGTCGTGTGGTTTTTTGCAGGCATGGGCTATAAAGGTAATACGAATACATCACAAATGAAAAGATTATTATCAGAGCTCGCACAAATTTATAATATCAATTTTTTCGTGTGGATTCCTATTATCGTTATAGTAGTTTGTTTATTATGCAAGATTTCAACTGTGCCAGCGATGTTAGCATCAAGTTTAAGTGCAATTTTAGTCGGCACTTTTAACAATCATTTTAATATAGTAGATGGTTTTAAAGCGAGTTTTGACGGCTTTAAAGATACGATGCTAGTAAATAGTAGTGGATTGTCAGAAAAGACGATTGCTCTTGTGCAACAAGGTGGCATGATGAGTATGACTGAAATCATCGTTACCATTTTTACGGGTTATGCTTTTGCTGGAATAGTAGAGAAAGCGGGTTGTTTAGATGTTATTCTGGAAAAAATAGCTAAAAATATTAACTCTGTTGGGCAATTAATTTTAGCTACAATTATCGGTGGTATTATTATGGTATTAGCTGCCGGGGTAGCATCTGTAGTTATTATTATGGTCGGCGTCTTAATGATGGACATGTACAATAAAATGGATTTAGATCGTTCTAATTTATCGCGAACGTTAGAAGATTCAGGAACGATGTTAATTCCATTAATCCCGTGGGGGACTTCAGGCATTTACTATACACAACAACTAGGTGTTACCGTAGATAAATTCTTTATATGGACAGTCCCTTGTTATTTATGTATCGTCTTTGCAATTATATATGGCTTTACAGGCATTGGTATTAAAAAGGTAAATAATCAAGCTAATGATAAACAACTACCGTCTTCAAATAGCTAATAGTTATAGTGTGGAATTATTTTTGAAAAAAGTAAAAGCAATTTTAATATTTAAGTTTTAGAAGATGTAGAAACGGATAGAATAATAATATGGATGAGGTGATTCCAATGTTATATGTAGTAATCATTGTAGCGATATTACTATGTTGTTTTGGAATACATCAATATTTCAATTTGAATATTCATAAGAAAAAATATCCTTCAATTATTTTTTCAATAATCGGTTTTGTATTGTATTCTTTTGTAGCGATTGTGCAATACAAAACTGATTGCGTTAATAACCATTTCTTCATTCATGAATTATTAGTGATTTCGCTATACGGTATACTACTATTTTGGCTTTATGCCATTTATAAGCGTCTATCAATTGTATACGTTTATACTGTAGCGATAATGATTTTGTCTCTATTTTTAGTATTGAATACCTACACACCAAATTTAACGGAAAATATAACAATGTTAATAGCAAGATTAATATTAACCATTTTGTTATTAATAATTGGCAGTATTTTTATAATAAAACGAGATAATAACCAGCAATCGGAAAATATACCGATTTATTATTTATTTTCGTTCATATATTGGTTAGTAATAGCTTATTTATTATAATGCTA
>NZ_JAVTDB010000021.1:0-47976 GCF_032139365.1 Staphylococcus kloosii
AGAATAATGTATGAGCAATTTAAGTGCTTATGAAAAGAGGACAATCTAAAGCCAAAATTGAAAACAAAGTAAGACACCGTTTGAAAGAAAAACGTGTTCGAATTATATGAAATTTTAAAAAGACGATTAAACTGATTTTTAGATGGATATGAATAAGGGTTAAAGGAATAACAGCAAAAGATTTATCTATTCTAAATAATTTCTTCATTAAATTTGCGGTAACATGCACAAACATCGAGGTGTTTAGAAATTAGGAATAGTAAGAGGGAGCCTTTTTACAAAAAAGGACATGGCATAGGTTTAAATATTAATCCTAAAAAGATATGGGAAATCATTACTTATATTATTATCAATCATCATTATTATTGTTATTATTTTAATTATTAAGCCGATAGTTTATTGTTTCAAAAAAAAATAACATCAATAATATTTACAAATATATAGACTCTATAAAAGGTAAAGTTAAGTTATTTGATGTAGAATAAAATTAGTAAGTTAATGTTACTTAAAATTACTAATAAAAGAAAGGACGATGTCTACGTTATGACGAAAAAAAACGTTTTTGATGTAATTGAGATGGGCACGAAATATATTGTATCTGTATATGATAAATGGGGAGTAGAAGAGGTGCTTGATTATCAAAATGATGTATTTCCAAATACATTACATTGGCAATATGGTCATGTATTAACCATTTTTGAATCGGCCTTATCACTAAGTGAACAAAATGTAGTAGATATTAATTTGTATTCAAGTCTATTTGGTTATGGAACTAATCCTAAAGATTGGGACTCTGCAGAAGTGCCAGCTATTGATGAAATCATTAAAAATATTAAAACATTACCTGAACGTGCGAGAAACCTAACTGACGTACAACTTGAACAAAAGTTATCAGAAACGATTGCTGGTTGTAATACATTAGATGAATTACTTACTTTAAACGCGGTTCATATACCTTTACATGCAGGTAAAATTGAAGAAATGACTAGAGTTTTAAAATCAGAAAGATAAAAAATTGCGCTTAATGGTTAAATACCATTAAGCGCTTTTTATATAATTAAGTATTTTGTAAATCTTTAATAGCTTTGTCAATAGCATCAAATACATGTGGGATATCGTCTTTTTCTACACAACTAAATGCTATACGAATATCTGTATCGTTCAGTGCGATAATACCAATAGAATATTTCTCGATAAGGTGAACACGTAATTGTTCTGGATCAACACCATGAACTTTTAAAGCCATAAAATAACCAGAGTTAAAGTCATATGGTTGCCAAGATGTTGCATATTTATCATCGTAGACAACGTCTTTAGTTACTTTGTAACGTGCTTCTAATACATCTATATTATGTTGAATTTCTTGGTCGAATTTATCGTTGTTTTCTAATACATATTTAATAGCACTTTGGGATGGCATTGGACCACTTGATATATTACTTCTAATAAGTCCTTTTACTTTGGCCTCTAATACTGATTTTGTAATATCATCATGTAATCCGAAAGTTAGGAAACCTACACGTAATCCCCAAGCGAAAAATTCTTTTGTAGCACCGTCTAAACGAATAGGTAATAAATTATCTAATTGTAAGTTGGTTAATGGTGTAAATAAAGATTGTGTAAATACATCTTCATAGAACAATCCATAATATGCATCGTCAACGACAGCTATAACGTTAGTGCCTCTTTGTGCTAAGTTTTTAATCGCTTCTACAATTGTGTTAGCTTCATCTTTAGTAGGCGTATAACCAGTTGGGTTATTAGGATAGTTAAGTATTAAAATAACTTTTTCTTGATCATAATTATCTAACGTTTTTACTAAAGAATTTGTAGAATAATGACCTTCATCGTCAAAGATTGAATAAGTTTGTATTTCAGCTGCGTGTCTTGTTGAATAGACTAATTTATAATTACCCCAATTGTGATCTGGTAAAAGGATAGTATCTTGACTATCAACGAATAAATCACCGACAAGTGATAAACCATGAGTTAAGGCATTCGTTAATATAGGACGGCTCATTGATGCTTGTGATAAATCAGGATTCTCTTTCAACATCTTTTGTTGCCATAAGTCACGTAATGGTTCTATACCTTGAGGTGGAGCATAAGGAAATATATCATCAGGTTCTAAATGGTTAAAAACGTCATTTAAAGTATCAGCATACATTTTACTATTTTTGTATGTAGCCATACCGATGGTAGCGTTATATTGTGTTGATTTAGCTTCAGCGGATTGTGATAAGATGCCTTTTGGGTAATACATTAATTTACCAAGATCAGATAACATATCCGCAATTTCTGGCTTCGCATTAGATAATTGTTCATTTAAGTCTAAGGCTAAAGGATTCATGTTGGACTCAACCTCTCTTTTACTATTTCATTCTCATTACTTATATTATCTTGAAATGAATTAAAGTTAAAGTCTTCGCACTATTTAATTTAAAAAAATAGAATTTATCAATTAAAATACGAACATACGTTCTGTTTTTATGTTAGAATATGGATAGGCCATCGAAATCCTGCATGTCAAATTTTGTAGGAGGTGTAGTATATGACGTGGTGGCAAGAGGCAATGGCAACTTTATTATCGGGGAGTGTGCTAGTTGTTTTTCGAATTTGGTTAGAACACAAATGGAAAGATAAGTAGTGGCCTTGCACAAAAAAACCCCAAGTCTGGCGCAATCAGACTTGGGGTTTGTGTAGTATAATCTGTGGATACAATTTTAGTGTAGCATTACTTCTATTCTAGTGCAAACAATTCATTTGCGATAAGTTATAATGTACGCTTTTTAAATTATTTATCTCTTTAAAAAGGAATCATACTTGTTTACGGTTGTTGTCAAGTTATACAATAATGCTATTCTTAAAAATATAATTTTAATTAATTACAAAAATTGTTATAGAGAGTGGGTACCTAAGTGAATCTTTTTGGTCAGAATAATATCAGTTGGTTGCCTTATATATTGATAGTCATCTTATTGCATATATTAGGTTTTAGCTTTTTATGGATAGTTGGAAACGAACATCCAATATTAATCGGTATGGGTATTTTAGCATATACTTTAGGTTTAAGACATGCGTTTGACGCAGACCATATCGCTGCCATTGATAATACTGTGCGTAAGTTAATTCAACAACGTAAAGACCCAGCAGGGGTAGGATTTTATTTTTCAATTGGTCATTCATCCGTGGTCTTTATCATGGCTGTGTTGTTAGGAATTTCGGTAACATGGGCAAAGCAAGCATTACCTCATTTTCAAGAAATAGGCGGTACGGTAGGCACGATTGTGTCAGGTGCATTTTTATTATTAATTGGGGTTTTGAATTTAATTATTTTAGTGTCGCTAATTAAACTATTCATAAAACTACGACATCAACATATAAAGAATGAAGAAATTGACGAATTATTAGCGGCAAGAGGTTTCTTAACTAGATTTGTTGGACCGTATTTTAAAATAATTAGCAAAAGTTGGCATGTTTTGCCATTAGGATTTTTATTTGGTCTTGGTTTTGATACGGCGAGTGAAATTGCGTTATTAGCTTTATCTTCTGGTGCTTCTCAACAAGCATTACCATTCATAGGTATTTTAGCGTTGCCTATTTTATTTGCAGCGGGTATGAGTTTACTCGATACATTAGATGGAATATTGATGAAATCAGCTTATAATTGGGCATTCTTTAATCCAGTACGTAAGATTTACTATAATGTGACGATTACTGCAATCTCAGTCGTTGCAGCATTAATTATTGGTATTATCGAATTGTTGCAATTGGCTGCAGATCAATTACATTTAAATAATGCTTTTTGGTCTAACGTGCAAGCTATTAAATTTGATTATTTAGGTTATGTTTTAGTTATTTTATTTATAATTGCATGGCTAATTTCTACATTAGTTTGGAAACTCGGCAATTTTGAAAATAATTGGTCTAAATAATTATTACTTAAATATTAAAACACGTTATTTATTAGTGTACTGGCAAGCTTGTTATATTTACTGAATTTTAAAAATGGTGCTATTTTTGATAAAATGAAAGTGACCGAGGTGAATAAAATGAAGCATCTAACTAAAATATTTGTCATCATCGCTATTGTAGTCTTTATAGCTGGTTATTATTTACAAGCTACTGGTAATGAATCTTCGGGGATAAAATTACTTATCGCTGCAATTTTATTTATGATTTGTGCTTTTATAAATAGAAGAAATGATCGACTTAAGCAACGCAATAAAAAATAAATTTAGTGCTAATGGTAGGGAAGTTAATACTTTTGTATTGTTAGCACTATTTTTATGATAGTATGTAGTCCTAGTTAAAAACTTCATATTAAAAATGTATGTTGTTCTATTTATTTTAAATAAATTTTAATTGTATATTTGAAATTACTAAGATTTAATCTATAATAGTGAACTGTATTAAATACTAAATCATTGTGTCGAGGAGGAACTTATGAAACTGCAGGATATAACTAAAACCTACGGTAGTAACAATGTCTTAGATCATATTGAATTTGATTTTGGAGATAGTAAAATTGTAGGTTTAATAGGTAAAAACGGCGTTGGTAAAACAACTTTAATGAAAGTTATGAACGGCAATATTATTAATTTCAAAGGTAAAGTTGATATTGCTAAAGATGAAAATATAGGTTATTTAATCGAACATCCAAAGTTATACAATAACAAATCGGGTCTTTATAATTTGAAGTTATTTGCTCAAGTCCTAGGTAAAGGGTTTGATAAACAATATGCCAATCGTATTATAGATGCATTTGGTATGCGTGAATATATTAAGAAAAAAGTAAAAAAATATTCGATGGGTATGAAACAGAAACTTGCAATTGCAGTTTCTTTAATGAACAAACCAAAGTATTTAATATTGGATGAACCAACGAATGGTATGGATCCAGATGGTTCAATTGATGTGCTAACAACGATTCAATCCTTAGTAAATGATTTAGATATGAAAATTCTTATCTCTAGTCATAAATTAGAAGATATTGAGTTAATTTGTGATAGAGCAATATTTTTAAGAGATGGTCAATTTGTTCAAGATATTAATATGAAGCAGGGGACTACTTCCGATTCTACAGTTGTAAAAGTAGAAGCTGCAGATTTTGAAAAAACATTGTCTTATATGAACGACCATAGTGATTTCATTCAATCTGACCAAACTGCAAATGAAATTATATTAAAAGCACAAAATAATTATCAATCATTATTAAAAGGTTTAGCAAGTGTTGACGTTTATCCAACATATATTGAAACACGTAAGAGCTCGCTACGTGACACTTACTTTAATATCAACCAGAGAGGTGGCCAATAATGAACAGTATTCAATTGGTAAAATATGACATCTATAGTATTTTGAGAAGTCCGCTTACTTATTTAGCAATTGTTTTAACTTATCTTGCATTAGGTGGTATGACAGCACTATTTATGCAGCAACTAGATAAAGTTAATGGTAATACTATTTTATCTATTGGTAGTTGGTTTTTCTCAATCGTTGGTTTACTATTTGTAATCAAAACAATTACACGTGATATTTCACAAGGGACAATTCAATTATTTATGAATAAAAAAGGTAGCCGAATTGGTTACTTAATAGCAAAAGTTATTTCAATTGTTTTAATTGCTATAATTATGACAGCCTTATTAACTATTTTTGTCTTAGTAGTTCAAAACATTTGCGACGGTAAAAATGTTGAAACTAACAAGTTTTTAGAACTATTAGTTTTTTACATTGTGTTCCATCTGTTTTATGGCATATTGTTATACTTATTCTCATTAATTGTGCCCAAAACGGCATTGATTTTTACATTAGGCATATTTTTAGTATTTATCGTACCTTTTGCTGAGCCCTTTATTCCTATGATTCCTAAAATAGGTGACAACATTCATGATTCACTTAAATATATACCGTTTAGTTATTTAACAGATAAAACAACTTCTGGAGATTATACATTTACGCATTGGCAATGGTTTATTTCTAGTGCGTCAATCATAATATTATTTGTTATCAATCTATTTTACGTGGCTAAAAAGGATATTTAACAGGTACAGCTAATAGGGAAAAAGCCCGTTAGATTAAATAATCTAACGGGCTTTTAATTATTATTAGTCGTTAACATCGATATTATGCTTTACGCATATCAATTATAAGTTATTTATGAAGTAGCTGTTCTATTATTGAATCGTAAACTGCTTTCCATAATTGAGAGTCAGTTTTATAACGATTAGCGATAATAGCATGAACTTCATTTGATTTTTCCTCAAAAGAAGGATCATCTTTTGAAGGTAAATGCGCTCGACTTTCATCAACAAATTTTTGTGCTTGTCTTGCGCGCGGTCCCCACACCGTTTCTTGTTGATCATCGTCATTTAAAAATACGAAAATTGGAATACTACGTGCAGTTCCATTCGTTAAATATTGGTCGATTAAATTCGTATCATCATCACGATGGAAAACACGAACCTCTAAGTTTAACTGTTCAGTAATATTTTTTAATATAGGGAGATTCATCATGGCATCTCCGCACCAGTCTTCCGTAATAACTAATACTTTACTATAATTTAATGACTTAATTTTTGTAAGTCTATCATCGTCTTCAGGCAGTGAAAATGATTTGTAAATAGTAAGTAAATCTTCTTTATTTTCACTCATTTGTTCAATATAGTCGTTGAGTGGTTGACTATCATTAAAATAAGTTTTCAAGCTTGTCATTATGTAACCCCCTTTAGATATTGATGTTATTATAGCAAATTAATATATTATGTGGAATTATTTAAACTTTAAAAAATACCTTTTTAAATTAACGAATTAGGTTGAGAGATGCAACTGAAAAGAGGCTATGCTATATTAAAATTATAAGGGCGGAGTGTGAAATATTGATGAACAAAAATTTATATATCAAAATAATGATATTTATAATTTTTCTTGTTCTAAGCATCGTTGGATTAGTAATTGGCCAACATATAAAAGATGAAAAATCGACTGATTTATCCTCTTTTGAAATAGATGGTATAACTGTAGGTGATCAATTTCAACAATCAGGATATGAAAAGAATAATAAAATAAAGTTGGATAGATTTACTTTTTATAATAAAGTAAATCATCCTAATATAGTAGTTAAGATTGCTAAGAAATCTAAAGATGTAATAGGAATTACTTTAACCGAAGATCAAGGTATTAAAACAATCGATCATTTACACATTAATGATTCTTTCAAGGTACTTAAGCGTAAGTTAGGTTGTAACTTTACTGAACGTAAAGTAGGAAAGGGATATAAATTGATTCTTTATGTGGATAAAACCCATCATATTAAATTATCCGTGGTTATTAAGAATGAAAAAATTAAAAAGTTTGAGTTTTATAAACAATAATAGACTTAATAAATAACTGGAAATTATAGTGTTTAGTAAGGTAAGACTAGTTAATATAATCTAATTTTAAACGGCGGTTGGTATTATGGATAAAATTACTTTTTTGAATGAACTCGAGCAAGAACTCAATCATTTACCTAGAAAAGATAGGGATAAAAAAATGTATGAGTACGAAGAGTATTTTTTTGAAGAAGAGCAAAAAGGTAAAAATGAATATCAAATTATGGGTGAGTTAGAATCACCAAAAGTGATTGGAAAAGAAATAATGGCCCAAAATGCTATTAGCTATGCTGAGTATAGAACAAATGCGCAAACTATCTTTAAAGCAATTATGGCTTCATTAGGAATGGGGATCGTCTCATTGCTTATTATTTTGATTCCTATGGTTTTTGTTGCCTTTTTTATGTTTATATTGTTATTAATCGCTTTGTTACTTTTTATTTCACCAGTTTTACTTATTGTACACGGACTAATTAATGGCAATATTAGTTTAGCAGTTAGCAATTATTTATTTGCCTTTTCTTACTCAGGGCTAGGTATCGTATTATTTGTGTTGATTTTAAAACTAGCTGAGTTAGTCTATCGTATTATTTTAAAATATTTACGATGGAACATAAAAAACATTAAGGGAAGTGCAGTTAAATGAAGAAGCTATTCATCAGTGGATTGGTGTTGTTTGTTATTTGTTTTTCACTGGCATGCATTTCCTGGTTTACATTTGAAAAACAAGATAATAAAACGAATAAAACGCATGAAAACTTTGACCATAAAACTATTAACTATTTAAATGTAAATACTAAATTAGCTAAAGTTAATGTGAAACACGGTAAACGTTTGGCAATCAGTTATAAAGGTACGAAAGATATTAAAGTTGATAAGCAGAATGGTAATTTGAAAATTAATGAAATTAATAACAATGAAGACCATTATGGATTGAACTTTAATCCTTTTAAAAAAATGGATAGTGAATTAACGATTACTGTACCTAAAAAGCAAGAAAAATCATTAAACATGTATTTAAATTCGGAAACAATTAATATTAGTGACTTAAATTTGAGTAGAGTCAATATAAAAACGACTTACAGTGGAGGCGATGGTTTATTCGTGAAAAATACGCAGTTTGAAAACTTAAAATATCGTTCTAAATCCGCGCCAGTGTATTTAAATAATTGTGTTATAAAAAATAGTGATATTAAAACAACAAGAGAAATTAATATAAAAGATTCACTGTTAAAAAGTGCGATTTTATTATCAAAACATAGCAATATTAAATTGACTCATATGAAAAGCGCTTCTGATATTAAAGCATCGACTAACGAAGGAAATATTTTGATGTCTTATGCAACGAAACCTAAAGATACTTTGTTAAAATTAAATCCTGATGACGGTAAAGCGCAAGTAGATAATAAATATTTTAAAAATGGTAAAGTCGGCAATAGCGATAATGTTTTAGAATTTTATACAAATTCAGGTAATATTCATATTAAATAATAAAAAATGCTCTTTTCAAAGTACGTATTAGCGTATTGCTTTGAAAGGAGCATTTTAATTAATAAGTGGCAAAGGTTAGCTCTGTGTCTATGTGACCTGTAAAATTTTGTAGTTCTAGTGATTGACCATCTAACCAATGTTGGAAATTAAAGTGTGTAGGCTTATTATTTTCACCTAAAGCAATCCAAGCCGACATGGATTGTGGTTCATACATACTAGTATGTATTGTGCCAGACCAACTATTAAATAATTTGCTGTAGATTTCGTTATCTGGATTATTAAAAAGTTTAAACGCCTCATACTTTGAGAATTGCTCTGGTGAGTGGGCGATAAGCCTATCTAAACGGTTTGAGGATTCTTTTGTATAGTTTCTATTTTCGTGTGTGAGCAATTTGAAATGATTAGTACATGTTTTATCATATCTAACATCTATACCTCTCGGTGTTACTTCGACGATAGCGTGATTTAAATTTTTATCCGTCACAATATAGCTGAAAGAACTTCTATGTGGTAATGATTTTAACAATTGGATTGCTTCGGGAACGTCCTTACAATATTCTAATACTAAGCGTCCGATCATATAACAGACGAAACCGTCACCAGGATGTTTACGATGCATAAAATTATATGCCATAACTAATCCTGCTTCGTTCATGCCATCCATACGACCTGTAACGCGTGAAGTAGGACCGATTTGTGCTAGACCACCATCATTCGGTTGGAATAATAAATAACGTGCATCATATGTTGCCGGATGATAATCATAGTTTCTAACCATATAATCATTGCCGAGAAAGACAGTACAACCACTATTTTTTAATGGTGTAAAACGATAGTGTGCAAAGTTTAAGATCATCTGGCGAGTAGGTAAATTTAATACTTCTTGCATCCCCATAATTTCCTCCCATATATGCGGCGCATAATGTTGAAATATATTATATGTTTCATTGATATTGATATCAAAGCGTGGCATACGTTTACGCCATTCTTGTTCTCTATTTTTTAAGAGAGGGGTTTGTTGCATCCATTGAGCAGTTCTAATTCCTAAATCAAAATGAGAACCTCTATGGGTCATTATGTCTGATTTTACATCTTGCATGATTAACTACGCTCCTATCGTTACTTTATATGACAAAATTGTAACTTTAATGTAATTTTATATTAATTGCAATTATTAAAAGTTGTGTATATGATGAATATAACATCGATGATAAATTATTTATTAACTCTTTGAGGTGATATTATGAGAGATTATTATGATGCAGTTAAATCAGCAGTTGCAACTTGGTGGAACAACTAAAAATATTTAAAACAAACGGCTACTTGTATAGTAGTCGTTTTTATTATGTCCCTGATTAATAATAATATCGCTATTTTTTAATTTATGATATTATATAAATGCTAAACAAAGTATCGAATATTATACCTTTAACAGCAATATACTTTTAATAGTTTAAGCATATCATAGAAGATGATGTTTTTTTACTAGAATATATATACTAAATAATGGGTATACTTTTATTGATGCTTTTAAGTATGCTATCATTAATGATAGCGATGTTAATAAATTATTGAGGTGAATCAGAATGTTGAATTTTATTAAAGGTTTAATTAAATTTGTACTAGGTACAATCTTAACTGTATCACTTTTAGCTGGTGTTGGTGCAGTAGTATTTGCTTATATTTTCAAAAAAGACTTTGAAGATATTGAAAGTAAAACAAAAGAAATTGTATCAGATATTGAAGCTAATAATTAATTATAAAAATAGAACACGTGATGTGTTCTATTTTTTTGTATAATTTTAGAGTGTCTATGAAATTTACTAATACGGTGTTGCTATTTGTTCATCTTTAAAATGCTTAATGCTAATGTAATCAATGAAAAACCACACGAAAACAATTGCAATAAATAAGTTGGGTAAATAAATTATTCAATATGTTATTTATTAGTACTAAAGTTGTTGTATCTTCGTAACGTCTAATAGTGGAATTTTAATGTCTTCACTATCATTATGTGTTACGCCAGTAAGATACATATTTATCATATCAATGTGTTTTATCGTTAATGACAATGATTTGAGCCAACCTGCTTGGTAGTACTCAAGTTGCACCGGTCGGTTGTTGTGCAAAGACTGATGTAAATGAATATTTAAGTCATTTAATTGATCGTCCGATAAGATAGGGCGGTCAATTTTATTTTGATCAATGATATAGTTTTGAATTGTTTCAAACTGTTCGGGCAGCGTGGCAAAGGGTGCCCACTTAACCATGCCTCTACCCATAGGAATATCTTTACATAGATATTCTCTTGGAATCTTTCTATAATCAGTTTCGTGTTTATATTTATCTGGAATCATCGAATCACCTCACTACAATAATAGAACATATGTTCGTATTAATGCAAGTACTTTTCAGAAATAGTAAAAGAAATATTGAAAGAACTTTTGATATGGCAATAAATTAAAGTTCTACCAATAAAAATTAAGAGTCTGAGACATCATATTGTCTTCAGACTCGAACAATAGATGACTGAATTGAACATGCGCTTATATCAAGTTACTGTCAACGCTAGTCATCTTTGCCGGGAAAGGGCTACAAAAGCTTCTTATAAAAATAAGATTTTTGTCCCGCCCGCTAAAAATATATGATTTAAAAAAGTATGAGTGTTAAGTATAAACTTAATAAAGTAATAAATAGCACAGGTAACGTAATGACGATGCCTGTTTTAAAATAAGTACCCCACGATATCTTGATACCTTTATTAGTGAGGACATGTAACCATAGCAATGTAGCTAAGGAGCCAATTGGTGTAATTTTAGGACCTAAATCTGATCCTATAACATTTGCATAAATCATACCTTCTTTAACCATATTCGTAACGTTTGCTTGGTTAATGGCAAGTGCATCGATTAATACAGTTGGGAGGTTATTCATGATGGATGATAAGAACGCAGAAATAAAACCAGTGCCTATAATACTAAGAAATAAATTATGATTAGAAATAAATGTTAATACATTGCCTAGTAGATGAATGATGCCTACATTTTTCAAACCGAAGACAACAAGATACATACCGATAGAGAAAATAACGATATTCCATGGTGCTTCTTTTAATATCTTTTTAGTATGCACTGCCTGTGATTTACGAGCTAATAATATAAAAATAAAAGCTACACATAGGGCAATAAATGAAACGGGTATGTGCGCAAATTCACTGATTAAATAACCTGCAAGTAAAAGTGCCAATACGATCCAAGAAACTTTAAACAAGCGATCATCTTTAATGGCAGCGCGAGGGTTTTCAATTTGTTGTGCATCGAATCGAAGCGGTATCGAACGTTTAAAGTAAAGCCATAAGATGGCTATACTCGCTAACAACGCACTTAAATCAGGTAGTATCATGCGACTAAAATATTGCATGAAAGAAATATTAAAATAATCAGCAGACACGATATTAACTAAGTTACTAATCGTAAAAGGTAATGAAGTGGCATCTGCAATAAACCCACTTGCAATAACAAATGGAAAGATTACTTTTTTATTAAAACCTAATGTACGTACGATGGCTAAAACAATTGGCGTTAAAATAAGCGCAGCTCCATCATTAGCAAAAAAAGCAGCTACAACTGCTCCAAGTAACATAATATAGATAAACATTTTAATACCATTGCCACGTGATGCCTTAACCATATAGACAGCAGACCATTCAAAAAAACCAACAGTATCTAAAATTAAAGAAATTAAAATAAGTGCAACAAAAGTTAACGTAGCATTCCACACAATTTGTGTTACTTCAACAACATCTGCAAAATTAACAACACCTGTTAGTAAAGCAAGGCAAGCGCCAATCATAGCACTAATACCTATATCTAGTCCTTTCGGTTGCCAAATGACTAAGACGAGAGTTAAGACAAAAATGATAATTGCCAAAAATGTCATGATTAGATTCACCCGATTTCGTAGTTTTAACAGTGCTCAGGCACCGACGAATTTTCTTAATATGAGCATGAAAAACGATGCGATTTAACTTACATAGATTAACATCGTAACGTTAATTTGTCTATTTGAATAGTAATGAACAATGCTTGCTATAAAAGTTTATAGTTAAATGGTTAAGTATGAGATTTAATTAATTGTTATTCTTAGCTAACTTTAATAAAATGAAGTTATATCAATAATGGAGGGGTTTTCATGGCAACAATAGGTTATGTTGGTTCATATACTAAAAAAGAAGGAAAAGGCATTTACCGTTTTGAGTTAGATGAAGTGTCAGGTAAAATCGCTACAATAGAGACTGGATATGAAGTTGAAGCTTCTACATACTTAACTCAATATAACTCATATTTATATGCCATTACTCGAGAAGGAGACGATTGCGGTATCGCAAGTTTCAAAATCGGTGATAATGGTCAGCTAACTTTAATAAATAAATGTCTTGAATCTACTGCTGGAACAGGTTGTTATGTGTCAGTTTCTCCAAACGGCCAATTTTTATTTGAATCTGTTTATGGCGCAGGATTAGCGCGTATATATGAATTAGACACGACGACAGGAAAAGTAGTCAAACTTATACAAGAATTACAACATACTTATCCTGTGGGACCTAGTGAGAGACAAGAGCATCCACATGTACATTTATTAGATACGACGCCTGATAATTATGTAGTGGCTATGGATCTAGGAACTGATAGAGTAGTGACTTATCAATATGGGGAACAAGGTTTGACTGAATATGCTGTGACTCAATTTGAACCGGCGGATGGCCCACGTCATATTACATTTAACGCTAATAATGAATACGCTTATGTCGTACATGAATTATCAAATATTGTCAGTGTAGTTAGTTATCAAGACGGTAAATTTAAAGAAGTCGAAAGACATAGCACAATACCTGAAGATTTTACAGGAGATACAAAATTAGCTGGAGTCAGACTTTCTCGAGACCAACAGTTTTTATATATAAGTAATAGAGGACAAGACAGTATAGCAATTTTTAAAGTATCCAATGATGGTTCATCTCTTGAGTTAGTTAATTTTACGCACAGTGGTGGAGAATTCCCACGTGACTTTAATATAACAAATTCGGATGACTTTCTTGTTTGTGCACACCAAGAAGGCGACTATGCATTAACGGTATTTAGGAGAGATAAAAATACTGGCGAATTAACTCAAATCGATAACCATGCCGCAGCGGCAGAAGGTGTATGTGTTAAATTTTTACAATAAAAAGTTGGATAGTAAAACTAACCATTACATAAAAAAGAGCAACTCATCTTGAGTTGCTCTTTTTTTAGTAGTTACTATTTATTAAAGAACGTTTTAATATATTTAAATTTACCTTTATAAGGAGGGAAGATAACACTAGATTCTAAACGTGTAGTTTTGAAAATGTAAGATTTATCATGACTAAACGTATTGAAACTATATTTGCCGTGATACTGGCCAATACCAGAATTTCCAACGCCTCCAAATGGTAAATTTGGATTAGCAATGTGCATCAATGTATCGTTAATGGCACCACCACCGAATGAAAGTTCGTTTAATACACGTTCAGTAGCATTTTCATCTTCGCTAAATAAATATAAACTCAGTGGTTTCGGTTTAGATTGAATGAATGCTAATGCCTCATCAAAGTCTTCATAAGTAACAATTGGTAATAACGGACCGAAAATCTCCTCTTGCATTATTTTAGCATCAACGTCCACGTTGTCTATAATTGTTGGTGCAATATATAAAGTATCTTTATTTGTAGTACCACCAAAAACAATATTATGCTGTTGTTCTGTTAACAACTCAGTAAGTCTTGAAAAATGACGTTCATTAACGATACGGCCAAAATCTTCAGATTGTTGTACATCTGTACCATAAAATTCAGATATTGTTGCTTTCAGCGCGTTGATTAAATTATATTTAATCGATTTTTTAACTAATATATAGTCGGGCGCTATGCAAGTTTGGCCAGCATTAGTGAATTTACCAAAACAAATACGTTCACTTGTAACTTTGATGTTAGCAGATTCATCTATAATGACAGGGGATTTGCCACCTAATTCTAATGTTACTGGCGTTAAATTATTACTAGCAGCTTGATAAACAGAACGGCCGACATTTTCACTACCAGTAAAGAAAATATAATCAAAAGGTAAGGCTGTAAGTTGTTGTGTCGTTTCTGCTTCACCTTCAATTACAGCTACATATTCTGGGTTGAACACTGCTTCAATAATTTTACGCAAAACTTTAGTGACATGTGGTGTGAATTCAGACGGTTTAATAATGGCTGTATTACCTGCAGCAATTGCACCTATTAAAGGTTCAATCACCAGTTGAAGTGGGTAATTAAAAGGCCCAATAATTAATACGGTACCGTATGGTTCTTTCATAATATAACTTTTAGCTGGAAACATAAATAAAGGTGTATTAACTTGTTTGCGTTTAGTCCAATTTTTAAGTTCTTTGCGTGCTAACTTAATACTTTTCAAAACGAAACCAATTTCAGTAGCAAAGGCCTCAACTTTGTTTTTACCTAAATCAGCATTAAAAGCTTCTAATAACTCAGTTTCGTAATTTTTAATACTCTTACTCAAGTTTTTTAATTGTTGTTTACGAAACTTAACATCTTTCGTCACATGCGTTTTAAAATATTGTTTACTTTGCTCAAAAGTTTGTTCGACAGAGTTCAAAGTTATTCCTCCCGTATGAAAATAAAATAGCACGTATAAATTTATAAAAACTGGGACATTGCTATGTCCCAGTTATCATCAAAATTATAAACAAGCTTTAACTTGATTAGCTTAATACGTCAGTAATTTGTGGTACGACTTGTTTTTTTCTTGAAACTACACCAGGTAAAAAGGCAGTACCATTTTCAAGTGTAACATTAAATGCTTCTCCAACTTTATCCTTATCGTCACCGATAACTAAAATTTTAGAGTCGCTATTAATAATGTCTGTAACTAAAAGTACAAATAAATCATAATTTTCTTCATTATTTGCTGCTAACATTGCAGTTTCAAGTTCATCATGTCTGTCGAATACTTCGTCAATATCAACAGTATTTACTTGACCAATACGTGTAACATGGCTGCCCATATTAAATGATTTGGCATCTAACGATAATAATTCTTCGGCACTTTTATCTACCGTTGAAGCACCTGCTTTTAGCATTTCTAAGCCATAAGATTCTAAATCAATGTTCGCAATAGATTTTAATGCTTCTGCAGCAGCTACATCTTCTTCAGTACAAGTTGGAGATTTGAATAATAAACTGTCAGAAATAATTGCAGAAATCATTAATCCAGCAATTTCTGGTTTAATTTCAAAGCCACGCTCTTGATACATTTTGTATAAAATCGTTGCTGTACAACCAACTGGTTCAGCACGATAATATAATGGAGCAGCAGTTTCGAAATTAGCAATTCTATGATGATCGATAACGTGTTGGATAGTTGCATCTGCAATAGTATCAGCACTTTGTTGGAACTCGTTATGGTCAACAAGAATAACGTTTTGATCTGCTAAGTTATCATTAAGTAACTCAGGCGCTTCAACTTTGAAATAATCTAAAGCGTATTGAGTTTCTGGTCCAACTTCACCTAAACGAAATGCTTGTGCTTCGTTGTTTCCAGTTTGAGCTTCAAAATCTGACATAATAATAGCTGATGAAATAGCATCAGTATCTGGATTTTTGTGTCCGAAAATATAAGTTTTAGCCATAAATCAATTCTCCTTAAAAAATTAGTTTCTATCATTTTAGCACGATTTAAGACTGATATTCTACATAAGCACCTAAGGAATTTTTAAAATGTTCTAACGCCCACGTGTGACCTGTTTGATTGAAAGAGGCTACCCCTTGAGATGAAATAAATAAATTATAGCCTAAATTATATGCAGTTATCGCAGTATGTAATACACAAATATCGGTACAAACGCCTACAATTTCAATGCTGTCGATGTGACGCTCGCGCAACATTAAATCTAAAGCAGTGCCACAAAAAGAGTCATAACGTGTCTTGTCTAGAAAATGTACATGGCCACTAAATTGAATTTTTTGATAAATATCATTCACTTTGCCATAAAGTTCTCGACCGGGCGTACCGATAATATTGTGTGGCGGAAACAATTTACTTTCAGGATGTTGATGGTTATTCTCGAAATGTAAATCCATCATAATGAAAATAGGTTGCTTTTGATTATTATATTTTTCAATTCTAGAAACAATATAAGCTTCTAAATTTTGTGCTGGTTGACCACAAGTTAAATTGCCATTGTCAGCCACAAAATCATTTGAATAATCTACTACTATTAATGCCTTGTTTGCCATAATAATATTTACACCTCATTAGTTAAAAATGTTTTACAATAATATAGTTAGTAGCATAACTTATATAGTAATAATAAGCGAGTTTATTTTGTTTAAAATAGGAAATGTGAATTGAGAAGATAAAATAGGGAGGTACTAGGATTGGACATTGACGCGCGCGAATTTGGTTTGAAAGGACAAAATGCTAAAAAAGATACAGCGGCCTTACAAAAAGCACTCAATTTTGCTAAAAAGCATTTCGGTACTACTATAAATGTACCCAGCGGTGAATATTATATAAAAAAAGCGTTAGTTATATATTCAGGTACGACATTAAAACTTGAAAATAACACAGTATTAAAACGCCAAGGCAAAGATGCGTTAATAAAAAATGGTAAAAGACCTCATCGTTACTATGGATATAACGGTAATAGTTATATAACGATAGTCGGTGGCACGTTAGATATGAATGGTAAGCTAAAACCTTTTAATAATACTGCGATGTGTATCGGACATGCGCAAGAAATCACCATTACTGACGTCACGGTTAAAGATGTTGTTGGTGGTCATGCCTTAGATGCCTGTGGTGTTAATGGATTACATATCAGCGATTGTCGTTTTGTCGGCTTCAATGACTTAAAAGGAGATAGGGGTTTTTCAGAAGCGATTCAATTAGATATTCAAGTTAAAGGTGCATTTCCGAAGTTTGGTGCAACGGATGGTACTATAACTAAAAACGTTATCATTGAACGATGCTATTTTGGGAATTCTACGACTGAAGATATGCAACCATGGAATAGGGCGATTGGTTCACATGCAAGTCGTTATAACCAATATTATGAAAATGTACATATCCGATATAATATTTTTGAAGATCTACAATACTATGCTTTAACACCTTTAAAATGTAAAAATATCTATATTCATCATAATTTATTTGAACATTGCCAAGGCGGTATACGGTATTTAGGTATAAAAGACGGTAAAAACGCTAAAGATCTTGAAGGT
This sequence comes from Staphylococcus kloosii, assembly GCF_032139365.1. Taxonomy (GTDB): domain Bacteria; phylum Bacillota; class Bacilli; order Staphylococcales; family Staphylococcaceae; genus Staphylococcus; species Staphylococcus kloosii_A. The sequence continues at coordinate 18,175 of NZ_JAVTDB010000021.1, forward strand.
ATAGAGCAGCCGTCTCAAGCGGGAGAAAATTTAAATATTTATCACAATGAATTTAAGGGCAAAATGAAATATGACGCTATACATGTAAGAAATTATAATGATGTGAAACATAGGCTTGTGATGATAGCACAAAATAACTTTTCTGAAGTATCACAAACAATTCATGCAGAAGATATAGAACAGTTTATTATTCAAGATATTGATGAACGACGAATGAAGAGAATTAATATTAGTTAAATTACAATAATAAAAGTACGCAAAATTTGGTGATAATTTCACTTACATGGATAATTAAATAAAATATTTCTAAGCTACTCATTTACTGAATTTTATAGGAAATGTGTAGCTTAATTGTTTTAAATTCTAACAACGGGAGTGGTGCAAAAACGGCTGTTACTTATGCACGCTTATTGAAATATACCTGTGTAGTTACAAATGATATAATAATGAAGTCGCCTATCTCCCAGGCGTCAATTTGACGTAGGGAGGAGGTGTTGTTCATGTTGGATTTCCTTGTTCACAATATGACCGTAGTCATCAATGGTTGTATTATTGCGTTATTTACGCATTGGCTGCGTAATCGTAATGACAAATAGGCGACAAATAGCCACACCAAAAATCCCCTCACTATTTGCGGTAGTGAGGGGATTGGTGCATCCATATTGGATTCCTTGTTAAGCACATTATAACATCGTAGCGGCTAAGAATGCAAAGTTACTAAAATATTCACTTTTAATCATAATAGTTTTAAATCGAACAACAGTTGAAATCAGCTTGTTTATAAAAAAGTGACTCGCTTTATTACTAAAAACTTCTAAAGTTACATGCTGAATCAGTTCAAATTAATTACACTTGCTTTTTTGTAGTTCAGTTTAATTTATTTTATTGAAAGAACCGATGATTTTTACTTGGAAATCTAATGTACTTAGTATGGTTACGACTTTGTCTAAATTAGCACCTGTAGGCACATCTGCTTGAACAAAAAAGTGATACATGCCTAATTGCGTTTTAAGCGGACGTGATTCAATCCAAGATAAGTTAATATTAAATAATGCGAAAGTATTTAATATGCTAGCTAGTAATCCGGGCTTATCATATTCAGGCGTAATCAACAACATAGTGTCAGAAGCATCATCGATATGTTGCGGTTCGTTACTAACAACTAAAAAACGTGTGACATTATGTGGATAATCTTGAATATTTTTTTCAATTGGAGAATACCCATAAGCTTCACCGCTACCAAGTGGTGCTATAGCACCCACGCCAGGTTTGATATGATCCAAACTTTTGATAGTACTATCCACGTAATCATAGTTAAAGTTGTGTTGTTGTATATAATTGCTTGTCTGACTAATTGCGGGAGCGATGGAATAAACTTTTTCGATACTAGAAGCATCTGCATTGTCCCTACCGTATAGCGCAAATTGTATGTCTAAATGAATTTCGCCTTTAGCATAAATATTTTCTTGCGTTAATCCGTCGGCTACTATGTTTATCGTACCTTCAATCGAGTTTTCGATTGGAACGACAGCGACGGCATTATTATCTTTTGATACCGCACTAACAACTTCATATAAATTAGATTTTGGAATATATGTCGCTTCGTCTTCGGTTAAATATTGTTGTGCTGCTAAATAGGAAAAAGTTCCTTTAGGTCCTAAATAATATAAATTCATAATTTTTACTCCTCAAGTTCAATGAAATAGTGTTAATGAAAAGGACAACCGGTTGATTGTGCTTTTTTGTAATGAAAATTTGGATCTTTCATAATATTTGAATAACCATGGTGATAATTCGAAACCAGTGTAGGAGATAATGAAGGAACTAACCATGACCATTTTCCTGTCACTTCTCTTTGACGTTTCGCTTCATTTTTTTCGAAAACTTCAAATTGTCTTGAAGCGGTTAAATGATCAACGATAGAAACGCCTGCCTGCTTAAATGAATGATAGACTGCATAATTTAATTCGACTAAAGCACGGTCTTTATTAAATGAATTATTTTTAAGTGTATCAAATTCAAAAGCGTGTGCAACAGTTTCCAATAAATTGTAACGATAAACGTCTGTAAAATTTCGAACGGCTATTTCATTGACCATATACCAACCGTTAAATGGGGCAGTAGGGTAAGTAATACCGCCAATCTTTAATTCCATATTTGAAATTATTGGTACTGCATACCATTTTAAACCTAGTTGTTTTAATTTTGGAAATTGATCATGTTCAATAGTTATTTCTTTAATTATTTCTTTTGGATAGTCGTGATAACTCATTGCACCATTGGGGAATTTATAAATCAATGGCAACACATCAAATTGTGTATGTTGACTAGTCCATCCTAAATGTTCTGCTAAACGAGTAACTTCTTTTTCTGCGGGATCTCCACAATCAGTATAACCTGCATACCGAATTAGTTGATTATTATATATTCTTGGTGGATGCTCTGGATGAAATATTGTAATGTAAGGCTTGATTTTGCCATTATTTGTAGCTTGGATAATATGATTTTCGATTGTATTGATAAAGTCCTGTTCTTGATTTATATCGCGTGCATCTTTAACTGTTAAAGATTGCCAGTAAAATCTACCTATACAACGATTTGAATTACGCCATGCCATTTTTGCACCGTATTCAAGTTCTTGCTGAGTATGATAATAAGTACCAGTTTGAATAATTTCGTTTTCAACTTCTTTTAATCTTTGTGTAATAGTATCAGGTTCAAAATCTAATTCAGTGTACATTGTTTTAATAAAATTTTTCGCTTCGTTTAACATATTCACACCTCAATCATATTATAATTCATGTCTTAAAAGATAAATAATAATAAAACAAAATGTCATCAATTTGTCGCAAATCATGTCATTTAAAACGTACATTTATCCATGTTATTTAAGGTGCTTTAATATCCTTATTTATGATAAAATGGGAAAAAAGGTCGAATGGAGAGGTTACCGTGTACCAATATAAAGATGACACGTTTACATTACATAGTGATTTATATCAAATAAATATGGCAGAAACATACTGGAATGACGGGATACATGAAAGATTAGCGGTCTTTGATTTATATTTTAGAAATATGCCATTTAATAGTGGATATGCAGTATTTAATGGCTTAAAACGTGTAATTGACTATATTAATTCTTTTCAATTTTCACAAACTGACATTGATTATTTAAAATCAATTGGTTATAAAGAAGATTTTTTAAATTATTTGGCAACTTTAAAATTTACCGGCAACATCCGTTCAATGCAAGAGGGAGAACTATGCTTTGGTAATGAGCCGCTAATTAGAGTAGAAGCACCATTAATTCAAGCACAATTAATAGAAACGATGTTACTTAATATTGTTAACTTTCATACTTTAATTAGTACTAAAGCAAGTCGTATCAGACATGTTGCTAATAACGATACATTGATGGAGTTTGGTACGCGTAGAGCGCAAGAAAGAGACGCAGCATTGTGGGGAGCGAGAGCAGCTTATATAGGTGGATTTAATTCTACTAGTAATGTGCGTGCAGGTAAGTTATTCAATATACCAGTTTCAGGTACACATGCACATGCTATGGTACAGGCTTATGGCGATGAATACGTAGCATTTAAAAAATATGCTGAACGTCATAAAGATTGCGTCTTTTTAGTCGATACTTTCCATACTTTAAAATCAGGCGTGCCAAATGCTATAAAAGTAGCTAAAGAATTAGGCGATAAAATAAATTTTATTGGTATTCGTTTAGACTCTGGTGATATAGCTTATTTATCGAAAGAGGCACGTGCTATGTTAGATGAAGCAGGATTTACAGAAGCTAAAATTATCGTTTCAAATGATTTGGATGAAGAAACAATTTCTAGTTTGAAAACACAAGGCGCTAGAGTAGATTCATGGGGAGTTGGTACTAAGTTAATTACTGGATATGATCAACCTGCTTTAGGTGCAGTTTACAAATTGGTTGCTATTGAAGATGAAACAGGCAATTATTCAGATAGAATTAAACTTTCTAATAATGCTGAAAAAGTAACAACACCAGGTAAGAAAAATGTCTATCGCATAATCAATAAAAATACGCAAAAAGCAGAAGGCGATTACATTACTTTACAAGATGAAAATCCAGAAGCAACATCCCCATTAAAATTATTTCATCCTGTGCATACTTATAAGATGAAATTTATAAAATCATTTATCGCAAAAGACTTACATCATGATATTTTTAAAGAAGGTAAATTAGTTTATGATTTACCAAATGAACAAGCAGCTCAATCATATTTAAAAGATAGTTTGTCCTATTTTTGGGAAGAAAATAAGCGTTATTTAAATCCACAAGAATACCCAGTCGATTTAAGTACAGCTTGTTGGGAAAATAAACATAAGCGTATCTTTGAAGTAGCAGAACATGTTAAAAAGATGGAGGAAGAACATGAGTAATTTACAAGATATTATCGTGAAAGAAATGCAAGTTAAACCTGAAATTGATAATGAAGTGGAAATGAGAAACATCTTACGTTTTATAAAAAATTATGTGCAATCACATTCATTTATAAAGTCTTTAGTGCTAGGAATTTCCGGTGGTCAGGACTCAACACTAATGGGTAAATTACTTCAAATAGCTGTGACTGAATTAAGAAACGAAAATAGAGAGTGCAAGTTCATTGCAGTTAAATTACCTTATGGACAACAAAAAGATGCTAACGAGGTAGAAGAAGCACTGAAATTTATTGAACCTGATGAAATAGTTACAGTCAATATTAAACCAGCAGTAGACCAAAGTATTGATTCATTAAAAGAAGCAGGCTATACGCTGACAGATTTCCAAAAAGGAAATGAAAAAGCTAGAGAGCGTATGAAAGTGCAATTTGCGATTGCTGCAAATCAATCAGGTATAGTTGTCGGAACTGATCATTCAGCAGAAAATGTAACAGGTTTTTATACTAAATACGGTGATGGCGCAGCTGACATTGCACCACTTTTTGGTTTGAATAAACGTCAAGGACGCCAATTGTTAAAATATTTAAATGCGCCACAACAACTTTATAATAAAATACCGACGGCAGATCTTGAAGATGATAAACCACAGTTACCCGATGAAGAAGCTTTAGGCGTAACTTACGCTCAAATAGATGATTATTTAGAAAATAAAGCCGTGGCAAGTGATGCAAAAGACAAAATAGAACAACATTATGTTAAAAACGCACATAAAAGAGAGTTAGCCTATACCCGTTATAGTTGGCCTAAAAATTAATTTATCGTGACAAATGATGATTACGCTGATAAAATAATCTAGATTTTAATGTAATGAAAGAAGGAAAGAGTCATGTCTGTTATAGCATCAAATCCATGGTTAATGGTATTGGCAATATTTGTAATTAATGTTGCCTATGTCACTTGTTTAACTATGCGTACTATTTTAACGTTAAAAGGCTATCGTTACATTGCTGCAGTAGTGAGCTTTGTCGAAGTACTTGTTTATGTAGTTGGACTAGGATTAGTCATGTCTAGTTTAGATCAAATTCAAAATATAGTTGCTTATGCCTTCGGTTTCTCAATTGGTATTATTGTAGGAATGAAAATTGAAGAGAAGTTGGCACTTGGCTATACAGTCGTGAATGTAACCTCTTCTGAATATGAATTAGATTTAGCAACGCAACTAAGAGATTTAGGATATGGGGTTACACACTACACTGCGCATGGTAGAGATGGTTATCGTTTAGTAGTTCAAATTTTAACGCCTAGAAGATTTGAATTTAAATTAATTGAAACGATCAAACAAATAGACGCAAAAGCTTTCGTAATTGCATATGAACCGCGTACAATTCATGGTGGTTTCTGGGCAAAAGGATTAAAAACGAAAAAACTTAAACAATATGATACGGATGAAGTTGAATCTATATGAAGAAACAACAAAAATTTCAAGTCGCAGAAGACGAAACTATTCAAGACTGTTTACAACGTATGAGAGAACAAGGTTACATGCCTGTAAAACGTTTTGAAAAACCAGTGTACAAAGAAGATAATAATGGAAGCATTGACGTTTTAAAACAAGAAATAGAATTTGTCGGCAAATTAATCGAATAAATTATCAGCTAATGGTTGAGATAACGAAGTTTTGTATCTCAGCCATTTTTAATGTTAAGACATGTTAGCTTTAAAGGTTTATACTTTTGACGCTAATTCTGTTAAACTAAAATTGAACTTACAAACACGAACTTTATAGATAAAGTTATCTATAATGTACATGTTTTGCTGTTTGTAACATATAAAATAAGATGATTGGAGCTTAATAAAATGATTGAACGTTATTCTAGAGAAGAAATGTCTAATATTTGGACAGACCAAAACCGTTATGAAGCATGGCTAGAAGTAGAAATTTTGGCTTGTGAGGCGTGGAGTAAATTAGGGTACATACCACAAGAAGACGTACAAAAAATACGTGACAACGCTAAAGTAGATGTTGCCAGAGCACAAGAAATCGAACAGGAAACTAGACATGACGTAGTAGCATTTACACGTCAAGTATCGGAAACGTTAGGAGAAGAACGTAAATGGGTACATTATGGTCTTACTTCAACAGATGTCGTTGATACAGCATTAAGTTATGTTATTAAACAAGCAAACGAAATTATTGAAAAAGATTTAGAACGTTTTATCGAAGTGTTAGCTAAAAAAGCTCAAGACTATAAATATACATTGATGATGGGTCGTACACACGGCGTGCATGCCGAACCAACAACGTTTGGCGTGAAAATGGCACTTTGGTACACTGAAATGAAACGTAATTTAGAACGTTTTAAACGTGTTAGAGAAGAAATTGAAGTAGGTAAAATGAGTGGTGCAGTAGGGACATTCGCTAATATTCCACCAGAAATTGAAGCACATGTATGTGAGCGTCTAGGCATTGGTGCAGCACCAGTTTCAACACAAACACTACAAAGAGACAGACATGCATACTATATTGCAACGCTTGCATTAATTGCTACTTCTATGGAAAAATTTGCCGTAGAAATTAGAAACTTACAAAAAACAGAAACACGTGAAGTAGAAGAAGCATTTGCTAAAGGACAAAAAGGTTCATCAGCAATGCCACATAAACGTAATCCGATTGGTTCTGAAAATATTACAGGTTTATCACGTGTAATAAGAGGATATATTACTACGGCGTACGAAAATGTTCCACTATGGCATGAAAGAGATATTTCTCATTCATCTGCAGAACGTATTATGTTACCCGACGTTACAATCGCATTAGACTATGGACTAAATCGCTTCACTAATATCGTTGATAGACTAACAGTTTATGAAGAAAATATGTCTGCGAATATAGACAAGACTTTCGGATTAATATTCTCTCAACGTGTATTATTAGCTTTAATAAACAAGGGTATGGTTCGCGAAGCAGCATATGATAAAGTTCAACCTAAAGCGATGGAATCTTGGGAAACTAAAACACCGTTCAGAGAATTAGTAGAACAAGATAGTGATGTTACTGAATTATTAACTCCTGAAGAACTAGATGATTGTTTCGATCCTAAACATCATTTAAATCAAGTAGATACAATTTTTGAAAGAGCGGGATTAGCTTAATATCAGTTCTTTTAGTAAGCTTTTGAGATTATTTTAATTTTTTCAAGGGAAATTACTACACTTTAATGCGTTAGTACGTTAAAATTGGATTAAATTGAAATATACAGGGGTTGTTTTTTATGCAAATTGAAAAATTAAGAGGACAAGCGTTAGATGAATTATTTGATGCGATATTGACTCTTGAGACACGTGAAGAATGTTATCAATTTTTTGATGACTTATGCACTGTTAATGAACTACAATCTTTATCTCAAAGATTACAAGTTGCTAAAATGATAAAGCAAGGTTATACGTATGCGACAATAGAACAAGAATCTGGTGCGTCGACTGCAACAATTTCACGCGTGAAAAGATCACTCCAATGGGGTAACGACGCATATACAATGATATTAGAGCGTATGAATATCGAAACTACTGACTAATCAGCATTTGTTAAAATATAACAATGTTTACATAATGTTGATTTCTATATAAATAATCATATTTATTATTTATAAGCTGGGAGAGTACTATTATAGCTACTCTCTCAGTTTTTGATTTTAATTAAAAGTTTACACTTGTTTAATATGACATTTTTCGTATAATAATTGTAAGCAATTTTTATAATTATTAAAATTAAAATGTTAAAGTGAAAAATGTTCGATTTAGAGTTATGAAAGGAAGTTACTGGTAGTGAAGAAAAAATTTTTCGGAGGCGTAACTATTGTCTTAATCATTAGTTTTATTGTATTTATTTGTTTTTATTTCTTTACGCGCCATAATGGCGATAACAAAAATTTAACTTATCAAATTGTTAAGCCAAAAAATGCGTTACCAATCATTACGAAAGAACATGGTGTAACGAAAGTAAATGGGCATGTAATAGTAAATAAGCATTATGCATTGCCACCTTCTCATAAACCTGGTGAAGATAAACATGCCAAAAAGCAATTAAACAAATTATTAGCAGCAGCTGAGAAAGATAATGTTGATTTGAAATTCCGTAGTGGTTATAGAAGTTATCAAGATCAGCAAGACATAATGAAGAAATCTGTTAAAGAGGAAGGTCAGGAACAAGCGAAACATTATACAGCTGTTCCAGGACATTCTGAACATCAGACAGGCTTGGCATTTGATATTGGTACCGATGCGCCTATAAAAGATTTTAAAAAAGATTTTGGTAAATCAAAAGAAGGCAAATGGTTGGCACAACATGCACCTGAATATGGTTTTATAATTCGATATCCAAAAGGACAAGAAAAAGAAACGGGTTATTCTTATGAGGCTTGGCATGTCAGATATGTAGGCCCAGAATTAGCGAAAATTATTAAAGACGCGAATACTAATTTAGAAACGTATTACAATTTATCGAATTAAGCATTAATTTAAATAGTATGAACAGGAAGCGAGACAGAAATCTTATTTGTATAAGATGATTTTATCCAGCAAAGATGACTAGCATAGTAAAAAATTGATACAAGCGCATTTTCAATTCGTACATCTACTGAAAATATAAAAAATAGAGTCTGGAGATTATATGGTCTCCCAGACTTTTTTTGCGTCAATTTTAGAACTCAAATAATAAAAATGCTATAATCATATGTATGCGATATGAAGGAGAAACCAAAAATGTATAACGTTAAAGAGTGGAAACATATATTTAAATTAGATCCTGCAAAGTCCATCAGTGATGAGGATTTAGAGCAACTGTGTATGTCTAATACCGATGCCATTGTTATAGGTGGGACGGACAATGTGACAGAAGATAATGTCATTCAATTAATGAGTCGTGTTAGAAGATATCCTTTACCATTAGCGTTAGAGGTTTCAAATGTTGAAAGTGTAATGCCTGGCTTTGATTTTTATTTTGTACCGACAGTATTAAATAGCGAAGATGTTACATATCATAATGGTATTTTATTAGATGCATTGAAACAATTTGGCCATGTCATAGATTTTGATGAAGTCATATTTGAAGGCTATGTCGTATTAAATCCAGACAGTAAGGTTGCGCAAAAGACACAGGCTAAAACAAATCTAACGGCTGATGATATTGAAGCTTATGCACAAATGATTAACGAAATGTATAAATTACCTGTTATGTATTTAGAATACAGTGGTCTACAAGGTGACCTAGATATGGTAAAAACAGCCGCGAATATGTTAACAACAACACAATTGTTTTATGGCGGAGGCATTGACAGTTACGAATCGGCATGCTCAATGGCAGCTATTGCCGACACTATAATTGTGGGTGACGTTATATATAAAGATATTAAAAAAGCATTAAAAACAGTAAAAATAAAGGAGTTACCTAAATGAACGCGTTAGTAAATAAAATGAACGATGAACAAAGCCAAGCGGTACGAACTACAGAAGGTCCATTATTAATTATGGCTGGTGCGGGATCAGGAAAAACGCGAGTATTAACACACCGCATCGCTTATTTATTAGACGAGAAAAGTGTGTCTCCATACAATATTTTAGCTATTACCTTTACGAATAAAGCGGCGCGCGAAATGAAAGAGAGAGTTGAATCCTTAGTTGGGGAAGAAGCCCAAGTCATTTGGATGTCTACGTTTCACTCAATGTGTGTAAGAATTTTACGACGTGATGCAGATAGAATTGGCATTGAACGTAATTTCACTATTATCGACCCAACAGACCAAAAATCAGTTATTAAGGATGTACTTAAATCTGAGAATATTGATAGTAAACGTTTTGAGCCAAGAATGTTTATTGGGGCAATTAGTAACTTGAAAAATGAATTGAAAACGCCAGAAGATGCGCAAAAAGAAGCAAATGATTACCATTCACAAATGGTAGCAACTGTGTATAAAGGTTATCAACGTCAATTATCACGTAATGAGGCATTAGATTTTGATGATTTAATCATGACTACAATTAATTTATTTGAACGTGTGCCTGAAGTTTTAGAGTATTATCAAAATAAATTTCAATATATTCATGTCGACGAATATCAAGATACAAACAAAGCACAATATACATTAGTTAAATTATTAGCTAGTAAATTTAAAAACCTTTGTGTAGTAGGGGATTCTGATCAATCTATTTATGGTTGGCGTGGTGCTGACATTCAAAACATTTTGTCTTTTGAAGAAGATTATCCTGAAGCTAAAACAATATTTTTAGAACAAAATTATCGTTCAACAAAAACAATTTTAACTGCTGCAAACGAAGTGATTAAAAATAACTCAGAGCGTAAACCAAAAGGATTATGGACAGGAAACACACAAGGAGAAAAAATACATTATTATGAAGCTATGACCGAACGTGATGAAGCGGAATACGTAGTGAAAGAAATAATGAAGCAACAAAGAAATAATAAAAAATACAAAGATATGGCTATACTTTATCGTACAAATGCTCAGTCACGTGTGCTAGAAGAAACATTCATGAAATCAAACATTCCATATACAATGGTTGGTGGACAAAAGTTCTATGACAGAAAAGAAATTAAAGACATTCTAAGCTATTTAAGAATAGTTGCTAATAGTAATGATGACATTAGTTTACAACGTATTATCAATATTCCTAAAAGGGGAATTGGTCCGTCTTCTGTCGAAAAAATTCAAAAATATGCTGTAGATAATGATATTAGTATGTTTGATGCTTTAGGTGAAGTTGATTTTATTGGTTTATCTAAAAAAGTTACGCAAGAATGTATTAATTTTTATGAATTAATTCAAAATTTAATTAAAGAACAAGAATTCTTAGAAATTAGTGAAATTGTTGAAGAAATAATGAAAAAATCTGGATATAGAGAGATGTTAGAAAAAGAGCAAACGCTAGAATCACGTAGCCGTTTAGAAAATATTGATGAATTTATGTCTGTTCCTAAAGATTATGAAAAAAATACGCCTTTAGAAGAACAATCATTAATTAATTTCTTAACAGATTTATCTCTCGTAGCTGATATAGATGAAGCTCAAATAGAAAATGGCGTAACATTAATGACAATGCACTCTGCTAAAGGCCTTGAATTTCCAATTGTCTTTATTATGGGTATGGAAGAATCATTGTTCCCACATATTAGAGCAATAAAAAGCGATGATGATCATGAAATGGAAGAAGAACGTAGAATTTGCTATGTTGCTATTACACGAGCTGAAGAAGAATTATATATTACACATGCAACTTCTAGAATGTTATTTGGCCGTTCTCAATCCAATTTACCTTCTCGTTTCCTTAAAGAAATTCCTGAAAATCTGTTAGAAGATGTTAAAGGTACAAATAAAGCTGCGTCTAAATTTAACAGCGCGACAAAACAACCTCAAAAAAGAGGATTTAGTAAACAAGTTCGTTCTAGCAAGCAACAAAACAATACGACGTGGAATATTGGAGACAAAGTTATCCATAAATCATGGGGTGAAGGAATGGTCAGTAATGTTTCAGAAAAGAATGGTTCAGTAGAACTAGACATTATTTTTAAATCAGAAGGACCTAAACGTTTATTAGCACAATTTGCACCTATCGAAAAAAAGGGGGAATAACTTATGACTGAAAATATTCAAGCGCGCGTCGATGAATTGCACAAATTGTTAAATCAATATAGTTACGAATATTATGTTAAAGACAATCCATCTGTGCCTGACAGTGAATATGATAAATTACTACATGAATTAATAGAAATAGAAACACAACATCCTGAATATAAAACAGATGATTCCCCAACAGTGCGTGTAGGTGGCGAAGCTCAAGCTACATTTGAAAAAGTAAATCACGATACGCCGATGTTAAGTTTAGGTAATGCCTTTAATGAAGAAGATTTACGTAAATTTGACCAACGTATTCGTGAGCAAATTGGTGAAGTCACATATATGTGCGAACTGAAAATTGATGGCTTAGCAGTATCATTAAAATATGAAAATGGCAGATTTGTTCAAGGTCTTACGCGTGGAGATGGGACAACAGGAGAAGATATAACCGAAAATCTCAAAACGATCCATGCAATCCCTTTAAAAATTAATAAACCAGTAACCTTCGAAGTACGTGGTGAGGCATATATGCCGCGTTCTTCCTTCTTTAAATTAAACGAAGCAAAAGAACAAAATGATGAACAACCATTCGCGAATCCGCGAAATGCTGCGGCAGGCTCATTAAGACAACTGGACGCACGATTAGCTGCAAAACGTAAATTAAGTGTGTTTTTATATAGTGTAAATGACTTTACTGATTTTGCTGCAGAGAGTCAAAATGACGCGCTGAAAGAATTAGATGAATTAGGATTTAAAACTAATCAAGAACGCAGAAAAGTGAACAATATTGATGAAGTATTAGACTATATAGAATATTGGACAGCGCAACGTGAATCATTACCTTATGATATTGATGGTATCGTAATAAAAGTTGACGATTTATCTCAACAAGAAGAAATGGGTTATACACAAAAATCACCAAGATGGGCAATCGCCTATAAATTTCCTGCAGAGGAAGTTGTGACTCAATTGTTAGATATTGAATTAAGTATCGGACGTACTGGTGTCGTTACACCCACTGCAATTTTAGAACCAGTTAGAGTGGCAGGCACAACAGTCTCTAGAGCCTCATTACATAATGAAGATTTAATTCATGAAAAAGATATACGTATCGGAGATAGTGTCGTTATTAAGAAAGCAGGAGACATTATTCCTGAAGTGATAAACAGTATTGTTGAAAGAAGACCAGATGATGCAGTTCCTTATCATATGCCAACGCATTGTCCAAGCTGTGACCACGAGTTAGTCAGAATAGAAGGCGAAGTAGCTTTAAGATGTATCAATCCCAAATGTCAGGCGCAATTGATAGAAGGGTTAATACACTTTGTTTCAAGACAAGCTATGAATATCGATGGACTAGGAACTAAAATAATTCATCAACTTTATGATAATAATAAAATTAAAGACGTTGCAGATATTTATTATTTAACTAAAGAAGACTTATTACCATTGGAGCGTATGGGCGAGAAAAAAGTAGATAATTTATTGTCAGCAATTGAGCAATCTAAAGAGAATTCATTGGAACACTTACTATTTGGACTAGGTATCAGACATTTAGGCGTAAAAGCAAGCCAAGTCGTAGCAGAAAAATATGGTTCAATTGAACGTCTATTTGAAGTGACCGAGGAAGAATTCGTAAGTATACATGATTTTGGATATAAACTTGCACAATCAATCGTTACTTATTTAGAAAATGACGACATTCGCTCACTTATTGATAAATTGCAACAAAAGCATGTTAATATGGAATATAAGGGAATAAGAACTTCTGATATAGAAGGTCACCCAGAGTTTAAAGATAAAACAATTGTACTAACTGGTAAATTACAACAGATGACCAGAAATGAAGCAGCTGAATGGTTAGAATTGCAAGGTGCTAAAGTGACTAATAGTGTGACTAAACGTACTGATTTAGTCATCGCAGGTGCGGATGCGGGTTCTAAATTAACTAAAGCAGAAAAATTTGGCACGACAGTGTGGTCTGAAAATGATTTTATAAATAAACAAAATGAAATTACTAATTAGAGGGGATCTTACATGAAACGGACGTTAATATTATTTTTATCCGCAATAATTTTATTATCAGCATGTGGCACTAATAACAATGACAAAAAAGACGCATCTAACAATAAACAATCTACGAAAAATGAGTCGGGTTCTGTTAAAAAAATTGCTACAGATAAAAATGTTCAAGGCAACAATTACAGAACAATTTTGCCTTTTAAAGAAAGCCAAAGTCGTGGTTTACTACAAGATAATATGGCAAATAGTTATAATGGCGAAGATTTTGAAGATGGTTTGTTAGATTTGAGTAAGCAAGTCTTTCCAACTAAAGACTACCTTTATCAAGATGGACAATATTTAGATAAAGATACGACTAACGCTTATTTAAAACCGAAATATACTAAAGGCGAAATCGATAAAATGAGTAGTTCTGAACGTAAAGATAAAAAGGCTAATGAAAATTTAGGTTTAAACCCTTCACATAATGGTGAAACAGACCCTGAAAAAATAGCTGAAAATGCGCCATCGTATTTATCAAATATATTAGAACAAGATTTTTATGATGACGGCGATACTAAAGGTAAAAAGATTAAAGGCATGACAATTGGCTTAGCTATGAATGGTACCTATTACTATCAAAAAGAAAAAGATGGGGATACCTTCAGTAAAAAGTTAGATGATAAAGAAATTAAAAAACAAGGTAAAGAGATGGCTAGTGAAATTTTATCAAGATTAAGAGAAAATAAAGACTTGAAAAATATTCCAATCCACTTTGCAATTTATAAACAATCCGGAGAGAATGCTATTATTCCTGGTGAATTTGTTGCAGGTACAACTGCTGAAAAAGGTAAGACTCGTATAAATGAATGGAAAAATATTAGCCAAAAATCTGTATTACTCCCTTCTGATGAAGCGGGTGATATAGACGAAACTTTAAACAATAACTTTAAACAATTTAATGACAACCTTCAATCTTATTTCAATAATTTTACGCAAGCAGTAGGGACAGTGAAGTTTGAAAATAAAAAAGCGAAATCATTATCTGTGGATTTACCTATTGATTATTATAGTAAAGCCGAAACAATCGGTATTACACAATATGTAACGCAACAAGCGGATAAATACTTTAGTGATATTGACGAATATGAAATTCATATCAAAGATGGTAATAATCCAAAAGCATTAATTAGTAAATCGAAAGACGAAGATGAACCAAAAGTTCACATTTATACGAATAGCAACTAAATAATCAAAAGTTAGTGTATTGACGCGTTGTCGCATGAAAATTTGTGGCAACGTGTTTTTATATAAAAATATTACATCATAGATATAAATTCAGTTGAAAAATTAAAAAATAGATCATGTGAACTATTATATATTGAATGATCAATGTATTTTTAACGAAAAATTTAGATTTTTGGGTGAAATTTTGATACAATTTTGTAGTGAATGAGTAAAAGGAGGCTTTTTAATATAATGGCTAAAGTTACACGTGAAGAAGTTAAACATATAGCTAATTTAGCTAGACTTCAAATTTCTGAAGATGAAACGACTGAAATGCAAGAAACATTAGAAACAATTTTAAATTTTGCTAATCAAATCGATTCTGCAAATACAAGCGATATTGAACCTACAAATCACGTATTAGATTTACAAAATGTATTACGTGAAGACAAAGCGCAAGAGGGTATTCCTCAAGAGCTTGCATTAAAAAATGCGAAAGAAACGGAAGATGGACAGTTTAAAGTACCATCTATCATGAATGAGGAGGACGCTTAAAATGACCATCCGTTACGAATCTGTGGAAAACCTAATTAAACTTATAGAAAATAAAGAAATAACACCGTCACAAATCGTTAATGATATATACGATGCGATAGAAGAAACAGATCCAACAATCAAATCTTTTCTTGCATTAGACAAAGAGCATGCTTTAGCAAAAGCAAAAGAACTTGATGACTTACAAGCCAAAGGCCAAATTGAAGGTAAACTATTTGGTATTCCTATGGGTATCAAAGATAACATCATTACTGAAGGTGTAGAGACTACATGTGCAAGTAAAATGTTAGAAGGTTTTGTACCGATTTATGAATCAACTGTTATGAACAAATTAAAAGATGAAAATGCAGTATTAATCGGAAAATTAAACATGGATGAATTTGCAATGGGTGGTTCTACAGAAACATCTTATTACAAAAAAACAGTTAACCCATTCGATCACACTGCAGTACCTGGTGGATCTTCAGGGGGTTCAGCTGCGGCAGTTGCAGCAGGCTTAGTACCATTTAGTTTAGGCTCAGATACTGGTGGGTCAATTCGTCAACCTGCAGCTTATTGCGGTATTGTAGGGATGAAACCTACTTATGGTCGTGTGTCACGTTTTGGACTAGTTGCGTTTGCATCTTCTTTAGACCAAATTGGTCCATTAACACGTAATGTTAAAGATAATGCTTTAGTATTAGAAGCTATTACTGGTGTAGATGAAAATGATGCTACAAGTGCACCTGTAAATGATGCAAATTATACAGCTGAAATTGGTCAAGATATTAAGGGATTAAAAGTTGCATTACCAAAAGAATATTTAGGCGAAGGTGTATCTGAAGATGTTAAAACTGCCGTGAAAGGTGCAGTAGAAACATTAAAATCACTTGGTGCAACAGTTGATGAAGTGTCGTTACCAAATACAAAATATGGCATCCCATCATATTATGTAATTGCATCATCTGAAGCATCATCAAACTTATCTCGTTTCGATGGTATCAGATATGGTTATCATTCGACTGAAGCTAAATCATTAGAAGAATTATATAAAATGTCAAGAAGTGAAGGATTTGGCGAAGAAGTTAAACGTCGTATCTTATTAGGTACATTTGCATTAAGTTCTGGTTATTATGATGCATTTTACAAAAAATCTCAAAAAGTTAGAACTTTAATAAAAAATGATTTTGATAATATCTTTGAAAATTATGATGTTGTTGTCGGTCCAACTACACCAACAACAGCGTTTAATATTGGTGAGGAAATTGACGATCCATTAACAATGTATGCGAATGATTTATTAACTACTCCAGTAAATCTAGCTGGTTTACCAGGTATTTCAGTACCTTGTGGGCTTTCAAATAATCGTCCAATTGGCTTACAATTCATTGGTAAACCATTCGATGAGAAAACGTTATACCGTGTCGCTTATCAATATGAAACACAATTTAACTTTCATGATAAATATGAAAAATTATAAGGAGTGGAAATAATGCATTTTGAAACAGTTATCGGACTTGAAGTCCACGTCGAATTAAAAACAGACTCAAAAATGTTTTCTCCATCACCAGCACACTTTGGTGCTAAACCAAATTCAAACACTAATGTTATAGATCTTGGTTACCCAGGTGTTTTACCTGTCGTAAATAGAAGAGCTGTTGATTGGGCAATGAGAGCATCTATGGCTTTAAATATGGATATCGCAACAGAATCTAAATTTGACCGTAAAAACTATTTCTATCCAGATAATCCAAAAGCGTATCAAATTTCACAATTTGATCAACCCATTGGTGAAAATGGATATATTGATATTGAAGTAGATGGTGAAACAAAACGTATCGGCATTACACGTTTGCATATGGAGGAAGACGCGGGTAAATCAACGCATAAAGATGGATATTCACTTGTAGACCTAAATAGACAAGGCACACCATTAATCGAAATCGTATCTGAGCCAGACATCCGTTCACCACAAGAAGCGTATGCTTATTTAGAAAAATTACGTTCTATTATTCAATATACTGGTGTTTCTGATTGTAAAATGGAAGAAGGATCATTACGTTGTGACGCCAACATTTCATTACGTCCATATGGACAAGAAGCATTTGGTACTAAAGCTGAATTGAAAAATTTAAATTCATTTACTTATGTTCGTAAAGGTTTAGAATATGAAGAAAAACGCCAAGAAGAAGAACTATTAAATGGTGGAGAAATCTTACAAGAAACACGTCGTTTCGATGAATCAAATGGTAAAACAATCTTAATGCGTGTCAAAGAAGGTTCTGACGACTACCGCTACTTCCCAGAACCAGATATCGTACCCCTTTACGTTGATGAAGAATGGAAAGAACGTGTACGTCAAACAATCCCAGAATTACCAGATGAAAGAAAAGAAAAATATGTTTCACAATTCGGTCTACCAACATATGATGCCCATGTGTTAACACTTACAAAAGAGATGTCTGATTTCTTTGAAGGCGCAGTTAAAGAAGGCGCTGATGTTAAATTAACATCTAACTGGTTAATGGGTGGCGTTAACGAATACTTAAATAAAAATCAAATCGAACTGCAAGATACAAAACTAACGCCTGAAAACTTAGCAGGTATGATTAAATTAATCGAAGACGGTACGATGAGTAGTAAAATTGCGAAAAAAGTATTCCCAGAACTTGCTGAAAATGGTGGAGACGCTAAACAAATTATGGAAGATAAAGGTTTAGTACAAATCTCAGACGAAGCTACATTACTTAAATTTGTTAATGAAGCTTTAGATAATAATCCACAATCAGTAGAAGATTACAAAAATGGTAAAGGCAAAGCTATGGGCTTCTTAGTTGGTCAAATTATGAAAGCGTCAAAAGGACAAGCCAATCCACAATTAGTCAATCAACTATTAAAACAAGAGTTAGACAAACGCTAATTATTAAATGAGTTGTTTAACGTAATTAAAGGTTAAATCTTATGCCTGTAAGCAATTTATATTGCTTACAGGTTACTTGTTGTATTAAAAAGTTAACGCATTATTAAATTGAATAATTTAAATGCTTTCAACTGAACTATAAATACTTTAATATAGGTAATGAGTATACTAAGTTGAGGGATAAACTATGAGAAAAAGAGCTAGAATAATTTATAATCCAACTTCTGGTAAAGAGCTATTTAAACGTACGTTACCAGATGTACTAATAAAATTAGAAAAAGCAGGATTTGAAACAAGCGCATATGCAACAGAAAAAATAGGTGATGCCACAATTGAAGCACAACGTTCTCTTGAAGGTCAATATGACGTACTTATTGCCGCAGGTGGCGACGGGACATTGAATGAAGTTGTAAATGGTATTGCAGAACAACCTGATAGACCTAAATTAGGTATTATCCCGATGGGGACAGTAAATGATTTTGGCCGTGCCTTACATTTACCTAGCGATATTATGAGTGCTATAGATGTAATAATTGATCAACACTCTACAAAGGTAGATATAGGTAAAATGAACAGCCGCTATTTTATTAATTTGGCTGCAGGTGGACAATTAACACAAGTCTCTTATGAAACGCCGAGTAAATTAAAATCGATTGTAGGACCATTTGCATATTACATTAAAGGTTTTGAAATGTTGCCACAAATGAAGGCCGTCGATATTAGAATCGAATATGACGGTGAGGTCTTTCAAGGGGAAGCAATGTTGTTTTTATTAGGATTAACAAATTCTATGGCTGGATTTGAAAAATTAGTCCCTGATGCTAAATTAGATGATGGTAAATTCACGTTAATAATCGTGGAAAAAGCAAATCTAGCAGAATTAGGTCATATTATGACATTGGCATCTCGTGGAGAACATACCAAACATCCTAAAGTACATTATGAGAAAGCAAGCTCAATTAACATATCTTCCTATACAAACATGCAATTGAATGTGGATGGAGAATATGGCGGTAAACTACCAGGTAATTTCTTAAACTTGAAACAACATATAGAAGTATTTACACCGAAAGATGTTAAAAATAAAGAATTAACTGAGCAATAACTAAAAATTATCATCATTTGAGGTTAGGTCACAACATCATTGCAACCTAACCTCTTTTAATTTGGAGTGAATGAGTTGAATACGATTCAAAAAAATGACATAAAAAACGGTAAAGTTATTGATTTAACACATGAGGGTCACGGCGTCGTAAAAATTGATAATTATCCTATTTTTGTACCTAATACATTAATTGACGAAGAAATTGAATATAAAATTATTAAAGTTAAAAAGAATTTTGCGATTGGTAAATTAATAAATGTAGTACTAGAAAGTAAGGAACGAATTGAACCACCTTGCGTTTATTACACTAAGTGTGGGGGATGTCAATTACAACATATGAGCTATAAGGCGCAACTAGCGATGAAGAAAGAACAAGTCGTTAATTTGTTTCATCGTAAAGCTGATTTTAAAGAAACAACGATTCACGATACGGTAGGTATGGAGCACCCTTGGCGTTATAGAAATAAATCACAAATACCAGTTGGTTTAACTCAAGACAAAGAGGTGAAAATGGGTTTTTATCGACAACGTAGTCACGACATCATCGATATGGATGAATGTTTGATTCAAGATAATCAACATCAACAAGTGATGAATGTCGTTAAACAATTATTTAATGACTTAAAAGTAAGTATTTATAACGAACGTTCAAAACAAGGACTGATGCGACACGTTGTTATTCGTACTGGGCATCATAGCGACGATGTAATGATAATATTTGTAACAAATGGTAAAAAGTTTAAACAAGCTCCAACAATTATTGAAAAATTGTTAGAAACGTTTCCTAACGTAACAAGTATTAAACAGAACATCAATAAGATACATACCAATGTCATTATGGGCGATGAATCAATAACGTTATATGGGAAAGATAAAATAGAAGACAGTTTATCAGACGTAACATTTAAAATTAGTGATCGTTCATTTTATCAAATAAACTCTGCTCAAACTGAAAAATTGTACCAACGTGCGATTGATTATGCACAATTATCAGGTAATGAAATCGTTTTAGACACTTATTGTGGGATTGGAACGATAGGTTTATCAATGGCATCACAAGTTAAACATGTTTATGGTGTCGAAGTTGTTCCAGAAGCAATTGCAGATGCGCAACAAAATGCGACTTTAAACCAATTAGAAAATACTACTTTTGTCTGTGGCAAGGCTGAAAATACTATATTAAAATGGCAACAAGAAGGAATTCAGCCAGATGTTGTTATGGTGGATCCTCCAAGAAAAGGGTGCGATGAATCCTTTATTCAAACTTTACTTACTTTATCACCACAAAAGATAGTGTATATTTCTTGCAACCCTGCAACTCAACAACGAGATGCTACAATGTTACAAGAAAAGTATAATTTAATGGAAATTACACCAGTCGATATGTTCCCGCAAACAACACACGTTGAAACAGTAGCCTTATTTGAATTGAAATAATGAAATATTTCAAAATATGTAAAATATTGCAAAATGACTAGGTTTATTAAAATTGGATTACAGGCAATATATTCGATTGAATTTTATTTATCTACTATCTATAATCAAAGTATAAATATTCGATAAATATGTTAGGAGGGATATATTGTGTTTAAAATTAGTTTGTTTGATAATAAAAAAATGATGGAACGATTTGTGATTTTACAAGTAGCGATAGTAATGATGACTATTTTAATCTCATATAAAATAGCTTACTTATATACGCATATCATCGAACAAGATATATTGTTTAATATCATTTATGGCATTTTAGGTCTAGTTGGTGTCGTTATTATCCATGAATTAATACATAATATATTGTTCCGAGTTTTTGCAAAAAATTCAACAAAACCTTCTTACCGTTACCATTATGGATTAATTTCAACGCATATGCCCGTGACGTATTATAAAAAATGGCAATATATACTCATTATGTTAGCGCCACTGTTTGTTTTAACATTACTACTCATTGTAGCCTTTACGTTTTTATCTTATTCATCAATTATTTTTATTAGCAGTTTTCATATTGGATATTGTCTATTTGATTTATATTTTACAATAGGACTATTAAACAGAAATGTGAAATATGTTGAAAATACAGAACAGGGTATTTATTATTACACGCAATCACCGGTCGAAATGCACACAGAAGCTAAATAATGTTAATCATTAAAATATAGCGGAACTCCAAAATGTTGTTAACACATTTTGGGGATTTTTTTATTTAGAACTATAAAGGGCAGTAGTATACTTAAATTAATAAAATTTTTATTTATGGGAGGTGAATCTAAATGGGAGAAAGACGCATTATTCATATTGATATGGATTACTTTTTTGCTCAAGTGGAGATGAGAGACAATCCAAAACTTCAAGGGAAACCTGTGATTGTAGGTGGTAAAGCTAGTGGTAGAGGCGTAGTTTCGACGGCTTCTTATGAGGCAAGAAAATATGGGGTACATTCAGCGATGCCAATGGCGCAAGCTCATAAATTATGTCCGAATGGTTATTATGTCACACCGAGATTTGAAGCTTATAAAGAAGCTTCAAATATAATAATGGAAATTTTCAAAAGTTATACGGAAATTGTAGAACCATTATCCTTGGATGAAGCCTATTTAGATATTACTCACCTCGTACGACAAGATTTGCCTGCTTCGCATATAGCACAATATATACGCCGTGATATAACAGAACAAACAGGATTAACTGCCTCTGCAGGCGTATCATATAATAAGTTTTTAGCTAAATTAGCGAGTGGCATGAATAAACCTAATGCTTTAACTGTTATTGACTATAATAATGTGCATGATATTTTGATGAATTTGGACATTGGTGATTTTCCTGGTGTCGGCAAGGCTTCAAAACAAAAAATGCATGATAATAACATCTTCACAGGTCAAGATTTGTATAATCAAAGTGAACGAGAATTGATAAGGTTATTTGGGAAAAGAGGGCATGGCTTATATAATAAAGCACGAGGGATTGATCATAACCCTGTTAAGCAAACTCGAATACGCAAGTCGGTAGGGACAGAACGTACATTTGCTACTGACGTTAATGACGACGACCAAATATTACAAAAAATTTGGGAGTTAAGTGAAAAGACTGCGCAGAGATTAGCTAATTTACACAAGTCAGGAAAAACAGTCACAGTAAAAATAAAAACGTACAAGTTTGAAACCTTTTCAAAGCAAAAAAGTTTAAGAGAAACTGTACGTTCAGAAACAGATATTTATAATATTGCATATGCATTATATACAGACCTTAAAGAACCAGAGATTCCAATTAGATTGGTAGGTGTAACGGTAGGGAACTTGGAAAAATCTACTTATGAAAACATGACAATTTATGATTATTTGTAAACGTTTAATCTTTGTCTTTCAATTGCTTACCATACACGTTTAGCATAGTGGCTAAATTATCATAATGTTTTAACAAGCGAAATGTTATCATTGCGCAAGCTTTGGCATCATTTAAAGCATCGTGATGTCCGTGAAAATCCAAATTATAAAACTGCATCATATGATTTAAACCATAACGATGATTATTTATAGTACGACGTGCTAATTGAAGTGAACAAAAATAAGTCATACTCGGTGTTTCTTGACCGCATGATTTAATACTTTCATGAAGTACGTTCATATCGAAAGCAGCATTATGAGCTACTACGGGTAAGCCATCAATAAAATCTAACATATACGGATATACTTCAGTAAAATTAGGAGCTGTTTCTACTTCTTCTGGATGGATGCCGTGAACGGCTATATTTTGTTGTGAAAAATAGTCATTAGGATTAACTAACGTATAAAAAGTCTCCACAATTTCATGGTTCACTACTTTTACCATACCTACAGAACAAATACTTGTTCTCTTACCATTAGCTGTTTCGAAGTCCAATGCTACAAATGCATTTTCAGCCATTACAATACTTCCCTTCATAAATGAGATGATAAAACATTAATCGTTTTACCATATTTCAAGTGCATCACGCACTTTTTATTATATAATAAAAAATAAGGATGAACATAGGCAAGATAAACTACTTATATAACTATATAAGTTTCGTCTATAACCTAAGTTCAACCTTAAATGAAATTACTAACTCGAACATGTATTAAATTTATTCTTCATCAAATGTGCGTGCAGCAAGCTCTTTTTCATATAAATATAAAGTATTATGATCATCACCAATGCGTTTTAAATAATCGATATGTGTTTCAAACATAGATTCCTCTTCTACTTGTTCATCTAAGAACCAGTTTAAGAATGAAATTGTAGCATAATCTTTATCTTTATTTGCGATGTCAGATAGATTATAAAATCTACGTGTAACATCTTGTTCTTGAGCTAAACCATCTTCAAATGTTTCTAAGATACTGTTGAATTCTGATTTAGGTGCAGAGATTGCTGAAAATTCAGCGCGCTCACCGCGGTCATTAATATAGTCATAGATTTTCTTACCGTGGAAACGCTCTTCTTTAGCTTGCTGAATATAGAAATTAGCAAAACCTTCGTAAGATTTATTGTCACAGTATGCTGCCATAGCCATGTATGCATGTGCTGCATAGAATTCGTGGTTCATCTGTTCATTTAATGCATTTAATAATTCTTTATTTAACATAAGTAATCGGCCTCCTATACTTAATTAATATAAGTATAGCAAATCTATTCTCATTAGTAAATAATAATTATTATAATCTAGGGCGGGTTGAATATTTTTAATTGAGAATGCTATAGAAAGAAAAAAAGACGTGTTATAATATTTTGTGCGAGTAATATAGGGAGGTTATTTATGAGACATTGGACAGCTACAACTTTGGCAAAGCTAGCACGTAAAGCAAGTAGAGCAGCAGGTAAAAAAGGTACAGATTTACCTGGCCAAGTTGCAAGAAAATTAGATAAAAATATATTAAGAAATTTAGCTACAAAAGTAGATGAAATAGTCTTTATAAGTGGTACTAATGGTAAGACAACGACGTCGAATTTAATTGGGTACACATTAAAAGAAAATAATATAGAGATTATACATAATAATGAAGGCGCCAATATGGCTGCTGGTATTACATCAGCATTTATTTTACAAAACAACAACAATACGAAAATAGCAATTATCGAGATAGATGAAGGGAGCATCCCTAGAGTATTAAACGAAGTAACACCTACTATGATGGTGTTTACAAATTTCTTTAGAGATCAAATGGACCGTTTTGGAGAAATAGATATTATGGTAAATAATATCGCTCAAGCTATTAGTAATAAAGGTATCAAACTGTTACTTAATGCTGATGATCCATTTGTTAGTAGATTAAAAATAGCTAGTGACAATGTTTTATATTATGGCATGCAAAAGCATGTTCACGAATTCGAACAAAGTACTATGAATGAAAGTAAATATTGTCCTAACTGTGGTCGCTTATTACATTATGATTATATTCACTACAATCAAATAGGTCATTATCATTGTGAATGTGGATTTAAAAGAGAACAACCAAAATATGAAGTCACAAACTTTAATTTATCACCTTTCATAGACATGGTAGTTAATAACGCTAAATTTGACATGAAAATAGCAGGTGATTTTAATGCCTATAACGCTTTAGCCGCATATTCTGTATTAAAAGAATTAGGATTAAGTAATGACTCAATTCGTAATGGTTTTGAATCTTATACGTCACATAACGGTAGAATGCAGTATTTCAAACATAACCAAAAAGAGGCTATGATCAATCTTGCTAAAAACCCTGCAGGCATGAATTCAAGTTTATCAGTTGGTGAACAAATTGAAGGTAATAAGGTCTATCTTTTAAGCTTAAATGATAATGCTGCCGATGGACGTGACACTTCTTGGATTTATGACGCCGATTTTGAAAAACTTTCGAGACAATCTATCGAAGTAATCATAGTTACAGGTACAAGAGCCGAAGAACTACATTTACGCTTGAAATTAGCTGAAGTAGTCGTACCAGTTATTGTGGAGAAAGATATCTATAAGGCTACTGCATTATCAATGAACTACAATAGTTTCACTGTTGCAATACCGAACTATACCTCTTTATCTCCAATGTTAGAACAATTGAATCGCTCATTTAAGGAGGATAAATAGTATGAATGAATTAAATATATATCATTTTATGCCAGATAAACTAAATTTGTATAGTGATATAGGAAATATCATTGCCCTTCGTCAAAGAGCTAAACTTAGAAATATCAAAGTTAATGTGATTGATATTAATGAAACTGAAGGTATTACGCTAGATGATTGTGATATTTTCTTTATAGGCGGTGGGAGTGACAGAGAACAATCACTTGCTACTAAAGAATTAAGTAAGATTAAAACAATGCTTAAAGATGCAATAGAAGAGGGTATGCCTGGTTTAACAATTTGTGGCGGGTACCAATTTTTAGGTAGTAAATATATTACGCCAGATGGTACAGAATTAGAAGGTCTGAACATTCTAGACTTTTATACTCAGTCACAAAAAGATAGATTAACAGGTGATATCGTTATTGAAAGCGAAACGTTTGGTACTATCGTTGGATTTGAAAATCATGGTGGCAGAACTTATCATGATTTTGGAACATTAGGTAATGTGACACATGGCTTTGGTAATAATGATAACGATGGTAAAGAAGGCATTCATTATAAAAACTTATTAGGTACTTATTTACATGGACCCATACTGCCGAAAAACCATGAAATTACTGACTATCTATTAACTAAGGCTTGTGAACGTAAAGGTATTCCATTTGCACCGGTAAAAGTCGATAATGACATCGAAGAAGCGGCTAAGCAAGTTATAGTAGATCGAGTGAAAAAATAATAATAAATAAAGGGCCTGAGACAGATTGTCTTCAGGCTCTACTTTTATATGAGCAGAACAGGACTGAATTGAAAATGCGCTTATAACAAGCTACTTTCAACGCTAATCATCCTTGCCGGGCCGTGAGATACTCTTCTTATAAAAATAGATTTTTGTCACGTTCCCTTGTTAATTGTTTAATAAAGTTATTAAGCGTATCTATCATCAAGAATACGATAAATTAACAGTATTTCATATATAATATGACTTTTAAGTTGATGAGCATCAAATTCATCTAAATTTTTAACAGAGTTTTTCAATATAGAGGCACTTTTCTTTTCTCTTTCGAAATGGCCTGTCGCAATGATTTGATTGATATTATTAGCTATTTTAAGCATTGCCAATTTTTCGTTATTATCAAAATGAACCACTGTTTTTTTAGGCAAATAAATAATATTTGATAGATGTGAAATAAATAGTCTGTCTGTGGTAGATAAAGTTTGAAACTTTTTAAATTTAATCCATTCTGTTTCACCATATTTGTGGTAAGATAATTCGTCGGATTGATAAGCTAATAAAGCTTCAATCTTTTGCGTCGCTATTAGTAATTTATTATATTTTTTAATTGATGAGTCTGATTTGAATTGACTTAATAATAACTCTTGCATTCTTTCACTATATAAAGCATACATTTTTTCTTCAGTATCACGTAATAAATTTTCGATTTGATCATAATATTTCGGAGGAAAAATAATAAAATTTACTAAGGTTGCAGTGCCTAATCCTATTACTGCAGTTAATAGTCTTGAAAAGAAATTAAAAATATATGCATCGTGTATACCGGGAATCATGGCCATAGCAGTCAATGTTGCGACTGTAGTACCTGCATGTAAGTTTAATTTAGTACAAACCAAAATGGTAAGTGTGGCTGCAAATGCATAGGAAAAAGGTGATTGATCTCCAAAAATAAAAGTAAATATCACTGCAAATAATGCGCCAATTACAGTTGCGGGTAATCGTCTATAGCCTTTTTTTATTGACGCCTTTGCAGTAGGTTCAATCGTAACAACCGCACTTAATATAGCGAATATAGGGTTTAGGTTTAGTAACATACAAAATAGTGCCGTTAAAAATGTTGCTAAACCCGTTTTTAATGTTCGAGCTCCAACTAATCTTTTATACCATTTGTCATTCATTAGAAAATCTCCATTACATAATTTAGTCATTTTTAAAGTGTGTCATTTAAAATACGTTAATGTTAAACTATATATGCTTAAATACTGTCTATTATTATAACAAAAAAATCTGCTATAATAATAAGTAAGATAAATTATTTAAAAAGGAACGGGATAAAATGATTGTTAAAACAGAAGAAGAACTAGCAGCTTTGAAAGATATAGGTTATATATGTGCGCTTGTTAGAGACAAAATGCAAGAAGCAACCGTAGTAGGTATTACTACAAAAGAGCTTGATGACATTGCCAAAGATTTATTTGAACAGCATGGTGCAATTTCAGCTCCAATACACGACGAAAATTTTCCAGGGCAAACTTGCATTAGTGTGAATGAAGAAGTTGCTCACGGAATTCCTGGTAAAAGAGTGATTCGTGAAGGTGACTTAGTTAATATCGACGTATCTGCACTTAAAAATGGTTATTATGCTGATACAGGTATTTCATTTGTTGTTGGAGAATCAGATAATCCTTTAAAACAAAAAGTATGTGATGTAGCTTTAGAAGCCTTTGAAGCTGCAATGACAAAAATTAAACCAGGTACTAAATTAAGCCAAATTGGTAGAGCGGTACATGCGACAGCACGAAAAAACGATGTTACAGTTATTAAAAACTTAACTGGTCATGGTGTTGGTCAATCATTACATGAAGCACCAAGTCATGTAATGAACTACTTTGATCCCAAGGATAAAACGTTACTGAAAGAAGGTACTGTATTAGCGGTTGAACCATTTATTTCAACTCATGCTACATATGTATCAGAAGGTAAAAATGAATGGGCATTTGAAACGAAAGATAAAAGTTTGGTTGCACAAATTGAACATACGGTTATCGTAACGAAAGATGGTCCATTATTAACTACTAAAATTGATTAAATTTTAATTTTAGGTCTAAAGTCCTAATGTAAGATGGTTCCGGAGCCTATTAAAATGGTTCCGGTAATTTTTTATAATGAAACCTAATCAATGATGAGGTGGTTTCATGAACTATATTACGACATACTTAAATGACATTTGTAAAAACACATATGAGATAGGATTAAAATCTTACAAAGAAAAATTAGATTTAAAATTAGAAAGCATCGAACAGTATATAGCTTATCTGATTGAGAAAAAAGAACGCATTCGTAACATGATTGACAGCTTGACATTAAAATTAGAAAATAAATACATCGATATGATAGATTATACTCATGTTAATTGTGCTCAAGAAATTGACAATAAAGAAATCGATTCAATTAAAGCAATGCTTAATAAAATGGAAGCAGACTATGCACGTATTGAAGCAGATCTATCTCAACAAGCCAAAGAAAAAATCAATACAGAAACTGAATGTGATTTTATCGAACGCATAAGTTTAGTCGCTTAAAGAAGGGTGGCGAATCATGACACACAAATATATATCGACAGAAATGTTAATAATTTTTACTGCATTAATGATTATAGCCAATTTTTACTACATATTTTTTGAGAAAATTGGCTTTCTACTTGTGCTATTACTTGGATGCATATTGGTTTATATAGGATATGTATATTTTCATAAAGTAAGAGGTTTGCTATCTTTCTGGATAGGGGCTCTACTCATAGCATTTACGCTGTTGTCGAATAAATATACTATTATTATTTTATTTATCTTTTTAATCGTCTTAATAATTAGATATTTAATTTATAAATTTAAGCCATTCAAGATTATTGCTTCAGAGGAAGAAGTGGATTCTCCAGAATTTATTAAGCAAAAATGGTTTGGAGAGCAACGTACGCCGGTATATGTTTATAAATGGGAAGACTTACAAATTCAACATGGTATTGGTGATGTGCATATTGACATGACCAAAGCAGCTAACATTAAAGAAAACAACACTATTGTAGTGAGACATCTTATCGGACGAACACAAATTGTCGTTCCGTTAAATTATAATATTAACTTTCACTTTACTGCATTATATGGTAATGCT
>NZ_JAVTDB010000022.1:0-256 GCF_032139365.1 Staphylococcus kloosii
AGAGAAAGCGTTTGAAGATGACGAACTCAAGGCATCGCGCCACGCGCTTACGAGCAGGTAAGCAAGTAAGCGAGGCGTGCAAGTGAGGAAAGATGCGAGCGCTTGCCTCAAGCCAAAAAAGCTCCTTAGCGCCGATGGTAGCAGACTTACATCCCGCTAATAAAGGAACACAGGTGTATAACACCTGTGTAAGTCCCACTAAACATAAAGAGTGGGACTTTAGACGTTGCCAGGCAATCAAGAGACCCAAAGGTCT
>NZ_JAVTDB010000023.1:0-50825 GCF_032139365.1 Staphylococcus kloosii
AGATTGTAAATAAACTTTTGATGACGAAAAATAAGTTTAGTCAAAAATTAAATTTTATGGTAGCAAAGAATTACAGATTCACTACCGATAAAACTTTATTAAATTAACATATTAAATAAATAATAAGCAGCCTCACAGTGTATTTTACACTGTCAGGTTGTTTTCTTATTGTCGTTCGCTTTAGGTTGTGTTTTGTTATGTGTTTTTTGATTTGAGTAGGACGCAATTTGATAATTAAATTTATAAAAGACATAAAATTACTTGCCTGTGTACATGCTTCTTTAAAACGCTGTGAGTTGTAAAGCACTTTCGATAGCGTTAAATCCACTCAATAAAACTTTTTTAATAATTATACAGTAAAGCGTACATAGTATATGCCACAAATTGTTATTTATAATATAGAAAAAATAATTAGGAGATGAACAAACGGTGATTAATTACTTAAAATCATTAATCAAATTCGATAAAATAAAAATCGATCCATTAAAAGGGACGAGACAAGCCATATTAATGTTTATACCACTTATAATCGGTTATCTTACGGGTCAATTACAAATTGGTTTGTTAATGGCTACAGGTACATTAGCTCATATCTATGTTTTTGGAGGATCAGCACGTTCTAAATTACGCATCGTGTTATATTCAACCATTGGATTGTCTATAGCGATGGTGTTAGGATCCTTGACAGTTACGCAGCCACTAATGTTTGGTATGGTACTACTTATCGTAACTGTAGTTCCATATTTTATATTTAGCGCATTAAACATTCCGGGTCCGTCGTCTACATTCTTTATTGTGGCTTTCAGTTTACCTATTAATTTACCGGTAGCACCTGAAGAAGCACTGACTAGAGGGGGGACGATGTTTGCTGGTGGTTTACTAGCCACTTTAGTCGTTATTGTGAATATTTTAATTTCAAAAGAATCTGCAGAATTTAAAGCAGTTAAAAATGAATATTTAATTATTAAACAATTGATTGAACAATTTAATGATGCACAAGCATTTGCTACAACTTCTAGAAAAGCGGTTAATATGTTTAAAAATGCAGATAATCAATTTATCGCAGCGAGTCTACCTAAGGGTAAGAAATCGATTAAATTTCAAAAGCTATTAATCTTACATAATTTGGCACAAGGTATGTATGCTGAATTGTTAGAATTAAATGCTAGCAATAATAGACCGTTGCCAACTGAAATTGTAGAAATGGTAACATATATTAGCGATATGGTCACAAATAAAGGTCAAAATAATGCATTATGGCGAAAAGAAATAACCGTGAATCACGTGTATCAAAACTTAATTGACTATATTTTTAGAGTCGATGAAATTATGCATGCCAATGATGAAAAAATAGTTCATGAAATTGATATAAGAATACCTATTTATGGTCAGCATATGTATCAAAATTTAACTTTAGATTCTATTATCTTTAAAAACACTTTAAGATATATTGTTATAATGGGAATTTCTATTTTTGTAGCCTTAATGTTCCACTTTGACAAAGCGTATTGGATTCCATTATCGGCACACACCGTTTTAGTGGGAAGACACACGATGCATAGTCTCGAAAGAGCAGGTGCAAGGGGTATCGGTACCGTATTAGGTGTTGTCGCATTATCTTTAATATTAATAAGTAATCCATCAGTGCCTGTAGCGATAGCATTACTTGCGTTGACTGCTGGTATTACAGAAATGTTTGTCGGTGCGAACTATTCTTTCGCAGTTATATTTATTACGATTCAAGTGTTATTGTTAAACGGGTTAGCATCTCAACACTTAACACTGTCGATAGCCTTACCACGTATTACAGATGTTATGGTCGGTGTTATTATCGGTGCGATAGGATTAGTAATTTTGGGCAGAAAGACTGCTTCATCTATGTTGCCTAACTCTATAGGTGAAGTAGTAAGAGCTGAAGCCAAAATATTCCATTACCTTTTCTCAACTAATAGTTATGGTACGAAAGAAGAGGGTAAAAAAGAAATGTTATTGTTAAGCGTTAAATTAAATAATATGTCACGCGTATATGACAGTGCGAATGGTGAAATATTTAATCATAAAATTGCAATTCAAAATTATTATCCGACGATTTACGCTTTAGAAGAAATTAGTTTTATGCTGACACGCGCTTTAAATAACAATAAGCGACTTCATATAGATGATGCGCAAATGGGAGAATATTTAGTCGCGTTTGAAAATATTGCAAAACATTTTGACCATAACAATTATCTTGTTGTGAAAGAGTTATCGACGTTACCGCAATACGTATACATTAAAGAGGCCTTAATGAATATTCAACATAATTGTACGCATACAAACAATGCGTAACATAAAATTGGTAGAACGTTTCAGATAGTCAGTAAGTGGTAAAGCATTAGAAAAAGAAAGGTTGATGATAACATGCCTTGGACTATGGAAGACTATCCGCAAAGTTGGAAGAACTTTGATCAATTAGAACGTAAAAAAGCGATTGATATTGGCAATGCGATGCTCAAAGATGGCTATAGTGAAAATGATACTATTCCAATTGCGACGCAACAAGCCGAATCTTGGTATGAAAATGCCTCCCAACAAGAATTAGACGAACTAAAAAATAAAAAAATTACGCAACATCAAAAAGATAGTGAAGCCAATCCAAAACTTAACGAACGTGACGTGCATGTATACTTCGAAGATGATAGTTGGAAAGTGAAAACAGACGGAGCCAAACAAGCGTCAGATCGTTTTGATAAAAAAGAAGATGCGATGAAAAGAGCACGAAATATCGCAGATAATAGAGATGTAGAAATTATAAAACATAAAAAAGATGAATAATTTAAAGACAGAGTTTGGAGACAAGATCATGTCCAAAGCCTCTGTCTTTTAGCATATATAGTTATAATATTTCTACGACTGGGTAAGTAAGATATAAGTAATTAAAGGGGGCGTGTATCATGTATATACCAAAACATTATCAATTGCATGATTATGAGGAAATTAAACAGTTTATGCAAAACAATAATTTTGTCACTATAATTACTACTGATGGGGAAAAGCCAATTGCAACGCATTTACCAGTAAATATAGAAGAACACAGTAATGTTTTATATTTCAGGCCATTTTGCTAAAGGTAATAAACAATGGCAGACGATAAATAATAATGACAATATATTAATTATTTTTCATGGTCCTCATGCCTATGTTTCTTCAACTTGGTATGAACAAGAAGACGTTCCAACGTGGGATTATGAAAGTATCCATACATACGGAGAAGGACAGTGGCTTAATGAAGAACAATTGGCTGTACATTTAACGAAACTATTAAAGCAATATGAACAACAGCGAGAAAATGGTGCAACTTGGGACAATTTAGCGGACCAAACAAAAAAACAGATTAAAGGTATAGTAGGTTTCACAATAAAAGTTACACATATTGAAGCGGCTTATAAACTAAGCCAAACACGTAGTGAACTAGAAAAACGTAATATAACATCACAGTTAAATAACAGTGATAACCGTATGGAACATATTTTAGCTGATGAAATAGAGAAACATTAAAATCATATCAAAGATAAGTGCAGTGCGAATCAGAAAAGATTCGTACTTTTTTGTTGGCATAAAGGAAATTTAGCGTATAATTATCATTGTACAAATACAAAATACAAGTGTATTACTTAAAAAATCACTTCAAATAAAGTATACTTAACTTAACAAAGATAAAACCAGGGGGAATGAAGGATGTATGTTGAACGCAAGCCTTCACTATATTTAGAAGAATTAAGAGAAGATTTTAAGCATAGTTTTAACAATTTTAACGATTCGGACGAAGCTTTTTCGACACTCGTAGATTTTGTAAGTTTGGACCAAGTCTACAGTTCGGCACTCAAAGAGATTAGTACGAAATTAGATATATTAGATGATAATTTCCAACATATTTATAAACATAATCCAATACATCATATGGAACGACGCGTAAAACAATTAAGTAGTGTCATTTCAAAATTACAACGTAAGGGGTATGAAATATCAGCAACTTCGGCACGAGAAAATTTACTAGACATTGCAGGAATACGCGTAATTTGTAATTATATTGAAGATATTTATGCGATAGAAAAAATGTTATTAAAACAAGGCGATATTGAATTGTTAAAACGTAAAGATTACATTGAATATCCAAAGAGTAATGGTTACCGCAGTTTACATTTAGTAGTAACCATACCTGTGTTTCTCGCAGAATTTGTAGAATATGTTCCAGTAGAAATTCAAATACGAACTATCGGCATGGATATGTGGGCGAGTCTAGAACACCAGATTAGATATAAAAATGAAGCTAACACTGAAAAATATCGTAGTTTATTAAAGCAATGTGCGACACAAATTACCGATGTAGAACATACAATGCAAGATATACATTCCGAAGTTTTTGATCAACATTCATATAAATAAAAGTGGGGTGACCACATGCGCTATCTTGTTTTCGTTAACAGCGAAAACGAGATAGCTTTTTTGTGCTGTAATGTCTTAGTGTGCTGAATAAATAAGAGAATAAGGCGAAATGATTTTGTGGCGTTGGATAATAAAATTTAAAAATAAAAATTTTATATAACTGGAAGCGTTTGCAATTTTTACTAATTTGTACTAATATACTTGTATACAAGTATATTAGGTGTTTGTGAGGTGAGTACTTTTGGAATTTGAATATCCAGAACAATGGCTAGAAGGCGCATCGAAAGGTGAGATGATAGCAGCTGAAATTCGTTTGCAAATTGTTAAAGGAACGATTGAACCAGATACTTTGTTAACAGAAAATCAAGTAGCTAAAACGTATAACGTTAGCCGTTCGCCTGTACGTGACGCTTTTAAATTATTGAAACAAGATCAATTAATTCATTTGGAACGTATGGGAGCAGAGGTCTTACCATTTGAAGAAAAAGAGAAGAAAGAGTTATATGATTTACGTATAATGTTAGAGTCTTTTGCATTTTCAAGATTAAAAGAACAACAACTTGAGCAAGTCGTTAAACAATTAAGTAAACGGTTAGAAATGATGAAAGTTGCGGTCCAATTTGAAGATGCTGAGTCGTTTACAGAGCATGATATTAAATTCCATGAAGTAGCAATTTTAGCTTCCAAACATCAATATTTAAAAAGTTATTGGAATAATTTAAGACCGGTAATGGAGTCACTCATATTATTGTCTATGCGCCATAGAATGCACAGCGATAAAGAAGATTTTGAGCGTATTCATTATAATCACCAGACGTTTATTGATGCGATTGCTACGCAAGATTCAACGAAGTTAAGACATGCATTCCATTTAAACTTTGATGATGTCGGCGAAGATATTGAAAGTTTTTGGTTGAAATAGAAAAGTGTAAGTAATTTAGGAGATGACAAAATGAAATATATGATTGGTGTCGACATTGGTACAACAAGTACTAAGTCCGTATTATACGATGAGCAAGGTAACTTCATCTTAAAGCATAATATTGGTTACCCACTCAATACACCGAATGTAGATGTATCTGAAGAAAACCCCGATGAATTATTCGATGCTGTGTTAATGACAATCAAATATATTATTAGAGAATCAGGAATTAACAAAGATGATATAAAATTGGTTTCGTTTAGTGCACAAATGCATAGTTTAATCGCGATGGATAGTAATCATCAACGCTTAACAGAAAACTTAACTTGGGCGGATAATAGAGCAAGTAAGTATGCTGAAAAAATAAATAACCAACATAATGGTGTTGATATTTATCAAAGAACGGGTACACCTATTCATCCAATGTCTCCGTTAGCTAAAATATTTTGGATGAAGCATGAACAACAACAAACATATAATAATACAGCTAAGTTTGTAGATATTAAAACGTATATTTTTTATCAATTATTTGAGCAATATGTAATCGATCAGTCAATGGCTTCTGCAACTGGCATGTTGAATTTAAAATCATTGCAATGGGATGCCGAAGCATTACAATTACTCGGCATTGATGAAAGCCAATTACCTGAAGTTGTTCCAACAACGCACATTTTAACTGGAATGAAAAAACGTTATGCAACGTTAATGGGACTGAATGAAGACACACCATTTGTAGTAGGTGCAAGTGACGGCGTGTTATCCAATTTAGGCGTTAATGCGTTTAAAAAAGGTGAAGTCGCAGTGACTATTGGTACTTCAGGTGCTATTCGTACCGTGATAGATAAACCACGCACTGATTACAAAGGACGTATTTTCTGTTACGTTTTAACAGAAGATCATTATGTTATCGGTGGCCCAGTTAATAATGGTGGCGTTATCTTACGATGGTTGCGAGATGAAATATTAGCAAGTGAAGTCGAAACGGCTAAACGCTTAGGTGTTGATACTTATGATGTATTGACACAAATTGCAAGTAGAGTGAAACCAGGCGCGGAAGGTCTTATATTCCATCCTTATTTAGCAGGTGAGCGTGCACCGCTTTGGAACGCAGACGCCCGCGGTTCATTTTTCGGATTAACGTTATCACATAAAAAAGAACATATGATACGTGCAGCATTAGAAGGCGTATTATATAACCTTTACACAGTTTACTTGGCGTTGATTGAAGTGATGAACGAAACACCAAGCACGATTAAAGCGACAGGTGGTTTTGCTAAAAGTAAGATTTGGCGTCAAATGATGGCGGACATCTTTGATACACACTTAAGTGTACCTGAAAGTTACGAAAGTTCTTGCTTAGGCGCTTGTGTATTAGGAATGAAAGCACTTGGCGAAATAGAAGATTTCTCAATTATTGAAGACATGGTCGGTACGACTAATGAACATGAACCTGATAAAGAGCAAGTACAAACTTATCAGCAATTGGTCTCAATATTTATTAATTTAAGCCGTTCTTTAGAAGAACGATATGCTGAGATTGCAGATTTCCAACGTCAAAACATGACGACAGAGTAGAATTGTTTATAGAGCATAGGTGACACAATAACAGTGTCACCTCGCTATGCTCATTTAATTAGAATCAAATTTTTTTGGGAGTGAAAGAAAGCGTTAACAATTATAGAAAAAATAAATCGTTCATCGAGAGGGGATTAACTTATGTTTGAAACTATATGGCCACTTATTACAGTGGTAATAGGTATTGTATTTTTACTTGTACTTATTATCTTTCTGAAACTAAATACATTCATTTCTTTAATTATCACATCAATAGTTACAGCAATATTATTAGGTATGCCACTAGATAAAATACTTGATACAGTGGAAAAAGGAATGGGAAGCACACTCGGTCACATCGCCCTAATTTTTGGTTTGGGCGCAATTTTAGGTAAATTACTAGCAGATGGTGGCGGTGCAACTAGAATCGCAGATACATTAATCAACAAATTCGGACAAAAACATGTGCAATGGGCAATGCTAGTTGCGGCATTCATTGTAGGTATCGCATTATTCTTCGAAGTTGGATTGGTACTTTTAATACCATTAGTGTTTACGATTGCCAAACGCGCTAATGTTTCCCAATTAAAACTTGGTTTACCGATGGTGACAGCACTTTCTGTAACACATGGTTTCTTACCACCACATCCAGGTCCAGTAGTTATCGCTAAAGAATTGCATGCAAACTTAGGACATGTATTGTTATACGGTATTATTATTGCTATACCAGTAACGATTATCGCAGGACCAATCTTCAATAAAATCGCACACAAACTTACACCTACTGCATATACAAGAGAAGGGGATATCTCAGCTTTAGGTGCACAACGAGAATTTAAAGATAGTGAAATGCCTAGTTTCTTAATGAGTTTAATTACAGCTGTGTTACCAGTGATTTTAATGTTAATTTCGACGATAGTACAGTTAATAACAGGACACGAAAAGGCTACAAATGGCTTTGAAGGCTTTATTTACTTTATAGGAACAGCAGGTACTGCAATGCTAGTTGCCGTTATCTTTGCAATGTTTTCAATGGGCGTTAAACAAGGGCGAAAAAATTCAGAAATTATGGAT
The DNA here is from genome assembly GCF_032139365.1 of Staphylococcus kloosii. Classification (GTDB taxonomy): domain Bacteria; phylum Bacillota; class Bacilli; order Staphylococcales; family Staphylococcaceae; genus Staphylococcus; species Staphylococcus kloosii_A. The sequence continues at coordinate 7,976 of NZ_JAVTDB010000023.1, forward strand.
TCAGTATCCAATGCTATCTACCCAATCGGTATGATGATCTTAATCATTGGGGGTGGTGGTACATTTAAAGAAGTACTTATTGATGGTGGTGTAGGTGATACAATTGCGCACTTATTCCAAGGTACAGAAATGTCACCCATATTATTAGCATGGATTGTAGCGTCAGTATTGCGTATTGCTTTAGGTTCAGCTACAGTGGCAGCTATCTCTACGACAGGAATCGTCTTACCATTGCTTCAACATTCAGACGTTAATATAGCGCTAGTCGTATTAGCTATTGGTGCCGGAAGCGTTATCTTGTCACATGTTAATGATGCAGGATTTTGGATGTTTAAAGAATATTTTGGTTTAACTGTAAAAGAAACATTTTTAACTTGGTCTTTATTAGAGACAGTTATTTCTGTATCAGGTATCATCTTCATTTTATTCCTAAGTTTATTCGTTTAGGCAAAAGCGATACTATAATAAAAGAAATGTATTTTATTGCTAAAATATAGAATATAATTGTAAAATAGAAGGGCACTTATTACATATATGTGCACATCTATTAGTCTTATAAATAGTGTATTATGTTACGCGTAATACAGAAGTCTAGGACATAATGCCTAGAGAATAGCCAGTAAATGGGTTTTTATGAATTCATTTACTGGCTTCTTTATTTGCAAAACTTCGTATTGTTGGCTCGCTTTCTTAGGGGACAGCTTCAGCCTATAGTCTTCAGCTTGTCCTGTTCCTTCAAGTGTCGCCAAATTACTTTTAAAAAGAATTATAAAAAAGGTGATTTCTATAGTATTTCAATAGAAATTGCCTTTTTTCACTTGTCCAAGAACTTTATGTCCTAGACCCTTTATTTATAATGGCACAGTATGAATCATTTTAGTTATAATTGATTTAAAGAAGGTGATTTACATTAGATATAGACAATTAGATTTACTGAAAGCACACGCACAAGAGTTAATAGGGATAAACCTAGAGGGCATACCAATTTCAAATTTATCTCGAATTACACAATTATTAATTTCACCGTTCACTAATACTAAAAGTAAAAAGTTCAATACTATGTTGAGCGACTTTTTAAGCAATATGTCAAGCGAAAAGATTTATCATTATTGTAACCAGTTTGGGGTTAACTACTTAATTTTTAAGTACAATAAAACGCAAGAATTGTTTGTTTTAGGTCCATATTTAGAACAGAGACCGAATGAACAAAAGTGTAGAGCATTACTAAATCATAATAATGTTAATATGAGTAAAATTAATGTCTTAAAGCAATACTTTATGAAAATACCGATATGCAGTCATAGTAAAGTGAAAAAGATGTGTAGGTTAGCAATTAAATTTATCAAAGGCAGAAATTACATTTATGATGTAGCATCTATAGATTTTCATTTTCACCTAGAGCAAGACAATTATGCGACGAAAGAATTGCAAACTCAATACGTTAACATGGATATTAAAGCACGCTATGACATTGAAAATAGTCTATTAATTGCCGTAGAAAATGGTGACATTAACGAAGCGGTAGAGTTACTAAGTACCATGTACACAAAAGTAGTGGGTTTAAAACGACTACAAGATGAAGTGCAAAACGCTAAATATAAGTCGTTTGTAATTAATGTATTATGTCGAAAAGCAATAGAACGAGCAGGGGTGGCATTAGTAACGATTGATGCACTGTCTTCCAAATATGCTGCTATAATCGATAGCACGATGAGTTATGAAAATATGTATGACGTAACGCAATCAATGATTATAGATTATACTGAAGCGGCTTTAAAAATTAAATCAACATTATATAGTCCTAAAATTAATAAAGTAGTGCAGTATATCGAATTGAACTTAATGAATGAACTGAATTTAAGTCAGTTAGCTACTTATGTCAATCTAGCTCCGGCATATTTATCACGTGTGTTTAATCAAGAGGTTGGTATGTCATTAGCGCATTATATAACAGAAATGCGTATAGTAAAGGCAAGTGAGTTGTTAATGAGAACGTCATTAACTGTGCAAACAATTTCAGAGCAAATAGGTTTTAAACAACTGAGTTATTTTAGTAAAAAATTCAAACAACATTTCGATATGACACCCATTCAATACCGCAAAAAATTTCAAAAGTTGGTATAAGTCGTGCTTTTTTGGCCGTGAACATACTAAATTAGCAAATATGTAAAGAAATTATTATTTTAGTAAATAAAATAATAAAATAACATCTAAAACTTTAGATATTTAGACGTTTCGATGTTGAAATATTGTGAAAGTCAAAAATAGAATTAACTACCGTGCAATAATTATTAATTCTGAAAAACACTATACATTAAGCGATTTAATGATAGTTCAATCTGATTTAATAATATACAAAGTTAAATCACAAAATAACAACGTTGTTATTTTGTGATTGACTGCCCACTTTTTCAAAATATAATGGTATGTAAAGGGAGAAGGAAAATAAAACAACACGACTATAAAATTTTTTGAGTAACAAAGAAAGCGTTTTCAAAAAGATTTAAACTTTAAGGGTGTTGTTTTTAAGTTGACAAGGGGTGAAATTATGGTCGTCGCAAAGTTAAAATCTGAAAATAGAAGGTTACGTACATTTAAAGAAATCCAGTCACCTAAATTAAAATTTAGAGAAAAACTTTCTTACGGTTTTGGTGATCTAGGCAATGGCATGATGTTTGATATGGGTCAAATATACTTACTTAAATTTTTTACAGATATTTTGGGGATTTCAAGTGTTTATGGTGGGTTAGTCTTCTTCCTTTCTAAAATATTTGATGCCTTTTTCGACACAGGTGTTGGCGCATATGTTGATAATAGGAAAAACATTGGAAGTAAAGGTAAGTTTAGACCGTTCATACTATACGGTTCAATACCACTAGCCTTATTTACGGTATTAACTTTTATTTCACCAGATTTAAGTTATACAGGTAAAGTAGTGTGGGCATTTACGACATATATATTGTTTAATTTTGCCTATTCAGTCGTGAACATTCCTTATGGTTCATTATCGGCGACGATGACATTAAACGCTGATGATCGTACGCAATTATCTGTATTTCGTAACTTAGGGTCGCAAGGCGCGTTGTTTATCGCTGGTATTGTAGTTATTCCTATGGTTAATGTGTTTCCAAACCATGCAGTGGGATATCCATTTGCTGTTGGACTACTTGGTATTGCCGGCGTTGTTTTCCATATGATTTGTTATAAAGGTACACAAGAACGTCACGTTATCGAACAACCTAAAACAAAAAATATGGGCCGCAAAGCGTTTAAAGAATTATTTAAAAATTTACCTTTTATTATTTTAGTTATCTATACATTGCTCACTATTACGGCACAATTTTTAAAACAACAAGTGCAGTTGTATTACTTCCAATACGTACTTGATTCACCAAATCTGGTAAGTATTGTGAGTACATTAAACTTTATTGTATTGATACCAGCTTTAATTTTAACAACGTTATTAAGTAAAAAATTCGGTAAGAAAATGACGGCAATTATTGGCGTAACTGCATTCTTTGTTTTTGAATTTTTAAACTTTGTAGTATTTGGTGGTGACTTAAGATCATTCTTGGTAGTAAATACATTATCTAATATGAGTTTGGTTATACCTACTACTGTGTGTTGGGCCTTTATTGCGGACGTAGTGGAATATCAACAGTGGAAAACAGGTATTCGCTCAGAAGGTATTATTTATTCTAGTTATAGTTTCACAAGAAAGATTACGCAAGCATTGGCTGGTTTGATTTCAGGTTCCGCTTTAACATTAGTAGGATATCAACCCAATGTACAACAAACGGCATCTACAATATTTGGAATGAAATTTATCTTCTTTGCAGTTCCTGGAATAGCTACGCTTATTGGTATGGTAATATTCTTAATATTTTATCCTTTAACAGACAAACGACATAATCAAATTGTTAAAGAATTAGCTTTACGTGAAGAAATTTAATTAAAAATGAGAGGAGATTTATTGTGTTATATCCAATTACAAATGAACATAGAAGCATAATCGATTTAAATGGGCTTTGGAGTTTTAAATTAGAAAATGTAGGTGATGTTATCGATGTAACGAAGCCGTTAGTGACCAATAAAGTGATGGCTGTACCAGGTTCTTACAACGAACAAGGCGTTACTAAAGAAATTCGTAATCATGTAGGTAATGTATGGTATGAACGTGAATTTACAATTCCTAAAGTATTGAAAGATGAACGTGTCGTTTTACGTTTTGGTTCAGCGACACATCAAGCTACTGTATACATAGATAGTGTTGAAGTTACTTCTCATAAAGGCGGTTTTTTACCATTTGAAGTAGTATTAGCTGACCAATTTTCACATGGTACGCACCGTTTAACTGTGTGTGTAAACAATATCTTAGACGAAACGACATTACCTGTTGGTTTTTATTCTGAATCAATTGATAAAAATGGAGACACGATAAGAAAAAACGAGCCAAACTTTGACTTTTTTAATTATGCTGGATTACATCGGCCGGTTAAAATCTATACCACACCGCAAACGCATATTGAAGATATTACAGTCGTACCTGAAGTATTTCCTTCATATGCTAACGTGAATTACAAGGTAGCAACGAATACACAAAGCGATGTACAAGTAAGGCTTTTAGACGCAGAACAAAACGTCGTTGCAGAAACAATTGGTGCTGAAGGCACAATCGAAGTTCAATCTCCACATTTATGGCAACCATTAAACGCTTATCTTTATAATTTAGAAGTAAGCTTAATTAATAATGGTGAAGTTGTGGATCAATACACTGAAAGATTTGGTATACGTTCAGTTGAAGTCAAAGATGGACAATTTTTAATAAATAACGAACCGTTTTACTTCAAAGGGTTCGGTAAACATGAAGATACTTATTATAATGGACGAGGTATGAATGAAGTAGCAAATGTGATGGACTTCAACTTAATTAAATGGATTGGTGGTAATTCATTTAGAACATCACATTATCCTTACTCAGAAGAAATGATGCGTTTAGCTGATGAGCAAGGTCTTGTCGTTATAGATGAAACAACAGCAGTAGGTGTACACTTAAACTTTAACGCCGTGTTAGAAGGTGTGAGTACACGTAATACGTTTAAAGAAATTGGTACGCAAGAAGCACATGAAAGTGTTATAAAAGAATTAATAGCTAGAGATAAAAATTACGCTTGTGTCGTGATGTGGTCAGTTGCTAATGAACCAGCATCAATGGAAGAAGGTGCTAAAGCTTACTTCGAGCCACTTGTTAATTTAGCGCGTGCGTGTGATCCACAAAAGAGACCAGTAACTATCGTCACATTGTTAACGGCTCAACCAGATAATTGTCTAGTGCAAGATTTAGTAGATGTACTTTGTCTCAATCGTTATTATGGTTGGTATACACAAACAGCAGACTTAGATGCCGCTAAGACAGCCCTAGCAAATGAATTGGATGAATGGGGACGTAAACAACCTAACAAACCCATTATGTTCACTGAATATGGTGCAGATACAGTTGTTGGACTCCATGCTACGGACGATATTTTATTCACAGAAGAATATCAAGTACGCTATTATGAAGCAAACCATGAAGTTGTAGATAAATATCCTCAGTTTATCGGTGAACATACATGGAACTTTGCAGATTTCGAAACAAGTAATGGTTTAATCCGTGTCCAAGGTAATAGAAAGGGTATTTTTACTCGTGAACGTCGACCTAAGGCAGTTGCGCACTACTTCAAAAAACGTTGGGAAAATATTCCGGATTTCGGTTATAAAAGTTAATATGTATTTGCGCAAAAGATAAAATAAACGTCAATTTCTATATCAATAGAAATTGACGTTTTCTGCATTTATACGTAGGCTTTAAAATTGTGTTTAACTTCATTATATTCATATAAAGAATTGTACATGCGCATGCGTATATGGTCTTCAGAAGCAAAAGGTATGCGGATGTGATTATGTTTATTCACAAATAAACGGAATGCGCGTTCGAGCGATTTACGTTGTGCTAACGGTAATTCAATCCATTCTTGCTCAGTAAATAATGCATTAAAATGAAACTCAAATGAAGTACGACCTTTTTGTTCACGAAGTTGGGCAATTCTATCTTCAAAGTTCATAAGATTCCCCCCCTATTTTAATATCCTTAATTCTTACTTTATTACTAAATTGAGAGATTTACAAGTAGTGGTATTGTTCATGGTGCTTCATTAATGATTGCAATAGTGGATATGTGGTAGTGTTAAATTAGTAAAGCATAATAGGGAGGTAAAATGATGAATTTAAACGGTAAAGTAGCTGTGATTACTGGTGCTAGCAGTGGCATTGGTGCTGGCATTGCTCAAGCATTTGCACAGCAACAGATGAATGTCGTATTAGGCGGACGTAATGAACAACGTCTAAAAGAGGTAGCATCAAGCATTCAAGAAGAAACACAAATACAAGTAAGTACATTTGTCGTTGATGTTACTAAAAATGAAGAGGTCAATAATTTAGTGGATTTTGCCCAAGATCAATTTGGTAAAATTGATGTTTTAGTTAATAGTGCTGGCCAAATGTTGTCATCTGCAGTTACAGATGGCGATGTCGACGCTTGGGATACAATGTTAGACGTTAATGTAAAAGGAATGTTATATGGCATAAATGCTGTATTGCCTAAGTTTTTAGCACAATCTTCAGGGCACATTATTAATATTGCATCTATTTCAGGTTTTGAAGTAACTAAACAAAGTACGTTATACAGTATGACAAAAACTGCTGTGCATACGTTAACACAAGGATTAGAAAAAGAACTAGCTAAGACAGGCGTTAGAGCTACAAGCATTTCACCAGGTATGGTAGAAACTTCTATGACAGCAAGTACAGATTGGGGCGGACGTAAAAAATTAGAGCCTAAAGATATTGCTGAAGCGGCAATATATGCTTTACAACAACCCGCACATGTAAATGTAAATGAAGTTACTGTACGGCCAGTATAAAAAACGTTGAGTGCATACTCAACGTTTTTTTATCGTTACCAATTATTAATATCAGAACGTTCACCTTTAAAATTGTTCGCTTGCTTATGACGCTCTGCTAAGACGCTTTCTACTTCTGCAAAGTTTATATTTAAATTGTGTAGTAAAACAAATAAGTGGTACAGTAAATCTGCAGTTTCATTTGTTACTTCTTCACGATCATTTTTCATTGCACCGATAACAACTTCAAATGCTTCTTCACCAAACTTTTTAGTGATTTTCTCAATGCCTTCTGCTAATAAATATTTAGTATATGAATTTTCTTTGTTAGATTCGGCACTAGTCGTAATAGTTTGTCCTAAATCTTGCACGCTGAATGGAATATCAGTATTAAAACAACTTTGGCTGCCAGTATGGCATGTTGGGCCATTAGGTATCACTTCAATAAGAATCGTATCTTGGTCGCAATCTAAATAAATATTTTTTACTTCTTGTGTGTGGCCAGAAGTTTCACCTTTAGTCCATAGACGTTGTTTTGAACGTGAATAAAAACATACGACATTGTCTTTAAGTGTTTGTTGATATGCTGCTTCGTTCATATAGCCGAGCATTAATACTTGCTTGGTCGTCACGTCTTGCAAAATAGCAGGTAAAAGTCCCTTGCTAAAATCAGGTTGTTGTGTCATCTTACAGGAATACCTCCTTCAGACATAAATGATTTAATTTCATTAACAGTCGTTTCTTTATCATGTAGTATGCTTGCAGCTAAACCAGCGGAGACATCAGTTTGGTTAAATAAATCAACGAAATGACTAGGTTGACCACCACCACCGGAGGCGATGACTGGAATATTTACACGATGTTCTATTTCGTGTAAATGTGTGACATCAAACCCTTGTTTCATACCATCATGTGTCATGCTTGTGATGAGTAATTCGCCTGCACCTAATGCTTCAACTTCTTCAACCCAATCATAAACACGTTTGTCTGTTCTTGTTTTTCCACCATGTGTATAACAAAAGTAATCGTCTAACGTTGAGTCGTAGTTACTATCTATAGCAATACAAATACATTGTCTACCAAATTTATCGCTAGCCTCTTTAATAAATTGAGGGTTTTTTAACGCGCTAGAATTTAGTGATACTTTATCAGCACCATGATTTAATAATTGTGAAATATCATCTAGCGTAGAGATGCCACCACCTACAGTTAAAGGGATAAATAATTTTTCTGCAGTCTCTTCAATTACATCTAAAACTAAATCATGACCAGCTTCAGTCTTTGAAATATCTAAAAAGACTAATTCGTCTGCGCCTTGTTCATTATAGTAGAGCGCGTAATCTACTGGATTGCCGATGTCTCTTAAGCCTTTAAATTGAATGCCTTTAACGACTCTACCGTCTTTTACATCTAGACAGGGGATAATTCTTTTTTTAATCAAGATAATTCCTCCCAAAATTGTGGGTTATGTGCAGCTTTACCAACGATTGCTGCATAAACATTTAATGCATCCAATTTTTTAATATCCTCTTGGTTTCGAATGCCACCTGAAGCAACGATAGGAATGTCAGTTTGTTGTACTAATTTGCCAGTGATTTCAAAATTAGGACCTGCTAAGCGACCATCTTTAGCAATATCTGTATAGATTAATCCACCTAAAGGTAAGTGATTTATTGTCTCTACAAGGTCAAATAAATCTAACTGTGCATCTTGTTCCCAACCGTTAATTTTAATCGCTTGCTCATAGGCATCTACCGATAAATAAATGCGATTTGGAAATTGTTGCGCCACTTGTGCTAACCAATCTAAATCTTGAATAGCTTTCGTACCAACTATGCAATAATCAATACCTTGGTCAAAGTATGCTTTTATTGTCTCTACCGTACGTATACCGCCACCAACTTCAATTGGTTTCGTTGTGAGTTCACGCAAAGTTTTAATATAATCTTGTTCAACTGAAGTTTGTTGTTTAGCACCAATTAAGTCAACAATGTGGATACGATCAACACAGTCAAATTTACTATAATGAGTAATACTCTCTTCAGCGCTACGTGCCATTTTCTCCTCAGAATCATATTTCCCTTCTGTAAGCCTCACGCTTGTTGCATTTATTAAATCAATTGCTGGCCAGAGCTTGATCATTTAAAAATCCTCCTTGTAAAGCTTGATTTAAAATAGCTAAACCATATTCGCCACTTTTTTCAGGGTGAAATTGGATGCCGATATAATTATCATATTGCACGATGCCAGGAATTTTAGTGCCATAGTCAGCGTAAGCTATGACGTTCTCCGACATTTCAGCTTGATAAGAATGAACAAAATAGACATCATGTTCGAGTTGTTTATGGTCACTAATTAAATTATTCCAACCTAAGTGCGGTACGGGATAGGGCGACTGGATGGGGATAATTTGACCAGGTATTAATTGTAAACCATCAACATTGCCTTCAGCGCTATGTTCGAATAACAATTGCATACCCAAACAAATACCTAACATGGGTTTGTCCTTAATATTTTTTAAAATTGGCAATAATTGACGTTGATTTATTGCACGCATCGCATCTTTAAAGTGTCCTACGCCTGGTAAAATAATGGAATCTGCTTGTTCTATAATCGTTTCATCGTCTGTTAATTGAGCTTCATAACCTAAATGTTCAACTGCACGTTTAATATTTTTAATGTTTCCTAAGCCGTAATCAATGATTGCAATCATTCAATCACTCCTTTTGAGGAAGGCACGCCTTGTACATCATTTTCTGCTAAAGCATCTTTTAAGGCTCTAGCAAACGATTTAAATATGGCTTCGATTTCGTGGTGTGTATTACCCCCTCTTATTAAATCAATATGTGCAGTTAAACGTGCATTAATCACTAGCGCTCGGAAAAACTCTTCAGTTAATTCTGTATCAAAAGTACCTACTTTTTCTTTACTAAGTTCACAATTGAATGACAAATAGGGTCTACCACTAATATCCAGAACTGTTCGCGCCAATGTTTCATCCATCGGAATGTAACTTGTCGCATATCTACTAAACGATTGTTTTTCTTTAACCATTTCTAGTAGTAATTGGCCTAACACAATGCCTATATCTTCGGTTACGTGATGATCATCTACCTCTATATCACCATTAGCATGTATCGTTAACGTTAACTGACTATGGAAAGAAAATAGTGTTAACATATGATCTAAAAATCCTACGCCTGTATTAATGTCGCTTTTAACTCCATCATCTGCTAATGATATGTCGAGCTTTGTCTCAGCTGTATTACGCGTTTTTTGAAATTTCATATTGTTTCCTCCAATCTTGAACAATTTGAGTTAATTCATCTAATTGTTCGTCAGTAGCGATAGAATATCTAACATACTCACTCATTTCTGGTTCATCATAAATTCTAGGTTGAAAACCTTTACCGGCGATATATTGACCTAAAGAATGTGCTAAAGCCCCTTTAGTTAAAACAAAATTAGTAGCCGAAGGGAAAATATAAATAACATCTCCGACATTATCATTGAATATGTCTTTAAGGCGTTGTGCTAAATGACGTTGATGTTCAATAAATTGTCTTGTTGTTGTCGAATGTTCAAACATATATATAGCGATATTTAAAGTTACTGTATTGAGTGGATAAGGATGTTCAATTTGCTTAATTTTATCTATCGTTTTAGGTGTGCTTATTAATACACCTAATCGAAGTCCAGCAATAGCAAATGCTTTAGACAACGTGCGCATTTGTAACACATGATCTGCCATAGTGAAGTCATATGCTGTGCCAAAATCTAAATACGCTTCATCAATAACGAAATAACCTCCGATGTCTTTCATTTTATTAGCAATCGCTGTTAAAAATGCAACGTCATATTGTTTACCTGATGGGTTATGCGGATTACTCATGATGAAAAACGAAGGCTGGTGTATGTCTATCGCAGTTAGAATTTTATTCAAATCGAACGTTAAATCTGTTTCTGCTTCTACAAAATGAATAGGGCGCTGAACTTGTTTAGCATAGGCTTGATACATAAAGAAATCTGGATTCAAAGTTAGCGCAGGGCCCTCTGGCATAATAAGCATTAACTTTTGAATTAGTTCGTCAGAACCGTTACCAGCAATAATTTGCTCAGCTTCAAAACCATAAAATTGTGCGTATGCTTGTTTGAAACGTTCATATTCTGCATCGGGATAAAAGTTAAAGGCAGATTCACTAATGATAGAAGCTATTAATGCTTGCGATAATGGTTTAAGTGGGCTTTCATTTTTGTTAATTCTAATCATTATGATTCTCCTTTATTGATGCGCACCTTAATTGATTGTTCATGATTAAACAACTGCTCAGTATGTGCGATAGTTTGCGCAGATTGTTGAATTTGGTTAAACGTCTGTTGAGATAAATTAATAACAGAATGTCTCGTTAAAAAGTCATTTACAGATAGGCCGTTAGCAAAGCGCGCATTTTGATTTGTTGGCAATACGTGACTAGGTCCTGCTACATAATCCCCAATAACTTCTGGAGAGTAATAACCTAAGAATAATGCACCAACATGACGCACATGATTTAAATAAACTTCAGGATCTTTAGTCTGAATAGATGCATGTTCTGGTGCAATGCGATTCATTACATCACAAGCATCGTCAAAATGATCGACATGAATAAGATAATGATTGTTATCGATACTTGCTTGTACAATGTCACGACGTTCTATTGTTGATAACTGTTCGGCTATTTTTTGTTCTAATTTTTGAAGGACAGTTAAGTCTTCGCTAATAACAAATGTGCGTGCTAATTCGTCATGTTCAGCTTGAGCAAAGACATCATAAGTAATTGCTTCTAAATCTGCAGTATCATCGATAATCAAGGCAATTTCACTTGGTCCTGCAATTTGGTCGATACCAACTGTTCCAAATAGATATTTTTTCGCATATGCAACAAATTGATTACCTGGGCCAACGATTTTATCTACCTTTGGAATCGTTTCTGTACCATAAGTTAAAGCTGCGATACTTTGGGCACCTCCAACTTGATAGACAGAAGTTATGCCTGTGATATAACAAGCAGCAAGCACGACATCTGATACGCCTTGATGTTGGGGCGGTGTAACGACTACGATAGTATTCACGCCGGCTACTTGAGCTAGCGTCGCAGTCATTAATACAGTAGAAGGATAACTTGCTTTGCCACCTGGCACATATATACCTACGCTATCTAGAGGATGATATAATTCATAACACTCTGCTTGGCCTCGCTTTGATTCCCATTTGATAGATTGTTGGTACGCTTTAATACGTTCATAACTTTGTATTAATGAATTTTTAAGTCCGCTATCTATACGGCTATAAGCTTCTTTAATAGTATCGGCAGAAATCGCTAGTTGTGGCGTATCGACTTGATCAAATTGTTTATTATAGCTACGTATCGCAGTATCTCCAGCATGCTTAACATTATCACAAATATCTTTTACTAATGGATATAAGTCTTCATTTAATGCAGGTGTATCTTTTGTTGAGTTTAGAAAAGAAGTTTTACTTAAAATCAATGAGTGACACCTCCAAAGTTTGTATAAAGCGGTCTATATCTTTAGATTTTTGAAAATATGAATGTTTATTTGTGATTAATTTCGCATTAATAGATGATATTTCATCTTTTTCTACTAAACCATTTGATTTGAGTGTTGTACCGGTTTGAACGATATCCACAATACCATCTACCATTTCAACTAAACATGCCAACTCTATAGAACCAGACAGCTTTACTAAATCGACATCTATACCTTGTTGCTCGAAATAATTTTGTGCTGTCTGTACATATGATGTTGCAACTTTGTTAAATGTAGTTGTTTCTGGTTTTGCAGCTAATGCGAAATGACAATCGCCAAAAGGGAGGTCTAATAAATTATTAATGTTATATTGGCCTTCATCTAGTATATCGCTACCCACTATACCAACATCTGCCACGCCTTGTTCTACATAAATTGGGACATCACTACCTTTGACTAAAATAAATTGAATATCTTCCACTGATATTAATAATTGGCGTTGTCTATTTTCTAATGCCTGTACGATTTTAGTTTCATTTTTATCGTGTAAATATTGAATAAAGCTTTTTAAAAGTCTGCCCTTGGCTAATGCAACTGTCAACATAAAGTCTTCTCTCCTTCAAAATTAAAGTATAAAACCTAAGCCGAACCCTTCTAATGTACCTTTGTAATAGCCACCAGTTAATTGTTGGTCTTTATTACGTTTTAACGTACAACTCATAAATGCACCTTTATAATATGAACGTGGGGGTTGAGGCGTGATGTCTAAATGGATATTATTTATGCCCAACGATTTGAAATATTGTTCCCAACGTGTTAGCGCTTGTATCGTTGTATGGTCCGGCGTATACAATTGTGTTAACAATTTTAATTGTTCAGTCGTATTAGTCGTCAGTAATTGAACAATAGGGTGCGCAGTACCTAAAAGTTGGGATAACGCCGAAATATTGCGCTCTTGAATATATTTTAACGTCGTATCGTCTTGATATGGTTGTTCTAGTAATAAGTCTATAAGTTGGTAATGGCCTAAAATAACAAAGTCAATGTCATCATCTAGCGTTGTTTTGATAAAGTCGTAAAATGCACTAAAGTCATGTTGCATTTGAGTAACAGTTGGATTGTAGTGTTCAATACCAAGTTGTGTATTAACGATGTTATCTCGTATTATAGGTCCAGAATATGCTACTTTATCGTATTCAGCAGGGTATTGACTGTAATAACGTAATAATTGATCAGTAAAGTCATTGCGTAAAGCAAAAATTTGATGGTTATGTTGCCAAAAACTACGTTCCGTCATTTGATGTAAATCATCTTGAGTGAGCGTAGGCCACTTTAAAGATTCAATAAAGCTAAAGTCAACAAGTTCAAAATTTGCGGCTTCAAAATGCTTTAAAAAGGCAATTTCGTTTTCTTTGTTTGCGATTAAAGTTGTTGAATTTGTCATAAAACCATCCTTTGCATTTGCTTTTACTCTCTACCGAAGTAAAGTATTAAATGATAAGTTATACTGTAACACACCAATTGTTTAAATTCAATAAATTTTCTGAATATTATAGATAGATTAATTGCACTTTATAATTTAGTGCAGGTGTTAAATTACAACGTGCAATGCGCTCTGTATTAATCTATTGATTTACCGTAAGCTATATAATTTGCCATATCGTTATCTGGCACCATATTGCCGCCTGTAGCCCAAACGATATGTGTTGTGTTTTTAGTATTTAAATGCGATAAGTGTTGAACAGTTTGTGCAAGCCCATTAAATCCTGAAGCGGCTGAGGGTTCAATGTTAATTTGTTCAGTCTTAGACAATAAATACAAGTAACGATACATCATCTTATCTTGCACTGTATATGAAGCGTATAATAGAGGTGACATAATTTTACTTACTAATTTTGAAGGGCGAGATACAGCTAATCCATCGGCATCTGTTTGACCATCTAAACCAATATCGGTTACTGCAATATTATCAAATAATTGTGTCATTAAACCTAAAGTCATACATGGTGCATGTGTTGGTTCGGCAAAGAAACAATAAACATGAGGGCCTAATACTTCACGTAAGCCGAATGCGATACCACCAGGTCCACCACCTACACCGCATGGAATGTGAACACATAAAGGATGTTCTGAATCAATCATGATATTTTGTGTTTCAAGCTGCTCTGTTAGACGTAAGGCAGATACTGTATAACCTAAAAATAGATCTTCAGAATTCTCATCATCAACAAAATGACACTTTGGATTTTTTTGAGCGATCTTTCTACCTTCAGCTACAGCTACTTGATAGTCAGAATCATGTTCAGTCACAGTTACACCTAAAGATCGTAATAATTCTTTTTTCCACTGACGTGCATCGCTAGACATATGGACATTAACAGAAAAGCCTAATTTCGCACTCATCATACCGATGCTTAAACCTAAATTACCCGTCGAACCTACCGCAATGGTATAGTCAGAAAATATTTTGTGGTAGTACGCTGAGTCTAATATTGCATAATCATCTTCTTGTGTTAGTGTACCTTTAGTCATAGCGATGTGTTCTGCATATTTTAACACTTCATATATGCCGCCTCGTGCTTTGATAGAACCAGAAATAGGTAAGGCATTATCACATTTCAATAATAATTGTCCTTTCAAATCAATGCCTTGTTGCTCTTTTAAAATGTTTTGCATATTTGGAAGTGGGACGAGTGCAGACTCAATGATACCGTTGGAAGCGCGCGTTTCAGGAAAAACAGATGCTAAATAACTACTAAAGCGTCTTAAGCGTGCATCAGCTTCTTCAATATCTTTAATAGAATACGTCGACATTGATTCATATTCGAAACGTGGATTACGCCAAAAAATAGTATCGTAATGCTGCATGCTTTGAATAAGAGGATAGTTATTTTTTAAAGTTGTTACATCAATCATTGATGGTTCCACTCCTTATTGTTGTTATTATTTATTAAGTAATTGCGCAATTACTTAATAAATGTACTAAACGTTCCTATATAACAATTATTTACATAGGAACGTTGTTTTTGCTTAATTTAATTATATAATGTTTGCTTTTATTTAGTAAGCAAAGGGCCGCCTGGACCTAATGGTAACCCGATTAAATACCAAATAATCATAAACAATGGCCACACGATACTTAATACAATGGTATAAGGCATTAAACTCGATATTAAAGATCCGAGTTGCATATTTTTGTCGTATTTTTGAGCGTATGATAACAGTAAAGGTAAATAAGGCATCATAGGCGTAATAGGGTTGGATATTGAATCTCCAATACGATATAACATTTGTGTGAATGCTGGATGGAACCCTACTAGTATAAGCATCGGTATAAATATTGGTGCTAAAATACCCCATTTTGCAGAGGCACTACCAATTAACATATTTATTAACGCGCTAAGAATAATAATACCGATAATTAACACGACGCCATTTTGACCTTTCAATAGTTCGGCACCTTTTACAGCTACAATAATACCTAAATTGCTCCATTCTAAAAATGCTAATAGTTGTGCTGCGAAAAAGACGATAACGATAAATGAACCCATAGAAGCCATAGAATCAGTAAACATTTGACCTAAGTCTTTTGTATTGCTTATTTCTTTAGTCATTACCCCATAAACAATACCCGGAATTAAAAATATAATGAGTAAAATTAAGCCAACGCCATTTAAAATTGGAGCATCATTGAGTAGACTACCCGTCTTGGCATTACGTAAGAAACTGTTTTCAGGTATGGCTAAAATAATTAAAACTATTATTGAAGCGACAAAACTGATATTAGCCCAAAATACTGCACGTTGTTGTGTTGGCGTGATGGAATTATTTGAATCATCCGTACTAATATCAGAATTTGTATCGTCATATGTACCTAATCTCGGTATGACTAATTTCATTGTAACCCAGTAAACTGCAGGTAATAATACGACAACACTTGCTGCAATAAAATACCAGTTCATTGCAACATTGATATGTATTTTATCTGACACGATTTTAGTTGCTGGTTCTGTAAATGAGTATACTAAGGCATCTGTCATACCTAATATTAAATTGGCTGAGAAACCTCCTAAAGCCGACGCATAAGCCATAGCTAAACCAGCGATAGGGTGATAACCTAATTTGATAAATACCATTGCGGTAATAGGTGGTAAGACGATAGGTGCTGCATCTCCAGCCGCATTACCTAATATGCCTATAACAATAATACAAGGTACGATAATCTTTTTAGGTGCTTTATGGACGACTTGAATCATTAACTTATCAAAATAGCCCGTTTTTTCAGCAACTCCAATTCCTAACATAACTGCTAGCACTAGGCCTAAAGCAGGAAACTCGGAGAAATTTTTTATCGCATCGTTTAAAATCATTTGGATACCATCGGCACTTATTATACTTTTAATTTCTACGGCTTTACCAGTTCCTGGGTGTTTAACTGACACATGAAATAAAGAAACAATCCATGTAAGAATTGCTAAACCAAGACACATTAAAAAGAAAAGAATACTAGGATCTGGTAAACGGTTACCCACGCCTTCTACGACGTTTAAAAATTTATTCATAAGTGACTTTTTCTGCTTAACATTTGAACTCATAAAACCGCCCCCTTTGAAATTTATCGAAATTATAACAAAGCAAAAGATAAAAAAACATAATTTTCTGTAAATTAATATTTTATTATGCGATTAGCTACTTATTTTGTTGAATGATTGAGTATATAAAAGTAACAACTACTTGTCGTATGTTTAGTAGTTTCTTAAACAGGCAATCTTTAAATAAGGAAAGGTAAAGTGACGATTATTAAAGGAGTGAGTTTTAATGGGAAGATTAGATAATAAAGTGGCAGTAATAACAGGAGCGAGTACTGGTATAGGTCAAGCATCTGCCGAAGCATTAGCAAATGAAGGTGCCGAAGTATTAGCCTTCGATATATCAAATGACATAGATGATACAGTTAAAGCTATAAATAATGCAGGTGGTAAGGCTAAAGCTTATCATATTGATATTTCCGATGAACATGCGGTAGAAAGGGCAGCCAAAAACATTCAAGAAACCTATGGTACGATAGATGTGTTATTTAATAATGCTGGTGTTGATAACGCAGCTGGTCGCATTCATGAGTATCCTATTGAAGTATTCGATAAAATAATTAACGTCGATTTAAGAGGGACATTTTTAATGACAAAATTCTTTATTCCACTCATGTTAGATAACGGTGGCGCTATTATTAATACAGCATCATTTTCTGGACAAGCCGCCGATTTAAATCGATCAGGTTATAATGCAGCAAAAGGTGGCGTTATAAACTTTACACGCTCAACAGCGATAGAATATGGACGTGAAAATATACGAGCAAACGCTATTGCTCCAGGTACAATTGAAACGCCATTGGTGGATAAACTCGTAGGTAGTGAAAACGACAAAGCGGGACAAGACTTTAGAGAAAATCAAAAATGGGTAACGCCGTTGGGTCGACTAGGTAAGCCGAGTGAAGTAGGTAAATTAGTGACGTTTTTAGCTTCTGATGACAGTTCATTTATTACTGGTGAAACGATAACGATTGATGGTGGTGTGATGTCTTACACATGGCCTGGTGAAATGTTAAGCGATGATAGTTGGAAAAAATCAATTAAATAAATTTATAGAAAAAGCTGATAGCATTGTGCTATCAGCTTTTTCTCTGTACCTACCATTTAATGCTTTCAACTGTGTCATCGTCTAATGATTTAATAATTTCTGTAATTAAATTAACCGAATTTTTATAGTCGTCAGTATGCAACACTGAAACGTTAGAGTGCATATAACGTAACGCCACACCAATAGATAATGTCGGCACACCTTCGTTAGCTACATGAATACTACCAGCATCTGTGCCACCACCGATAGTAGTATCTAATTGAATTGAGATATTATGTTTCTTCGCAATTTGCTTAACATGTTTACTGAAACCTACATGTCCAATAATACTGCTATCCATAATAATGACAACTGGGCCTTCACCAAGGGCAGTATCACTGAGTTGAGACATATCTGGTGTGTCATATGCTACGGCGACATCAACAGCAATCGCTAAATCAGGTTTGATTTTGTTGGCCGCTACTTTAGCACCACGTAAACCAACTTCTTCTTGGACATTTGCGCCAGAATATAAATCGATATTGATATTTTCATTTTTTAAATTATCTAATACATCAACAGCAAGGGCACAGCCATAACGATTATCAAAAGCTTTTGCCGTTAAATATTTATTGTTGGCTAAAGTTTCAAATTCGCTATATGGTGTAATCATATTACCTACGTCGATACCAAATTGTTCCGCTTCTTTTTTACTTTTGACCCCAATATCTATAAACATGTCTTTAATATCAATTGTTTTTTTACGTGCTTCTTGTGACAAGGCATGAGGTGGTTTAGAGCCAATAATACCACGAATTTGTTTCCCCTCGTCAGTAGTTATCGTTACTTTTTGTGAAAGCATTACTTGGTTCCACCAACCGCCAACTGGTGTGAATTTGATAAAACCATTATTATCAATTTGAGTAACGATGAAACCAATTTCGTCTAAATGGCCGGCAACCATAATCGATTTAGTACCATTAGTAGCATTCTTTTTGCCGAAAATGCCACCTAAGTTATCTTCAATAATTTCATCACTAAGTGGTTTTAGGTAGTCATGCATTAAAGACTTAACTTGCATTTCATGACCAGCAATACCATTTACATCTGTTAAAGTTTTCAACAATTCTATTGAATTTTTCACAAAATAACCCCCTATATTTTTATTTAATTATATTGTAGCACTAAATTTTTGAAATGCTATTAATGCAATACTTATACAGTTAAAATGATGAAAATATGTCGATAATTTAACAAAGCAGTTAGATTAACAAAACAGTAATGTTTATACACTGAATAAATTACTGGAAAAGAAATTGCGAAACAAAAAGGTGTAAGTCGCTCTACAGTATATAGGATGCTTAAGGATTAAATATATCCTGCTACAATTAGAAGTGTTTCAGTACTTCCTACATATAAACCTAAGGAAATTATGTTTTTTCAACTAATGTTTTAATTCAAAAAAATGAAAATTTAATTTTTTATGTAAATATAATGGGGAAAGCAAATATTATTTTTAGAGGTGTAAATAATATGAAAGAAAAAGTACAATGGAAATTATACGAGATAATATTTTTTGTGGTTGCTATTATATTTTTAATTTTAGCAAATATTAACCTGTTTCAAATAACTCATTTTAGTCAAACAGTTGAATCAATTTTCTATGCTATGTTTTTATTTTCTATGTTTATTGTGTATGTGAGAAAATCATTTCTTATAGCACTTTTACCGTTAATAGCAGGTATATTATTCTTTTTAAGTATATTTTAATATGAAATAGACTGCTCTCTATTTAAGGGAACAGTCTATTTTTACCTTATTAATTAATAAGGTTTAGCCCATGTAATTTTATAAACCCATCTTTCTACTGGTTTTTGATAAGGGTTTTCTCTTACTAATCTTTTAGTAGCTGTCCCACCAACAGTTACACCGTTATATTTAGAACCTGTGATAACTCCAGAAATAATTTCAAAAGCACCACCCGCTATAGAGGAAACTGTTCCAGCAGTTACAAGTCCACCAACAATTGATATAACCCCACCAATTGTTGCAGAAGTACCAGCTAATTGTCCTTTAGTTATTTTTTGAGACCATTTTTTAGTTGCTTCTGTTGCACGATTATAGAATAAATAGTAAATATATCATTTAAATTATTTCTTTTCCTAACTTGCTAGCATGATACAAATAAATTTATAACATATATAATACATTTCCATTGTCACTTCACTTGATTTATATGTGAAGGATTTCAGCTGAATAAATTGGTCATTTTTAGACATTGCTTAGTTAAACGCTATAGTTCTCGCTGAGAAAAAAAGAATTATCTTCTTTCTACTGATAAAAATATTATCCATATTTTTACTACACATGTGAGCTGTATGCATCTCTTCTAGTTTAGATAAAATGATAACCTTGTATTGATATAACCGTCTCATTTTGCCCTTTAATACTACGCTCACGTAATGCTTTTTTGAATCTTTTCAAAGTTACGAGGATTGCTTAATCAATTTGTTCAAGCATGTAAAAGGCTTCGTTATTATTTGATTTAAAAGATTCTTTAGCTTTAAAAACTAGTCATAATTGTTTATTTGTGTATAAAAAATAAATATTATTTTCTGAGTCTACCCAATTGTTTAACCTACATTACTTATGACTCTAATAATTTAAGTTTATAATCATTAATTGATTGTATGGTACCATCATGTTTTTTGATAATAATATGATCTTTATTAATTTGTGTCGGACTGTTAACACCAACAGCTGCTGCAATATTGAATAAGCCTTCGTGTAAATTTGTAATATAGTTAGTCACACGATATTTCTTTTCTTCTACTATAAGCGCTTGTTCTTTCTTAGGATCTGTCGTAGCAACACCTACTGGACAAGTATTTAAATGACATTGTTGACTCATAATGCAACCGACACTAATCATCATTCCACGCGCAATATTGACTAAATCTGCACCTAAAGCTAATGCTATAGCGATTTTATCTGGCGTAATAAGTTTACCTGAAGCAAAGATTTTAACTTGATCACGTACTTCATATTTTTCTAACAGGCCTGATACGATAGGGAGGGCTGTAAATAATGGTAGGCCAACACCATCTTGTAATTCTTGGAATGTAGCGCCTGTCCCACCTTCGCCACCATCTATAGTAATGAAATTAGGATAAATATTTGTTTCTATCATTGTTTTAATCAGTGTTTCAATTTCAGAAGTGGAGCTGACAACAATTTTGAACCCTACAGGTTTTTGTCCCACCGTTTGCAAATGTTCAACCCACGATAGCAACTCGTATGTATTGTTTATAAAATCGAAGCGGTTAGGTGAGTTAATCGTCACCCACGGTTTCACTTTTCTAATTTTAGCGATTTCTTCTGTTACTTTATTACCTTGCATATGTCCACCACGTGTTTTAGCGCCTTGTGCAAGTTTAATTTCAAATGCTTTTATATTTTCAGAATCAGCTAACTCTTTGAATAAATCTATATTGAAATTACCATCTTCGTCTCTGACACCAAATAGTCCAGGACCAATTTGGAAAATAATATTTGTATTACCAGTGAGATGATATTTTGAGAGGCCACCTTCGCCCGTATTCATCCACGTACCAGCTTGACCTAATCCTTTGGACAGTGCGGTAATTGCATTGCCACCTAAAGCGCCGTAACTCATACCTGATTGTCCAACTAAACGTTTTAAGCGGAATGGGTGTGCCAGTTTAGGTCCAATAATAATTTCATCTTTATCATCTAAAAAATAAGGATTAATTTGTGATGCTTCGCGATGCTCCTCTCTTTCGAAAAGGCGTTCGTTATCAATTTTATAAATGAAACTAGAAATTAATACACTTTGATCAATGCGCAATTCGGAAGCCTGATGCGGAAACATCGTATTTTTAATATAAAATCCTGCGGCGTAATCTTTTTCCGTTCCGAAACTTGCCATTCTTGAATTGTATTTACCAGCTAAAACAATGTTTTTATAATCTAATCTGGAAAATGGTTTACCTTCTTTATCCTCTAAGAAAAAATATTGACGCATTTCTGGACCGACTTTTTCAAAGAAATATCTAATACGTGCTAATAAAGGATAATTGCGTAACACACTATGTTGAGATTGGCGTTTATCTTTAAAAATTAATAATGCAGCAGTAATAACTCCGCCAAGTATAAAGCATACAATAATAATATTTACTATAAATTGTAAAATTGTTAAAAGTGTCATATTCATTCCTCCCCATTAAATTTAATATTACATCATATAGAAATTATTACAATTAAAAATAAGCTTTATTTAACTAAAATGTTCACAGTATAAATTTTAAAAATAATTAAATGCACTAGTGTTTTAAATCGTCAATAGTAATAAGTTTTAAGAACTTTGAAAAGTGTTATTACTAAGTAAATAAACAATTTGTCGAAAAGGACTTATTGTATAGATAATATAAAATTTAAGGTGGTATTTTATTAAAATATGGAGGAAAAAACATTGTTGCAAATCAAAGATATTTCATACATCGCAGATGATCGCACAATTATTGATGATTTAAGTTTCACTGTTAATAAAGGTGAAACTATCGCAGTAATTGGACCATCTGGTAGCGGTAAAAGTACATTGTTTAGACTTATGAGTAATTTAATAAGTCCAACTAAAGGGTCGATAACGTTAAACGGGACGCCTTATGAACAAATTAATCCAGAACAATTAAGGATGGAAGTCAGTTATTTATTACAACAAAGTGACTTATTTGAGCCTACAATAGGTTTGAATTTGTCATTCCCAGCACGTGTGCGTAACGAAAAATTTGATAAAAAACGTGCAAAACAATTATTGAAAAGAGTAGGTATGGGACACTATAACTTAGATGCGCGTGTTAACCATTTATCTGGAGGAGAGCGACAACGTATAACGATTGCTAGACAATTAATGTACATCCCTCAAATACTATTATTAGATGAAGCAACAAGCGCACTTGATGCAAAAAATAGAGCAACTATCGAAAAAATGATTTTTGATTTGGCTAAAGACGGTGTCACAATTATGTGGATCACACACAATGACGATCAAAGCATGCGTAATTTTAGTAAACGTATAAAAATTGTAAATGGAAAAATAGAAAGTGAGGAGAATTTATCATGAGTGTAACAGCATTAGCCCTAACAGCCTTACTACTGTTATTTCCAATTATTGTTTCTTATAAAGAGAAGTTGTATATTACAAAAGATTTGTTAATTGCTACTGTACGTGCGATTGTACAACTTGCAGTATTAGGCTTTTTACTACATTTTATCTTTAATGTAAATCAAGTTTGGATTTTAATTTTATTTGTTTTAGTTATTATTATCAATGCTTCATGGAATACCATTCATCGTGCATCACCAGTTATGCACCATGTTTTTTTAGTGTCTTTTGTCGCAATATTCGTCGGTGTGACTTTACCACTAGTCGGTGTAACTTTAACTGGTGCTATTAGTTTTAAACCTAATGAAGTTATACCGGTAGCTGGTATGGTCGCAAGTAATAGTTTAATTGCCATTAACCTCGCTTATCAAAATATGGATAAAGAGTTTGTGCAACAATTAGAACAAATTGAAGCCAAATTAGCTTTAGGGGCAGATCCAAAAATGGCGTCCAAAGCTACGGTGCGAGAAAGCATTAAAACAGCTATTGTTCCAACGATTGATTCTGTTAAAACGTATGGTATCGTTTCGATTCCAGGGATGATGACAGGTCTTATTATCGGTGGAATGCCGCCGTTAGATGCCATTAAATTCCAATTGATGGTTATTTTTATTCATACTACGGCAACGATTATGTCAGCACTTATCGCTACATATATTAGTTATCGACAATTTTTTAACTATCGTGATCAACTCATTGCTAGAACGATGCATGACGCTAAATGATAAGAAAAAAATAATTAAAAATATTTTGATGCGGAGCGGGACATCATATGGTCTTCGGGCGCTACTTTTATATAGGCAGTAGATGACTGAATTGAAAATGCGTTTATATCAAGCTGCTTTCAACGCTAGTCATCCTTGCCGGGGGGATTACAAAATCTTCTTATAAAAATAAGAATTTTTTCGCTTCCTTCGTATTTTTTAAGTCGGTAATATAGAAATAGTGTGACTCCCAAACCTGTTGACGCATGGTATATAATGGAATGGCTATGTGAAAAATGACAACAGGAAGGAGGAACCGTATGACTATAATGCGTACGACCACTTTTATATTTAGTATTTTTATTGTTGGTATGGTTGAAATGATGGTTGCAGGTATCATGAATTTAATGAGTGATGATTTAAATGTTTCTGAACCCGTTGTGGGGCAACTTGTAACGTTATATGCCATTACTTTTGCTATTGCAGGACCAATTTTAGTAAAGTTAACGAATAAATTTAATGCTAGACCGTTATTACTTATAACTTTATTCGTATTTATTATCGGAAATTTAATTATTGCTGTAGCGCCTAACTTTACAATATTAGTGATAGGTAGAATCTTATCATCAGCAGCGGCATCACTTATCGTTGTGAAGACACTTGCGCTTACTGCATTGCTCACTTCTCCACAAAATAGAGGGAAAATGATTGGTATAGTTTATTCTGGCTTCAGCGGTGCAAATGTTTTAGGTGTTCCAATCGGTACAATTATTGGTGATTGGATAGGATGGCGTTTCACTTTTGTGTTTATCGTTGTTATTAGCGTTATTGTAGGTTTATTGATGTATATTTATATTCCTGTAAGTAAAGAAAATAAAGCTACAACACAAACATCGTCATCGCATAATCAAACACTATCTCGTGTGTTACGACCATTTGAGATAGGTAAATATTTATGTATTACATTTTTATTATTAGTAGCAAATTCAGTGACGTTTATTTATATTAACCCACTCATGTTATCGAACGGTCATACTTTATCGTTTGTATCAATTGTTTTACTAATAAACGGAATCGCTGGCGTTATGGGAACGTCGATGGGAGGATTCTTATCAGATAAATTGACGAGTAAATATTGGCTGACAATCGCGACAACAATATTTATCGTTATGATGTTACTGTTGAACTTAGTATTACCTGGGACTATTTTGTTATTATTAACTATATTTATATGGAATGTCATGCAATGGAGTACCAATCCTGCGGTACAAAGTGGTGTCATAGAACACGTTGCAGGCGATACGAGCCAAGTGATGAGCTGGAATATGTCTAGTTTGAATGCCGGTATTGGTATTGGAGGCATTGTCGGCGGACTTGTAGTATCAAAAATGAGCGTCCATGCAACGACTTATGTGACGGCCATTATTGCATTTGTTGCATTGATTATAATTATTAGTTTAAAACCAAGAGCTAAATATGCTAATGAATCCGTAAATAAAAATTAAATGATACAGTTAATAGCCAAACGTTATCACTAACGTTTGGTTTTTTCATGTATTCGGTTTACTTTTAAGTAATTAAAATGATTAGATTAGATTATAAATAAAACTTTAAATGGAATAATAAATTGATATTGTAGTATGATATAAATAATTAATAGGACGTGACTATTGGAGGGAAGAACATGAGCGACAATACACCGACACATGATAAAGTAGATGGCTTTATTGACAACTTAAAACAATGGCAGGATGAGTTTAAATTTTTAAGAACATTATTACTAGAATCTGAATTAACAGAAGACTACAAGTGGATGCATCCATGCTACACTTTAAACAATAAAAATGTCGTTATCGTTCAAGATTTTAAACATTACTGTGCATTATTATTTGAAAAAGGCGCTATTATGGAAGATAAATATAATAGTTTAATTCAACAAACTAAAAATGTTCAAGCAGCCAGACAGTTACGATTTGAAAGTTATACAGAAGTTCAAAAACGTAAAGCTGAAATTGCGTGGTATATAGCAGAGGCTATTAAAATAGAAAAGTCAGGTAAAAAAGTGCCGATGAAAAAAACAGAAGACTATGAAATGCCTGAAGAATTACAAGCAAAATTTGATAGCATGCCAGAATTAAAAACAGCGTTCGATAACTTAACACCAGGTAGACAGCGTCAGTATATGTACCACATTGGTCAAGCTAAAAGATCTGCAACGAGAACGCAACGAGTTGAAAAATATGTTGATCATATACTTGATGGGAAAGGTATGAATGACTAAAACATTTGAAATAAGATAATGAAAGAAGGGACGTAAATGGCAAAATCATCTAAACGCATTCAATTATTAGAATCTGCAGCGCACATTGTAAACGAACAAGGTATTGAATATTTAACTTTAGATGCTGTTGCTAAACGAGCTGGAGTTAGTAAAGGCGGGTTACTATATCATTTCAATAATAAAGCTGCATTAATACAAGGCTTGGTGAATTATGCAGATGAATTGTACCGTACTAACGTGAATGAGCATAAAGCTGAACAAACAGAACAGCAAGGTAAATTAATACGAGCTTTTATTGAAGCGACAAGAGAGCATCGTAAAGAAAATGCCTCCATAACTTCTGGAATGTTAGCAGCACAAGGTACGGATAGTAACTTGTTACTTCCGTTACAACAAACATATAAATCTTGGCAATCCGAGATTGAAAACGATGGTTTGGATGATATAGATGCGACGATTTATAGGCTAGCAGTAGACGGGTTATGGCTGTCTGAAATATTTGGTATAGATGCAATAGATGAACAAATGCGTCAAGCTGTGTTAAATCGTTTAGTAGATTATTCATATCATAATAAAAATTAAATAATTTTCTATATCCTAAGAGGTAGTAAGTGTTCGAGCTTATGACCTCTTTTTTTATTGCTTAGACAAAGTTGAAACTTAACCGTCCAGTTGGTACACTAACCAATGTGTTAATTCAAGTTTGGAGGTAAAATTATGAACAAAGTCATGCTTACAGTTGCTTTAACAGGAGCGGGAGATACTGTAGAGAAAAATAGTAATGTACCTGTTACACCAGAGGAAATTGCAGATTCAGCAATTAAATGTGCAAAAGCAGGTGCGACGGTAGCACATATTCATGTAAGAGATCCACAAACTGGAAAAGTATGTCATAACGTAGAATTTTTTAAAAAAGCTGTCGAACTCATTAGAGCGGCAGACGAAGATATCATTATTAATATTACTTCAGGTGGTGGCGGTGATTTTATACCGAGTTTAGAAAATCCTGAAGTGGGTGGCGTAGGTACAGATATGCAAACACCCGAACAACGTCATGAACCGGTAGGTAAATTATTGCCTGAAATGTGTACATTGGATTGTGGTAGCGTCAATATGGGGGATGATGTTTATTTAAGTCCTACAAATTGGTTGCGTAAACAAGCAGCACTTGTTCAAGAAGCGGGCGTTAAACCAGAATTAGAATGTTTTGATACAGGTCATGTCAGCTTTGCTAAACAACTTATTAAAGAAGGTTTGATTGATGGTCAACCATTATTCCAATTTTGTTTAGGTATACCATGGGGCTTAGAAAACGACCCAGAAACAATCGAATATTTAAAAACGCGTATACCAGAGGGCGCATCTTGGTCGGCGTTTGGTATCGGCCGTCTACAATTGCCAACGGTCGAAGAAGCAGCAAAACGAGGTGGTAATGTACGTGTAGGTTTAGAAGATAATTTATATTTATCTAAAGGTGTTAAAGCTACAAATGAACAACTCGTAAAACGTGCTAAAGAGATACTTAGTGAGTTAAATATTGAACCGATGACGCCGCAAGAAGCAAGAGAATATTATAATTTAAGAAACCCTAAAGGAGACTTATAAATGAAATTTGCTGTAGTTGGAACGGGAGTAATAGGTAGCGGTTGGATTACAAGAATGTTAGCGCACGGGCATCAAGTCGTAGCAACAGATCCAAGTGAAGGCGCATATGAGCGTATGTTAACTCAAGTTAAACAGAACTGGCCATACGCTAAAGCATTAGGTATGAGTGAGCATGCATCATTAGACAATTTGACGTTTACTGAATCATTAGCTGAAGCGGTAAAAGATGCCGACCATATTCAAGAAAATGTGCCAGAAATTGAAGAACTTAAAGATAAAGTTTTAACTGAAATTGACTTCTATGCCAAACCAGATGCGACGATAGGGTCTAGTACATCGGGTATTATGCCGTCTGAATTACAACAAAATTTAAAACATCCTGAACGTTTTGTAGTAGCGCATCCTTTTCATCCGGTCTACATTTTGCCGTTAGTCGAAATTGTAGCTGGGCAAAATACGGCAGAAGCTACTTCTATAGCTGCAGAAAAACTTTATGAAAGTATTGGCATGGACGTGTTACATGTCAGACATGAAATTGAAGGACATATTGCAGATAGATTAATGGAAGCACTTTGGAGAGAGGCATTGCATATTGTAAATGATGGCATCGCCACAACTGAAGAAGTAGATAAGGCATTTACACATGCGGCAGGGTTAAGATATGCACAATATGGTCCGTTTATGACTTTCCATTTAGCCGGTGGAGAAGGTGGCATGCGCCATATGCTTAAACAATTCGGTCCTGCCTTGAAAAAACCATGGACTAAATTAGTTGCTCCAGAACTAACTCAAGATTTATACGATAGTGTCGTTGAGGGATGTGAAACGTCATCTCAAGATTATTCGATGTCTGATTTAGATAAAAAACGTAATGAATTTTTAGTCAAAGTAAAAAAACTAGCAGAAGAATATTGGCCAGAAGATACGCCGCAAATGAAAAAATCAGAAGGACAGTCGGTGTATTAGTATGACTCACGAATTGTACAGTTTTCATACAGAGGTAAAGGCCGAATGGGTGGACCATAATAACCATATGAATGACGCAGCATATAACCGTGTGTTTAGCGATGCAACGGATAGTTGGTTAGCATTTCTAGGATTAGATAAAGAGGCGATCGAGAAATTATCTTACACAGTATTCACATTGGAAAATCATGTTTTATTTTTAAAAGAGTTAAAGTTACATGAGCCAGTAACAGTTAAAGTTGCATTAATTGATCATGACGCCAAAAGACTGCATGCATTTATGACCATGCTAAATGAAGACAATGTTAAATGTGCAACTTATGAAGTGATGTTGATGGGTATAGATACTGAAAATCAACGACCAAGTGCTTTTCCTAAAAAAATTAAATCAGCTATAAACGACTATGCGAGTAGGGCTGATAAACATGAAGCACCTTCAGAAATTGGACATAAAATTGAAATTATAAAGAAATAAGTCTATGATAATAGTGTATTTAATCGTAACAATTAAAAAAATTTTTTAATTGAACAAACCGACATTAAATACAAAAACAGATTAAATCTTACAACTTATAGACAACATAAATTTTATTGAAAGTAGACATTGCCATTAGAAATGATGGCCATCGTTGTCTAAGTCACATAAAACGAGAAAATGGGTCATTCGTATCTTGTTTTTACTTATTCGTGAATTTGTAATACATCTTACTAATGACCCTTTTGCTTATTAAGGGGATAAATTACATATAGAAAGGAATTAGTCAATGTTAAGTATTAAAAACTTATCAAAAGTTTATTCTGGAGGAAAAAAAGCAGTAGATAATATTTCTTTAGATATTGAAGCTGGGGAATTTATTGCTTTTATTGGTACAAGTGGTAGTGGTAAGACGACAGCCTTAAGAATGATAAATCGCATGATTGAATCAACAGAAGGTCAAATTAAAATAAATGGCAAAGATATTAATAAGATGAATGGCGTTGAATTGCGACGTAGTATTGGATATGTAATTCAACAAATTGGTCTTATGCCGCATATGACTATTAAAGAAAATATCGTACTCGTACCTAAGTTATTAAAGTGGTCTCAAGAGAAAAAGGATGCAAAAGCAAAAGAATTAATTAAATTAGTAGACTTACCGGAAGATTTTTTAGATAGATATCCATCTCAATTATCTGGTGGTCAGCAACAACGTATTGGTGTGGTGAGAGCATTAGCTGCCGAACAAGACATTATTTTAATGGATGAACCTTTTGGTGCACTAGACCCAATCACACGTGACACATTGCAAGATTTAGTTAAAGAATTACAACAAAAATTAGGTAAAACATTTATCTTTGTTACACATGATATGGATGAAGCGATCAAATTAGCAGATAAAATTTGTATTATGTCTGAAGGGAAAATCGTACAATTTGATACGCCAGACAATATTTTACGTAACCCTGCGAATGATTTCGTACGTGACTTCATTGGTCAAAATAGACTGATTCAAGATCGACCTAATATGAAATCAGTTGAAGAGGCAATGATTAAACCGGTAACTGTAAATGTTGATCGTACATTAAATGATGCTGTTGAAATCATGCGTGACAGACGTGTTGATACCATCTTTGTTGTTGGTGAAAAGAATCGCTTGTTAGGCTATCTCGATATTGAAGATATTAACCAAGGTTTAAGAAACAATAAAGAACTTATCGACATGATGCAACGTGATATTTACAGAGTACGTATAGATAGTAAGTTACAAGATTCAGTACGTACTATTTTGAAACGAAATGTACGAAATGTGCCTGTAGTAGACGAAGACAACCATACATTAATCGGACTCGTTACAAGAGCAAACTTAGTAGATATTGTCTATGACAGCTTATGGGGCGATTTAGATTCAGATGAAAACAAAGATGCGATTATTGAACCTGCTGATGTGGGAGCTGATAACCGATGATGGATTTTCTAGCCCAAAACGGCAGTCAGTTAGTTTCTAAAACGATAGAACACTTTTATATTTCTATCATAGCCTTACTGATTGCGATCGTAGTTGCTGTTCCTATAGGAATTTTGTTATCAAAATTAAAACGTACTTCGAATATCGTTTTAACGATTGCCGGTGTACTACAGACAATACCAACATTAGCGGTATTGGCAATTATGATTCCGATATTTGGTGTAGGTAAAACACCAGCTATCGTAGCATTATTTATCTATGTACTATTACCGATTTTAAATAATACAGTACTTGGTGTACAAAACATCGATAAAAATTTAAAAGAAGCTGGCACAAGCATGGGTATGACACGCTTCCAATTAATGAAAGATGTCGAATTACCATTAGCATTACCACTTATTTTAGGTGGCATACGGTTATCATCAGTTTACGTAATAAGTTGGGCAACATTGGCAAGTTATGTAGGTGCTGGTGGATTAGGTGACTTCGTCTTTAACGGATTAAATTTATATGATCCATTGATGATTGTTAGTGCGGCTGTGTTGGTTACAGCTTTGGCATTATTTGTAGATTTTATTCTGTCTTTAATAGAAAAATGGGCAGTTCCAAAAGGGTTAAAAGTATCTAGATAATTGAAGGAGGACATTATGAAATACGTAAAAAGCAAATTGTTTATTCTCGTCATATGTCTAGTTTTATTATCTGGATGTGGCTTACCTGGATTGGGAGATAGTAAGTCTAATGATGACGTGAAAATTACTGCAGTTGCGAATAGTGAATCTCAAATCATGGCACACATGGTGAGATTACAAATTGAACATGATACAAAAGGTAAAATACAACCAACATTAATTAATAACTTAGGTTCGAGCACCATTCAACATAGTGCATTAGTTAATGGCGATGCTAATATTTCTGGTGCACGCTACACAGGTACAGATTTGACTGGTGCTTTAAATGAAGATCCGATAAAAGATCCTAAAAAAGCGCTCAAAGTAACACAAGATGGATTCCAAAAAAAATTCCATCAAAAATTCTTTAACTCATATGGCTTTGCTAATACTTACGCATTTATGGTAACGAAAGAAACGGCTGAAAAATATAATTTAAAAACAGTATCTGATTTAAAAAAATACCGTAATCAATTACGTTTAGGTATCGATAGTTCATGGGCTAACCGTAAGGGTGACGGATATCCTGGTTTTACTAAAGATTATGGTTTTTCTTTCAAAACAGTAAGACCGATGCAAATTGGTTTAGTATACGATGCGTTACAATCTAAAAACTTAGACGTTGCAGTAGGCTATTCAACAGACGGACGTATTGCGGCTTACGACTTAAAAGTATTAAAAGATGATAGAAAATTCTTCCCACCATATGATGCGAGTGCGGTTGTAACGAATAAACTATTGAAAAAACATCCAGAAATAAAACCATCAGTTGAAAAATTAGAAAATAAAATTTCGACTAAAAAAATGCAAGAATTAAATTATAAAGCCGACGGTAAAGGTCAAGAACCAGCAGTCGTAGCAGAAGAATTTTTAAAGCAACATAATTACTTCGAAGATGATAAAAAGAAAGGTGGTCAATAATCAATGAGTGGAAATTTATTACAGCAATTAGTTGAATATTATTCTGTAAACTTTGGCTACCTATGGGAATTATTTATTAAGCATTTGTTAATGTCAGTATATGGCGTGCTTTTCGCCGCAATAGTAGGTATTCCCATTGGCATATTTATTGCTCGATATAGTAAATTATCATGGGTCATTATTTCAATAGCTAATATTATTCAAACAGTACCTGTGATTGCGATGTTAGCAATATTGATGCTTGTTATGGGATTAGGACCTACAACAGTAGTTGTTACAGTATTTTTATATGCCCTGTTACCGATTATAAAAAATACTTATACTGGAATTAGTAGTGTCGATGTCAATATTAAAGATGCCGGTAAAGGCATGGGTATGACAAAAAACCAAGTATTAAGAATGATTGAATTACCACTTTCAATGTCAGTTATTTTAGGTGGTTTGCGTATCGCACTTGTTGTTGCGATAGGTGTTGTTGCCGTAGGTTCATTTATCGGAGCGCCTACACTAGGTGATATCGTCATTCGTGGTACCAATGCCACTGACGGTACAACTTTTATACTTGCCGGTGCGATTCCGATTGCTTTAATTGCTATCATTATTGATGTTGGTTTAAGACTGTTAGAAAAACGTTTAGATCCATCAAATAAAAAAAGCAAAAAACAACCCACACCGACAACACAAGATTCAAACGCATAAGGGGAGTTGACTCATATGGCGGTTATTACGCTAAATTATAATTCGAAAACAATTGGCATGCATCAAAATATCACAATTATTTTACCTGAAGATGATAGTTATTTTGAGGCACATAAAGAAGCCAAACCATTAAAATCACTCATGTTACTACATGGTTTATCAAGTGATGAAACAACATACGTACGTTATACAAGTATCGAAAGATATGCCAATGAGCAACAATTGGCAGTCATTATGCCACGTGTTGATCATAGCGCCTACAGCAATATGGCATTTGGGCACAATTATTATGATTATATATTAGAAGTTTATGATTACGTCCACCAAATATTACCCCTATCTAAAGATAGAGATGATAATTATATTGCTGGTCATTCTATGGGTGGCTATGGCACGATTAAATTTGCATTAAACGAAGGCGACAGATTTAGTAAAGCTTGTCCATTATCTGCCGTGTTTGATGTAAATAAATTATTAGATATTGATTGGTATGACTTTTCTCCACAGGCAATAGTGGGCAATGACAAGGATATAACAGGTACCGATTTAGACGTATATCATCTTGTTGATGCAGCAATAGCGCACCAAAAAATGTTGCCTGAACTATTGATAATGTGTGGGAAAGAAGATTTTCTATA
This sequence comes from Staphylococcus kloosii, assembly GCF_032139365.1. Taxonomy (GTDB): domain Bacteria; phylum Bacillota; class Bacilli; order Staphylococcales; family Staphylococcaceae; genus Staphylococcus; species Staphylococcus kloosii_A. Next base: position 41,678 of record NZ_JAVTDB010000023.1, read on the forward strand.
TGAAGATAACAAACAATTTATTAATTATTTAGATAACCGAGGTGTGACATATCAATTCAAAGAAGACCACGGTGAACATGATTATGCATACTGGGATAAGGCGATAAAACAAGTTATTGAATGGTGTGCACAAACTAAATAAATAACAAAAGCCTATCAGCTTTGTGCTGATAGGTTTTTTTGTAAGTGAAAATTAAGTTTGACGGAGTTTAAAAATCAAAGCATGAATTTTTATTAGAAAAATACTATTATTACACCTCGTATAAATAAATTATTTAAAATTTATAATTTTAAAGTTTTTCTTTTAGCTTTTTGTTTTTCAAAGTGTTACTCTTTTTAAATGGACTTTTTTAAAGAGAAGTTAAAAAGCTTTTGTTTAACGAGTTCTGTGTAAAATTAATAGGTTACTTATTGTAATTTGAAATAGCGGTAGACTTTTTTAAAGTGTGAATGGGTGTCATGTTAAAAAGGTGTATAACTATTTTAAATCAGGACTATGTGGTAAGTAACTTTAGGAGGAAATTTGTAATGGATACATCTCGAACCTTTAAAGGAGATAATCGACTTCTTTTAGGTATATTTTTAGCAGTTATTACTTTTTGGTTATTCGCCCAATCATTAGTAAATATCGTCCCTGATTTACAAAAATCATATTATACGAATGACGGTATTATTAGTACTGCAGTTAGCTTAACAGCCTTATTATGCGGATTGTTTGTCGTTGGTACTGGTGGTTTAGCAGACCGGTACGGTAGAATGAAAATGATGTATATAGGTTTAGTGCTTAATATTTTAGGTTCAATATTAATAGTAATACCAGGTAATGGGCTAGCTACATTGTTAGTTATCGGTAGAGGTGTACAAGGATTATCTGCAGCCTTTATTATGCCTGCTACTTTAGCGGTAATTAATGAATATTATATTGGTAAAGATCGTCAGAGAGCATTGACGTATTGGTCAATAGCATCGTGGGGCGGTAGTGGCATAACTTCATTTTTCGGTGGCATTATGGCTACCTATTTCGGATGGCGTTCAATATTTATTATATCAATTATTGTCACAATCATTGCAATGATTTTAATTAAACATACGCCTGAAACAAGGGCGCCATTAACGCAAAAAGCTAAAAATGCTAAATTTGATTTTAGTGGCTTAGTGATATTAATTATTGCGATGTTAAGTATTAATTTAATTATTACACAATCATCACATTTTGGTATAACTTCACCATTAATTTTAAGTTTAATTGCGTTGTTTATTATTGCTATCATTGCCTTTGTAACAGTCGAACGAAAACGCGTTAACCCACTCATTGATTTTAGAGTTTTTAAACATAAAGGATACAGTGGCGCAACAATCTCTAACTTCATGCTTAATGCAGTTGCAGGTACACTAATTGTAGCAAACACGTATTTCCAATCTGGATTACATTTCACTTCATTCCAATCTGGTGCAATGTCTATCACTTATTTAGTTTCGGTGTTAATTATGATTCCGGTTGGTGAAAAAATAATGCAAGCTATCGGGCCTAAAAAACCTATGCTATGGGGAGCTGCATTAAATGCACTTGGAATAATCTTAATTTCCTTTACTTTCTTATCATCTATGTTATATATCGTAATATGTATCATTGGCTATTTACTGTATGGTATAGGATTAGGAATATATGCAACTCCTTCAACGGATACAGCCGTTACGACAGCGCCAGAAGATAAAGTAGGCGTGGCCTCAGGTATTTATAAAATGGCATCTTCACTAGGCAATTCATTTGGTGTGGCAATTTCTGCCACAGTATTTAGTGTCATGACAGCACATTATAATGTACATCTTGGTGCTATGTATGGATTCTTCTTTGATGCGTTATTAGCTATATTAGGATTTGTTGCAGTCTTAGTCTTTGTACCAAAAAACCAAAGTAATATATAAATTATAAAGAGTTTAAGTAATAAATATAAGTTTCAACTGTTAATGTTGTTGTTATTTTTATATTGCTTAAACTCTTTTTGCTTTTATTTGCTATATGATTAAAGAAAATATTATACTCGTATAAAAGCGTTCTCAAAGGGGTGAATGAAGCTATGGGATTACTATGGCAAACATATGAGGATAGGGAACAATTATTAAAAGAACTGGTTAATCAAGAAACGATTACCAATTCATCAGGAGAGTTAAAGTTTCCTAAACTAGTAGAGCAAAAATTAATGAAATTGGACTATTTTCAGCAACATCATGAACATATTGCATTAACTAAGACAGAAGATAATAAGGAACTTGTTACTGCACTTTACAAAGGACCGACAGCTACTAAAACTGTAGTCTTAATAAGCCACTTTGATACAGTGGGGATTGATGATTTTACTACGTATAAAGATGCGGCATGTAATCCGGATAAATTAGCACAACTTTTTACTGAAAATAGAGGTAATTTGAGCGATGCCGCAGTTGAGGATTTACAATCAGGTGATTATTTATTTGGACGAGGCATCATGGATATGAAAGCAGGACTAATGTTACATTTATCATTACTTGAAAAAGCGAGTATTGAACAATGGGATGTCAACTTATTACTTGTTACTGTTCCAGATGAAGAGGTTAACTCCTCAGGTATGCGTAAAGCAGTGGAAGTCATCGAACAATACCAACAAGATTTTAAACTTGATATTGCATTACATTTAAATAGTGAGCCTACGTTTCAACAAGAATCAGGTGATCCAAGCCATTCCATTTACAGTGGCTCTATAGGGAAAATAATGCCTGGCGTGTTATGTTATGGTATCGAAACACATGTTGGCAATCCATTGAGTGGTTTAAGTTCAAATTATATGAATAGTTATATTACACAAGCAATTGAATATAATCGCCAATTCAAGGAACAGTATGAAGGTGAGTTTACACCAGTACCAGTAGCAATAGTAAATAAAGATATTAAAGAAACATATGATGTGCAAACACCATTTAGAACGTTTGCTTTATATAATATGTTCTTATTCAATAAAACACCACAAGCTTTATATCGCCAGTTTTTAGATGTGGTTATTAAAGCAGTAGAACGTTGCGAGAGTGATTGGTTGAATATTTTAGAACAAGAAAATTTACAGTTTGATTCGAAAATTAATGTACTTACATATGATCAATTAAAACAATATGCGGTTGAACAATATGGTCAAGATTATATTGAGAACCTTATTAATGAGGTGTTACAAAATACACCTGAGTTACATTTGCAAAGCGTCAACATAGCGGATGAATTAATGAAAATCTGTCGCGATATTACACCGGCTGTAGTAACTTTTTTTGCACCACCATATTATCCGGCTGTCAATTCTTCACAAGAACCCATCGTCAATGATATTATCAACACAGTTATAGAAATTAATAATAACCAGTTTAAACGCGCAACACATCGTATTAATTATTTTAATGGTATTAGTGATTCAAGTTATTTAAACCTAAATACTAATATAGAAAAAATGGAAGTATACGCAGACAATACACCAAGTTTTAATCATACCTATCATATTCCATTTGATACGATTAAAAATATTAGCGCACCAGTTATATTATGTGGCCCAAGAGGTAATGATGCCCATAAAGTAAGTGAGCGTTTAAACAAGACGAGCGCTTTTACAGAATTGCCTATTGTTTTGGCAGCAATTATAAAACAATATTTCTGTAAATAGTTGTGCAAAAAATATTATTTAAGTTATATTTATTATTAGATGAATTTATGGAGTGTTGAATATGGTTAATGCATACAAAGACTTTTGGAAAAGGTATGTAGATTTTACTAATAAATCTAACAGACAAGAATTTTGGATACCTGTATTAACGCATATAATAATTATTTTTGTCATAGCTATTATCGGAATGGCCGCATTTATAGCAGGTTCTTTAGTTGTCGGCGCAATATTGTCTGCACTTGTTGGCATTTTTGTATTGGCTAATATTATTCCAATGATTGCTATAACGATGCGTAGATTTTATGATGCGGGACGCAAAAGAATGACGGCGTTAATATTAATTATTTTATCACTTGTCTTAGATGTTTCTTTTGATATAGTGCAAGTGAATGGTGTAGCTATATTTTTAAATGTAGTGACATTTATTTGTACTATTATATTAGTAGTAATTGCCTTGCTTCCATCAAAGCATGTAGCAGAAAATGAACTAAAATGGCTATAATAATAAATATAGCAAAATAAAAGCACCGTAACTCACTGTACTAGTGGGCTATGGTGCTTTTATTAGTTGTCATGTTCAGTGCGATAATAGTCCATTCTAATTTCTTGATAAGTCTTACCAAAGAATACAGGCGCAGTATTTTGTGTTTTTTTGAAGCCTACTTGTTCGTAAAAATTAATAGCATTGTCATTCTCTTCAACTACCCACAATGTGACGTTGTCTGGATATGATAATTCGAGGGCACGTTGCGTTAATGCGAAGCCAATCATATGACTTTGGTATTCTTCGAGTAAATATAGTGCGAATATTTCACTCCAGTCATCATTATCATTTTGTTCTTTAGTTTTTCCAAATGAAATAAAACCAACTACTTCATTATTGATAATTGCAACAAGTGTAGGTGCATTTTGAGAAGAAGACTTTTGTATAAATTGATGTCGATCAAGATTTTCTAAATAGTTATCTACTGAGAGTGGTGTATAGGTTTCCATCCAACTTTCATAGTGGACTATGGCTTTTCCTTGTTTGTCTTCTTCACGCATTTCTCTAATCGTAAACTCCATGACCAGACCCTCCTCGTTCGTTAAATTGATACAATTATAGCACTTTTAAATGAATATAAAAATTAAAAGAACTGTAATTAAAGTTTATAAAAACGCTACTAATTTAAATATAAAAACCTCTACTATGTAATTTGAAAATGTTAAAAGTTTCATAGTAGAGGTGTATTAAATATTAGTGCGATGACATGACGATTTCATTATAGTTAATATTTTCGCGAATTTGAGATGCTACCTTATCATCGACTTTTTGTTGCTCAATTAATTGATCTAAAAATTGTCGTTGTAAATAGAGTCCTTCTAATTTTTGAGCTGAAGTTTGAGTTGGAATGAGCCCTTTTTTAATTTTACTTTTGTTTCTAATACTAGATAAACGTTGCTGATACTTGTTTAGTACAATGCTAACTTCTAAGTAATTATCCTCATTTTGCTCTTGTTTCAAACGTTTGATAATTTGATGGTTAATCGTACGTATAACGTTCATAACTTCTTGATAATGAGACTTGAATTGTTCGATTTCATTATCATCGCTATGACGTTTAGCTCGGAAACGTAAAATTAATATTTTGAGCACAGTTTTAATTTTATGTGTGCTTGAAGCTTCCCTAAATTGGCGCGTGTTTTCAAGCAATGCGCGATAGTTAAGTAATGTTTGTCTATCTAGCTTATCTTGATCTATTAACTGTTCTAAAGTAGCTGTTTCTACTTGACTCGCAATATTTTCTAAACGTTGTACTTCTTGACTGTTTTTATTATCAGGATCTAAATTTAATAAGAAGAATAACTCCTCATAATAATCAGATAGAATGGCTTGGTAATTTTGATTGTTTTGTTCTTTAGATAATTTTTTAAAGTGAAAAATGACTTTTTGTACGATATAGACTTTTGCCGTTTGATAACTCATAGATGTCGAAATAGATTTACTTTCTGATGGGGTGATTAGTGGTAGTACAATTTGGGCTAAGACTAAACTAATTAACACCATGAGTGACGCTATAAAGAGTAAATCGTTTTTGTAATGAAATGGTGTATGATTCGCTAACAATGTAGGTAAAGTCAATGCCATCGAGAGCGAAATTGTACCGTGAATACCGCACATGGTCATTGTAAATGCATATTGAAGCCGATTAACTGGTCGCTCTTCACCATCATCTAAATAAGATTGAATATTGTTTGGGTAATAAAATACTTTATATAAAGCAAAGACCCAAATAAAACGGAACGCATAGATAGCCAATGCTATAAGTAGCGTAGTGATTATTAAAAATGAAATATTGTCTCGTTCATGAGCAATAATTTCTGAAACTACTTTAGGAATGATATAACCTAATACAACAAAGACGAAACCGTTTAGTGCATAACTTAAAGTATTCCATATTTGATTGTAGTTCATTTGTAATTCGGTTTGTGCACGAATTAAACGGTCACGTTCAAAGCCGTGTATCAAACCAGCGATAACAACTGCGATAATGCCTGATGCATGAAATTGTTCTGCTATTAAATATGTAGCAAAAGGTGTTAATAATTGAATGAAAATAAGCGTATTACTATCTTTTAAAGATTTAGTAGTCGTTAAGTATATTCTCAATCGTATAATTGCAAAACCAATAATTAAACCTATGAGTACACCTAATATAGTTGAGATAACAAATTGTTCCACTGCATGAATAGCAGAGAATGCACCTGTAACTAAAGCCGTCACAGCGATTTTAAATGATATAATACCTGCAGCATCATTTAGTAAGGATTCTCCTTCTAAAATCGTAATTGACCCTTTAGGTAAGATTTTCCCTTTAGTAATTGCTTGTACGGCAACTGCATCGGTAGGGCATAATATTGCGGCGATAGCAAAGGCTGCTGGCATAGGTAAGTTTGGCCAAATCCAATGTATGAAAAAGCCGACGCCGATAACAGTAGCAAAAACTAAAGCCATTGCCATTAAAATAATCGGTTTACGGTATTCTAATAATTTAGTACGTGAAACATGTGTACCTTCTACAAATAATAACGGAGCGATAACTGCCATCATAAATACTTCAGAATTAAATTCGAAGTGTACGGGTATAGGTAGAATAAATAAACAAACGCCTAGAGCTATTTGAATAAAAGCCATTGGAATCTTTTCGAATTTATTATGTATAACTGAACTAACGATAACGGCCATTATAAAAATTAAAAAAGCTTCTAATAATAACATAAGTACTCCTTTTCTAGTTTTAGTACTATTTATTTTATCATGATGAACGTAAGAATAAACACAATAAAGTCTATTATAATTAAATTGAAAATTAATGTAGTTATCATGTGATAATAGGCTAATTAATAATAAAAATAATGCTGATATGTCATAATTAATAAGATATCGACAATAGAAGAGGGATTGAAATGAAAATAGGTGTAATAGCTGATTTACATATCGATAGAGGGAATAAGTATTCACCTGAAGACTTTGAATATTACGTGATAAAAACCGCTCAAAACAAAGGTATAGAATTATTGCTTATAGCAGGAGACATTTCAAATAATTATCAAATAACTGCAAATTATATAAAGAAAATTAAGCAGTCGCTGAACGTCCCAGTATTATTTATTCCTGGTAATCATGATTTTTGGACGAATGATACTGATAGATCATCTTTAGAAATTTTAGATTTTTATTTGAATATGGATGAATGCTTAATTGATAGACCTTATTATATCAATGATGAATGGGCGATTGTCGGTAATACAGCTTGGTATGATTATAGCTATGGCGATAGTAAATTTTCTGCGGAACGCTTAGCACAACGTAAATATTATGGTGCCACATGGCAAGATAAAGAAAAAATTGATTGGCCGTTGAATGACCAATCGATGTCCGAGTTAGCACTAAAACAAACCGAGAAAGATCTAGCTAAAGTAAAAGATAAGAAAATAATATTGATGACACATATTGTTACGCATAATCAATTTATTGTACCGACGCCACATCGTATTTTTGACTATTTTAATGCGTTTATAGGTACATCGAAGTTTAATAAGTTATATAACACATATCCAATTAAGTACAGCATTATGGGCCATGTACACTTTAGAAAAAGAGTAGAAGAAGCGGGCATTACTTATATTTGCCCTTGTTTAGGATATGAACGACAATGGCGTACAAAGGATTTGCAGACTGAACTTGAAAATACACTTGTGACTATTATGGTATAAATTTAATAGTTAGTTGTTTTTCAAATAAAAGCTCATTTTACCTGGCGCATTATAACTTGTTTCCATTTTGTCTTTACTAATTTTTAATATTTGTCGACGTGTTGGTATGATTGCGGGTAGATAAATTTTTTGGGAAACGTTTAACCATAATGGGTCAATATAATAGTAGTTTGACTCATCATAACCTACTAACACAGTTGTATGGATATTAGAGACTAATTTGGTTGGCATGTTATCAAGTTTAAATACGCGTGATACTGGTTTTTGACCTAAAACAGTATGGTATATGACTACAGGTTGGCCTTGATCTATTACTTTGGTTAATTCAGTTAATGATTGACCCGTGCTATCTATAATGTCAGTATCATATTTTTTTAAGTAGGGGACGATAGCACTGGGAAATATTGTCTGATGGTGGCCTAATTTGATAGAAAAATGATGACCGACATATCCCTTATGTGGATTGTTATCATGTTTAGGCCAATGACGCATCAATTTTAAAGGTGAAATGTTGATATGGTTATGTCTTAAAATCATTGAGGCGCAGACACCTTCACATCCCATTATAATTGGAACAGGACTTAATTGGCTTAGTGGTTTGACATTGAGTAATTTTTGCATAATTTAGGCACTCCATTATTGTGTGAATAATTTCTTATAAATATTATAGCGCTTATAATATGAAAGTGATTGTAAAATGCTTTATAACAGGAATTAAGCATTATACTTTTTAAGTGAAAAGATGATAATGGTGAACTATCATGTAGAAGAAAAATTGAGCCTTATAGTATCCGGATACTTACGTGAATATGAATCTGGTATATAAGCACCAGAGCATATCTTTCGTTTTTGGTTAAATTTCAATGAGGGTAATAACGGTCAATATTTAATGGGATTAAAAAATAATCAATTAAATGGACTAGTAAGGTTATATACCACGTTAATCTGGAAGCATGGACTATTTGATAGGTGTATCAGTAAATAAAGCAATCGTGAAAGTACCGGCGTCAATTTATCTAGCTATGGAAGAAATTCATCAGCAAGTACGACCTAAATTGGATGTTACTTTAAAAAATGGTCCTTTCTTTGAATTGTATTGCTCAGAAGATACAGAAAATGATAATTATGTAACTGAATTATGTTTTCCAATTGAATGACAAATAAGCGCCGAATATCAAACTTTGATATCCGGCGCTTATTAATTAATCTGC
>NZ_JAVTDB010000024.1:0-9273 GCF_032139365.1 Staphylococcus kloosii
AGCGTTTTCTAATTGAGAAGTATTATCACTTAATTTTAAAATCAATTTATATAGTGTGATATTTAAATTATTAACAATTGAAACGTCGAACTTACATTGAAACAAGTTTTCATGTAAGTTTCATGTTTTTGTTCTTAATAATTTTTATTTGGTTAACGTTCGTAATTGTAAAAAAGAAATCAAATAAATTATTTGTTTCTCAGGGGGGACTTCCTTTTGGCTTACACGAAAAATCAATTCTATTTAAGACGCTTACACTCATTATTAGGCGTAATTCCAATCGGTGGCTTTTTACTTGTGCATTTACTTGTAAACCATCAAGCAACTAAAGGTGCGTCTGCTTTTGATAAAGCAGCGGGATTCATGGAATCTTTACCATTTTTAATTGTTTTGGAATTTTTATTTATTTATATTCCTATTTTCTACCACGGTGTCTATGGCGTTTTCATTGCCTTTACAGCAAAAGAAAACGTAGGACATTATTCACAATTTAGAAACTGGATGTTTTTATTACAAAGAATTACAGGTGTAATTACTTTCGTCTTCGTCGGTATTCACTTATGGCAAACACGTATCCAAGTAGCTTTGGGACATCCGGTAAACTTTGATTTAGTTCATGACATCGTTTCAAATCCATTGTGGTTAATCTTTTACATAATCTGTACGTTATCTGTGACATTCCACTTTGCAAACGGGTTATGGTCATTCTTAGTTACATGGGGTGTCTTGCAATCTAAGAAATCTCAACAAGTGTTCACATGGGTATCATTAATTGTATTTTTAGTAGTAAGTTACATCGGTATTAGTGCAATCTTAGCGTTCTTATAATATTTAAATTAAATTAGGTTTTAGATACATTTTAGGGGAGTGACATAGTATGGCAGAGAAGAAAGTTATTGTTGTCGGTGGAGGACTTGCCGGTCTGATGGCAACAATTAAAGCAGCAGAGCAAGGTGCATATGTAGACTTGTTCTCCATCGTGCCTGTTAAACGTTCACATTCTGTTTGTGCCCAAGGTGGTATAAATGGAGCAGTAAATACAAAAGGTGAAGGAGATTCTCCAGCAGTTCACCTTGATGACACAGTATACGGTGGGGACTTCTTAGCAAACCAACCACCAGTAAAAGCAATGACAGATGCAGCGCCACAGATCATCCATTTATTGGACCGTATGGGCGTTATGTTTAACAGAACTAACGAAGGTCTTTTAGACTTCAGACGTTTCGGAGGTACATTACATCATAGAACAGCATACGCAGGTGCAACTACAGGGCAACAATTACTTTACGCTTTAGACGAACAAGTTCGTAGTCATGAAGTAGATGGTCTTGTAAACAAATTTGAAGGCTGGGAATTTTTAGGCATAGTTAAAGATGATGACAATATGGCAAGAGGTATCGTAGCGCAAAACCTTACGACTTCTGAAATTAAGTCATTCGGTGCTGACGCCGTCATTATGGCTACAGGTGGACCTGGTATCATCTTTGGTAAAACTACAAACTCTATGATTAATACGGGTTCAGCGGCATCTATTGCATATCAAGATGGTGCATTATATGCAAACGGTGAGTTTATTCAAATTCACCCAACAGCAATTCCTGGCGACGATAAATTAAGATTAATGAGTGAGTCAGCACGTGGTGAAGGTGGCCGTATTTGGACTTATAAAGATGGTAAACCTTGGTACTTCTTAGAAGAAAAATATCCTGACTATGGTAACTTAGTGCCTCGTGACATTGCGACTCGTGAAATCTTCGATGTATGCGTTAACCAAAAATTAGGTATTAACGGAGAAAACATGGTTTATTTAGATCTTTCACATAAAGATCCACATGAATTAGACGTTAAACTTGGTGGTATCATTGAAATATACGAAAAATTCACTGGCGATGATCCTAAGAAAGTACCTATGAAGATTTTCCCTGCTGTCCATTATTCAATGGGTGGTTTATACGTAGACTACGATCAGATGACTAACATTAAAGGTTTGTTTGCAGCTGGCGAATGTGACTTCTCACAACACGGTGGTAACCGTTTAGGTGCGAACTCATTACTGTCTGCAATTTATGGTGGTACTGTTGCCGGACCTAATGCTATTAAGTATATCGAAAATATCGAAACTTCTTACGAAGATTTAGATGATGAAATTTTTGAACGTAGAGTGCGTGAAGAGCAAGAAAAATTCGACAAGTTACTGCAAATGAAAGGCGACGAAAATGCTTATAAACTGCACAGAGAACTTGGTGAAGTTATGACTGCTAACGTAACTGTAGTACGTGAAAATGATAAATTATTAGAAACTGATAAGAAAATTCAAGAATTGATGGAACGTTACAATAATATTGATATTGAAGATACACAAACTTGGAGTAACCAAGCAGTATTCTTTACTCGCCAATTATGGAACATGTTAGAACTAGCAAGAGTTATTACTATTGGTGCATATAACCGTAACGAATCTCGAGGCGCACACTACAAACCTGAGTTCCCAGATAGAAATGACGAAGAGTGGTTGAAAACAACTTTAGCTGAGTTCCAAGGTAAAGGCCAAGATCCTAAATTCACTTATGAAGATGTAGATATAAGTTTAGTAGCACCTCGTAAACGTGACTATACGGCTAAGTCTAAAGGAGGTAAATAATCATGGCAGAAACTAAAGAAGCAAACGACGTACAAGATGTTCAAAGTACAGAACAAAGCAATAAGCAAAAAACGATTAAATTAATTATCAAACGTCAAGATGATGATAATTCTAAACCATACATGGAAGAATTCGAAATTCCATATCGTGAAAACTTAAACGTTATTGCATGTTTAATGGAAATCAGAAGAAATCCTGTAAATAGTAAAGGTGAAAAAACGACACCTGTTACTTGGGATATGAACTGTCTTGAAGAAGTCTGTGGTGCTTGTTCAATGGTCATCAATGGTAAAGCGAGACAATCATGTTCCGCAATTGTTGACTACTTAGAACAACCTATACGTTTAGAACCAATGAGCACTTTCCCTGTTATTCGTGACTTACAAGTGGATCGTTCTAGAATGTTTGATAACTTAAAACGAATGAAAGCATGGGTGCCAATCGATGGTACTTATGATTTAGGCCCTGGTCCACGTATGCCTGAGAAAAAACGTCAAACTGCTTATGAGCTTTCAAAATGTATGACTTGTGGGGTATGTTTAGAAGTTTGTCCTAACGTGACTCAAAATAATGATTTCGTCGGTGCACAAGCAATATCTCAAGTAAGATTATTCAATTTACATCCAACTGGGTCTATGACCAAGGATGAAAGATTAGAAGCTTTAATGGGTGGTGGAGGATTACAAGCATGTGGTAATTCTCAAAACTGTGTAAATGCTTGTCCAAAAGGTATTCCTTTGACTACTTCAATTGCAGCATTAAATAGAGAAACATCATTCCATATGTTTAAATCATTCTTTGGTTCAGACCATCAAGTTTATTAATAACTCTGTAACCAACATTTGTAACTATTACAAATGTTGGTTTTTTCGTATTGTTCGTTAAATTTTTAAGTATGATAAGTGAACATACCAAAACTTCTGTGCTACAATAAAAATTATTAACATTATGAGGATGAAGGCATTTATGGATAAACCAATTGGAGTTATAGATTCTGGAGTAGGTGGTTTAACCGTTGCTAGTGAAATCATACGACAATTACCTAACGAAACAATTTATTATTTAGGTGATATTAAAAGATGTCCGTATGGCCCAAGATCTGGTGAAGAGGTTAAACAGTTTACAATACAACTTGTAGAGAAACTTATGCAATACGATATTAAAATGTTAGTCATCGCATGTAATACTGCTACAGCAGTTGCTTTAGACGTACTACAAGAAAAATTAACAATACCAGTAATTGGTGTTATTGAACCGGGCGCAAGAACTGCTATCATGACGACACAAAACCAAAATGTTTTAATTTTAGGAACAGAAGGTACTGTTAAGTCTGAAGCGTATCGTCACCATATAAAAAATATTAATCCTAATGTAGAAGTGACGGGTATTGCATGTCCTGGATTTGTACCATTAGTAGAGCAAATGCGATATAAAGACCCAACCATTACAAGCATCGTCATTCACCAAACTTTAAAGCAATGGCGTAATAGTAAGGCTGACACTGTAATTTTAGGTTGTACGCATTATCCATTATTATATAAATATATTTACGACTATTTTGATGGTACGAAGACTGTCATATCATCAGGACTAGAAACTGCCAGAGAAGTAAGTGCATTACTAACATTCAGTAATGAACACGCAGGCTACAAGAAAAATCCGGAACATAAATTTTTGGCTACAGGAGATACTGAACACATCGAAAGAATCATTAAAGAGTGGTTAAATATGACTGTAGAAGTTGAAAAAGTCAATGTAGAGGAGCAGGTTACAAATGAAAGATATAGTCATAGCATCTAATAATAAAGGTAAACTCAATGACTTTAAAGTTATTTTTTCAGACTTCAATATAATACCCATTAGTGATTTAATTGAAGACTTTGATGTTGAAGAAACAGGTACGACCTTTGAAGAAAATGCAAAGCTTAAATCTGAAGCTGGTGCACAAGCTGTAAATAAAACTGTTATAGCAGATGATAGTGGCTTGGAAATTATGGCATTAAATGGAGAGCCCGGCGTTTACTCTGCAAGATATGCAGGTAGTGAGAAAGATGACGACGCTAATATAGAAAAAGTATTAGACAAATTAGGCAATAACACTAACCGTGAAGCACGTTTTGTTTGTGTTATTAGTATGACGACTGCTGAAGGCGAAACTATACAATTTAGAGGCGAACTAACTGGCGAAATTACACTTAATAAAATCGGTGTAGAAGGTTTTGGTTACGATCCTATATTTTATGTAGCAGAAAAAAATAAAACCTTAGCTCAAATGTCAGCAGAAGATAAAAATGAAATCAGTCATAGAAAGAAAGCCATCGCTCAATTACAAAGTTATATAGAAGGTGAAAACGAATGGCAAAATGGATAATTGTAAGTGACAATCATATTGAAAAAGGTATTTTATTTGATGTTATTAAGCAATATGACGACGTAGATGTAGCATTACATTTAGGAGATTCAGAATTTACTTACGATGATACGGAGTTAAGTTATTTTCATAGAGTAAAAGGTAATACAGACTTTTATCCAGAATTTCCTAACGATTTAACGGTTAGTGACAATGGAATAAATGCTTATGTTACACATGGCCATTTATACCAAGTCAATCAATCTCGTGAAAGATTAGCCGCAACCGCCAAAAGTAAAGATTGTCAATTTGCTTTTTATGGTCATACACATGTAGCTAAGTATGAGTTAATTGATGGTATTCATGTGATAAACCCAGGTAGTATTTCACAATCTAGAAGCAATATCGAAGAAACATATGCTGAGTTAATTATTAATGATGATAATACCGCTGCTACGCTTAACTTCCGAAATCGTGATCATCAAGTGATTGATGCTACTAATTTCGCTATTTAAAATAGCAGGGAGGGATGAGGACAAAAATATTATTTGTTTAAAAAATTTTGTAGTCCAGCCCCGGTAAGGATGAATAGAGTTGAAAGAAGCTTAATACAAGTGCGCTTTCAATTCGGTCATCTACTGCTTATATAAAAATAGAGACTGAAGACAATGATGTCTCGCCCTCTTTTATAACATTATTTTTAATATAATAATATTCAAAAAGCTCTAAATGTGGAAAATAAGCTATAATAGTGAAAAATCATCTTTATTTTTGCCCGTAAAAGTATTGCTTTATAATACACCTTTAGATATAATATTTATTGTGTTCAAAAATGTCATGTCCTGGTAGCTCAGCTGGATAGAGCAATGGCCTTCTAAGCCATCGGTCGGGGGTTCGAATCCCTCCCAGGACGCTAATTACCAATTCCTCGTTATGCTTCGTTTAACAAAACGTTGATGTAACGGGGTTTTGTTGTATATTGATGTTATTCGTTATACCGCATTCATCAGTTAGGTTAAACATGGTGCAGGCTTATATTTATCAGTCGTTTAACTAGGCACATGGCTTAATGGTTAAAGTGAATGGGTAGCTATTGTACAAGTTAAAAAATTTAAGGGTTATTGGTGTGGGAAATTTAAACATCTAACTAATTTGAGTACGGGAGACAGCTTGTGCCCGCTTAGTAAGATTGCAGACGCTAAAGTAGTATTAAATACGAAAAACACTGGTCAAGTACATATGTACTTGATCTATTTTTTTGTTAATATTAAATTGTATAATATAATGACCAAAAAAATAAACGGGAGTATAAAATGGTTGCTTTAAGAATTTTATTATTAATTTGTGTGTCAGTTTTTGTTGGTAATATTGTATTAATGCTTTTAGATAGTGCGTCTATGAACATTTGGATTGCTAGAATTATAGGTGGTGTAGCATGTGCTACTACAGGTATTTTTCTAACTAATTATTATCAAACAAAGAAAACTAAATGAAAATTATAATACTACTTAAATCATCCAAACTATCTACATTACTCACTAATTAATTATTTTTTTGGTGAAATTAAATTTTAGGCTATTTGAAATATTTTGCTATTAGTTGCATGAGATATAAAGTTAGTATAAGCTTAAGGGGAATCGTGTATGATTCAAAACTACTTAGGAGGCGTTTCTTATGAAAAGTATTGCAAAGATTACTCTAGCAAGTAGCGTTGTTTTTAGTTCAGTAGTGGGATTTGGTTTAGTCAACTCTGATAATACACATACACAAGCACAAGCAGCAGAAACACCTTATTATAATTATACAGGATATACATCAGCAAGTAGCGATTTTGTTTTAAATCAAGATTTTATTCAGTCGCTTAAATATGATAATTTAACGATTAATGGCTATAAGATTACTGAAAATTCATCTAACAGTGGCAAAGAGGTCAATGCTTACGACCAAACATTTTACAAAACTAGTGATAAAAAAGCAGACTCAGTTAATTTTAAATTAGATGGTAAAACAGTTTCAAAAGATGATTTATTAAAAGCATATGGCCAACCTATAGGAATGCCAAATAAAACATCTCATGGTTTGGACCAACAATATAAAGTTGGGGATAAATTAGTTCAATTCTATATAAATGATGGATATGTAACGGAAGTACAAATTAATAGTTAATATATTTTAACTAAGTAGACATCTGAATGTCTACTCGAGCCTGGGACATCACCGCTGATAATTGACAATTCGTCCTATAGCCACACTTCGCCATATATAAAATTCAAAATCTTTTTTTACCCACCTCCTAGGTGGGTTTTATTTTGTGAATATGTTTGCACGATATCTATACATAGCGTGTACACCTTTTAATGCGATTCATAGGGGGCCATTATAATTATTCAAGTATGTGGCTAATTAGAATATAAAAATTTAGTTTTGATATTGTATTATAGGGTACAACTTTAATGAGAAACAAAAAGGGTTCTCAATTAATAGACTTTACTCATAATTACGCATCAGTTTATGTGAGTAATTATTGTTTTGTTGTAAATATATTGGATGGCACGCAATTTTACTATTTTAAACTATTTATGCGTATTACTAGAGAGTTATTGTAATTAAAATTGACTCATTGTATACGAAAATACATAAAATTAATGAAATGGAGGTATTTAATATGAATTATTCACCAAAACAAGGAGTACGTAGTCATGGATTACCACATGATCCATTTAAGAGTAGTACTATTCCAAGACCGATAGGATGGATATCTACAACTTCTAAAGAAGGGAAAGATAACTTAGCTCCATACAGTCAATATCAAAATTTAACATGGGACCCACCTATGGTGATGTTTGCAGCAAACCAATCAGTATTAGGGGATCATGAACGTAAGGATACAGTTAAAAATGCTGAAGAAACTGGATGGTTTGTTTGGAATATGGCTACATATGATTTAAGAGAAGCGGTAAACTTATCCTCTAAGGCTTTAGCGCCTGATGTGGATGAGTTTGAATTTGCCGGGGTTTCCAAAGAAACATGCATTGAAGCTCCAGGTCACCGTGTTCAAGAATCACCTGTACAATTTGAGTGTGAATATGTACAAACCATAAGAATACCTACTGGCGATCCTGTTTCTACTGTAGATATTGTTATTGGTAAAGTCGCTCAAGTTCATATTAAAGACGACATTATTTTAGATAATGGGAAACTAGATATTAAATCAATTAAGCCTATTGCACGTTTAGGGTATTACGATTATACAGTAATAAATGAAATATTTGAAATGAAGGCGCCAGCAGCTTCTAAAGAAGAATTAGCTGGGTTAGAAGGTAGAAATTTTGATAATCAAAGCGATGAAGAATAGACGCTTTATTTAATAAACTTATTGAATAGCTCCTATACTTATATTTAGTATAGGAGTTTTTGATTGAACTATAATAAAATAACAACAATCTTTTTTCATAGCTAGTATTGTTGTAATGTGTAGATTTTTAAACAGCGCCCCTATGGCCCTTAGATAAGAAAAAACTTTAATATACCAGAGTCTACCGCGACTCTAAAGGAGTCATATTTTCGTTAACTTATTCAATAAGTTGTTTAATATACGACGTAGTCTATAAAAATTTTGGTAGGATTAAAACTATCTTTAAAAATAGGCCAAGTCCAGTCGTTATCAACTAAGGATTTTGAAGTTGGTTCTATTATAGATAAGAGAGCAAGTTATGCTAAAGAATGTCTAGTAAGTTTTCAAGGGTCAAAGGTGCGGAAGTTTGGAAAAGTAAGATTAAAAACTAAATTAGAATATGCTATTGTTTCAAAATTTGACGACAAGAAGGGCGCTTAGCCTTGGTTTTATAAACTGAATCATATTAACGAATATAACACATTGAGTAAAGAAGCTGAGAACAAGAAAATGCAAAATATTAAAATAGATTAGCAAATAAAAAAATGTGAAATGGTAGAGTAATAGCGAGCAATATTTCTAAATATAAATACTTAATTGTAAATAGTTTAATCGTGTATCGAAACATGTAATTTTAATAGTGTTTCATGGCATATATATTTAAATTTACTAAATGGCGTTAGGAGTTTTATTTCTATTTAATTAATGTTATATTACGAGTGTGTTACAAATATTTATGAGATTTGTACACTTAAGTTCTCTAGTATCATTGTTCTGCTCAAACAATGATACACAATCAAATGCTAACATTTGATTTAAATAGACATTCATTCTGTTATGGCAACCTATAGGTTGCCTTTTTTGTTTGTTGTTCTAAAATTTTTACTA
>NZ_JAVTDB010000025.1:0-3908 GCF_032139365.1 Staphylococcus kloosii
AGTAAGATTTCTAATATAATTATAATAAAAGTTGTGATAATTAATACACTAACGTATGGTATAAAGCTGTATTGTCCTTGTATCCCAACTAAGGGTGACATGATTCCACCAAGTATAAATTGGAACAATCCTAATAAACTTGAGGCATTACCACTGCCACCTGTGCGAGATTCCATAGCTAATGCGAAACTCAAAGGGCCAATTCCTGTAACAGGACAGACGTTTAAAAAGAAACCTATAATTAAGACCCAGATTGGTAAATGTAAGGACAATCCTATGAAAATAACAACCACACCTACAATTTGAATAAGTGTTAGTAAGATTAATAAACTAAAGCGACTGATATATTCGACTAGTTTAGCTGTAACCTGACTCATTATAATTAAACCGATACTATTAATTGAAAAAACGATACCTAATTCTTGAGGTGATAAACTATAAATTTTTTGCGTAATAAAAGGCCCAGCAGAGGCGAAACTAAATAGCATGACGTACGTTAAACCTTGCAACAACATAGGAATAATAAATTTCTTTTGTTTTAGTAAGGCACCAAAGTCTTTAAATATTTCAGTGAAATTTAATTGTGCCGTGTCATGTGTACGTGTTTCTTTCATCTTGAATATAGCGAATAACAAAATAATAAAACTTATAATTGTTAATGCTACAAATACTGCTCTCCAGCCAGCTAAGCTCAACGCATAACCACCAAGTGGAGGGGCTAAAATGGTAATGATACCATTAACTACTAGCAATGAAGCTAATGCTTTTGCAAGAGAGGGGCCTTCGTAATTATCACCTACAGAAGCCTTAGCAATAACAATAGCGCCACCACCTGTTAATCCTTGAATAAAGCGTAATGCTAAGAAAAATGGCAATGTAGTTGTAAAGATGGCTATTAGTGATGCAATGGTATAAATTGTAATAATAATAAGCGCGATTTTTTTGCGTCCAAACGCATCTGATAACGGCCCAAAGATAAATTGGCCTAACGCTAAACCTATCATTGCAAACGACATCGTAAGCTGGACGTGCGATGTCGTTGAGCCAAAATCTTTAAGTACGTGTGGTAATGATGAAGCATACATATCTATAGTTAACGGACCATAAGTGGTCATAATACCTAATACAATAATAATCATTAAAGGTAAGGGACTTTTAGTCTGTGTGTCCATTCAATGTTCTCCTTTATTTAACAGTCAGTTGTTAATTATAACGTTAGTCCATTATTTTGTAACTAGTTATTATGATTTTTTGTCTATTAATAATAGCCGTGCAATATTTTCGGCCACTTGTTGCATATATATACGGCCATTGTCTAATGCGTCTCCTAGTGAACAAGGGTGCTGTAGAATACTAAACACAGATGATATGCCATGTTCATATACTGCTTGATAACCTTCACCCAGACTGCCAGCAATAGCTATCACGGGTATATTTAATTGTTGTGCAGCATGAGATACCCCGATAGGCGTTTTTCCATAAATTGTTTGATGATCCATTTTACCTTCTCCAGTAATTACTAAGTCAGCATCTTTTACGCGTGCTTTAAATTGAGTTGCATTTAAAACAATATCGATACCTTTAGCCAAATTGGCGTTTAAAAAAGCTAATAAACCAGCCCCCAATCCACCTGCTGCGCCCGCGCCCGCTATGTCTTTTACAGACACGTTAAGTTGTTGCTCAATCACATCGTGGTAACGTGTCAATGCAGCGTCTAATTGTTTTACCATATCTTCTGTAGCACCTTTTTGTCTGCCATATATTTCACTAGCACCATATTTACCCAATAAAGGATTGGAAACGTCACATGCTACTTCAATCGTTGTGTGTTTAAGCTTGGTGTTTATGTTACGCGTATCTATATGCGATAGTTTAGCCAAAGCAGCACCACCAGCGTTAAGGGGTTGATTTTCACTATCTAAAAATTTACAACCTAAAGCACTTAACATGCCAACTCCGCCATCATTTGTAGCACTACCACCTATGCCTAAAATAATATGCTTAGCGCCTCGTTCAACCGCATCGTTAATAAGTTGACCAGTACCATAACTAGTTGTAATTAATGGGTTTTTATCTCTTTCAGCGATTAAATCAAGACCAGAAGCACTGGCCATATCGATAATTGCAGTATTTGTTTCTTGGGCATAACCATATGAAGCGGTTATCATTTCGTTAATAGGATTTTTTACAGAAACTGTATGATAACGGGCATTTAGAGCATTGACTAAAGCTTCTGTAGTGCCTTCACCACCGTCAGCCATAGGAATTTTATCGAACACTATTGTATTAGGGAAAACTTGTGAAAACCCTGCTTCAATTGCATTAGCAACTTCAATTGCCGTCATGCTCTCTTTAAATGAATCGGGTGCGATAACTATTTTTTTAATATTTACCATGATTTAAGCCTCCAACGTTGCCTTATAATGAATATATTAATCTTAATATGAAAAGGTTTACAATGCAAAATCATGATACCTTAATTTTTGCGTTGATTTGAAAGAAAGTTTAATCTAGCAACTAGCATTATTTAAAAGTTGATGGCAGAGACGTTTAAAATTACAAAATCGAAAAATTTTTTTGTAGATATTGAACATACTTAAATAAAAATGGGTACAGTGTAATGTAGTTTTAAAATGTTAGATAACGATAATATTTTGATTTTTTGAAAGAAGGTATCATAATGGTTAGTTCAAATAAAATAATAGATATTCATCATCATATCATTCCCAAATTATATAAAGACGCGTTAAAAGAAATAGGTGTAACGACAGCAGGCGGCTTTCCTATTAAAAATTAGGGACCTCAAGATAGTTTAACAATGATGGATGAACTCAATATAGATGTTGGTGTGACTTCTATTTCAGAGCCATCAACGTTACCTTTTAAAAGAGCTAAAGCTGCAAAAGTCGCACGACAAGTTAATGAATATCAAGCGCAACTGAAGAAAAGTTACCCACATAGATTTAAAAGTTTTGCTTAATTACCTATGCCATATATCAAAGAAACTTTAGAAGAAATAGATTTTGCATTAAATGTATTACACTTAGATGGAGTAGGTTTACTATCAAATTACGGTGATGATTTCCTGGGAAATGACAAATTTGACAAAGTGATGCAAGCATTAGAACAACATCATGCTAACGTCTTCGTTCATCTAAGTTCGACTTCCAAAAAATTTAAAGCACCAGAATATGTTTTTGCAGATTTTATAGAAGAATTTACATTTAATACTACTAGAGCAGCTTCTAATTTAATATTTAGCGGAACACTAGAGCGTTTTAGAAACATTAATTTTATATTGGCACATGCAGGCGGCACTTTACCATATTTGACATGGAGAATTAATGAAACGTTACGAACTCAAAAATATGTAATGACGGATCCTCATAATAGATTGAATGAATTTGTAAGTAGTAGTAAGCGTGAACTGGCGAAAGAAGTACTAAAACATCCATTTCAAAATATAATGATGTTTAAGAAGTATCGTAACGGATTGAACCGTTGGGCAACATTAAATGAGAGTGCAGCATACTATATTAATAGATGTTATTTTGATACGGCACTATCAACAGGAGAAGCAGTCTTTGCTTCTTTAAGAGAAGTGACAGATATATCCCACGTATTATTTGGTTCTGATGCGCATTTCGCACCGAATAGTTGGATCGCTAAAATGGAAAAAAATATTAATGACTCTCGACAATTTAATGATAGTGATAAAACGAAAATATTTAATAGCAATGCACTAAATATATTATCTTAATTAAACATGTATGCATTCAAAACTTGAGTAAGTTGGTAAGAACATAAAGGAGAGCAAAATGAAAATAACGCAAACACAATATGAAGTTATGAAATTCATCATCGTCGGTGGTATAAATACTGTAAATTACTATATTGTTTATTTATTA
>NZ_JAVTDB010000026.1:0-11892 GCF_032139365.1 Staphylococcus kloosii
ATAATAATCAATGGAACATTATTATTTAAATACTAACATAATAATTTTAAACTTAAAAAATATACCTGTTTTTATTGAAAGGAGTCGCCATGGTAGAACAAAATCATAGATTCAAAAACTTTGAACACACATTGACAAGTGCACCAATGCATAGAGGTCAAAAATTAGGAAAAAAACGATTTTCTTGGTTTAACCTTATTATTCACATTATTGTGCTCATTTTAACAGCGATAACTGGTTATAGTATGTATAAGCAGCCTGTTTTTAATCTAGCAATAGTTAATAAACCGATAACGTTTCATCAATTAAGTCACTTTCAGGATACTTTAAATAATGTATCCAATCTCGATATCAACATTGATAATATCGAAAACCTACAGTCACGCATAGATTCACTTATTCTAATCTTTGATATCTTTTTTATAGCAACAATTGTAAGTTTAGTATTATCAGTATTAACCATTATTTTTAATCGTATCGTACTAAAAATAATTAATATTTTCACTTTAATTATTATGTTAGTGATAACTTTTGGTTTTTCAATTATTCTACAAAATATTGCTAAACGAATCGCAAATAGTTTAAGTCAATATTATGTTTCTATTAACCCAGATCAAGTACTAACACAAGCTGATGCAATTAATAATGCATTAATCTTATTAATATGTAGTATGGCATTACTATTTATTAGTCTATTCTTTAGAAATAAGCGTAAACGCATTAATACAATTCAATAATTGAAACATGAAAGTACTGTCAGTCGTGCAGTACTTTTTTTTACAAAAAAAGAAGCATCGTTATCTCACTATTATAACAATGCTTCTTAAAATTTTTAGGATATTTTACAATTATTTTTCTCTAGAAATATAATGCTCTTTGCCTTTTAAGAATAAACTTAAGATAAATGCAAGTAAGCTTAATCCAGTCGCAACTAAGAATGCGCTATTAACACCGTTAATAGAAGCAAGTTTTTGAACGAATTCTAAGATTTGCTTAGTAGCCATTTGTTCTCCACCCATTGCTTGAGCCATTTGTTGTAAATGATCTTTAAGGAATGGGCTCGTTTTATCTAAATCTTGTGCATAAGTAGCAGAATATTGTGTTGTTTGGTTAGACATAACCGTAACTAGTATTGCCGTACCAATCGAACCTGCTAATTGTCTCAATGTATTTGATAATGCATTACCATGAGGGATTAAACGTAATGGCAATGAGTTCATACCAGCCGTCATAATAGGCATCATGATGAAACTCATACCAAATGAACGTACGATATAAATTAACATTAAATGACCATAAGTGGTATTCATATTAAGTTTAGTCAATTCGTATGTTGCATAAGTCATAATCGCAGTACCTATAATCGCTAATGGTTTAATACCGATAGCATCAAGTAAGCGTCCTGCGATTGGCCCCATGACACCCATTATTAAAGCTCCTGGTAAGAGCAGTAGACCCGATTGGACAGGTGTGAAGCCTCTTAAGTTTTGTAAATATAATGGTAATAAAATCATACCACCAAATAAACTCATTGTAACAATCATATTTATAACAGTTGTTAACGTGAAACCTGAATATTTCAATACTTCTAAGTTAAGCATTGGTATACGCATAGTTAATTCACGAATAACAAAAGCAATGATAAAGATAACACCAATAATGAATGACACGATAATTACTGGTGAAGTCCAACTTTTGTTACCAGCTTCACTGAATCCATATAATAAAGCACCGAAACCGATAGTACTAAAGATAATACCAGGAATATCAGCTTTAGGATTACTTGTAACTTGATATACACGGAACCAAATATATGAGATTAATAATGAAATTAAACCGATCACGAACATGCCATAGAACATTACGTTCCAGTGATAGTTTTCAACGATATAACCTGATAATGTTGGCCCAATAGCTGGCGCTAATATCATTGCAATACCTAGTGTACCCATCGCCGCACCACGTTTTTCTGGTGGGAAAATAGTCATAAACACGTTAGTACCTAAAGGCATTAATATACCAGCACCAATAGCTTGTAATACACGTCCAACCATCATAATTGTGAAGGACCCGGAAACACCACAAACAAGTGAACCTATTGTAAATAACGCCATCGCAACTAAGAACAATTTACGATATGAGTATTTATTGAATAGGAAGGCACTGATTGGAATTAAAATTCCGTTAACAAGCATGAAACCTGTCATCAACCATTGCCCAGTATTTGCTGAAATATTAAAGTCTGTATTAATTTTAGGTAAGGCAACATTTAACAATGTTTGGTTTAAAATCGCAATAAACATACCAAAAATCATTGCCAATAGCACTTTCATTTGTGTAGTGCCTTTACCAAACATAAATGAACTATGTTCTTTTTTTAATTTTTCGTTAACCCTAGCTTCTTCTGAATTAGGATTAATATTATCAAAATCTGAATCTTGCGCACTATCTTCTTGACCACCGTCATTAGAAGCTTCTTGTGCAGAATCAGAAGTAAATGATTGAGTTTCTTCATTATCTACAGAAGCTGCTGCTTTCTCTGTAGAATCAGTGTTAGATAATTTATTGGACTCTGCCGTATCATCTTTGTCTCTTATGTTAAATTTAGATTGATAACTTTGACTCGACGAATCATTGTTATAATTTTTTTGTTCCAGTTGTCTTTTAGTTGATTTCTTGCCTTTTTTTGAAATAAACAAGTTTAACAACCCGACAAGAATGATCGCTATGACTACATAAATTATAATGAAGGTCGCTGTCATTTATAGACCCCCTTAGTTTTTATGAATTTTAACTTCAGCGTTCATTCCTGGAACAACATTTTTAGATGGTTTTGAATCTAATTTGATTTTAACAGGTACTACTTGAGAAACTTTAGTATAGTTACCATCACTATTAGAAGAAGGCATCATTGAAAAGCTTGAAGCAGTTGCTTTACCTACTTGCTTAACTTTACCTTTAAGGTTTGCATTTTCACCATCAACTTTAATGTCAACGTCTTTACCTTTTTCTACATCTGCAATGTCTTTTTCGTCAACGTTTGCAGTTACATTTAAATCATCTAAATTATAAGCATAAGCAATTGGTGATCCAGCTTGAGCTACTGAACCTTTCATGCCATCAGTTTTTACGATTGTACCGTCTTTAGGCATTTTTATGTCCATAGATTGAGGTGCACCGCCACTTTCGCTTTTAGCAGCGATTGAAGCAACTTTGTCACCTTTTTTCATGTCGTCATTTTCTTTCGCATCGAAAGATTTCAATTCACCTGACGCAGGTGCAGAGATTTTAATTTGGTCGCCATCAACTTTAGCGTTGTCTGTCGATACATAGCTTGTAGCTTGATTGTAAAAATGGAAGCCAACGACACCAATAATTACAAGAACTACAATAGTAATGACATTAATTAATATCATTTTTTTCATTATTGTTTCCTCCTATTTGCTTTTAAATTTCACTTTATCTATTATAGAGAGATGGGAAACAAAAAAATACCAACACTTAAAAAAAAAGTGTCGGCAAAGAAACGATAATGAAATATTAATGTAGGTGTAACGAATGAGACAAAAGGCGAAATATAGAATTATACGCAATATGATAATACTGCTTGAGGAATATCCTTTTGAAGAAATTACTATTAAAATGGTGTGTGCCTATAGTAATGTAAATAGAACAACGTTTTATGATTATTTTCTTGATAAATATGACTTAATTACGCAAATTCAAAAATATCATTTAACTAAATACAAAGCTTTGTTGAAATCATTTGATACGAGTTTAGAAAATGCACCAAGTAACCATGTGAAATTATATAAATTTTTCAAAATCATATTAACTTACATTAAACGCAACTATGGCTATTTCCATGCGATTATGGTCACACACCCAAATAAAAATCTATTCTCTGAATATATGATAGTAACTAAAGATGCATATAAAGATATCATCGAAGCACGTAGCTCTGTAAAAAATAAAAAGCAATTTGTAATTTATACTATTGGTGGACAATTAGGTATTGTTTATTTTTGGATTCGTGAAAACTGCGAAGAATCAGTCGATTCTCTTGCACAAATCTTATTAGCAAATACAATTAAACTACAACGCTAGCCATTTACTATTATAATTAAAGAAAAAGATTACAAGCATAACTGACCATAATTCAACAGCGCTTGTAGTCTTTTTTATTGTACTGTGTTGCGAAAAGCAAAATAATTAAAAATTTGTAAGATAACTAAGATAACACCACTCATACAAATAATAATTATATAAGGTATAGCGCTCGTTTCACCAGCTAAACCTACTAACGGAGTAACTAACCCTCCAAATAGAGACTGTACTAATCCAAGCAAACTTGAAGCACTCCCACTGCCCCCCGTCCTCTCATTCATCGCAATTGAAAATGCTAAAGTAGCTACGCCGGTAACTGGTGCCACTAAAATAATAAACCCAATAATGAGTACAATGATAGGCAAATGTGAGATTAACGTTATAGTCACCCATATAACGCCAATAATTTGAACAACAGTTAACGCTCTTAATAATGTTTGTTGATTAATATAGTCTACAAGTTTACCAGTGAGCTGACTTGAAAAAATAAGTGTAATGCCCACGCCAGCAAACATCCAACTGAAATGTAATGCTGACAAATGATAAATACGTTGTGTAATGAACGGTGATGCTGAGATATAACTAAATAACATAATAAATGTAAAACCTTGAATTAACATCGGTAATACAAACTTAGGTTTTACTACTAACAGGCTGAAGTTTTTAAAAATAGCACCTATATGTGCTTGGTCTCTACGTTCAATAGGTAATGATTCATTAATTTTGAACAACGAGCCAACTACCATACAAACACCAAATATCGTCAATATTACAAATACCATTCGCCACGTAGAAAAAGACAAGATAATCCCACCAAGCGTTGGTGCTATTACAGGAGCAATACCATTCACTAACATTAGCACGGCTAAAAACTTAGTCAGTTGTTTCCCACTATATAAGTCACTTGAAATCGCACGGGAAATGACTGCACCTGCACCACCACAGAAGCCTTGAATAAATCTTAACATTACCATTAACCATATATTAGTAGTAAAAACGATAGCTATACTTGCTATTGCAAAAATGACCATGGCAATGATAAGCGGCTTTTTTCTCCCTAAGGCATCTGATATCGGCCCGATGAATAAATTGCCAAGAGCCAAGCCTATCATAAACAATGACAGCGTAAGCTGAGCATTTGAAGTTGTCGTACTGAAATCCGAACGCAATTGAGGTAAGCCTGGCAAAAACATATCAATAGATAAAGCACCTATTGCTGTTAACGCACCTAATATAACGATAAATAATATAGAAGGTTTTGAAGTTTGTTCGTAATTTTTCATTTATTTAACTCCTAAAATAAACTTTTTTATGTATTATTTAAATAGTAACACTAATCACATTAAAGTATCTATTTAATTATATAAGTAATTGCCTAATCATAAGAAAGTGAGCCTGAGACATAAACTTAATTTTGTCTTCAGGCTCGATTTTAATATAATACGATTTTGTCGTGCATACTTGCCTTGATTTAGGATAGTATGGTTCGAGCCTGTAGCCTCTCACTCATACGCTTCCCCTAGGCGTCAGCACGATACAAATCGTTACAAAGCTAAACTATCTAATTTTGGTTTTATATTGATAGTATGTGATTTTATGATTAAATTGAAAATGCATTTATATTAAGCTGCTTTCAACTTTAGCCATTCTTGATGGAGTGTAACTACAAAATTTTTATAAAAATAAGAATTTTGTCCCGCTCCCATCTACCATTATAGTAACTAAAATAAAAATTATGTTATTCATGTTCGCGCTTATTCTAGTAGCATTCCTATTAACTTCCTTATTAATAAAATATTTTAAGTGTTTGCTGAAATATTTTATTACTCCGTGTAATTAGTAACTTTTAAATCATTTCCGTTGTCATTGCCCTCTAGCGTATATTTAACTTCGCCGTATTGACCATCTTTTTTTATGCCATAACCAATTACATAAAATTTATTACCAACTTTAATAATTTCTGATATTTGAGGCACTTGCATCGCACTATAACTTTGTGAACTTATAGCACTCTTGGTCGATTTATAATTAGCTGAATCTTTCTTCAAATAATTAGAGACGATATTAAAATCGCTTTGACCATATGCAGTATTCAAGGCTGTTGTGTAATTACTAAAAAAATTTGTTATTTTAGAACGGAAGCTGTTTTCTTCTTTTTCTTTCTTCTTAACATAGTCTTCTATTTTATCTTTATCGAAAGGTACCTTAACATTTGTATTATCTTTTAAGCTATCTGGTTGAATCGTTGTTTCGCTAGATTTAAAGCCTTTCTTCTTCGCTTCACCACTCGCAGAAACTTTAATTTGTTCATTTTTAGGATAAGGTCCATATGCTTTCGATTCATCATAGTCATATGTTTTATCATTAATTTTTACTTTAATAGTATCGTCGTCAAGTTTGTCGGCGCCAGATAAGTTTATACGTAAATATGCCTCATCGAAGTTTTCAGACACGTCCACAGTTTCATTGTTACTATTGTTAAAGTTAAATTTTAATTTACCACTAAACTGTCCGTTATCTGTAGTTCGCTTAGCATCTATACTATAATTTCCTGGGATAAATTTACCTAAGGAAGTTGTTTTATCTTTAGGTGCTTCAATAGTACGTTGCTTATCATTAGATCTAAATTTGTATTTGGCATCAAATTTAGGTTTAACAATTGCCTCTTTTGTTGGCGCAGTAAAATTCATATTATTAAATATTAAATATCTGCGACCATTTTTAGTTATTTTTAAAATCTTTTCTCCGTTACGTGCTGTCACATATTTAGAAAGTTGGTCGTCACTCTCATTTAAAGAAGCTATTTTTGTTCTAACATCTTTAGTGAAGTTTTTCATGCCAATTTCGTTTTTAATATATTTGATATATGCCTTAGCTTCGTCTTCATCAACATTGTTATTTTGCGTACTTAGTACGGTCGATAACTTTTGCGTATCATTATTATCAATTGCATTGATTAATAATTCAGATTGCGCTTCAGGCGAGTTAAAATTCTTTAATAAGAAGAAAATAATAATAATTAACACGATGATAAAAAATGCAATTCCCCATGGGATAATTTTGCGAACGTTTGTATTTGAAGCTTTCTGTCGATTATTTCTTGATTGCCGATTTAATAAATCATGTCCACAATTTGGGCACACTTTGTCTTCATGATGTACCTCTGTTCCACAATTTGGGCACTTGGGCATTTATATCACCTCTTACTAAAAAATTTTACAACTATTTTACTATAATATCATATTTTTAATTAAACTTATATGCAAGGATTAGTTTCAACATTAATGAAAATAAAACTCGTATATGAATATCTTCAAATCTTATTATATGGATTTTCCTCTTACATTTAATATACGCGTCTATTCCAACATTTGTAAAAAATTATTATCGCCCACTATTAGTTGACATGTATCAACCATAATGCTATACTATTTTAGTAAAAAAATTTCTAGGAGGCTATTATGAAATCAATATTAAAATTTAGATGGCTGATTTCCATTATAGTTGTGATAGCGATTGCTTGTTCAATTGTATTTGCACCCAACCTTTCAAAACTAGCTAGTGATAAAGGGGATATCGTGCCACCGAATGATACGACTTCACAACAGTACAAGCAAATGTTAAAAGATGTTGGCGCTGATTCAAATAGTATGAGTGCCGTAATCAAACTGAATCATAAGTTAGACAGTTCATCTAAAAAAGATATCAACGATTATGTAGATAAAGTTAAAAAAGTAAATGGCGTAGAAAGTGTTATTTCACCTTTTGACTCTAAAGATACTGAAAACAAACTTGTTTCAGATAATAAAAAATCTATCATGATACCTATTGTGTCTTCTGACAATAAAAACAAAACTTTAGACGCTAAAGAAGATATCCAGAAAATAAATCCAAATTTTAAAAATGTTTATTTAACTGGTAACGACATTATTCATGACGATATTAACAAAAGTGTAGAGAAGGGATTACAAGCTACTGAAATCATCACAGTAATACTCATACTAGTGATTTTATTCTTCGTCTTCCGTTCTGTTGTAACGCCTTTCGTTCCATTATTATTTGTAGGACTATCATATGTTTTTGCACAAGGAATTCTCGCACTATTAGTTAAATACTTTGATTTTCCTGTGTCTATTTATATTCAATCATTTTTAGTCGCCCTATTATTCGGTATTGGTACTGACTATTGTATTTTATTACTTAATAGATATAAGGAAGAATTAGGTAAAGACCAAGCTAATTTCGATGCGGTTTTAAATACTTTTAAAAATGGCGGACGTACGATATTAATTTGTGCCATTACTGTATTAGTTGGCTTTGGTGCATTATTCTTCGTTAAATTTAGCTTATTTAAATCTGCCGTTGGTATTGCAGTCGGCGTTTTATGTTTAATGATTATTTTGTTTACGTTATTACCTACACTCCTAGCACTCATTGGAGACAAAGTATTTTGGCCAAGTAAAAATGCTGCTGGTCATGCAGATAGTAAGTTGTGGGGTAAATTAGCAAACTTCACTACTAAACGACCATTCGTAGCATTAGTAATCGTATTCGTAATTATGGTGCCGCTTATTTTCTTCTCGCCTAATAACATTACTTACGACAATACTAATGAAATTAGTGATAAATACGACTCAATAAAAGCCATCAATGTTATTAAAAATGATTTCAGTGTCGGTGAAGCTTTCCCAGTTCAAGTAGCGATTAAATCCGACAGCAAATTAACTAATAGTAAAGGTGTTAATGATCTTGAGTCATTATCTAAATCTATTAACAAAATTAAAGGCGTTGATTCAGTAAGTACAATCACTCGCCCAACCGGTACACCTATCAAACAACTTGGTGCCACTTATCAGCTAAATGAAATGCAAAAACAACTTGGTAAAGCCAACAATGGTTTGAGTGACGTCAACAATGGCCTTAATGAAATGAACTCACAAGTATCACCATTAAAAGATAGCCAACAAGTTCAAGGATTGATGCAACAAGGTAGCCAAGACCCACAAGGTTCAAACCAAAAAGTGACGCAGCAGGCTGGTCAATTGTCTCAAGGACTTGAACAATCTCAGAATGGTATTTCTCAAGTTCAAGATGGCCAATCTAAAATTCAACAAAGAATGAAAGACATGTCTAAAGATGAAAATATCAAAAAATCAGGTATGTACATTACAAATGACATGCTAAGCGATGGAGATTTGAAAAAATCAGTTGATCAATATAGTGAAGATAACGGTAAAATCGTGCTTTTAAATATTGATTTAAAAGATGATCCATTCTCTAATAAAGCAATGAATACTGTCGATACAATTCATAAAACAGTAGATAACCAAGTCAAAGGAACATCATTTAAAGATAGTAAAATTGAATATGGTGGCATGTCTTCGCAAAATAATGACTTACAAGACACAATCGACCATGATATGAATAAAGCAATCATATTAATATCAATATTCTTATTTGTAGTGTTATTAATATTCCAACGCTCAATTATTATGCCTATCTACATGATTGCTTCAATATTAATTACTTACTACGCTTCAATAGGAATTAGTAATATCATCTTTGGCAACATGTTGCATATGGGTGGATTATTACTCGTAGTACCATTCTTTAGTTTCGTAGTATTAATGGCACTCGGTGTTGATTATGCTATATTCCTAGTCAACCGCTTCAGCGAAGAAGCTTCCTTAGGAATTAACGAAGCATTACAAATCGCTATGCGTAAAATGGGTAAAGTTATAATGACTGCATGTATTATTCTTATTGGTACTGTAGCAGCATTATATGCATCAGGTGCAATGACACTAATGGAAATTGCAACAGTCGTTATACTTGGTTTAATCATTTACAATTTATTAATGTTACCATTATTTATTCCAGCAGTTGCAAAATCATTCGGTAAAGGGAACTGGTGGCCATTCAAATATAAAGATAACAATCAATAAGCTTATTCGTTATTGAAAACAGTAATAAACAATAATGAAGCACCGGAGCAATCAATGTAATTAATTGCTCCGGTGCTTTTTATATAAAAAAGAAGCTCAACTTTTTAATCATTGAGCTCACCTTTATTCACTTCTAACTATTAACATTAAAGTTTTTTAACCGGTCATCAATGATTTCTAAGACATAACGCGCTTGTTCGATTTGTTCTTCAGATAAGTCATACAACATATCACTTACGATATTACTAATAATAGATTTACATTCATTACTGAATTGTTTCCCTTTGTCAGTTAACTTAATGTATTTTAATCTTTGATCTAAATGCGCTTCTGTTTTATCCCATTCTACTAAGCCTGATTGAATAAGTTTTTTAATTCTACGACTTACTGCGGCTTTATTAACATCTTGTCTTTCTGTAATTTTTGTTAACGTTAAAGCTTTTTCATTATCTAACATCATTATAACATTTTCTTGTTCTTTAGAGATGTTATATTCTACTCTTAAATCTTTAAGTAATTTAGCTAACAAAGTATTAATGTCATCTAAAAACCCACCCATAAATTCTATATGACTTCTTATATTTTTAACCATAAACCTCGCACCCCAAACTAGCTTTGTCCTTTTAAAAGTGTTCACTCTCACCTAAATATGTTAATTATATAATATCAATAAATAAGGTTGTAATAAAGCATTATAAGAATAATGGTTAACATATAAACTTTATTTTTTATTTATAATACACTGTTTAAAAATTTTAATATAAAGCAATAAGGACTTCTAGTTGCTTATTTCTAATGAATACTCTACATTAATGATAAATTAATCAATCGAGGTGCAAGATGTACTTACCAACAATTATACTCTGTATTGCTATTGTTTTAATTTTTATTAGTTTAACTTTAGGTCAACAATACTTTATCTCTTTGAATGCTTATATCACTGTAGTCATCATAGGTTTTATAAGCATCGCCTATCATGTCTGGAAAGACACTTTTCCTTTAGATTTAATCATAACAATTATTATAGGCGGTGTTTTATTACATATTAAACACCGACACTTGTTCAAAAGCGATAATAGCAAATTATTTCTTCGTAGATTGTACACCATTGTGATCAAACTTTGTATCTTTATATTGGCCTGTACTTATATTAGCTTGATACCATTATTTTTCAACTTTGTATTTTTATGGTTAGCTGCAGTAAGTTTCAGTGCATTATTCGCTTTAATTTGTTATACGGTATGGTCTTCAAGTTACGCTGATGTATCAGTTAAACAACGCTGCGATGCTATATTAATATTAGGTGCTGGTATTTTCACAGAAGAAGTAACACCTATGTTAAAAGACCGTCTAGACTGTGCGCTTAAATTATTCCAGTTCAATCCCACTGCACAAGTCATTGTAAGTGGTGGTCAAGGACCAGACGAACCAATATCTGAAGCGTTAGCCATGCAACGTTATTTAATTGCTAATGGTGTACCGCAACACCATATAGTAATGGAAAATCATTCTACCAGCACATATGAAAATATAAAATATACTAAGTTATTACTTACCAATCATATTTCCAGAAATGCCAAAATGATTTGTGTCACAAGCCAATTCCACATACTACGTGCGCTTAGATTTGGTCAAAAATTTAATTTAAAATTTAAAGGACTAGGAAGTCGAACACCCTATCATTTCTTTGAAGTAGCGTTAATTAGAGATTATCTGGCATTAATGTATCAGTATAAGGCTTTACTAACGATTTATTTCGCAGCATTATTCATTTTAAGTTTCATTACCTTATGGTCATTTTAAATAATAATAAAAGGGAAATCACCTTAATGGTGATTTC
>NZ_JAVTDB010000027.1:0-41592 GCF_032139365.1 Staphylococcus kloosii
ATAATATTAAAATTTATTTAGAAAGACAACAAAGTCATTGGAGGACAATTGAATGTTTTATATTAATTTTTGGAAACGAGCATTTGATTTTAAAGGAACGTCTAAAGTTTTAGAATTTTTAGCTTGCATATTTTTTAATTTTATAATTGGTTTATGTATAATAATAAGTGGATTGTTAGTTCCGATTTCATGGGAAAACGCAATTGTTAATTTGTATAATATCGTATTATTATTAATGGTAATACCTACAATTTCCATGCTTGTACGTGTAATTAGAGCTTTTAATAAAAAAAATAAGAGACAGTAATATAGTTCATTTTTGTGGGGGTTATATAATGAAAGAAGGAACAATTCTGTTTGATTTTGATGATACTTTAGTTGATTTTAAAGCTGCTGAAACCTATGCTTTTTATAAATTGATAGATTGTTACAATTTTAATGCATCACCACAAGACTTCAATTTTTTTACTAAAGTTAATCAGCAACATTGGCAAGATTTTCAAAAAGGGGAATTATCTAAAGATGAAGTCTTATCACAACGTTTTGAACGCTTTTTTGAAAGTTATAATATTAATGTAGATGGACAACAAGCTGATTCCATTTTTAGAGATGCATTAGCTAATGCACCGCTAACTTATTTTGATAATATGTTAAATACATTGAAAGAGTTAAGTAGAAAATTTGATTTGTATATTGTTACTAATGGTGTATTAGAGACGCAAGAACGAAGAATAGCCAAATTTGCGTTAAAAGATTTGTTTGATGGTGTATTTGTATCAGAACAAACAGGTTATCAAAAACCTATGCCTGAATTTTTTGATTACGTATTTGATAAAATAGGCGAATGTCGACGAAGCAATACGATGATAGTTGGCGATTCATTAAGTTCAGATATACTAGGAGGTATCAATGCCAACATAAAAACGTGTTGGTTTAACCCTAGACACCAAATTAACGACACTAATATCGAAGCAAACGTCACTATTAATCATTTCGAAGAATTGTTAGTAACAATATAAAAAGGATTGTGTTAGCTTAAACTAACACAATCCTTTTTATGGTTCCCATACTAATACATCGTAGTCTTCATTGTTTTTTTGGTGTAAATCTTTAAACCCATGTTTAACGAAAAAGTCTTTTGATTGATTACGTGCGATTACTTTAATAGGAAACCCTTGTGATTTTGCAAAGTCTAATAACTCAGTCCCATAACCACGATCTTGGAAATCTTTTAAAACTTCTAATTTCCAAATAATTAAATAATCATCAAATTCTGGGAAATGTTCTTCTTCGACTTCGCCTTTTCTATAAAGCGCCATCCTTGCACCTAATCTTTCCCCTACATAGATACCATAAAATGGAGATTCAGAGCTTGCATCGATCATTTCGCCACGTAGTTCATCTACCATATATAAGTCTTTATTACCGAAGTTTCTAAAATCTTCGAATAATTCATCAGTTTTATAGTTTATATCAAGACGCTTTACGCTTGTCATAGCATCTTCCCCCTTTATATTTATATATTATTATTATACCCTAAAAACAATGATTTTTCACAGTTTTAGATGTACATACAAATACTAATATTACGTAAAAATGATTTTGAAATTTAAATAAAAAAACAATAGGTATCTTTAGCAAAGTATATTTTATGGATAGAAATTTTTTATATGTAAGCCGTAAAATTGTCAAAGTGCCGTATAAACTTTATACTAATTAGGAATATAGGACATAAGGAGAATTATAAATGGATTGTATGACGACAAAATTAAACGAAAAAGATCAATTTATAACGAGCCTTGCTAATAGTGATGAAACGTTAAATAAATTTTATCAATTTGATGCCATGGCCAATGATAATTATAAGTACAAAGTGGAACAATCCACGAATGGTAGAGAACAACAACTTGCAAATGTTATTCATCAATATATGAGTGATTTAACTTTGTCTCAGCAACAACTTACAAATATTGAACAATTAAGAGAAGGTGCGAAAGTAGTTATTGGAGGCCAACAGGCTGGTTTATTTGGAGGACCTCTATATACTTTTCATAAAATATTCTCAATTATAACTTTAAGTCAGTCTTTAGCTACAGATTACGGGACGACAGTAGTACCTGTGTTTTGGATAGCCGGTGAAGATCATGACTTTGATGAAGTTAATCATACATTTGTATATAGTAATCATGAAGCTCAATTACATAAAGTGAAATACCATACTTTAGAGCCACCCGAAGATAGCGTGTCTAATTACTATCCTAATAAGTTACAATTAAAAGATGCGTTAAATCAGTTTTTCAAACATCAACCTGAGACACAGCATACAAAAGAATTGTTAACATTAAGTCACAGTATTATTGATCGTTATGACAGTTGGACAGCAATGTTTAAGGCGTTATTACATGAAGTTTTTAAAGAATATGGCGTGTTATTTATTGATGCACAAGATAAATATTTAAGAACAATGGAGCGACCTTTCTTAAAAGAGTTAATCAATCGATTTAATGAGGTAGATGAAGCATTTAGATCGGCACAAGATAAATTAAAATCTCATGGTTTCGAACAAATGATTCACACAGATACAAATGTGCATTTATTTATCGAAGAAGATAATATGCGACAATTATTAACTTATGAAGAGGGTAAATTTAAAACAAGTAAATCCAATTCCTTCTATACTAAAGCAGAATTATTAAATATTGTAGAACAATCGCCAGAAAGGTTTTCTAATAATGTTGTCACACGTCCATTAATGGAAGAATGGTTATTTAATACTGTAGCTTTTGTAGGTGGACCAAGTGAGATAAAATATTGGGCAGAATTAAACGAAGTCTTTGAAACTTTAAATATAGAAATGCCTATTGTTATTCCTAGGTTGAGAATAAGTTATATTAATGAAAGAATTGAAAAGTTATTATCAAAATACGCGCTTCCAATCGAAGAAATAATTGCGAAAGGTACGGAAGGTGCTAAAGATAAATTTATACGAGCGCATGCATCAGACACTTTTATTAATAACATCGAAGAACTTAAGCAGCAACAAACACAAGTATTTAAGTCTTTAAAAGAAGAAGTACAAGATAATAATGACAATAAAATGCTGTTAGAAAAAAATAATAATATTCATATGCAGCAATATGATTATTTAATTAAACGGTATTTATTAAATATTGAACGAGAAAACGACATTAGCATGAAACACTTTAGGGAATTAAATCATTCACTCCACCCAATGGATGGATTACAAGAAAGAATATGGAATCCATTACAAATTATGAATGAATTTGGGATAGATGTGTTCAGTCCCTCCACCTATCCACCACTTTCCTACACTTTTGAACATGTAGTTATAAAACATTGATATATCAGTATTTAAGCCCGATTCATCATTTGATGGATCGGGTCTTTTTTTGCCTTTTTTAATAAATTTTG
The DNA here is from genome assembly GCF_032139365.1 of Staphylococcus kloosii. Lineage (GTDB taxonomy): Bacteria > Bacillota > Bacilli > Staphylococcales > Staphylococcaceae > Staphylococcus > Staphylococcus kloosii_A. Next base: position 3,433 of record NZ_JAVTDB010000027.1, read on the forward strand.
GTGAAAATTGTATAATTAGTGGAGGATAGTGGTAAGATGTGGTAAATTATATGTATGAGAAGGTGAGGTGAGAAAAAATGTTCATGGGAGAATACGAACATCAATTAGATACAAAAGGACGTATGATCGTTCCATCTAAATTTCGTTATGACTTAAATGAACGTTTTATTATCACTCGAGGCCTTGATAAATGTTTATTTGGCTATACTTTGGAAGAATGGCAAGTTATTGAGGAAAAGATGAAAACTTTACCAATGACAAAGAAAGATGCACGTAAATTTATGCGTATGTTCTTTTCTGGTGCTGTTGAAGTAGAACTTGATAAACAAGGGCGTATTAACATACCTCAAAATTTGAGACAATACGCAAACTTAGATAAAGAATGTACAGTAATCGGTGTATCAAATCGTATAGAGATTTGGGATAGAGAAACTTGGAACGGCTTCTACGAAGAATCTGAAGATAGTTTCGAAGAGATTGCTGAAGATTTAATAGATTTTGATTTTTAAATGGAGGAATTAACTTGTTTCATCATATAAGCGTAATGCTAAAAGAAACCATTGATTATTTAAATGTTAAAGAAGATGGTGTGTATGTAGACTGTACGCTAGGTGGAGCAGGGCATGCGCTCTATTTGTTAAATCAATTGAATGACGAAGGCCGTTTAATTGCTATCGATCAAGATACTACAGCTATAGAAAATGCAAAGATAGTTTTAAAGGATCATTTACATAAAGTAACCTTCGTGCACAACAACTTTAGAGCATTACCACAAATTTTAAATGACTTAGATATTGAAAAAGTAGATGGTATCTATTACGACTTGGGCGTTTCTAGCCCACAGTTGGACGTTCCCGAGCGTGGATTCAGTTATCATCATGATGCGAAATTAGATATGCGTATGGATCAGACGCAAGAACTTACTGCTCATGAAGTAGTAAATGAATGGTCTTTTGAAGATTTAGTCAGAATTTTCCATCGTTATGGTGAAGAAAAATTTGCTAAACAAATTGCAAGACGTATAGAACAAAATCGCAATCAAAAAGAAATCGAAACAACATTAGAATTAGTAGACAGTATCAAAGAGGGGATACCAGCGAAAGCTCGTCGAAAAGGCGGTCATCCAGCTAAAAGAGTTTTCCAAGCAATAAGAATAGCAGTAAATGATGAGTTGGCTGCATTCGAAGATTCATTAGAACAAGCTGTTGAGCTTGTCAAAGTTGGTGGTAGGATTTCTGTAATCACTTTCCATTCTTTAGAAGATCGTTTGTGTAAACAAATGTTCCAAGAATATGAAAAAGGACCAGAAGTACCAAGGGGACTACCAGTTATACCAGAAGCATACACCCCGAAATTAAAACGTGTTAACCGCAAACCAATTATTGCTTCCGATGAAGATACCGAAAACAATAATCGTGCTCGTAGTGCAAAATTGCGTGTCGCTGAAATTTTAAAATAAGGAGTGCATTGTAAGTGGCTGTAGAGAAGATATATGAACCATATAATGGTTCAGCACAACAAATACCGGAATCACAACCTTCGACCCAACCAAGTTCGAGGTCAGTTAAAAGAAAAGTAGTAGTACAATTAACTAAGTTTGAAAAAATGTTATACATAGGACTTATAACAATAATTGCTTTGATTAGTATATATATGCTATCTTTGAAAATGGATGCGTATGATACTCGAGGAAAAATTGCAGATTTAGATACAAAAATTGAAAAACAAGCAAGTGAAAATAGCTCGATAGAATCTGAAATTAAAAAGAACTCATCTTACGAACGCATTTACGACAAGGCTAAAGATCAAGGTATGAGCCTTAAGAACGATAATGTAAAGGTAGTGCGTAATAATGGCGAAGCGAAAAATTAAACTTAAAAAACCAAAAATACCTAAAATTCCAATAAAACAAAATAAAATAGGGGCAGTCCTACTCATCCTTGGATTCGGACTGCTCTTTTTTACGTTGATATTAAGATATTCATACATCATGCTCACCGGACACTCTTCCGGCGAAGATTTAATTTTAAAAGCAAATGAAAAATATTTAGTCAACACTCAAAAGCAACCTGAACGAGGTAAAATTTACGATCGTAACGGTAAAGTTTTGGCTGAAGACGTTGAAAGGTATAAAGTCGTAGCTGTCGTTGATAAGAAAGCGAGTAAGGATAGCGATAAACCAAAGCACGTTGTCGATAAAAAGAAAACTGCTAAAAAATTATCTGAAGTACTTGATTTGTCTCAATCAGATATTGAAAAACGATTGAAACAGAAAAAAGTTTTCCAAGTTGAATTTGGGCAAAAAGGTACAGATTTAACTTATAAGGATAAGCAAAAAATAGATAAAATGGATTTACCGGGTATAAAACTATACCCAGAAACTGAACGTTTTTATCCTAATGGTAACTTTGCGTCACATTTATTAGGTATAGCACAAAAAGATCCTGATACAGGAGAACTTAAAGGTGCTATGGGTGTGGAAAAGATTTTTGATAGCTATCTATCGGGTCAAAAAGGGTCGTTATCATATATTCATGATATTTGGGGCTATTTAGCACCAAATACAAAACGTGAAAAAATGCCTAAACGTGGCGATGATGTACACTTAACAATTGACTCAAATATTCAAGTTTTCGTTGAAGAAGCATTAGACAAAATGGTCGACCATTACAAACCAAAAGATGTGTTTGCTGTTGTTATGGATGCACACACAGGTGAAATCTTAGCTTCAAGTCAAAGACCTACATTTAACCCAGAGACAGGTAAAGACTTTGGTGAAAAATGGGCGAATGACTTATACCAAAACACATATGAACCAGGTTCAACTTTTAAATCATTTGGCCTGGCAGCAGCAATTCAAGAAGGGAAATTCGTCCCTAACAAGAAATATATGTCTGGACACAGAGACATTATGGGTTCTAGAATTTCAGACTGGAACAAAGTCGGTTGGGGTAAAATCCCAATGACACTTGGATTTACGTATTCATCAAATACATTAATGATGCACTTACAAGATTTAGTAGGTGTCGATAAAATGAAATCATGGTATGAAAAATTTGGTTTTGGTAAATCTACCAATGGCATGTTTGACGGTGAAGCAAGTGGTGGTATTGCTTGGGATAATGCAGCACAACAAAAAACATCTGCATTCGGCCAATCTACGACTGTAACACCTGTTCAGATGTTACAAGCTCAAACAGCATTCTTTAATAAAGGTAATATGGTTAAACCATGGTTTGTAAATAGCGTTAAAAACCCAGTAAGTAATAATAGTTTCTATAAAGGTAAAAAAGAATACGCAGGCAAACCCATTACTGAAAATACAGCGAAAAAAGTGCGTGTTGAATTGGATAAAGTTGTAAACAGTGAAGATAGCCATGCGAAAAATTATAGAATTCATGGTTATGATATCGCAGGTAAAACGGGGACGGCCCAAGTTGCCGATTCTAAAGGTGGCGGCTATGTAAAAGGTGAAAATCCATATTTCGTTAGTTTCATCGGGGATGCACCGAAAAAAGATCCGAAAGTCATTGTTTATGCTGGAATGAGTTTAGCACAAAAAAATGACCAAGAAGCTTACGAAATGGGTGTCAGTAAGGCATTTATTCCAATTATGAAAAACACACTTAAATATTTAAACGTTGACGGTAAAAATACAAAAGATTCCTCAGATGTTAAATTTAGTAAAGTGCCAGATGTTTCAGGTGAATCCGTGCAAGAAGCTGAAAATAAATTGAACGCCAAATCATTAAACCCTCAAGTTATTGGTTCTGGTGAAAAGATTTCAAAACAATCAGTGAGTGCCAACAAGAAGATTTTACCGAATAGAAAAGTTTTATTACTTTCTGATGGAGATCTAACGATGCCAAACATGAAAGGTTGGTCTAAAGAAGATGTATTAGCATTTGAAAGACTAACTGATGTTAAAATCACGACTAAAGGTAGTGGTTTCGTTTCCAAACAATCAACTTCAGAAGGACAAAAAATTAAAAAGAACGATAAGATTGAAGTTGAATTTTCAGCAGATAAAATAAGTGGAGATTCAAAATCAAGTAGTTCTTAAAAAGCAAATTAGATGAGACAAAATTGAGGGGAATATGTGTTGTTATTATAAACGAACAACAGTATTTCACCTCAAAGTCTCACTAATTATACATATGAATTTGTAGTCAGCAAAAACGTAAAAACCCATAATATAAAAAAGGAGATCAATATGGTTTATTTACTCGCAATAATTGCATTTTTAATATCTATCATTTTAGTACCTTTGCTCATACCGACATTAAAAAGAATGAAATTTGGTCAAAGCATTAGAGAAGAAGGGCCAAGAAGTCACATGAAAAAAACAGGTACACCAACTATGGGTGGTCTAACATTTTTAATTAGTGTTATAGTGACTGCTGTGTTAGCTATTATATTCATGGATAATTCTAATCCAATTATTTTATTATTATTTGTAACTATTGGTTTCGGATTGATTGGATTTATCGATGATTATATTATCGTAGTTAAAAAGGATAATGAAGGTCTAACAAGTAAACAGAAATTTTTAGCTCAAATTGTTATTGCAGTAATCTTTTTCATATTGAGCCAGGTTTTTCAATTAGCAAACTTCTCTACAGGAATACATATTCCATTCACTAATATTGAGGTACAATTATCAATTGTTTATGTCATTTTTATAATTTTCTGGCAAGTTGGTTTCTCAAACGCCGTAAACTTAACAGATGGATTAGACGGCTTAGCAACAGGATTATCTATTATTGGATTTGTAATGTACGCAATTATGGCTTTTGTTCATGGTGCAAATTCAATTGGCATCTTTTGTGTCATAATGATTTTCGCTTTATTAGGCTTTTTACCATTTAACATTAATCCTGCTAAAGTGTTTATGGGTGATACTGGTAGTTTAGCTTTAGGTGGCATCTTTGCTACGATTTCAATCATGCTAAATGAAGAATTATCACTTATCTTTATTGGATTTGTCTTTGTTGCTGAAACATTGTCAGTCATGATTCAAGTTACAAGCTATAAATTAACAGGCAAAAGAATTTTCAAAATGTCGCCTTTACATCATCACTTCGAATTGGTAGGTTGGGATGAACGTAAAGTAACAACTGTATTCTGGACAGTAGGACTTATTACAGGGTTAATCGGTTTATGGATTGGAGTGCACTAATATGCTAAATTATACAGGCTTAGAAGGAAAAAATGTCTTAGTATTAGGCTTAGCAAAGAGTGGTTATGAAGCAGCCAAATTATTGACTCGTCTTGGCGCCAATGTTGTAGTCAATGACGGTAAAGATTTATCGCATGATTCACATGCTAAAGATTTAGAAAATATTGGTGTGCAAGTTATCGGCGGAGAACACCCTTTATCATTGCTAGATAATGCACCAATCATTTTTAAAAATCCAGGTATCCCTTATACAGTGCCTATTTTACAAGAGGCACAAGCACGAGGATTGAAAATATTAACAGAAGTAGAATTAAGCTATCTCGTATCAGAAGCACCTATCATTGGTGTTACTGGGACAAATGGTAAAACAACAGTTACTTCATTAATTGGCGATATTTTTCAAAAAAGTAGACTGGTAGGAAGGATGTCAGGGAATATTGGTTACGTTGCTTCTAAAGTAGCTCAAGAAGTTACTAAAGATGATTACCTAGTTACTGAATTATCATCTTTCCAATTATTAGGAATAGAACAATATAAGCCACATATTGCTATTATTACAAACATATATTCAGCACATCTCGATTACCATGAGACGCTAGATAATTATCAAAATGCGAAGAAACAAATTTATAAAAATCAAGATGAGCATGATTATTTAATTTGTAATTATCACCAACGTCATTTAATTGAATCTGAATCTTTAAAAGCTAAAACTTTATACTTTTCTACACAACAAGAAGTCGATGGTATATATATCAAAGATGGTTACATTGTGTTTAAAGGTTTCCGTATAATCCACACCGATGATTTAGTTCTACCTGGTAAGCACAACTTAGAAAATATATTAGCGGCAGTTTTAGCAGCTTTACTTGCTGGTGTTCCTGTTAATGCAATTATTGCTAGTTTAACGACGTTCTCTGGCATAGAGCACAGATTACAGTATATTGGCACAAATAAAACAAACAAATATTACAATGACTCTAAGGCAACGAACACTTTAGCGACTCAGTTTGCACTTAATTCATTTAAGCAACCGATTATTTGGTTATGTGGAGGTTTAGACCGAGGCAATGGATTTGATGAATTGATTCCTTATATGGAAAATGTTCGTGTAATGATTACTTTTGGCGAAACGCAAGAAAAGTTTGTAAAATTGGGTGAGAGTCAAGGTAAATATGTAATTAAGGCTATAGATATAAAAGATGCAGTAAATAAAATACAAGATATAATAGAGCCGAATGACGTAGTATTGTTATCTCCCGCGTGTGCAAGTTGGGATCAATACAATACTTTTGAAGAGCGTGGTCAACAATTTATTGATAGCTTTAAAGCTCAATTACCTTCTTTTTAAGGATGTGACAAACTTTGGCCGATAAAGTAAGAACTTTTGACTCTGAGTATTTACAAGAAAAGCGAGAACGAAGACGTAAAAGGCAGAAACAAATTCAATATACAATTTTTGGTGTTTTACTATTCGTGATTATAATATTTTTACTGTATATGTTTACATCTATTAGTAAAATTAGTAATGTCAAAATAGTAGGAAATGATAACGTATCCAAAAGTAAGATTGAAAAATATATCAATGTTAAATCGGATTCGAGAATGTACACATATAGTACTAGAAAAGCTGAAAACAACTTGAAAAAACATGAGCTGATTAAAGATGCTGAAGTGAGAAAACATTTCCCTAACAAAATGACTGTTAAAGTTACTGAATATAAAATAGTAGGATTAGTAAAAAAGAAAGATGACTATGTCCCTATTTTAGAAAATGGTAAACAACTCAATAGTTACAGTGGAACATCTACTGATGATGGACCAATATTAGATGGTTTCAAAAAAGGGAAACAAGAAAAAATAATTCAAGCGCTAGCTAAAATGCCAGCGAATGTACGTAATATGATTTCTGAAATTAAATATGATCCAAGCGATAATTCACAAAATCAAATTAAACTTTATACTTCAGATAACTTGCAAATTTTAGGGAATATCAAAACGATTGCGAGTAAAATGAAGTATTACCCACAAATGTCTCAATCATTAAAACGTAATGATTCTGGTGAATTAGAAAAATCAGGTTATTTAGATTTAACAGTAGGTGCTTCATTTATTCCTTACTCTGAATCATCTAATACAAAATCAGATAGTGATAAAGACGTAGAAGAAGGTACAGCACAAGCAGATAAGGCAAAAGATGAGTTACAAAGTGCCTTAAATAAAATCAATAAGAACACAAAAGAAAGTAATTAAAAAATTTTGACAAATACATGTGTTTATAGTTCACAAGCATGGCAACGTATTGTAAACTAAACATAGCGTAAAATAGAATAGTTAATGTCAGGAGGTGCCTATCTATGGAAGAACATTATTATGTAAGTATAGATATAGGTTCATCAAGTGTTAAAACAATTGTAGGCGAGAAATTTCACAATGGTATAAATGTGATAGGTACAGGACAAACCTACACAAGTGGTATAAAAAATGGTTTAATAGACGATTTTGATATAGCTAAACAAGCAATTAAAGATACAATCAAAAAAGCTTCGATTGCTTCAGGTGTAGATATAAAAGAAGTATTTTTAAAATTACCAATTATTGGTACTGAAGTTTATGATGAAACGAATGAAATAGAATTTTATGAAGATACTGAGTTAGATGGTACACATATTGAAAGTGCATTAGAAGGCATTCGTGAAAAAAATGAGGTGCCTGAAACTGAAGTAATTAATGCATTTCCCATTAAATTTATAGTTGATGGCGACAATGAAGTATCTGACCCTAAAGAGCTGATCGCTAGACATTCATTGAAAGTTGAAGCAGGCGTTATTGCAATACAGCAATCTATTTTAATTAATATGATTAAATGTGTAGAGTCATGTGGTGTAGATGTTTTAGACGTTTACTCAGATGCATATAATTATAATTCAATATTGTCTGCAACTGAAAAAGAATTAGGTGCATGTGTTATTGATATAGGTGAAGATGTAACTCAATTAGCATTCTATGAACGTGGAGAACTAGTTGATGCTGATGCAGTAGAAATGGCTGGACGTGACATTACAGAAGATGTTGCTGAAGCATTTAATACTACTTATGAAACAGCTGAAAAAGTTAAACATCAATATGGTCATGCATTTTATGATTCAGCTTCAAGTCAAGATATTTTCAATGTGAACCAAATCGATAGTGATGAAGAAGTTCAATATACGCAAAAAGATTTAGCTGATGTTATTGAAGCACGCGTAGAAGAAATCTTCTTAAGTGTATTTGACGTGTTAGAAGAACTAGGATTAACTAAAGTAAATGGTGGTTTCGTTGTTACAGGTGGTTCTGCTAACTTATTAGGTGTTAAAGAATTATTAGAAGATATGGTTAGTGAAAAAGTAAGAATTCATACGCCATCTCAAATGGGAATTAGGAAACCAGAATTTTCTTCAGCAATTTCTACTATTTCTAGTAGCATTACTTTCGACGAATTATTAGATTATGTTACAATTAGTAATCATGGCAGTGAAGAATTTGAAGAAGAAGTAATTGAATCAGAAGAAAAAGAAAATACTTCTAAATCTAGCGGATTTGATTGGTTTAAGAAAAAGTCAAATAAGCAGGAGGGCGCTATTTCAGATGATTCTGAAGCAGCACACGTACATAAATCACCGGCATCTTCTCAATCAATAGACGAACATGAAGAACAATATGAAGATGAGTATGTAGAACACGATCATGAGCCTAAAGAACAAGAAGAAAGTAAATTTAAAAAACTGATGAAATCATTATTCGATTGATTGGCCATTTAAACTAGGAGGAAATATAAATGTTAGAATTTGAACAAGGATTTAATCATTTAGCGACACTAAAAGTCATCGGTGTAGGCGGTGGTGGTAATAACGCTGTTAACCGCATGATTGATCACGGAATGAACAATGTAGAATTCATTTCAATTAATACTGATGGACAAGCTTTAAACTTATCTAAAGCCGAATCAAAAATCCAAATTGGTGAAAAGTTAACACGTGGTTTGGGTGCAGGTGCTAACCCTGAAATAGGGAAAAAAGCAGCTGAAGAGTCTAGAGAACAAATTGAAGATGCTATCCAAGGTGCAGATATGGTATTCGTAACTGCTGGTATGGGTGGCGGTACTGGTACTGGTGCTGCGCCTGTTGTTGCTAAAATAGCAAAAGAAATGGGTGCATTAACAGTTGGTGTTGTAACTCGTCCATTTGGTTTTGAAGGACGTAAGCGTCAAACACAAGCAGCTGCTGGTGTAGAAGCTATGAAAGCTGCAGTTGATACGTTAATTGTTATCCCTAATGACCGTTTATTAGATATCGTTGATAAATCAACACCTATGATGGAAGCATTCAAAGAAGCAGACAACGTATTACGCCAAGGTGTTCAAGGTATTTCTGACTTAATCGCAGTATCTGGTGAAGTTAACCTTGACTTTGCAGACGTTAAAACAATCATGTCTAACCAAGGTTCTGCGTTAATGGGTATCGGCGTTTCTTCTGGCGAAAATCGTGCAGTAGAAGCTGCTAAAAAAGCAATTTCTTCACCATTATTAGAAACATCAATCGTTGGTGCGCAAGGCGTATTAATGAATATTACAGGTGGAGAATCACTATCACTATTTGAAGCACAAGAAGCAGCAGATATCGTTCAGGATGCAGCTGACGAAGATGTAAACATGATTTTCGGTACAGTAATTAATCCTGAATTACAAGATGAAATTGTTGTTACAGTGATTGCAACTGGATTTGAAGACAAACCTTCAGTACAAGGACGTAAATCTTCAAATACTGGATTTGGTTCTAGTGCAACAAGTTCTGCTAATGATGATTCATTTGCCTCATCTAATTCAAATTCAACACAAGCTTCTGAATCTAATAGTGAAGCGAGAAGTCATACTACTAAAGAAGATGACATTCCAAGCTTTATTAGAAATAGAGAAGAAAGACGTTCTAGAAGAACTAGACGTTAATTGAGAGTATTATACTTTATTAATAAGTATAAATATGGTCGCTAGAAGACAATGCTGACCATATTAATGTCATCAGATTTAACGATCTGATGACTTTTTTAATACTAAAAAAGACAAACTGTAATTTGGTTCTAAATACCGAAAAATTTGTTGGGGGCTTTAAACGTGGCTGAAAAATTTAAAAAATACAATCATGTATTACTTTTTGAAGATGATCAAAGCGAAGATGTAACGATTGGCATGACAACAAGAGAACAGGGTAAGAGCGCCTATCCAAACGATGCTTTTAATATGGCGAGATATATTGACGATGAACCTAGCAATATAACTTATCACCAAGAGCAACTCGCTGAAATTATTAACTATCCTAGACAGAATTGGGTTTTTCCGATTCAAACACACGAAAATAATGTAGTGGCCATTACACAACACGATAGAGGTACGAATATTGAAACATTAACTAATGAATTACATGGTGTTGATGGTATGTTTACTTATGATTCTGATGTATTATTAACGATGTGTTATGCTGATTGTGTACCAATATATTTTTATAGTAAACAAAATCATTTCATAGGATTAGCACATGCAGGATGGAGAGGCACAGTAGGCCAAATCGTTACGGAAATGTTAACAAAAGTAGATTTTAATCTCGAAGAATTAAATGTAGTCATAGGTCCTGCAACTTCAAATTCGTATGAAATAAATGACGATATTAAACAAAAATTTGAGCAATTACCCATTAACTCATCAAAATATATTGAAACACGTGACAATGATCGACATGGGATAGATTTAAAACTAGCTAATAAATTATTATTAGTAAATGCAGGTGTGCCAAGTGATAATATTTATATTACTCAATACGCCACTTCTGAAGAACTGACAGTATTTTTCTCTTATAGAGTAGAAAAAGGGAACACTGGAAGAATGTTAGCTTTTATTGGACAATAATGTAAGAGGTGATTAGGTGACGGTTCAGGAAAACTATACAGCAATCCAAAGTGAAATTTCAGCAGCAAGTAAGAAAGGCGGTTTTTCATTACAGCCTCACGTGATTGCAGTAACAAAATATGTTACAATAGGACGTGCTAATGAAGCATATGATGCAGGTATAAAACATTTCGGTGAAAACCGGTTAGAAGGCTTTTTAGCTAAAAAGAAAGCTTTACCTGACGATTGTATTTTCCATTTTATTGGTTCACTTCAAACTAGAAAAGTTAAAGAAGTGATAAATGAAGTTGATTACTTTCATGCATTAGATCGCTTAAAATTAGCAAATGAAATTAACAAGCGTGCACAACATAAAATCAAATGTTTCATTCAAGTCAATGTTTCTGGTGAAGAATCGAAACATGGTATAAAGCTTGATGAAGTCAATGCCTTTATTAATACTTTACAAGATTATGAAAATATTGAAGTCGTAGGTCTTATGACAATGGCGCCTTATACAGATGATGAGGATTATATAAAAGACTTGTTTCAAGCCTTAAAAGAAAAACAGATAGAAATACATGAACTCAATTTAAAACATGCGCCATGTTCAGAACTATCAATGGGTATGAGTAATGATTTTCAACTCGCCACAGAAGTTGGTGCAACGTTTGTGAGAATTGGGACTAAACTTGTAGGAAAAGAGGAGTGAGCCCCATGGCTTTAAAAGATTTATTTAACGGATTTTTCGTAGTAGAAGAGGAAGAAGAAGAAACAGAACCTTCCCAACAAAATACGATGGATAGACAACAAAACAGACAACAAGCGCAGTCTCAAACTAATTATAATGATCAAGCAAATTATGACAACACAGATAATCAACGTTCAATTCAATCAGTGCCTAAAAAACAATCTACACGTGGTAACCAATCTAACGAACGTAGATATCAATTAAATAGTGCACCTAAAAACAATACAAGGAATGTTGTTAATATGAATCAAGAACAAGATGCTTTTAATACGATGCAAGAAAGCTCTAAAATGTGCTTATTTGAACCACGCGTATTTTCTGATACACAAGATATTGCTGATGAACTTAAAAATCGTCGTGCGACATTAGTCAATTTACAACGTATTGATAAAGTTTCAGCAAAACGTATTATAGATTTCTTAAGTGGTACTGTATATGCAATTGGTGGAGATATCCAACGCGTAGGTTCAGATATCTTCTTATGTACACCAGATAACGTTGAAGTTGCTGGTAGTATTACGGATCAAATCGAAAATATGGAACAAGGCGAATAGAGGTTATTAATTAATGAGTCCAGAAATATTAGCAACTATATTTCACTTTATTTTACTGTTAGTACAAATTTATTACTTTGGAATGATTATATATTTCTTTATGTCATGGTTACCTAACGCGCGAGAAAACGCGTTTGGGCGATTTTTGGCTAAACTATATGAACCATTCTTAGAGCCTTTCCGTAAAATCATACCACCAATCGGAATGATTGATATTTCATCAATTGCAGCGATTATTGCATTAGTGTTATTCCAAAAAGGTTTGAATAACATTTTTGAAATTATACTTAATAGTTTATATTAAAATGTGTTGTTTTAAATTTGAATGAATAAAGCACCTAACGTATAGTAGCGCGAGGTGCTTTATGTTGTTGTAGGAGTGATTTAAATAGATATATATCAACATTTTAGAAAAGAAGAACATGAAATCATTGATATACTGTTGGATAAATGTAATCAAGCAAATGATCAGTATTCACCAGTATTAACAAATTTTCTTGATCCACGTGGACAATATATATTAAAAGTAATTATTGGTAGTTTTGATGGGTTAGAAGTTACACTTTTTGGCGGTCAATACAGTGAACGAAAACGTGCGATCATTGCCCCTAGTTATTTCGAACCACAAGAAGAAGATTTTGAAATAAGTTTAATTGAAATAAATTACCCACAAAAGTTTGTAACGATACAACATCAAAACGTGCTAGGGACAATTATGTCACTTGGCATAGAACGTGACCAACTAGGCGATATCATTGTGAATGAGCGTATTCAATTTACTTTGACAAAACAATTAGAATCTTATATTATATTACAATTAACGCGTATCAAAGGTGCGACGGTTGAACTTAATTCTATTCCATTTAATTCTATGATACAATCTAATGAGAATTGGAAGCATTTTGAAGCAAATGTAAGTGGACTAAGACTTGATGTCGTATTAAAAGACATCATTAGAAAGTCGCGATCAATAGCTAAACAATTGATTGAAAAGAAAAAAGTAAAAGTTAATCACACGATTATAGACGCTGTTGATTTCCAACTAGATAGTGACGATTTAATATCCGTTCAAGGATACGGCAGGGCAATGATCACGCACATAGGTGGCAGAACGAAAAAAGATAAAGTGCATATATCTTACAAAACACGCTTTAAATAATGTATAATACATTTATATGTAATCAAAGATGAAGTAAGATTGTTAAAATGCATATTTTCTGACTAAATAAAATAGTGTATTATAGAGGGAGGATATCCAATGCCTTTTACACCAAATGAAATTAAAAGTAAAACATTCACAACTGTAAAAAATGGATTTGAACCTACTGAAGTTGAAAGTTATTTAGATCAACTTAGTACTGAAATTGAACGTTTGAAAGAAGATAAAAAACAATTAGAACAAGTAATTGAAGATAAAGAAACGAACATCCAATCCTATAAAGATGTTCATCAATCTGTAAGTGATGCCCTTGTTCAAGCGCAACAAGCTGGTGAAGAAACTAAAGCTGCTGCAACAAAAGATGCAGAAGCTACTGTTGCCAAAGCACAAGCACAAGCTAATCAAATCGTTAACGATGCTATCGAAAAATCACGTAGATTATCATTCCAAACGGAAGATATGAAACGTCAATCTAAAATCTTTAGATCTCGTTTCCGTATGTTAGTCGAAGCACAATTAGACTTGTTAAAAAGCGAAGACTGGGATTACTTATTGAACTATGATTTAGATTCAGCACAAGTAACAGAAGAGAATATTAATCATTTACACGACAATGACTTAACTGAAGAAGAAAAAGCGATGAAAGCACAAGCAGAAGCCGAGCAACAAAATACGGCGGAAGATGCTGCTTCTTCAGAATCAGATGATGATACATCTAAATAATTTAGCAGACGCGTAAGTAACTGGAAGTATAATTCAGCGAATTAGGGGTGGTGTGAGCCTAATATATACAAGTTACTTATATCACTGTTATGTAACAATTAAAGACTTTTATGAGAGAACTCTAAGTTGAGTTAATCAGGGTGGTAACGCGGTTTAATCGTCCCTGTTAATTGAACTTAGAGTTCTTTTTTAGTTTTAAATTTTTAGCAAAGTACAAGGAGTGAAATCAATGGATTATAAAGAAACGTTATTAATGCCAAAAACAGATTTTCCAATGCGTGGAGGTCTACCAAATAAAGAACCAAAAATTCAAGAAGAATGGAATAATAACGATATTTATTCCAAAGCATTAGCACAAAATGAAGGTAATCCTTCATATATTTTACATGACGGCCCACCATATGCGAACGGCTCATTACACATGGGGCATGCATTGAATAAAATCTTAAAAGATATGATTGTACGTTACAAAACAATGCAAGGGTTTTATGCGCCGTACGTACCAGGTTGGGATACGCATGGTTTACCAATTGAACAAGCATTGACTAAAAAAGGCGTAAAACGTAAAGAAATGTCAGTTGCTGAGTTTAGAAAAAAATGTGAAGCATTCGCATTAGAACAAATTGAACTGCAAAAGAAAGACTTTAAACGTCTTGGTGTACAAGGTGACTTTAACAATCCATATATCACTTTAAAACCAGAATATGAAGCTGCTCAAATTCGTTTGTTCGGTGAGATGGCGGATAAAGGTTTAATTTACAAAGGTAAAAAACCAGTTTATTGGTCTCCTTCAAGTGAATCATCTTTAGCTGAAGCTGAAATCGAATATCATGATAAACGTTCAGCATCAATCTATGTTGCATTTGATGTTAAAGACGGTAAAGGCGTTGTCGATAATGACGCTAAATTTATTATTTGGACAACTACACCATGGACATTACCTTCTAACGTGGCTATCACTGTACATCCAGAGTTAACTTATGGCCAATATAATGTTAATGGTGAAAAATATATTATCGGTAAAGATTTAGTAAGTGATGTTGCAGAACAAATTGGTTGGAATGAAGAAGATATTACGCTTGAAAAAGAATTTAAAGGTTCAGAGTTAGAATATGTAGAAACACAACATCCATTTGTAGATAGAACATCTCTAGTTATTAACGGTACCCATGTTACTACTGACGCTGGTACTGGTTGTGTGCATACGGCTCCGGGTCATGGTGAAGACGACTATATCGTATCTCAAAAATATGATTTACCAGTAATTAGCCCTGTAGATGATAAAGGTGTGTTCACTGAAGAAGCTGGACAATTTGCCGGTCAATTTTATGATAAAGCGAATAAACCTATCACTGACTTATTAACTGAAAAAGGGGCTTTATTAAAACTAGACTTTATTACACATAGTTATCCTCACGATTGGCGTACGAAAAAACC
The DNA here is from genome assembly GCF_032139365.1 of Staphylococcus kloosii. GTDB lineage: Bacteria > Bacillota > Bacilli > Staphylococcales > Staphylococcaceae > Staphylococcus > Staphylococcus kloosii_A. Next base: position 19,153 of record NZ_JAVTDB010000027.1, read on the forward strand.
AGTTATCTTTAGAGCTACGCCACAATGGTTTGCTTCTATTGATAAAGTAAGAACTGAGATCTTAGATGCGATTGATCAAACAAACTTTAAAGTAGACTGGGGTAAAACACGTATTTACAATATGATTCGTGACCGTGGTGAATGGGTGATTTCACGTCAACGTGTATGGGGTGTACCTTTACCAGTATTTTATGCTGAAAACGGTGATATTATCATGACTTCTGAAACTGTCAATCATGTAGCTGATTTATTTGAACAACACGGTTCAAATGTGTGGTTTGAAAGAGAAGCTAAAGCGTTATTACCAGAAGGATTCACTCACGAGGGAAGCCCAAATGGCAAGTTCACAAAAGAAACCGACATCATGGACGTATGGTTTGACTCAGGTTCATCTCATAGAGGTGTGTTAGAAGCTAGACCAGAATTATCATTCCCAGCAGATTTATATCTTGAGGGTAGTGACCAATATCGTGGTTGGTTTAATTCTTCTATTACTACAGCGGTAGCAACTAGAGCGCAATCTCCATATAAAATGTTACTTTCTCATGGATTCGTTATGGATGGCGAAGGTAAAAAAATGAGTAAATCATTAGGTAACGTAATCGTACCTGACCAGATCGTTAAACAAAAAGGTGCAGATATTGCGCGTTTATGGGTAAGTAGTGTTGACTATTTAGCCGATGTTCGTATCTCTGATGAAATCTTAAAACAAACTTCAGATGTTTATAGAAAAATTAGAAATACACTAAGATTCATGTTAGGTAACGTGAACGACTTTGATCCAGCAGTAAACGCGATACCTGAAAGTGAGTTATTAGAAGTAGATAAATATTTATTAAATAGATTAAGAGAATTTACGGCGAATACTTTAGAGCATTATGATGATTTCGATTATCTTGATATTTATCAAGAAGTTCAAAACTTCATCAATGTTGAGTTAAGTAATTTCTATTTAGATTATGGTAAAGATATTCTTTATATCGAAGCTCGTGATGCGCATAAACGCCGTAGTATGCAAACAGTTCTTTATCGTATCATTGTTGATATGACTAAATTGCTTGCACCAATCTTAGTTCACACTGCAGACGAAGTTTGGTCTCATATTCCGCACGTAACTGAGGAAAGTGTGCATTTAACGCATATGCCTAAAGTAGAAGCAGTAGATTCAGCGTTATTAGAAAAATGGAATAAACTAATGAAATTACGTGATGATGTTAACCGTGCATTAGAAGTAGCGCGTAACGAGAAAGTAATTGGTAAATCATTAGAAGCTAAAGTTATAATTGGCGACAATGATAGCTTTAAACCTTCTGAATTCTTACAACAATTTTCAGATTTAGAACAATTATTTATTACTTCTCAAGTTGAAGTTACTTCTAACGTTGAAAATGGTACTGCTTATCAATACGGTGATATTCGTATTGAACATGCAGAAGGTGAAAAATGTGAACGTTGCTGGAATTACAGCACAGAATTAGGTTCTGTAGGTGAACTCGATCATTTATGCCCTAGATGCCAAGAAGTAGTCAAAACATTAGTTTAATTATAAATAATGACCTAGACAAATTACTTTTTACAGTTTGTCTAGGTTTTTTATTGAACAATAATTTAAATAAATGGCTTCTTTTTATGTAATAAATAATTTAAAATTAAGCAAGTTCAACTTTATAACATAACTAAACTTTTTTTATAGTTATGAGTAAGCTATAATATATTATGTTGTAAAGTGATTTAGGAGGCACAATCATGAAGCGTCAGTATTATATCGGAACTACTTTATTTATCGCCATTATTATTTTAATTTTAGATCAAATAACAAAATTTGTTATTGCATCTTCTATGCGCATAGGCGATTCTTTTGAAGTCATACCAGGTTTTTTAAATATTACATCACATCGTAACAATGGTGCAGCATGGGGCATTTTAAGTGGTAAAATGAGTTTCTTTGTTATCATCACCGTAATTATTTTAATCGTGTTAATTGTTTTTTATATTAAAGAAGCTAAGCATAATTTATTTATGCAAATAGCTTTGAGTTTACTATTTGCCGGTGCACTAGGCAATTTTATAGATCGTTTGTTTCATGGGGAAGTAGTAGATTTTATTGACACATATATTGTTGGATATAATTTTCCAATTTTTAACGTTGCCGATTCAAGTTTAACGATAGGTGTCATATTGATTATAATTACACTGTTAATAGATGTTAAAAAAGGAAAATAGATAGGAGTATTTAATGACTACACATAATTTTAAAATAGATAATTCTGCTGATGTAGGTCAACGCATAGATAAAGTGTTGGCTGAACTAAATTCAGAATGGTCACGTACACAAATGCAAGATTGGATTAAAGAAAAATTAGTTAAAGTTAACGGCAAGGATGTTAAATCAAACTATAAAGTAAAAATGAATGACGCAATCGAAGTTACTGAAAAAGACATCGTCGAAGCGGATATTGTTCCAGAAAATTTAAACTTAGATATTTATTATGAAGATGATGACGTTGCGATAGTGTATAAACCTAAAGGTATGGTTGTGCATCCATCAGCGGGTCACTATACAGGTACATTGGTAAATGGATTAATGTATCAAATGAAAAATCTTTCAGGTATTAACGGTGAAGTAAGACCTGGGATTGTGCACAGAATTGATAAAGATACTTCTGGTCTATTAATGGTTGCTAAAAATGATGTGGCACATAGAAGTTTAGTCGAACAACTTATAGATAAAACAGTCACTCGTAAATATACAGCACTGGTGCATGGTAATATTCCTCATGATTACGGTACAGTTGATGCACCTATTGGTCGTAATAAAAATGATCGTCAGTCTATGGATGTTGTTGATGATGGTAAAGAAGCAGTTACACACTTTAATGTGAAAGAACATTTTAAAAACTTTACTTTAATAGAGTGTCAACTTGAAACAGGACGTACGCACCAAATTCGTGTACATATGAAATATATTGGTTTCCCATTAGCAGGAGATCCTAAATATGGTCCTAGAAAAACTTTAGATCTTGATGGACAAGCATTGCACGCTGGTATTATTGGTTTTGATCATCCAGTGACAAATGAATATATTGAAAAAGAAGCACCATTACCTGAATCATTTACGCAATTGTTAGAAGAGCTACGTCGTACAGATGCATAATGACTATTAATTGGTTTCGGCATAATATGTTTATTGACTTGCTGTAAAATGTAAGGTAAAATGGTGACAGTTTAATAAGGAATCGGTCATCTTTAATTGAAAGTCCAGAGAGACTTCAAAGATATGAACCAAGAGAGAATTTATTATATAATGTAGTATATACATTGATTAATATAGTAGTGTATTTTAATGCACAAAGTATATTTTGAGATACCAATTGAGTCAAGCTCATTCATACTCTTTTATACTTTAAATTTTTTCTGGGAATACCTCATATCTTCAATTGAAGATATGAGGTTTTTTTATATCATGATAACTAACATTTAAAGAAAGCAGGTGTGCCTTATGTCAGAACGTATTATTATGGATGAAGCAGCTATTCAAAGGACAGTTACACGTATTGCACATGAAATTTTAGAATATAATAAAGGTACAGATAATTTAGTTTTACTAGGTATAAAAACGCGTGGCGCTTTTTTAGCCAATAGAATTCAACAAAAAATTGCAATGATTGAAGCTTGTGAAGTGCCTACGGGTACGATTGATATTACACAATTTCGTGATGATTTAGAACAAGTTAACGATACGAATGGTGACAAATCTTATGAAATTGGTGTCGATATCACCAATAAAATTGTAGTTATCATCGATGACGTATTATATACCGGTAGAACAGTAAGAGCTTCATTAGATGCTATCTTACAACATGCTAGACCGAATAAAATAGGCTTAGCGACGTTAGTAGATAGAGGTCATAGAGAATTGCCAATTCGCGCTGACTTTGTTGGGAAAAACATTCCTACATCTCGTGATGAAGATGTTTCTGTCTATTTAGAAGAAATTGATCATAAAAATGCAGTAGTAATTGAATAAACCTTTTAACTCAGTACGAGAGACTGAAAAAGGAGCAATCGTAGAAAAATTTCTATGATTGTATTTATACTTATAACACGACGTTTAAGTTAGTTTAATGTGACTTTCTTTAACAGTCGAGGTATAAACTTTTTTAGTCTCTTTACATGAATATATGTAAAGAGATTTTTTTATGAGAGGAAGCGACAGACTATGAGAAACGAAGAAATGTTTGAAAGGACAGCCAAACCCGTATTAGATGTACGCGATAGACCAAAGTTAGGGCAGTGGGCGTTTTTAAGTACCCAACATTTATTTGCGATGTTTGGATCTACGGTTCTAGTACCATTTCTTACAGGATTACCAATATCGGCAGCATTGCTTGCTTCGGGTATTGGCACATTATTATACATATTAATTACGCAAGCTAAAATACCTGCTTATCTAGGTTCTAGCTTTGCTTTTATAACGCCAATTATTAGTGGATTACATTCTCATAGTTTAGGCGATATGTTGATGGCTTTATTCATGAGTGGATTAATGTATGTCATCATCGGCATCGCGATTAGATTGAGTGGTACAAATTGGTTAATGGGTTTATTACCGCCCGTAGTAGTTGGCCCAGTCATTATGGTAATAGGATTAAGTTTAGCACCAACGGCTGTAAACATGGCCATGTACGAAAATGCTAGTGACATGAAAGGCTACAATCTAAGTTATTTGATTGTAGCGTTAGTAACTTTACTAGTTACAGTCATTGTACAAGGATTTTTCAAAGGCTTTCTTTCTTTAATACCAGTACTAATCGGTATCGTCACTGGATATATTGTTGCTGCGTTCATGGGAATTGTCAACTTCAGTACAATTGCAAATGCAAAATGGTTACAATTGCCAGATATTTATTTACCGTTTAAAGATTACCATCCATCGTTTCATCTAGGTTTAATTCTAGTCATGGTACCAATCGTATTTGTGACAGTCAGTGAACATATAGGCCATCAGATGGTTATTAACAAAATCGTAGGGAAAAACTTCTTTAAAGATCCCGGCCTAGATAAATCAATTATAGGCGACGGTGTCTCAACAATGGTTGCGAGTGTTATTGGCGGGCCACCAAGTACTACTTACGGTGAAAACATTGGTGTGTTAGCGATAACTAAAATATACAGTATTTATGTTATTGGTGGTGCTGCAGTCATAGCAATTGTGCTAGGATTTGTAGGAAAATTCACGGCATTAATCTCATCCATACCAACACCAGTTATGGGCGGTGTTTCAATTTTGTTATTTGGGATTATCGCTTCAAGTGGATTACGTATGTTAGTAGAAAGTGAAATTGACTTTGCTCAAAATCGTAATTTAGTTATCGCTTCAGTAATTCTTGTTGTCGGTATTGGAAACCTAATGCTGAATCTCAAACCGATTGGCGTAAATTTACAAATAGAAGGTATGGCGTTAGCTGCATTGGCGGGTATCATATTGAACTTAATTTTGCCCAAGCAATCAAGGTAAGGTAATTAAAGTAAATTAGGAGGCCGAAGATGCAACAATTATTATCTATGGAACATCTCACAACGGATGAAATTTATCATCTTATTCAACAAGCTTGTAAATATAAAGCGCATAATATTACAACACCACAATATAGTAACCAATTCGTAGCTAATTTATTTTTTGAAAATTCGACACGTACTAAAAGTAGCTTTATTGTTGCCGAACAAAAATTAGGTTTAAATTTAGTCGATTTTGAAACGACGACATCTTCAGTACAAAAAGGCGAGTCGCTGTATGACACGTGTAAAACATTAGAAAGTATTGGCGTAGATTTATTAGTCATAAGACATTTTCAAAATGCGTATTACGACGGGCTAAGTAATATTAATATCCCTATCATTAACGCTGGAGATGGTAGCGGCCAACACCCGACACAAAGTTTACTTGATCTAATGACTATCTATGAATCTTTCGAATCATTTAACGGTTTAAACATTGTCATTTGTGGCGACATTAAAAATTCTCGTGTGGCTAGAAGTAATTACTTTAGTCTACGTGCATTAGGTGCAAATGTAATGTTTTCTAGTCCTGATTCTTGGAAGGACGACACATTGGAAGCACCATATGTCAATATAGATGATGTTATTGAAGAAGTAGATATTGTCATGTTGTTGAGAGTACAGCATGAACGGCATCATAGTGATGAAGTTTTATCATTTGAGTCAAATGATTATCATCAACTTTATGGTTTAACTGTTGAACGTTACAATCGATTAAAGCGACAAGCGATTGTGATGCATCCAGCTCCAGTTAATAGAGGCGTAGAAATAGATAGTTCATTAGTTGAAGCACCGAAGTCACGCATTTTCCAACAAATGCAAAACGGCATGTATATACGTATGGCAGTTATTGATGCAGTTTTACAAACGAAAGGGGAACAATAATATGAAATTAATTACAAATGCTAAAGTTTTAAATAACGGAGAATTACAAGAAAATTCGATTTTAATTGATGGCAAGCAAGTTAAACAAATCGCACAAAGTATAGCAGTGGATCAAGACGTAGAAATTATTGATGCACAAGGTCAATTCGTTGCACCTGGATTAGTTGATGTTCACGTGCATTTAAGAGAACCAGGGGGAGAACATAAAGAAACAATCGCAACAGGTACAAAAGCTGCAGCTAGAGGTGGTTTTACAACTGTATGTCCAATGCCTAACACACGTCCTGTACCAGATGATGTAGAAAATTTAAGCGTATTAAATAATATTATTGCTAATGATGCAAGCGTTAGAGTATTACCTTATGCATCAATTACAAAAAGACAAGCAGGCAAAGAACATGTAGACTTCAAAGCTCTAGCAGAAAATGGGGCGTTTGCTTTTACAGATGATGGTGTAGGCGTACAAACGGCGAGCATGATGTATGAAGCAATGCAAGAAGCAGCGAAAGTAAACAAAGCAATTGTAGCTCATTGTGAAGACAATAGCTTAATTTATGGCGGCGCTATGCACGAGGGGAAAAGAAGTGCTGAATTAGACATTCCAGGTATTCCGAATATTTGTGAAGCGGTACAAATCGCACGAGATGTATTATTAGCCGAAGCAGCAAATGCACATTACCATGTATGCCACGTTTCAACGAAAGAAAGTGTACGTGTAATTAGAGATGCTAAAAAAGCAGGCATTCACGTTACTGCAGAAGTAACGCCACATCATTTATTATTAACGGAAGATGATGTACCGGGTGATGATGCAATTTATAAAATGAATCCACCATTAAGAAGTAAAGAAGATAGACAAGCCTTATTAGACGCATTAGAAGATGGCACTATTGATTGTATTGCTACAGACCATGCACCGCATGCCAAAGAAGAGAAAGATCAACCAATGACCAAAGCACCGTTTGGTATTGTAGGAAGTGAAACAGCATTTCCATTGTTATATACTCATTTTGTTAAAAATGGCTCGTGGTCATTACAACAACTTGTGGATTATTTAACAATAAAACCTGCACAAACATTTGATTTACCTTATGGTAAGCTCGAAGAAGGTAGTTTAGCAGATTTAACTATTATTAACTTAGATAAAGAAACAGAAATTAAGGCTGAAGACTTTCATTCAAAAGCTTCTAATACGCCATTTATTGGTTATCAAGTATATGGTACACCAGTGTTAACGATGGTTGAGGGTGAAGTTAAATTTAAGGAGGAGCTGTAATGTTACAAAAACGCTATCTTGTACTTGAAGACGGTTCATTTTATGAAGGATTTAAATTAGGTTCAGATGATTTAACAATCGGAGAAATTGTTTTTAATACTGCAATGACAGGTTATCAAGAAACAATCTCAGACCCATCATACACAGGACAAATCATTACGTTTACTTACCCATTAATCGGTAACTATGGTATTAATCGTGATGATTTTGAATCATTAGCATTGAGTTTAAATGGCGTAGTGGTAAAGGAAGCGAGCCAAAAGCCAAGTAATTTTAGACAACAAAAAACGTTACACGAAGTTTTAGTAGAATATAATGTACCTGGCATTTCGGGTGTGGATACAAGAAGTATTACTCGTAAAATAAGAAAGCATGGCGTGTTAAAAGCCGCTTTTACCGATAATAAAGATGAAATTGAAAACTTGGTTGAACAATTAAAAACGATAGAATTACCACGTAACGAAGTGACTACTGTATCTACTAAGACGCCTTATATTTCAACAGGCTATCACTATAGCATTGTGTTAGTTGATTTTGGTAAAAAAGAAAATATCGTTAGAGAATTAAATGCACGTGGTTGTAATGTCACAGTGGTGCCGTATGATACTTCTGCTGAAGCCATCATTAGAATGTCACCAGATGGCGTAATGTTATCTAATGGCCCTGGAGATCCAGAAGAAGTTCAAATAGCTGTACAAATGATACAAAATATTTTAGGTAAAATACCATTCTTTGGTATTTGTCTTGGCCATCAACTATTTGCACTATCTCAAGGCGCAACGTCGTTCAAAATGAAGTTTGGGCATCGTGGTGCCAACCACCCAGTTAAAGATTTAAAAACTGGCAGAGTAGCCTTAACAAGTCAAAACCATGGTTATGCAATCGATAAAGATTCATTAGCTCAAACTGATTTAGAAATAACACATATTGCTATAAACGATGATACAGTTGAAGGATTGAGACATAAAAAGTTACCTGCATTTTCAGTACAATATCATCCTGAAGCATGTCCAGGTCCATCAGATTCAAACTATTTATTTGATGAATTTATAGAAATGATTAATGAATTTAAAGTGAAGGAGAGTATGACAAATGCCTAAACGTAATGATATTAAATCTATATTAGTAATAGGTTCTGGTCCGATAATTATTGGACAAGCTGCAGAATTTGATTATGCAGGGACGCAAGCTTGTTTAGCATTAAAAGAAGAAGGTTACAAAGTTATACTCGTTAACTCAAATCCGGCGACAATAATGACTGATAAAGAAGTAGCAGACAAAGTTTATATTGAGCCTTTAACGCATGATTTTATTGCTCGTATTATTCGTAAAGAACAACCAGATGCTTTACTGCCAACATTAGGTGGCCAAACAGGTCTTAACATGGCAATTCAATTGCACGATAGTGGCGTACTTGAAACGAATAATGTGCAATTATTAGGTACAGAATTAAATTCAATTCAACAAGCTGAAGACAGAGAATTATTTAGAACATTAATGAATGATTTAAACGTGCCAGTGCCTGAAAGTGACATTGTTAATACTGTAGAACAAGCTTTCCACTTTAAAGAGCAAGTAGGTTATCCATTGATCGTTAGACCTGCATTTACTATGGGAGGTACTGGCGGCGGTATTTGTTACAATGACGACGAATTACATGAAATCGTCTCGAATGGTTTACATTATAGCCCAGCTACACAATGTTTAATTGAAAAATCAATCGCTGGATTTAAAGAGATAGAATATGAAGTAATGCGTGATAAAAATGACAATGCCATTGTAGTTTGTAACATGGAAAACATCGACCCTGTCGGCATTCATACAGGTGACTCAGTCGTCGTTGCGCCAAGTCAAACTTTGTCTGATATCGAATATCAAATGTTAAGAGACGTGTCATTAAAAGTCATTCGCGCTTTAGGTATAGAAGGTGGCTGTAACGTTCAGTTAGCGTTAGATCCTCACTCTATGGATTATTATATTATCGAAGTAAATCCACGTGTTTCTCGTTCATCTGCATTAGCTTCTAAAGCTACTGGTTATCCAATCGCAAAATTAGCGGCAAAAATTGCTGTAGGATTAACATTAGATGAAATGTTGAACCCAGTAACAGGTACTTCTTACGCAGCATTTGAACCAGCTTTAGACTATGTAATTTCTAAAATTCCACGTTTCCCCTTCGATAAATTCGAAAAAGGTGAACGTGTTCTAGGTACTCAAATGAAAGCGACAGGCGAAGTGATGGCTATTGGTAGAACTTATGAAGAATCTCTGTTAAAAGCTATCCGTTCACTAGAATATGGCGTTCACCATTTAGGATTACCTAATGGCGAGACTTTTGATTTGTCTTATATTAAAGAAAGAATACAAGATCAAGACGATGAGCGTTTATTCTTCATTGGCGAAGCAATACGTCGCGGGACAACATTAGAAGAAATTCATGAATTAACAAAAATAGACTATTTCTTCTTAAACAAATTTCAACATATTATCGATATAGAACATAACTTGAAAGCGAATAAAGGTGATATTGATTATTTAAAATTTGCTAAAAATTATGGTTTCAGTGACCGTGTCATTGCACACAGATTTGATATGACGGAAGAAGAAGTGTATGCACTAAGACAAGAAAATGGTATTCAACCTGTATATAAAATGGTCGATACATGTGCAGCTGAATTTGAATCGACAACACCTTATTATTACGGTACTTATGAACATGAAAATGAGTCAATCGTGACTGATAAAGAAAAAATATTAGTATTAGGTTCTGGTCCAATTCGTATTGGTCAAGGTGTAGAATTTGATTATGCAACAGTTCACGCTGTATGGGCGATTCAAGATGCAGGCTATGAAGCAATTATCGTTAACAACAACCCTGAAACAGTGTCTACAGACTTTTCAATTTCAGACAAACTTTATTTCGAACCTTTAACTGAAGAAGATGTCATGAATATCATTGATTTAGAACAACCAAGTGGCGTAGTCGTACAATTTGGTGGTCAAACAGCAATCAATTTAGCGGACAAGCTTAGCAAAAAAGGCGTCAAAATCTTAGGCACGTCATTAGACGATTTAAATCGTGCAGAAGATAGAAAAGAATTCGAGGCGTTATTGCATACAATCGACGTGCCACAACCTAACGGTAAAACTGCAACTTCACCATCAGAAGCATTAATTAATGCGCGTGAAATAGGCTATCCAGTCGTAGTAAGACCTTCATACGTATTAGGTGGACGTGCGATGGAAATCGTCAACAGTGATGAAGAACTTGAAAATTACATGAATCAAGCAGTTAAAGCAAGTCCAGACCACCCAGTGTTGGTAGATAGATATTTAACTGGTAAAGAAATCGAAGTAGATGCTATTTCAGATGGCGAAACGGTAATAATTCCGGGTATTATGGAACATATTGAACGTGCGGGTGTACATTCTGGTGATTCAATCGCGGTATATCCGCCTCAAACATTAACACAAAATGAAATCTATACACTTGAAGATTTTACTATTCGTTTAGCTAAAGGCTTAAACATTGTTGGTTTAATTAATATTCAATTTGTTATTGCACACGATGGTGTTTATGTACTTGAAGTAAATCCAAGATCTAGCCGTACAGTACCATTCTTAAGTAAAATTACTGATATTCAAATGGCACAATTAGCAATGCGTGCGATTATCGGCGATAAATTGAAAGATTTAGGTTTCAAAGAAGGCATTCAACCTTATTCACAAGGCGTATTTGTAAAGGCACCTGTATTCAGCTTTAATAAATTGAAAAACGTCGACATTACGCTTGGACCTGAAATGAAATCTACTGGTGAAGTGATGGGTAAAGACTTAACAATGGAAAAAGCATTGTATAAAGGTCTGACAGCAAGTGGTGTTGAAGTAAAAGATCATGGCACTGTATTAATTACGGTAAGTGATAAAGATAAAGATGAGATTATTGATATTGCCAATAGATTACATGAAGTTGGTTATAGAATATTAGCTACGCAAGGTACTGCTGCAAAATTAGCAGAACGCGCTATTCCTGCAGAAGTTGTTGGTAAAATTGGCAATGAAGATGACTTGTTAACACGTGTTCAAAATGGCGAAGTTCAAATAGTTATTAATACTATGACTAAAGGTAAAGAAGTAGAACGAGACGGCTTCCAAATTAGAAGAACAACAGTTGAAAATGGCATTCCATGTCTTACTTCATTAGATACTGCTAATGCATTAACAAATGTTATCGAAAGCATGACATTTAACATGGCAAATATGTAATGTATCTTAGAATGATTGTTAATAAAGCTTGAATTTTATACACGTTCAGTAAGGAGACCAATTTAAATGAACCAATTACCAATTATCGCACTCGATTTTAATACTGAAGATGCTGTAAATAATTTTTTAGATAACTTTGATGAGCCATTATTTGTGAAAGTAGGTATGGAGTTATTTTATCAAACAGGTCCACAACTTATTGAATCAATAAAAGAGCGTGGGCATGATATCTTCCTTGACTTGAAATTGCATGATATTCCAAATACAGTCGGCAAAGCGATGGAAGGTTTAAGTAAACTTGATGTAGATTTAGTGAATGTGCATGCAGCGGGCGGTACGACAATGATGGAACGTGCCGTCGCTGGCATTCGTAAAAATAATTCTGATATTAAAATTATTGCCGTAACACAATTAACTTCAACGAGCCAAGCAATGCTGAATGAACAACAAAATATTAAAACGTCAATGGATGAAGCGGTGTTAAATTATGCCACGCTTGCTCAAAAAGCAGGGTTAGATGGGGTAGTATGTTCACCACTTGAAACGACAATGCTAAAAAATCATTTAGGTGGATCATTTTTAAAAGTTACACCAGGTATACGTCCTGCAGATAATCAAACAGACGATCAAAAGCGGATAACAACACCAGAAGATGCTAAAAAATTAGGTTCTACGCATATCGTTGTAGGTAGACCGATAACACAAAGTGACGATCCTGTCGCTAGTTATCACAAAATTAAAGAAAGTTGGTTAGGTTAATATGACAAAAAGTATAGCGCAATCATTATTAGATATTGGTGCAGTTTCACTATCACCCAATGATTTATTTACTTGGAGTTCAGGAATTAAATCACCAATATATTGCGACAACAGAGTGACGTTAGGCTATCCAAAAGTGAGAACTGAAATTAGAGATGGCTTAAGTGCGTTAATTAAAGAAAAATTTTCAAATGTAGAAATCGTATCAGGTACTGCAACGGCTGGTATTCCTCATGCAGCATATGTATCTGAAGTATTGAATTTACCAATGAACTATGTACGCTCTAAAAGTAAAAGTCATGGTAAACAAAATCAAATTGAAGGCGCATTAAGTAAAGGTAAAAAAGTTGTTGTTATTGAAGATTTAATTTCAACTGGTGGGTCTTCAATTACTGCCGTAGATGCTTTGAAAGAAGCAGGTGCTGAAGTATTAGGCGTCGTGGCTATTTTTACTTATGGTTTGAACAAAGCAGATGAATTATTTAATGACGTAGGTGTTCCATTTTACACTTTAAGCGACTATAATGAATTAATAGAAGTAGCTAAAGATAATGGGGATATTTCAGAAGAAGATATTAAGACATTAGTTGAATGGAGAGACAACTTAGCATAAAATGTTAAGCAGAGGGGGTAATATCATGTCAAATAACCCACACGATGTTTACCGACAGTTTTCTCATGTAAACAAATTTTTATCTAAAACTGATGATTATCGCAATGAACATAATACAAATGATCAAAATGAATGGTTATCCTCGGCTTCAGATAAAAACATTTTTAAAAAAGCAAAATCTGACATTAAAGCCAAAGGACATATTTAATAGTAAAAAAGAGATCGAGACTAAGTTTTCAATTGGGTCTCGCTCTCTTTTTAATATTTAACGTATAAAAATTTTCGTTAGAATATAACCTAGCAATATAAAAGCTGCGGCTACTAGTAATGAAATAATATAGATCATGTTATCGAACCTCCAAAGATTGATTGAGTGAAAATAAAAGCCATAAAAATTATTTTTATAGGTAATATTAATTTAAGAAGATGTAGATAAATACTTATATATATATGCTAAACTATTTGCTATTTATAGTAAGACGTTTTTCTCTTTTTATCAATCATTTACTTATTACAATACCCGTATTTTAACATAGACAAATTAAAAACCACGGATAATTAATTATCGTTAGGAGCTGCGTATGAAAAAACTATTCAAAGACCACTATAAAAATGTACTCTTTTGTATTATTGGCTCATTTATTAACGCACTTGGCGTTAGCTTTTTTATTTTAGGAGCAAATATGGGCGATGGCGGTACGATTGGAATATCTTTAGCGCTTAAATATACGTTAGGATTTTCACCTGCTATATCCTCATTAATCATTAACACATTAGTTATTATTATAGGGTGGAAGTTTTTAAGTAAAGCTACTGCGGTATACACATTTATTACAAATACTGCGCTGTCATTCTTTTTAAGGTTGACTGAAGATTTCAATTTAGGCATTCATGATTTTATTATAAGTTCAGTATTTGGTGGTGTATTCATTGGTATTGGATGTGGATTTATCATAGCAGCAGGTAGTACTGCAGGTGGTACTTCGGTCATCGCTAAGATGTTAAATAAATATTTTGACGTTAAAACCTCTCAAGGTATTTTTATTTTAGATGGGTTAGTCGTGTTGTCATTTTTACTCGTTTTACCTTTGAAAAATGTATTATTCACAATTATTATGTTATTTATTACAGAACGTGCCACTTCATTTATTATTGAAGGATTCAATCCTAAAAAAGCTGTTACTGTTATTTCTAGTAAAAGTGAAGATATTAGTAATGCGATAAATTCCTTTACTGGTAGAGGTTCTACTTTATTAAAAGGTATGGGTGGTTATGGCAAAACAGAAACGAGTATGTTATATGTTGTCGTTCCGCAATCACAAGTAACACGTGTTAAACGAATGGTCAGTGAAATTGATGAAAATGCCTTTTTAGTTATACATGATGTACGAGATGTGCTAGGTAATGGCTTTATGAATATGAATTAGCTATAAATAGCACAACTCGATTTATAATAATAATATCGTTATGATATAAGTAGATAGAAAAGTAGAGAGGGGTAAAATGATGCTTATACCTAAAGTTACAACCTTTTTGATGTTTAATGGAAATGCTGAAGAAGCAATAAATTTATACGTTAATACTTTTGACGATGCTGAAATTTTAACTTTAGTTAAATATGGCGAAGATAGTGGTGAAATGGCTGGCGCTGTACAACATGCAATATTTCGAATTAAAGATCAAGTATTGATGGCCATAGATAATGTGAATGGTGTTGATATTGATATGACACCTGCAATGTCTTTATATGTAACAGTAGAAAGTACCATGGAAATGGAACATTTATTTAGTAAATTAAAAAGCGGTGGCGCTATATTGATGCCAAAAACAGAAATGCCACCAACATTCAGAGAATTTACTTGGATTGTCGATAAATTTGGCGTTAACTTCCAATTAGCTTTACCAGAAAAGCAATAACAAAAGAAGCTGAAAACTTGAATGATCATTCAAGTTTTCAGCTTTTATTTATTATTCTTTTGTTGTTAGTTATCGTTTTTCATCTTTTGGATATGATCGTAGTCAGGCGTAACGAATAATGTTTTTTGATTGTCATAAGTGACAAAGCCAGGTTTAGCACCAGAAGGTTTGTGCACATGTTTGATTTCGGTATAATCTACAGGGATTTGACTTGAATTACCAGCTTTAGAAAAGTAAGCAGACAACATCGCCGCTTCTTTAATCGTTTCATCGCTAGGATTATCATCAAGGATGACGACGTGTGAACCTGGAATATCTTTAGTATGGAACCAAATATGGCTTTTATTCGCTTTTTTGTTCGTTAAATAATCATTTTGTTTATTATTTTTACCAACTAAGATGTGTGTACCATCTGTTGCTAGATAACTTTGTAATTTAAGTTCTGGTTTTTTCTTTTTCTTACTTTGTTTACGTTGTTTCATAAAGCCTTGTTCAGCTAACTCATCTCTAATATCATCGATTTCATTAACTGTGATATGTGCGAGTTGCTGTTCGATATTTTCAAAGTAATTAATATTTTCTTTTGTTAAAGCAATTTGTTTATCTAACTCGTGGTCACGCGTCTTCAATCTATTATATTGTTTGTAATAGTATTGTGCATTGACCGATGGCGATTTGGTAGGATTAAGCGGAATGGTTACTTCTTCATTCGTATAATAATTTAGTGCAGTTACATTTTCATCGCCTTGTTTAATACGATATATATTTGCGGTAATTAATTCACCATAAAGTTGTTGTTTATCTTTTTCTTTCGTTGCTTCTTGTTCATCAATAAGCTTACTTAATTTATTTTGATATTTATGCAATTGTTGTTGTACAAATTTTACTAAATCATTTGCACGTTGTTTCACACGTTCTCTTTCGCCACGTGCTTCATAATAACGATCTAGCAATTCGTGTAATGAATCGTAAACCGTCATGTCGTCATGAAATTGTTGCAATTTCATAAAATAAAAGTCTTCTTTTCCAGTTTCATGATTTTTATGAAAGACAGGTGTAGGCTCAGTTTTTACTTCAGATAACACTTCGTCAAATGCTTCTGGCAAAGTTTCACTTGTCATAAATTGTCTACGACTCACAATTTCATTAGTTATTAAAGGACTGAAACCTTCAAAATGATTGAGTAATTGTTTAGCGATTTTACCACTATTAAAGTCAATATACTGTGTCACTTCAGCGCCAGTAATTTCAAATGGATTCATTTTATTTTGAGTTGGCGGTGTTTCGTATTGGAAACCGGGCATAACAGTACGATATTGGTTAGTATTTGGTGTTAAATGTTTGAAACCTTCAATAATTTTACGCTTGTCATCGACGAGAATTAAATTACTGTGTTTACCCATGATTTCCAAAATAATAGTACGATAAATCGTATCGCCAATTTCATCTTTACTTTCTACGTCTATTTCAATTCTACGGTCATTGCCAATTTGTTTAATTGCCTTAATAAAGCCACCCTCTAAATGTTTACGAAAAACACGTGCAAACATAGGTGGATCAAAAGGGTTATCATATTTTTTATTAGTCAGTTGTAACCTAGAAAAACTAGGATGTATGGATAATAATAGTTGATGGTTTTTACGGTTTTGGCGGACCACCATAATTATTGTATCGTTTTCAGGTTGATTGATTTTGTGAATTCTTCCACTTGTTAAAAATTGTAGAGATTCAACCATTTTTTTCGTGAATAAGCCATCATATGCCATTTAAGTCAGCCACCTTATTTTAAGTCATTCATTTAATTGTAACATGTAGCAATCATTTGGTCATAGGTAAAGATTGTTATAAGTATGCTATACAATTAAAGCTTTGTTATGGTATCATATGTAAATAATATAGTATAGCTTAGAGAGGTTATAAGGAATGGATAATGAGAAAGGTTTGTTGATAGTACTATCTGGGCCATCTGGTGTTGGTAAAGGTACAGTTAGAAAGAAAATATTCGATGATCCATCTACATCTTACAAATATTCTATTTCTATGACGACACGTGAAATGCGCGTTGGAGAAGTCGATGGTGTTGATTACTTTTTCAAATCAAAGGCTGAATTTGAAGAATTAATTAAGCAAGATCAATTTATAGAATATGCTGAGTATGTAGGGAACTATTATGGAACTCCTGTTCAATATGTTAAAGATACAATGGACCAAGGTTATGATGTATTTTTAGAAATTGAGGTTGAAGGAGCCAAGCAAGTACGTAAAAAATTTCCTGACGCTTTATTTATATTTCTCGCTCCACCAAGCTTAGACCATTTACGTGAACGTTTAGTCGGTCGAGGCACTGAATCGGATGAGAAAATTCAAAGTCGTGTTAAAGAAGCTAGAAATGAAGTTGAAATGATGAACTTATACGATTATGTTGTTGTCAATGACGAGGTTGAATTAGCTAAGCAACGCATTCAATCAATCGTGGAAGCAGAACATTTAAAAAGAGAACGTATAGAAGCAAGATATAGAAAAATGATATTGGAGGCCAAAAAATAATGTTATACCCACCATTAAACCAATTAACTGCTAAAATAAACTCTAAATATTTAATCGCCACTACTGCTGCGAAGCGCGCGCGTGAATTAGAAGATGTAGAAGATACAGAATTACTTGAACGCTATAGATCAAAAAAAGCTGTTGGTAGAGCTTTAGAAGAAATAGCTGAAGGTAAAGTTTACCCAGATGGCGTACAAAACTAAATTTTAAGCTCATACTAAAAGCATTGTGAGACATACCTTTAACTTCGAGGTGTGTCTTTTTTATAATTTTAATCTTTTGTGTATAATTAGCGATGAAAGCGTAAAGAGAACGTTAAAATCAAACACTTGCAACATCGAATTAACGTGTTGGTGTGAGTTGAATTGAGTTTTATGGAGGTAACTTTATAATGAAAAATATATTATTAGCAGTTACTGGTGGAATTGCAGCTTATAAAGCTATAGATTTAACTAGTAAATTGTCACAAGCTGGTTATGATGTGCGCGTCATGTTAACAGATAATGCACAAGAATTTGTTACTCCGTTATCATTCCAAGCTATTAGCAGAAACACTGTCTATACAAACACTTTTCTTGAACAAAATCCTCAAGAAATACAACACGTTGCGCTTGGAGACTGGGCAGATGTTATTATCGTAGCACCTGCTACTGCAAACACTATAGCAAAGTTAAGTAATGGTATCGCTGACGATATGGTAACTTCAACTTTATTAGCTACGGAAACACCTAAATTTATTGCACCTGCAATGAATGTGCATATGTACGAAAATAAAAGAACGCAACAGAATATGTCTACTTTAAGTGAAGATGGGTACCATTTTATCGAACCGGGTGAAGGTTATTTAGCATGTGGTTATGTTGCAAAGGGTCGTATGGAAGAACCGTTACAAATTTTAGCTAAAATAGAACATTTTATAAACAATAAGCAAATAGATAAAGAAATTGATTATAGTACATTTAATGGTAAAAATGCGTTAGTTACCGCGGGACCAACAATAGAAGTGCTTGATCCGGTACGTTACTTATCCAATCGTTCATCAGGAAAAATGGGCTATGCCTTAGCAGAGGCTTTAGCGAAACGAGGCGCAAACGTAACAATTGTAAGCGGGCCTACACATTTGCCGCAACCACAATCTAAAAACATAACTTTAGTAAAAGTACAAAGCGCAGAAGAAATGTTTGAAGCTGTTGCATCAAGATACGAACAGTTAGATATCGTATTTAAGGCAGCAGCAGTATCAGATTATGCTCCGAGTGAAACACTTAATCATAAATTGAAAAAGCAAGATGGAGAACTGTCGGTAACGTTTAAACGCACACCGGATATTTTAAAATATCTAGGCGAACATAAAACACATCAATATTTAGTAGGGTTTGCAGCAGAAACACAAAATATTGATGACTATGCACAACAAAAGTTAGTCAAAAAAAATGCTGATGTAATCATAGCTAATAATGTAGGTGATACATCTATTGGTTTTAGTTCAGATGATAATGATTATACGATGCATTTTGCAACTAAAGATGCCGTAAAACTCGGTAAAGATACTAAAAAAGCGCTTGCCGATAAAATATTAAATGAACTTGAAGCAAGGTGGCAATAATATGATAGCGAAAGTAATCGTTGATATACCGTCCAAAAGTGTTGATTTCACATTTGATTATATTATCCCAACACGATTACAATCTATTCTACAAATTGGTATGAGAGTTATTGTGCCATTTGGTCCAAGAACAATTCAAGGTTATGTAATGTCAATTACTGAAACACCAGATGAACAACTTGATACTTCAAAATTAAAAGAGGTTAAAGAAGTACAGGATATTAGACCAGAATTGACGCCTGAATTAATTGAATTAAGTGAGTGGTATAGTCAATATTTCGTGACGAAACGCATTTCAATGTTAGAAGTCATGTTACCTAGCGCAATTAAAGCTAAATATACTAAAGTTTTTAAACTCAATGATGAGCAATTGATGCCATCTTCGTTATTAAGTAAATTTAACAGCGACGGTCATTATCTGTATAAAGAAGCGCAACGTAATGACGATATTACCGAACTCGTGCAATATCTAAATAACGGAGCCATTACAGAAGAAACAATCTTGTCGCAAAACACAACAAAGAAAAAGCAACGTGCCGTTAAAGTTACCGAGGGTTGTAACTATGATGAAGTTTTACAAACGCTTGAAAAATCAGCTAAACAATATGATTTATATGCATATTTGATAGATGAAAGACATCATACCGTTTTGTTGAGAGATATAGAAGAGATGGGTTTGTCTAAATCTAGTATAGATACACTAGTTAAAAAAGGTTACGTTGAAAAATATGACACCGTAGTAGAACGTGATCCGTTTGAAACACGTGTATTTGAACAAGAAGCCAAACAAGCCTTGACAGATTCTCAACAAATGGCCTTTGATGCAATCTCAGCAAAAGTAAATGCACATGAACAACAAACGTTTTTACTTCACGGTGTCACTGGTTCGGGCAAGACAGAAGTTTACTTGCATACTATTGAAGAAGTGTTGGAACTCGGCAGAGAGGCTATGATGTTAGTGCCAGAAATTGCCCTAACACCTCAAATGGTATTACGTTTCAAACGCCGGTTTGGTGATGATGTTGCAGTACTACACTCTGGTTTATCGAAAGGTGAACGTTATGATGAGTGGCAAAAGATTCGTGATGGACGAGCTCGAGTGAGTGTCGGTGCTAGATCTAGCGTCTTTGCGCCATTTAAAAACCTAGGTATGATTATTATAGATGAAGAACATGAATCATCTTATAAGCAAGAAGATTATCCTCGTTATCATGCCAGAGATATTGCACAATGGAGAAGTCAATTCCATAACTGTCCTTTAATTTTAGGGAGTGCAACGCCAAGTCTAGAATCTTATGCACGTGCAGATAAAAAGGTATATGATTTATTGCCATTACCTACAAGAGTTAATAATCAAGCTATGCCAGAAATCGAGATTGTAGATATGCGCGTGGAATTAAGCGAAGGCAATCGTTCAATGTTCTCTAATAAATTACGTGACGCAATTCAAACTCGTTTAGAAAAGAAGGAACAAATCGTCTTATTCTTAAACCGTCGAGGTTATGCTTCATTTATGCTTTGTAGAGACTGTGGACATGTGCCACAATGCCCTAATTGTGATATTTCGCTAACATATCATAAGTCGGCAGACCAGTTAAAATGTCATTACTGTGGCTATCAAGAAACACCCTCAAATTCATGTGCAAACTGTGACAGTGAACATATTCGTCAAGTTGGAACAGGTACACAACGTGTGGAAGAGTTGTTACAGCGAGAATTTCCTGAAGCTAATATCATTCGTATGGATGTGGATACAACTTCTAGAAAAGGCGCACATGAAAAATTATTAAATGATTTTGGTGCAGGTAAAGGTGATATATTATTAGGGACGCAAATGATTGCTAAAGGTTTAGACTTTCCTAATATTACACTCGTTGGCGTGTTAAATGCGGATACGATGTTAAATTTACCAGATTTCCGGTCAAGTGAACGTACGTTTCAGTTATTAACACAAGTTGCTGGTAGAGCAGGGCGACATGATAAAGAGGGAGAAGTATTAATACAAACCTATAATCCCGATCATTATGCTATTAAAGATGTGCAATTGAATGACTATTTGTCATTTTACGATAAAGAAATGAATTATAGAAAATTAGGTAAATATCCACCATATTTCTTTTTAATCAACTTTACTATTGCACACCAAGATATGAAAAAAGTTATGGAAGCATCTAAACATATCCACAAAATTTTAGTGCAACACATTTCAGATAAAGCATTTGTACTAGGCCCATCACCAGCGGCCTTATCTAGAATAAATAACGAATATCGCTTCCAAATTCTAATTAAATATAAAAATGAACCAGCGTTACATGAAGCATTACAATATTTAGACGATTATTATCATGGTGAATATTTAAAACATAAATTATCATTGAAAATCGATATTAATCCACACATGATGATGTAATATAGTTTTCTAAATGGCTTGAAACAAGTATTTAAAAATCTTTAAAAGTGTAGCTGAAATATAAAAGAAGCAAAAAAAGGGCAGATTGTTTAACTAAGAATATTTTTTAATTTCTCTGTTAGCGGTTTGTCCATTTTTTTTGTTACTTGCGTGTATATCTGAATAGCCATCAAACTTACTAGAATATTTAATAACCTACTTTAAAACACTTAATTTTCTTCTAACCTGATTTGCAGAAAATGATGCTTTTGAATCGGTATCTAATGATTTATCATCAGTTTTTAATTTAAACATATGACTATAATTAATTAGTACCTATTTCCCTTTATTTGTAACTTCTATATCAGTAATTAAACCAGTATCTTTGACTATTGTTGGTAATACAGAAGGACCAACTTATATAGAGTTAGTTACTGAATATACTGTTACTTCCTAAATTATCATTTATTGTAGTGTGGTTTATTTTGTATGTTCTAATATTTTCGAAGATTTTGAATTACTAGTTTTGTAATATTAGAATTAGTAAATAAAACTAAAAATGCAGAAATACCAATAATTGTTATGATCAAAAGTACAAAACAATTACTACAACCCATCAGCCA